>CAZCQJ010000026.1:3139-4786 GCA_964500865.1 uncultured Bdellovibrionales bacterium | reverse complement strand
CGCCACAGCGTTTAGCACAATGTTTGGTGACAACTCCGCGAGCTTTTCGGCGAGCAATACAAAATCCGTTGCATCAACGTCGTTACGATCCCACGCAGTAACCACATATTGTGAATCCGAAGAAAACGCTCGCACCAACTCTTGTCCGAGCATCCCCTCTGCCCCGATCACTACAATTTTCTGCATAGCTTTGGTTTCAAGAATAATACCCCTAGTATACCAGAATACCCTCTCTTAAAGCAAAAAGTCCCTTTCTGGGACTTTTTATGCTTTTATATTTAACCCGTGCACCCTAACGTTCTTGGTACTGAGCCCCATAGTATGCCTGGTAGCTTCCATCCTTTACAGACTGCCACCAGTGAGTATTTTCTTTAAACCACTCAATGGTTTCCCTGAGGCCCTCCTCGAGCGTCACCTGCGGTGTCCAGCCAAGCTCACTCGTAATCTTCGTATGATTAATGGCATAGCGACGATCATGACCAGCGCGATCTTTGACATACTCAATATGCTCCTCTTCTGAAAGACCCATTTCTTCGAGAATCTTTTTTACAATCCAGATATTCTCACGTTCACCATCGCCACCCACGCAGTAGGTTTCGCCAATGCGTCCATTATGGAGCACGGCATCGATAGCCCGGCAGTGATCCTTTACGTGTAGCCAGTCACGCACCTGACGACCATCACCATACACAGGGATTTTCTTACCCTCGAGTACATTCGTAATAGCGAGTGGAATCAATTTCTCGGGGAAATGGTACGGCCCATAGTTATTCGAGCAATTTGAAATAGTAATCGGGAGGTTATAGGTATGGAAGTAGGCTTCGACAAGGTGATCACTGGCTGCCTTCGAAGCACTGTACGGACTCCGTGGGTCGTACGGTGTATGCTCGTTAAATGGTTCGTCATGTGGACTCAGTGACCCATACACTTCGTCGGTCGACACATGATGAAAACGTTTCATATGTTTACGAGCAGCTTCCAGGAGCACTTGTGTCCCCACAATGTTGGTTTCGATAAACGCGGTTGGCACTTTGTTATCAAACCATCAACCAATTCGGCATCGGTAATATTCCCCTTTACAAAAGTGTGACGCGGATCCTTTTCCCAACGAGCCAAGTTCTCCAGGTTCCCCGCATACGTCAATGCATCAAGGGTAATAACCTCGTAGTCTGTATACTTCTCTAAAATGTGGTGAACAAAATTACTCCCAATAAATCCCGCTCCACCGGTAACAAGTAGTTTCATAGGCTTAAGCTGTATACGTAAATTCTTGAATAATATCTTTCAGGAGCGGCTGCTTCTGGTCCTTCTCAGAAATAGTCAGTTCTTCGCCAAGGTCTGGCCACTGTATTCCAATTACTGGGTCATCAAACTTTACTCCGCGGTCGTGCTCTGGCGAATACACATTGGTACATTTATAGGCGAACAACGTATCATCCTCGAGGGTTAAAAACCCGTGAGCAAACCCTGCTGGAATCCAGAACTGTTTTTTATTCTCTGCCGTGAGCTCTACCATAGCGTACTGACCATAGGTTGGTGACCCCTCGCGAATATCGACGGCCACATCGAGCACAGCCCCTGCGAGCACAGTAACGAGCTTCCCCTGCGCAAAAGGTGGCGCCTGGTAATGCAGTCCTCGCAGCACGC
>CAZCQJ010000026.1:0-3129 GCA_964500865.1 uncultured Bdellovibrionales bacterium | reverse complement strand
CCTTTCTTTGATTTCGAAAGATTGTCCTGAACAAACTCTACATTCACCCCGGCCTCTTGGTAGCGCCCCTTATTATAGCTTTCCACAAAAAACCCACGTTCATCTCCAAAGACTTTCGGCTCAATAACGAGGAGTCCTGGAATATCCATTGCTGTCACCTGCATACTCATTTTTCATTATGTTTTCTCTAGTATAGCAAATTATATCAGGTATCAAAAAACCGCCCTATTCTGGCGGAAATAATCTTTCTGTATAGTTTGTAGGTTGGGAGGGTGTTGTTGCACCCTCCCTTCCTGATAGGCTACAGCCGCTTGGTGACCCAGAGATGCACCAAGCGGCCAACAGCGGCCACGGTGTACATGTCGCCGACCGCCAGCGCTTCTTCGTAGCGGAAGAACTTCCTGCCAAAGATCCTTTCAGCTGTTTTGGGGATCGGCCGGATGATGCCTTCACTGAAGATGAGTGGGCCCTTAATCAGACCGTCAACACTTTCGTGTTCAGACTTAACTTGAGACTCCTCAACCTTCAAGCGATAGAAGTGCGCTCCTTCACCTTCACCTGATGTCACAAAGAACGCTGAGTTAGGGTTCACAGGACTACCAAGTCGAATAAGCTTAGTCGAACGGATACTTGTCTCCTCCTCAAGTTCACGTATGGCAGCGCCACGATGAATCTCGCCAGGATCCAAAAATCCTCGCGGAAGATTCCAGACGCGCCCACCCTGGTTGGGACGATCTTGTTCAATCATAAGAACAAAAAGATAGCCTCTGAAAATGACATATGGCACTATAATTGAAGCTCCACCGCCATTTTCGTGGAAGTTCCACGAATCGTAACCACCTACATCGCCATATGTCAACGTGCCAAAGCGCGGGTTGAAAAGCTCGAGATGCGCCACATCATCAATGACTTTGCCGTTGATCTTGACGCTCCAGCCACACTTGGTCTGGTCTTTAATCCATTTTGCCGACATTGTAAAACCCCTTTCTACATCCTCTTTGAGGCAAAATCTGCGTCAACATGTCTAAACCCTTACGGGCACGACGCTGACTAAGTATAATAGCAAAAAATGACCATTTTGTCAATGGTCATTTTTGGCTTAAAACCTAGGATTTTACGGGCTGTTTTAGATCTGAATATCGTTCATAACGTCGTCCAGGCTGCGCTTTTCTGGAGCAGGCTGTTCGTAGTGGTCGAACTTTTCGTCTGGTGCGGCGGCCTCGGCTACTGGAGCAGTTGGTGCTTCTTCGCGGCGTTCACGACGCGGCCTTTCGCTGCCTTCTGGTTCGTTAATTTTCAGGTTTACACGGGCATTGTTACGAGCACCGATTACACGGAGGAGCGTACGCAGTGCCTTAGCGGTCATACCTTCACGTCCGATAACCATACCCATATCTTCTGGATGCACGTCGAGGGTAATCAAAACTCCCATTTCATCAATCTTACGATCTACCTTTACAGAATCTGGATTATCAACCAACATCTTTACAACAGATTCAATGAACTGCTGATCTCGTTCTACTTCTGCCATAGCTTTCTTACTAAGTAATTGAATTACGTATTTAGTATACCACGGTTCTTTTTTACGAGGCAATGGCGGCAAGATCCTCCCTTAGGGCCTTGCGCGACTTCCACAAAAAGTACCCTATGATAGCTAGAGTGACTACCGGCGAAAACCATTCTGGAATATGCGCCCCAAGCCCGTGACCAATCATAACGAGCGAAAGCACCAACACCGAATACATGGCACCGTTCTTGAGGTACTTATACCGTTTCACTCGCTCGACATTCGAAACCGTCAGCTGGCGCACTACCAGGGCGCCGATACCATTACCGATGAGGATAAGCGGCACAGCTAGTGTAAAGGCAAACGACCCAAGCACGCCGTCAATCGAAAAAGAAAGATCGATAACCTCGAGATACATAATCTTACTGATATCGCTCATGTTACTCCCGACCAGGTTCTGCTCAGCCTCTTCGGCTTGCTGACGAAACCCGTGCGTAATAAAAAAAGCTGTCGAGCCAACCACGGCACCAAAGGCAATCATCGGATTAATTTTTAGCGCTTGCCACACCAGCGTCGTGAGCGCTACCGAGGCAATAGCAAAAAACCACACCCCCTTCTTTTCGAAGTACGCCTCGCCACGGAGTCCATAGTTTTTTGGTTCCAAAAAGAGCCAGTGCAAAAAGAGGAAGAGCAAAAAGATACCACCTCCCATCAAAAGAATCGGCGCCGCTTTTTGAATCGCTCCTGCTACTGCGGGGTCATTCGAAAATGTTGCTGTAAACGCCTCTACAAAACCAACGCCAGGGAGTGCTGCCCACACAATGAGCCACGGTAAAAGTCCCCGCACCACAAAGACGGCAAAAAAAATCCCCCACGTTAAAAACCAACGCCGGGCTTTTTGACTCATCGTCGAAAGTACCTCGGCATTAATCACTGCGTTATCGATCCCCGAAACGGTCTCGAAAAGAATCAAACCAAAAACGATGAGTGCCGATGAAAGCAAGAATTCCATAATTTTTTATTTATTCCATAGTCCATAGCAAGGAGCAAAAAATACCCCTTACTCTGTCCCTTAATTTGATGCACCGTCAAAAATCTTTGTCATGTAAATCACATCAAATCCATCACAAAAATAAGAAGATACAACAAAGTCTTTGTCTGCCCCTTCTGTAAGGAGATGTTCGCGGAGGGCCATAGCTTCTGGGGTGGAGACACCGGCGAGGCCTTGGGCAATATAGTCTTTGTTTGCTCCTTCTGTAAGGAGGCGTTCGCGGAGGGCCATAGCTTCTGGGGTGGAGACACCGGCGAGACTTCGGGCAATATAGTTTTTGCTTGTTCCTTCTGTAAGGAGGTGTTCTATTCTTAGCAGAGACTCCGCTATGTATTCATTAGGAAATATTTCTCCTACTGCTACTCTTTCTTTAGTTTCATACACTACTACATCATACAAAACGAAGCTTGTGGTATACGTCTGCGCTCTTTTTACCCCTTCTGTGAGGAGGTGTTCGCGGAGGGCCGTAGCTTCTGGGGTGGAGACACCGGCGAGGCCTTGGGCAATATAGTCTTTGTCTGCCCCTTCTGTAAGGAGGCGTTCGCGGAGGGCCATAGCTTCTGGGGTGGAG
>CAZCQJ010000025.1:0-4999 GCA_964500865.1 uncultured Bdellovibrionales bacterium | reverse complement strand
GCATACTGAGATGTATATAGTATGTATCTCTCTCCATGAGCCGTCAAAATCATATTCGGAACTTTTGTATTATCGCTCACATCGACCACGGGAAGTCCACCTTGGCCGATCGTTTAATGGAGGCTACTGCTACCGTAGAAAAGCGCAAAATGAAGGCGCAGCTTTTAGACCAAATGGACCTGGAGCGTGAACGTGGTATTACCATTAAGCTTCAGCCGGTGCAAATGAAGTACCAACATAAGGGAGAAGAGTACACGCTGAATCTGATCGATACACCGGGGCACGTAGATTTTCATTACGAAGTGAGTCGTTCACTGGCGGCTGTTGAAGGCGCGGTGCTTTTGGTAGATGCCACAAAGGGCGTGCAGGCACAGACTCTCGCCAACCTCTACCTGGCTATTGAGCAGGGACTCGAAATTATTCCGGTCGTGAACAAGGTAGACCTACCGAACGCCGAGCCCGCCAAAACCAAGGCTGAAATTATGCATATTGTGGGGTGTAAGGAAGAGGATATCTTAGAGGCGAGCGGTAAAACAGGTGTGGGTGTCCCGGATATTCTGCGTGCAGTAGTTGAGCGCGTTCCAGCTCCAGTAGGTAAGGATGAGGGCACTATGCGAGCGCTTATTTTTGACAGCGTTTATGATACCTATAAGGGAGTAGTGGCGTACGTTAAGGTAGTGGATGGGAGTGTCTCACGCGAGAGTATACTCCATATGCTTGCAACCGGCCGCGAGAGCGTTGCCATAGAAGTTGGATGTTTTCAACCGCAGATGACAGCACTGAAAGAGCTTCGGGCTGGTGATATTGGGTATATTGCTACCGGTCTTAAAGATGTAAGTTTTTGTCGAGTGGGAGATACCATCACGCTTCGTCCACGAGAAAAAGAAAAAGTAACTATTGAAGCACTCCCAGGATACCGAGAAATCCGTCCAGCTGTGTACGCGAGTTTTTATCCCGTCGAAGGTGACGACTATGCGCTGATGCGTGATGCTTTAGATAAACTCAAATTAAACGACGCTGCTTTTGAATTTGAACCAGAGAGTAATCAGGCCTTAGGAAGAGGATTCCGGTGTGGCTTTTTAGGGCTGCTTCATCTCGAGATTATTCAGGCTCGCTTAGAGCGAGAATTTGGACTGATGCCAACCATCACGACACCATCTGTAGTTTATCGTTTAAAAATGCGTGACCAAGATGAACTTATGCCACTGTATAGTCCATCCGATATGCCGGACCCGGCCGGTATCGAATTCATCGAAGAACCCTATGTGAATTTGTCAATTGTATTGCCGAGTGAATATCTGGGGAACGTAATGAACCTGATGCAGAGTATTCGGTCGATGTACAAAAACACCGAATACATCGATGAGACTCGAGTACTGCTCTTATTTGAGGCGCCGCTGATGGACGTGATTGTCAATTTTCATGATGACCTAAAAAGCGCCACGAGCGGCTATGCATCTATGAACTACGAGGCTATTGGCGATAGACCAAGTGACGTGGTGAAGCTTGATATTCTGGTAGCCGGCGACATAGTAGACGCTTTTGCTCGTATGGTGCCAAAGGCAGCTGCTCAGTCAGAAGGTAAGCGTACGGTAGAAAAACTGAAGGAAGTTATCCCAAGGCAGAACTTTGTGATCGCTATTCAGGCGGCTATTGGTGGTAAGGTTATTGCCCGCGAGACTCTGGCAGCCTTCCGAAAAGACGTCACCGGTAAACTCTATGGAGGAGACTTCTCTCGTAAGAAAAAGCTCCTCGAGAAGCAGAAGAAGGGAAAGAAAAAGATGAAGGACATCGGACGAGTATCAATTCCAACCAATGCATTCCTCTCCGTCTTGCGCAAGTCGTAGCTAAGGAATATACTAAAGAAAAGTATTATAATTTTTTGATGTATGCAAACAAAGATATTTTCGATAGGTGATACATATAGGGTGGCTTTGGACTGGTGGCGTAATGAAGCGAAGTACGTATACTACCTTTTGCTTCCAGCATTGGTAGTGACCATCCTCTCTAATTTTGTGGCATCGCCAGAAGCTATAGATTCGCTCGCATTTGATATATCGTCAGGGATTCTGTTTTTTGTGTTGCAGATCTTACATTTTATTTTGATTACTGCAGCAACAGCTTCGTTTCTTTTTTTCATCTCTTCTGGTCAGAAGGAAAAATGGGAAAACTGGGGAAAGTACCTTCGTGTTTTGCTAAAGTACATTGCAGTTAACATACTCTTTGCGTTAATGGTTATTGTAGGACTTATCTTTTTGATAGTCCCAGGTGTGTATTTGGCAATGCGATACGCTTTTGTAGGATATCGTACACTGGAGCATCCTGAGGAAAGCATTTCGCGACTCTTTGCTGCAGAGGCAGAAAGAACCGAAGGGCATCGCTGGGCAATTTTAGGTCTCTTTTTGAGCCTTCTTGTTGTGGTGGGTGTATTTATGAGTATTGTTAGTGTAATTACGCTGACGCTTCCAGAGGTGCTTGTCTGGCTTACTGTAGATCTTGTTGAGTTTCTCTTTGTAACACCGATTGCTCTTTTGGTTGGACAGGCTGCCTATACACTTCTCAATAAAGAGTTCGGGAATGCAGAAGAATCCGAAGAAACCTCAAAGACAGTAGTCAAGGAGGCAGAAGTGATAGAAGTTGGCGCATAAGCGCTAGTGCTCAGAGCAGAAAAAAAGCCATTTGATTTTTCGAATGGCTTTTTTGTTTGGGTGGTTTTCAACTTACAAAAGATACAGTATACTAGGTACATAATTATTCAGAGACATTTTATGGCGATGCAATTCACCGATGCTAATTTCGAAGAAGAAGTTTTGAAGAGTGATGTACCCGTTTTGGTAGATTTCTGGGCACCGTGGTGTGGACCATGTCAGATTCTCGGGCCAACTATCGATGAACTGGCAGCAGAAGTGACTGGCGTAAAGATCGGTAAGCTCAACGTTGATGAAAACCCAGGTACTGCGAGTAAGTATGGCATCATGTCTATTCCAAGTCTAAAGGTTTTCAAGGGCGGAGAGGTTGTATCGGAGCTTGTTGGTGTGCAGAGTAAGGAAATTCTCGAGGGCGCACTGAACGCGGCAAAGTAAATAGCACGGCTACATAACCATAAGGAGGGACTATGAAGATACATAAAGGGCGAGTTGAGTTTGAAACCAAAAGTCAGGTAGAATTTATCGATATTACCGACCGTGTTCAGGAGGTGCTTGTGGCTTCGGGGATTCGTGAGGGCCAGGTGCTTATTTTTGCAGAGCACACAACTATGGGTGTACTCATTAATCATCACGAATCGATGTTGCTTCAGGACTTTATGCGGACACTGTACCGCCTTGTACCGATTGATGGGCAATATTCGCATGATATGTTCGAGCTCCGTCGTTCTTCGGATTCTGACGGTCGTAGTAATGGACATTCGCACTGCAAGACACTTCTGACAGGGAACAGTGTCGTGGTCCCAGTAGAGCGAGGAAGGCTCGTCCTTGGTCCGCGCCAGAACATTATTGCTGCAGAATTTGATGGATCTCGTAAACGAGACGTATTTATTCAGGTGATTGGATTGTAACTTACTCTAAGAATCGATTTTGTGAAAAAGATTTTTCTCTTTGTGGTGGTGGTTACCACGATTATTGTTAGTGGTTTTGCATATTTTTGGTATGGCGAAAATGAGCGTCACGGAACACTGACGGAAGAAACCAGTTTTACTCTAGCAGAAGGGGAATCAGCCGCTACCGTAGCGGATCATCTCGTGACTTTAGGGGCCATTCAGAATAAATATATTTTCTTGATTCACCTGAAAAAGATCGGGAAATCGAGCGCACTACAGGTGGGGAATTATGTACTCTACCCAGAGGACACTGTGACAACTATTGCGGACCGACTCATCGCCGGAAAGATTACTCGGAAGGACAAAAAGGTGACCTTTCCAGAAGGCTGGACGACCCTTGAAATGGCAGAGCGCCTGACTGAGAATGGTTTTGATGGCGAAGGATTCTTGAAGCTCGTCAACCAGCCGAAGCCAGAATGGAACGAAAAATATAGTGCCTTGGCATCGCATCCAAAGGATCGTTCTATCGAAGGGTACCTGTTTCCAGACACGTACTATTTTCTGCCGAATGCAACAGCCGAGGATATCGTGACAAAAATGCTCGCAAACTTTGATGCAAAAGTTGGTGCAACGGTCCAAAGGGATGGTGCTGCCAAGGGGGGGAGTTTCTTTAATACCCTCATCATTGCGAGCCTAGTAGAGGAAGAAGGTGATAACTCCGAGGATCGCAAAATGATGGCTGATGTTTTTTGGAAGCGCCTCGCTGCTGGACAGCCGTTCCAGAGTGATGTTACGGTGAATTATGCATCAGGGATACATAAGCAAAAATTGTACTTAAACGATATCGATATTGATTCGCCGTACAACACGTACAAGTACGCAGGGCTCATGCCAACGCCTATTACTAATCCAGGCCTCGAGTCTATTTTGGCAGCAGTATACCCAACAGCGAACCCGTACTACTACTTCATTACGGACCCCAACACGAAGAAAGCGCACTTTTCAGAGACCTTCCAGGGGCACGTAGATAACCGTAACGAAACAGGGCTCTAGGAGAAAACAAGAAAATTGGCACTCTCTGTATGGGATTGCCAATTTTTCTTTTTTGACGTATACTGACAAGTACCAAGTACGTATAATGATTGACTATGGCCAAGAATTACTATGATATTTTAGGGGTCAATAAAACAGCCTCGCAAGACGAAATTAAAAAGGCTTTCCGTAAGAAAGCACACGAGCTGCACCCGGATAAAAAAACAGGGGACGAGGCAAAGTTTAAGGAGGCAAACGAAGCCTACCAGGTACTTTCGGATACCGAAAAGCGTAAACAGTACGACCAGTTCGGGCAAACCTTCAGTGGCGCCGGGAGCAATGGTGGTGGCGGTTTCCAAGGTCAGGGAGGTTTTGATTTTAGCGGCTTCGATTTCGGTGGCTTCCAGGGCCAGGGCGGCGGCTTTGGTT
>CAZCQJ010000024.1:0-9865 GCA_964500865.1 uncultured Bdellovibrionales bacterium | reverse complement strand
AAAAGGAGCCTCATCAGAGGCCCCTTTTCCTGTTAGCGGAGGAGGAGGGATTCGAACCCCCGGCGCCTTGCAGCGCTATAGTTTTCAAGACTATTGCCTTCGACCACTCGGCCACTCCTCCAGATGTAAACCTGGTTTTTTTACGGTACCGTATTTTTGCCCTCCTGTAAAGAGCTTATGTCTGGTATACTACAAGAAAAGAATAAACTTACAAAACTATGCTTTCTTCTGCATACGGAGATGTGCTGCTTTCTTGGCACGAACATGAACATGATCCTTTTGTCCTTGGGCCGAAATCACGCCTCATTACTCTAGCTATTCTGCTGGTTATTATCGCCTGGGCGCTGTACACCAACAGCCCGCTGATGGCTATCACCTTTGTGCTTATCGGAGTCATCGGCTACCTCCTGGAGCGCCAGACACCAGCCGAGGTCGACTTTTTCCTCACAGACCGTGGGGTACTCTCTGGCAACAACTTTTACCCCTACGAAGCGCTCGAAAGTTTTCATATCTACGAAGACGGACCATTTGCAGATACCCTCAGCCTCCACACCAATGGCGACCTGATCTCACACCACCACATTCCCCTGACTACCGTCGATAATCAGGCTGTTTACGACATCCTAGTGCAGTTTGTCCCAGAGATCCCCCACGAGCCAAATTTCCTTGACACCGTCGAGAAAATGATGCATATTTAGAAGTGCTCCTTGCTGGAGTATATGTCTTCGTAGCTCAGTGGATAGAGCGTCTGGTTGCGGTCCAGAAGGTCGTAGGTTCGATTCCTGCCGAGGACACATTAGAAGACTTTCCCCCGTGGAAAGTCTTTTTTAGTGCCAAAATCCGTATTAAATATATCGAACCCCGGCTCCCCACCAAAGGTGAGTAGAGGTTCTTGCCGAGGACACGAGTTTAAGATCCTCCCTTAAAGAGGGTATTTTTGTATCAGAAACACCCCTTAAAACAAGCCTCTTTTAACTCTTGACAAGAGTCTTGTTTTTTGATATCATACGGTTTCGTTCCTTTAAAGAAGTAATGAAATTTGCCACTAGAGACTTTGTGGCCACAGGAAAGCTGATCGACTACCGCTGGAACGTTACAGTGGTAGAGACCCGATCCACGTCCATCTAAGACCCCTTAAGCAAGGTAATCTTGGATACGGAGCTCCTGTGTAGCAAAGAGGCTAAGTCGCCTACTTTGTAGAATGTATCAACGAACCTCGGCCCCTTGCCATTACGTTCTCGGCTTACAACCGATATGCATTCAAAAGTCTCATGACCCACCGGAAGAAAATTTCTTCTGGTGGGTCATTTGCGTTTTAGACCCTCTTCTGGATTTTCTTAGATCCAGGAACCGCGATCCTTTTTAAAAAATGGTATAGTAGCAGTATGGAACTCTCTACTTTACTCACTGCGATCCCACTTATCAAAAAGCCCATGGTCACCAGGCTAGCAAAGCTCGGGCTGTTTACGGTGGAAGACCTGCTGTACCATATCCCCTCACGCTACGAAGACTACTCGCAAATTGTTCCGATTGATTCGCTGGCAGTTGGCGACACAGTATCTATCGTGGGTACCATCACCCATCTTTCGAGTGGTCGTTCGTTTCACAAAAAACTCCTCATTACCGAGGCCACACTGAGCGACGACACCAGTAGCATTCGCCTTCTTTGGTTTAACCAGCGCTTTGTAGCACAGTCACTCCACGAGGATACCGAGGTACGCATCAGCGGCAAAGTGAGCAGCGACAAAAAAGGGATGCTCCTTCAGAATCCGAGCGTCGAGAAGCTCGAAAAAGAAGCGGTGCACACCGGACGCTTGGTGCCTGTGTACCCAGAGACCAGCGGCGTGACGAGTAAGTTTTTGCGCTGGCAGATTGCGAGCATCATGAGTAAGTTCACCGATTTCCCAGATCCACTCCCGGCAGAGCTCCTCAAAAAATATCACCTGCCAACCCTCAAGCAAACATTCCTGTATCTTCATTTTCCGAAGACGCTCGAACAAACTGATATCGCCAAAAAACGCCTCGCGTTTCAGGAGGTTCTTTTGGTGCAGCTGAAGGCACAAGAAATTCGCCAGGCATTTGAATCACAAAAATCACAGGCGCTCCTGCCGAACAAAATACTAACCCAAAACTTTTTAGCCAGTCTCCCCTTTACCCTGACGCCCGACCAGAAAAAAGCCATCCAAGAAATTGGTGACGACGTCGCCAAGACGTCGCCCATGAACCGCCTCTTGAATGGTGATGTAGGGAGCGGCAAAACCGTGGTGGCTGCTTTTGCACTACTTTTAGCGGCCAGCAATAACACCCAGGCGGTGCTCCTGGCCCCAACCGAGGTTCTGGCTCGGCAGCACTACGAGTCGCTCAAAAAACTTTTTGCTGGTACTCCCTTCGAGGTCTCGCTCTTTACGCGCACCTACCACGTACTCCATGGCGACCAGGTTTCGCGTACCAGCTTTACCAAGGCCATAGCCGCCGGTATCCCAGATATTATTATCGGTACCCATGCGCTCCTCCAGGACACCGTGAGTTTTGCGAACCTGACGCTGGTTATTGTGGACGAGCAGCACCGCTTTGGTGTAGCCCAAAGAGCCAAGCTCCAGGCACTGTCTTCACAAGAAAGCGACCAAACGCCAGACACCATTCCGCATTTTCTGTCGCTCACCGCTACCCCTATCCCGCGCACCCTTACCCTGGCATTTTTTGGTAACCTTTCGGTCAGTCTTCTTACCACCATGCCTAAGAACCGCAAACCTATCATTACTATGCTGGCCAAAAATACGGCCGACCGTACAGCTGTATACAATCATATCCGCAAAGAAGTTGCAGCGGGCCACCAAGTGTTTATCATCTTCCCGCTTGTCGAAGATTCCCAGGCGATGGCCGACGTCAAAGCTGCCGTCAGTATGCACCAGCACCTCGCGAAAGATATTTTCCCGAATCTCTCCGTCGGGTTGATCCATGGCAAACTGAAAGCCAAAGAAAAAGAAGCGGTGATGCTTGCCTTTCAGCAAAAAGAATATGACGTTCTGGTGGCTACCAGCGTTATCGAAGTAGGGATTGATATTCCGAATGCCACCGTCATCGCTATCGAAGAGGCCGACCGTTTTGGTCTATCGCAGCTTCATCAGTTCCGCGGCCGCGTGGGCCGTGGCGAGGCGCAAAGCTACTGCTTTTTGCTCCCAGGAAAATTTGAACACACGCCTAAACGTCTCGAGGCTCTGACCAAAACCACCAGGGGTTTCGAGCTCGCCGAGGGCGACCTCGCCGAGCGTGGCCCCGGAAGCTTTTTGGGGACGCGTCAGTCTGGCATCCCGGACGTCGCCATGGAACACATGACCAACCTTAAACTCGTAGCCATTGCCCAAAAAGATGCTGCTGACCTCCTGAAGACCGACCCAAAACTTACCCAGCACCCCCTTCTCAAAGCCGCCCTCAACCGCTTTGACGAACGTATTCATTTAGAGTAACCGTCCATTGACTCGACACCTACTTGGTGCTACTCTGTCTGGGAGCAATCTTGCTTCACTCTAGGGAGAGAAATCGTGATCGAAGACATTATTAACGGCGATATTACCTCGCCACAAAACCCCCGTGATATCATTATCGGTATGAATACCGACCTTAACGATGTCACCGGTATCGGCCTGCGGTTCGTCAAGAATCTCATCCCCCTCACGGCGCTTGATCTTGGATCGGTACTGACCTTTGACTTCGATGCCCAGCGGAAGCTCCATATGATCATCTGTCATAGTTTGAAGCACCCTCACTGGCGCAATGCCGATCAAGATGTGCGGTTCGGCATGGACTACCTGCACTACATGAACGACAGCGGTCGCAAATACTCTATCGTACGCATTGGCACTGGCCGCATCGGGCAGCGCGACAAGGCAGACCATGCTGCTATCCGCAAGGCTATGGCGGAAAGCTACCTGCCGGTTAACCTGTATATCTTCGACCCAAAAATGACCGAAGCAGTCGCACAGGTGGAGCGCGCCCCACTGGTCGCCACCGCAGCCTGGAACCCTAACCACGGACCCATTCCACTGCGAATGGCCGCCTGACAAAACTTTGACAGGCACCACCGACTTACAGCGTTACTTCCTACGGGAGGTAGCGCTGTTTCTTTTTTGTTAGCCTTCTCGTATTTCCGAACTGATAGCCATTGACAACTCGGGCTATTTTGATATAATGCACAGGTGCAATTTTGCATGTCAGGGAGATTTATCATGCTTATTCTTACAACCCTCGAGCAGCGGAAAGTGGCCGAAGAAAAGGCTCAGCGCGAACAGGCGGTCCTCATGATCCTCACTGAAATCCGTGAGATCATTGTCCCGGTCAAGAAAATGGACGATAGTGAGGTACAGCTGAATACCTTCAGCAAGATAATGCCGAAGATAAACAGTGTCCTCAGTGAAGTCACTGACAAGGACTCCCCCTGGTCAATGTACCTCCTGGGGGAAATCCTCGAGGTGGCGATACAGTTCCCGGAGCAAACTTTCCTCGAAACGCTTCGTATTAAAATCTGCGAGATTTTCTACTGCTCATCAAAAAAGCCGTTCCCACAGGAAGTTCTCGACCAGAGCATCCAGCGTGAATTTGGGGAGCCGGTGCGTACCCTAGGGTACTACTGGATAAAGATCCAGGCAGCTCTTCAGGATCAAGTGGTGATCTGTATTCCAGAAAACTACTGTCCCCAGGTATCTTCTGAACCGGTGACAGCGAAGATCATCAACCGAACGTTTGTCGACGGCGCTGTCGACGATACTGCCGGTGCTGATGCAGATACGGTGCTCGTCCTCACTGACCAAGAACGAGCAGGTACTGGCAGTGGTGCTGATGTGATTCCGATCGCACAGCGTCACGAAGCGGCCAGCCGGTAACATTCCGGACTAGCCAAACAAAACGAAGAGACCACCAGGCAGCGCCCGGTGGTCTCATTTCTTTTTTTATACTACCCCCTCTCGTAACTAATCTTTCTTCACCATTTTCTCGGTGACCCAAAATTCTCCAAAATATTTTCCTAATAATAGTCGCGTCTGTGAATCCAGCGCCGGGATAGCCGACAAAAATCCCACTATCGGAATCAAAATCCACTGGAATAGCATGTTGAGGTTACGCCACCAAGAATAGCGCTTTGGGCGTGGCGGTAGCGACAAAAGCGACAACGGAATCGAAATAAGCAGTCCGCTCATTCCTAAGGTAAGCAGCATACGCGTCACAAAAGGCAGGTTGTGTGCCAGTACGCTCTGACGGAAAGCCTCACCACCCAAAAAGATCGGCAGCCATCCCAAGAAGGTAAGAATGAACGACGTAGTAGCCCATGAATAGTGCCCTTCGAGCATCTCGAAGGTAATACGCATCTTGGTCCACAGTTTAATACCCTTGTCTGGCCACAGGGCGCGCATCGTTACTGGAAAGTTTTCGATACCATAGGCCCAGCGACGCTTTTGGCGGTACTGGTTTTCGAGCGTTTTCAGGTAGGTTGGTGCCAACACAGCATCGAGCGAAACTGGCAAGTGAATCGGCTCCACCTGGTAGTCACCATGGAAATACGCCAAACACTTCCAGTAAATAACACTGTCTTCACTAATCATATTTACCGGCCAAAAGTTCACCTTCACCAAGGTATCAAACGGCTCGGAGTGCGACGAGAACGTGACCATCTCCTGGCGTGTCGACTGGTACAGGTGCCAGAACGACGACCCCGTTACCACCAAACGCACAAAAGCATTGGTGTCCCAAATATTATTGTGATACATCGGCAGTGGCTGGTATGCACGCTGCAAACGCTTCGGTGTCGTAATATAACTGTACGTTAAGGCAGCCAGGTATTCCGGGTGCGCCACGCTATCACAGTCAAAGTTCGAGAACACCACCTTGGTATAATCGATACCCTTCGCATCCAGATACTTTTGGAGTTCACGCGCAGCAAAACCCGCGTTACTTGCCTTACACTTCATTTCGCCGTCGGCCACAATGTGTGTTGTCACCAAAAAGTCCTTAAAGACTCCCTCAAATTTTTTGGTCAAGTACTCTACCTTCGGAAGGCGCGTTTCTTCTGGCTCACGCTCTTCGGTAGCAAGGAGCACAATCACCTGATCTTTTGGAAAATTACTGTCCATGATTGACTGAATAGCTGGCTCGATAACATCAGCTGGCTCACCAGCAGTAGGAAACAGCACTACGTGCACAATATCCTTCCAGTCCCAAATTTCTGATTCAATCGGAATAAGCTTTTCGGTTTCTTTCAAAATATGCTTGTTACGCACAATTGCTTTTTTTAAACGACGGCGTTCCGAAAATGCAAAGAACGAAAGCGTCCTACGCTCTTCCTTGAGACTCGCAATCCTCTCCGTAAGCATCTCACTGTACACCTTTGGGTGCATACTGTTCTGACAGCGCTCCCACCAGTCAATCTTTTTTCCTTCTTCTACCTGGCGATTCCCCAGGACCGAGAAAAACGAAATATACATCGCCTTGTGAAGCCAGTAGATATCAAAAACAATCACTGCAATGGCGGCCCAAAATGGCAAGAAAAACGAAAAGAAGAGCATCCCTAAAAGTGTTGTCCAGGTAAGGGTCCCTGGAATCATCTCGAGAAAACGCTGCACAAAGCGCTCCTTGGGAACGCGGGTTTTGGGGTCCGGGAAAACAAAAGGTTGCATAACGCTACACTGTTATAAGATCAATTCATTGGGTAGTATACCCGAAAAAGTGCTATAATACCAGAAAAATAACTATGCATCAAGATTCTTTCCCTCCATCAAGTAACCAGGCTCCACTTCGCTTTCCTGCTGATTTTTATTGGGGTGCGGCTACAGCGAGTCACCAAGTAGAAGGTGGCAACCATAACGATTGGAGCGAATGGGAAAAGCAAAATGCCGCTCGTCTTGCTCAAGAGGCTCATCTTCATTTTGGACACCTGCCCACCTGGCCACTCTATAAGGCCGAAGCAGAAAACCCTGCGAACTATATCTCTGGCATGGGGCCAGATCACTACCACCGCTACGAAGAAGATTTTGATATTGCCCAAACGCTCGGTCACAACGCTCATCGCTTTTCACTCGAGTGGTCTCGTATCGAACCAACCAAAGGCGCTTTCGATCAAAAAGAAATTGCTCACTACCAAGCTGTCATCGCCGCCCTACGGAAGCGTGGCATTGAACCCTTCGTTACGTTGTGGCACTGGACGCTCCCGGTGTGGCTCCAAAAGGAAGGTGGCTTACTTTCAAAAAACTTTCCCCACTACTTTGAGCGCTACGCACGCGCTATAGCCCACGCTTTTGGTGACAGCCTTACTTTTATCATCACCCTAAACGAGCCAGATGTCGTTACATCACACGGGTACCTTTTGGGTCAGTGGCCACCACAGAAAAAGAGTCTTCTTGCGTATATCCGTGCTAGCTACCATTTAGTGCAGGCTCATAAAAAAGCCTACCGTATTTTAAAAGCCCACAACTCGGCATACCAAATTGGTATTGCCAAACACCAGGTCGCTTTTATCCCCGTCACGCCATCACTCTGGAATACGCTTCTCAAAACAGTGGCTGACTTTTTCTGGAACGACTTGTGGCTCTTGGCGATTAAAAAAGAACAAGATTTCCTCGGGCTGAATCATTATCACAGTCACCACATCGACGGCTGGTATAACAAGAATAAGAACGAACAGGTAACTGACTTCGGTTGGGAATACTACCCCGAGTCAATCACTATTGCTGCCCTCCAGCTCAAAAAATACAAACTACCAATTTACGTTACCGAAAACGGCGTCGCCGATGGCCAAGATACTCTGCGTCAGGACTTTTTGCCGCGCGCCATAGCCGCGCTGCATGCCGCCATGGCCCAGGGTGCCGATATCCGAGGATACTTACACTGGTCTTTTATCGATAATTTTGAGTGGGATAAAGGATACTGGCTGAAGTTTGGCCTTATCGATTTTGACCACCAGACCAAGGAGCGCCATATACGCCCCAGCGCCTATTTGTACCAAAAAATCATTACCGATTCCCGATCGTCCTAAGAAGAGCCCTGTTCTATACGAACTCTTGCCAAGGAAGCTCTGTTCTGTTATAGTAGTTCCACGCATGGAAATCCGTGCCCAAATAGCTCACCTCGTCGAACACGGTGCCGCCCCCCCCATCCAAAGCAGGCGCTGTAAACGAGGTGGGCGTACCCAGAGACCATGATAGAGAGTAGATGTAGGGTTCCAAATCCCTCCCCTCACATCCTCCTTGATTGGTCTCTGGGTACAATCTTTTATAAGCGCTTGTTTTTTTCATCAAAAGTGCTATCCTGTACTTTGTTATTCTGCAAATATGTCGCCATCGTCTATCGGTTAGGACATCAGGTTTTCATCCTGAAAAGCGGGGTTCGATTCCCCGTGGCGATACAAGAAAGCAAGGCCGCCCTTTACGGGTGGTTTTGTTTTTTTATTTGCTATACTTATACTCAGTAGATACTTTTTATTCTGCAATTTTATGGAAACAGAAATCGAGGCGACGTTCCCAGATATTGATACACAAAAACTCCGCGAAAAACTCACTCTTCTTGGAGCTACTAAGGAGCACGGCGAAATGCTCATGCGACGAGAAAATTTTGACTTCCCGGATGAATCGCTCGACAAAATAAACGGCTGGGTGCGTGTCCGTGACGAAGGTAACCAAATTACACTGAGTTACAAACAACTGCTCGATCGTACGATACACGGCACTAAAGAAGCAACTGTAGTGGTGAATGATTTTGAAAAAGCTACTGCGTTTTTACGTGCCATTGGCATGACAAGAAAGGTGTATCAAGAAACCAAACGAGAGAAGTGGCTCTATAAGAATGTCGAGGTAACTATCGATACCTGGCCTTGGATTCCGTCATTTGTAGAGCTCGAAGGTCCTTCGGAAGACGCCCTGAAAGAGGTAGCTCGCGACCTTGGTTTAGACTGGACCAAGGCAATGCATGGCAGCGTAGAAAATGTGTATCAGATGCACTACGATTTTACAGACCACGAAATTGATCACTGGCCAGAGATTACTTTTATTCCCGAGCCTGACTGGCTCCTCGCAAGAAAGAAAAAGGCTGTATAAAAAGAATGAGGGGCGGCCTGCGTTGCAAGCCACCCCATAGAACATCCTACCTATTTTTCGAGCACGGAAAATGATGTATCCGTGCAGGGCACCTGGCCAAGTGCCTCCAAAGCTTTCTTCAAAAGCTGCGGGTCTACCTTGAGCTCCCTACCGAACCCACCCTTTCGGTCTTGCATAGCCTTTTCGACAAAGCGCTTCACCTGACCCAGCAAGGCCCGCGTGTCGCTAAAGCTTGCCAGCTCCAGACTAAACGCACCAAACCCCGCTAGCGTCGCGCTGACTTCGATCGGCCGGTTCTCTGCCTTCGCCATAGAAGGAGATTCGATTTCCTGACTCAGGCGCTTCATTTCGCTCATCAAAAATTCACGAAATGCAGCCACCGGCTTGAGGTACGGAAGCGACATAGAGTAGGATTCATCCATTATCGTAAAGCCAAAGTGACCCGACCCCACAATGGTGAACGAAAGAAGATACTGCTTTTCCTCTACTACTCCGTTTATAGCAACGGTCGCCCACAGGTCGATCCGGGCTTCTATCTCCCAGCTATCAAGGTTAGCCCCCAGCATGGTGGTGGCGTACAGGAGCGAGCCCGGTACCATTTGAATGTACTTCTTCGTCATTTTCTTTCCCCTACTTTCTGGCCTTATGGCTTGGGAAGCCGGCAACATTACCGACACATAAATATAGCATGATGCGCAAATTTTGTCTAGAGTCTGCTACAATAAGGTCATGCTTATTGATTTTATTGCTGGGGCATTCCTTGGCCTCGGCGTCGCGCATTTTTTTGA
>CAZCQJ010000023.1:0-10256 GCA_964500865.1 uncultured Bdellovibrionales bacterium | reverse complement strand
TGAAAGCTGTCCTCCGATGTTTTGGAGTGAAAGGTTGGCTTCGTTGACGTCGACAGAGAATGCCTTGAGCGCAGCTCCGGCAGGAGTACCTCCGAGAGTAATCTTGTTCGAAGCAGCAGTTACGTCTTGTCCGGTAATTGAGCTGAGAGGAATAGTACCGGTTGTTTGAGTAGCTAGGTTTAGTACCCCACCCATGTTGGCAAGGTTCAAAGCAGCTTCGTTGACATCGATCGAAAATGGACTCAGTACAGCTCCCTGTGGCATACCGGCTAGCGAAATGCGGCTGCTGGCTGCTGTTACGTCGTCAGTGTTCGAGATGCTTCCGGCTGGAAGTGAACCTGTGACTTCGTTTGATAGATTAACGTATTCACCGAAAGCGTTGGTGACCGTGGTGTTTGAACCGCTTTCAGAAACGTCAATACCCTCGCCAGCCACAATGTTGGTAGCGCCAGATGTTGTGTAGGTATTGTAAACATTACCACTGGTTGCTGGAGTAGTGGTTGGAACCACAGCCGGAGTGGTAGTAGGAGTAGTGGCTGGAGTAGTAGTTGTTCCACCTGCGCCGCTTCCGTTCGCTCCGCTGTTAGCAGCAGCTACTAACTGAATCAGTGTGGTTGCCCCGTCAAGATTGTCGGCTACACCGTCACCGTTGTCGTCAGCGTCCAGACTGTCGGCGACACCATCATTGTCGTCGTCAAGATCTTTCACGTCTGCGATACCGTCACCATCGGTGTCGAGCTTATTGATATCGGCAAGGCCAGTACCAAAGTACCCAACAAAACCATCTGGTGACTGCAGCGAAGTTCGTCCGTCCATAGCTGCTACTTCGCATGAACCAAACCCATAACGAACAAAGTCCCAAAACTTGTTGTGACATGAAACAAACCACAAAATTACAACTAACAAAATGACACCGAGAATTGAACCAAGAATCCACCAGAGGCGTCGCTGTTTGCGATTGTCCTCTTCGTTACGAGATGGTTCGTAACGGTTGGTTTGGTATTCTGATGGGGAATACTGTTCCATACTATTATATTAAAAAATTTATTGTTCTATTTATATTCACACCTTTACAGTTTCGACCCCTGTAAAAAATATGTTACTTAATGAAAGAGAAAAATCTCCTTAGATACATTATGGAACACCCTGAAAAAACACGCAAGAGATCGAAGCAAAAGTTATCCACAATTTTTCTTCATTCACAAAAAAATACCACGTGACTAAAAGCACGTGGTATTTTTTTCTTCTCTCTTTTATGCAACGATCATACCTATCCGTTGATAAACATCTTGTTTTTTTTGCTCAGCAATAGCTTCTGCTTTCTCTCGTCCCCTACGGAGCACCTCGAGCACATCTTCGTCAGAAATACTGGCGAAGCGCTCCTGGAATGGAACAAGGAAGTCCATGACCACAGCAGTGAGGCTTGTCTTAAAGGCACCATAGCCCTGACCCTCGTATTTAGCAACTACTTCGTCTGGGGTAATACCTCCTACTAAGCTGTAGATGTTAATCAGGTTCTTAATAGCTGGCTTGTCGTCGGTGTAGACGATTTCGCTGCCGCTGTCGGTCACCGCTTTTTTAATCTTCTTGGTTACTGTCTCGGCATCGTCCGTAAGAGCGATATAGTTATACGAACTCGCCGCTGATTTACTCATTTTTTTAGCTGGATCGTCGAGTGCCATAATGCGCGCCCCTGCTTTTTGGACTTTAACTTCGGGGATCACAAAGGTTTCGCCAAAGCGCTCGTTAAAACGACGTGCCAGCGTACGAGTAAGCTCGAGGTGCTGCACCTGATCTTCGCCTACCGGCACTACAGCGGCATCGTAGAGTAAAATATCGGCTGCCATCAAAACTGGGTAATCGAATAAGGCAACACTCGAGCGTTCGGCTCCTTCTTTTTGACTCTTGTCCTTAAACTGGGTCATCTTTTCCATATCCCCCATGCGGGCAACGGTGTTGAGTACCCAGGCGAGCTCGGTGTGCTGCGGTACATGTGACTGTACAAAGAGCGTTACCTTATTCGGATCGAGTCCAGCAGCTAAATAGATTTTAATGATCTCGAAAGTTTTGGCTCGCAGCGCAACAGGGTCTTGTGGGACCGTAATAGCATGAAGATCCGCCACAAAGACATACGCATCGTAGTCATCTTGCATTTGAATAAACTGCTTTACGGCACCCAGATAGTTCCCAATATGGAGGCTCCCCGAGGCAGTGATAGCGGAGACAAGTCGTGGTTTCATAAAAGTAGATCTTTTTAGTACTTTTTTAGTATACCACGAGGTCACACAGGGGCCTGACAGACACACGTCGCGAAGCGATACAATCTAAAGTAACCTAAATATTTCATTTCCAATAAAAAACTCCCCTTGCGGGGAGCTTTTTCTTTATACCTCAATAACTACTGGCAGTACCATTGGTCGGCGTTCCGTTTTTTGGAACAAGTACTGGCCGATTTGGTCACGCATCTGATTGCGCACCAATTCCCAGTCGAGCGACGTATCCTTGCTGGTGTTATCCTTAATAACTTTCACGGTTTTCTTCTTTACCTCGTTAATGAGGTCGAAGTTTTCCTTCACGTGGACGAATCCACGACTCGTTACCTGGACGGCACCTACGACGCTTTTACTTTTGCCGTTAATAACAACGGTAACCACCACCATACCATCTTGGGCAAGCATCTGACGATCACGGAGCACCACATGGCCAATGTCACCAATACCGAGTCCGTCTACGAAGACATAGCTGGTGTCGGCTTTTTCGGCAATGAGCTTTGGAAATCCGGCTTGCTGCTCTGGAATCTCGAGAATATGCCCGTTATCCATCGTGAACACATTTTTCTCTGGGTAGCCCATGCGGTAGGCAATTTTGGCAGCCTCTTTAATAAAGTAGTGGTTAGCATACACTGGCAAGACATAGGTTGCCTTTACCTGGCGAATGATTTCTTCGATTTCGCTAATAGTACCATGGCCACCCACGTGGATTTCCATCATTTCTGAGTGAATCACGTTGTCACACTTACGGTACAGGTTGTCTTTGAGGCGCTGAATGCTGCGTTCGTTTCCTGGAATAACCGAGCTCGAGAACACGATCGTATCGCTCTTCTGGAGTTTTACGAAACGGTGGTTATCGGTAACGATACGGGTGAGCGCAGCGTTGCTTTCCCCTTGGGCTCCGGTACACAGAATCACAATTTTGTTGTCTGGGTACTTGTGAATATCGTTGGTGGTAATCAGCGTATCTTGTTTTACCTTAATGTACCCTAACTCCTTCGCTACTTCGATGTTCATCTTCATGCTGTAGCCTTCGAGCGCTACCTTTTTTCCCTGGGCTTCGGCGTATTCCAAAAGATAGGCGATACGACGGACCTGTGAAGCAAAGGTACCGATAATAATACGGCCCGGTGCGTTACGAATGAGCTGCTGCAGGTTATAGTGCACCTCAGTTTCGCTCGGTGGCAGACCCTTCTTGAGGGCTCCTAACGATTCGAGCATCAAGAAGGTCGGTTTTGGAAGATCCTCGAGGTGGTTGTAGGTTGGTTGTTCTTCGCCTGGAGCATTTACTGGCTCGTTGGCGATAGTCCAGTCACCCATGTGCACAATAGAGCCGTTTGGGGTTACCAAAGCAATGCCCATTGAGTCCATAATCGAGTGTTCTACCTCGAAGAAACGGACCTCAAAAGCACCGAGCTTCAGGCGTTCGTCGACGCTTTTAACACGGATAGTTTTGAGGCGTTCGGCAGCTCCTTTTTGAACGTCTTCTACCTTACGCTTGACCAAAGCCAGCGTAAAATCACGCCCTACGATAGTTGGGTACTGCAGCTGCTTAAGCAAAATGGGAGCAGCACCAATGTGGTCGAGGTGACCATGCGTAAAGATCACTCCGCGGATATTTTTTTCTTTCCCCTTGAGGTACGAAACGTTTGGTACGATGTAGTCGATACCTGGCATGTCGTCTTCTGGGAACTGCACTCCCATGTCGATAATAACGATGTCGTTACCGTATTCGAAAACAGTCATGTTACGGCCGACCTCTTCCTGGCCACCAAGTGGAATGATACGCAGGGTTTTTTCTGGAATCGGTGGGACCGCTTTCAGAACCTTTTTTGGGATAAGGTGAGCAGCGGTTGGTTCCTGTTGGAAGCGTCCACCACCACGGCGGTTATTCTGACGACGTGGCTTCTTACCTCCCTGTCTACCCGTAGACTGCCCTGCTGGGCGAGCTTCGCCTGGCACGGCTTTTTTAGCAGCGCTCCGAGGGGTACCGCTGCGTTGCTGAGCGCCACCCGCTGGGCGAACATGCGCCTTGGCAGCTGGCTTGGTTACCACCGAGCCATTAACAGGTACTGGCTGACTTGCCGCCTGACCAGCTGATTTATTTGGTCGACGAAACGACTTTGTAAGCGGTCGCTTAGGCTTCTCAATGCGGGTTGACTGCTGCTTGGCAACAATTCCCTCAAAAGCACCTACAACACCCATCGGCTGAGTAGCATTAAGGGGCTTCTTTAAAATTGGCCCTCGTGGAGCCGGCTTTGGACGCCTCTTGGCGCCCTGTGATTCTTGTGAATCCATATACATACTTACTAGGCCTGTTTTGCACATTACAAAAACAAGCGGAAATTAAAACTGAAAAGATGTCTCCTGAAGCAACGCTACAGAGCGTCCTTATCAAAAGAGTAAAAAGCGAGGGATTCCCCGATCTTTATTTTCATTGTGCCTTAGGGGAGACTCGAACTCCCATGATATTGCTATCGCTAGCACCTGTTAAGGCTATTCTATTTTTACTACTCACTGTGGGAATGGGGAGACTCGAACTCCCATGATATTACTATCGCTAGCACCTGAAGCTAGTGTGTCTACCAATTCCACCACATTCCCCTTTGTTATGCCCTAGTCATCTACCCCTGCCTGCCGGCAAGCAGGAATTCCACCACCAAGGCATTTACCCCTACCAATTGTAAGGGCGTTTGATTATAACAGTTTTTTGAAGGCTTCTACCATCGCAACGGGCTCTGGCTCTTGTTCGTAAAGGAGCGCCAAATGATAGGCCATAAAGTCCCCGGTCGCCAGGGCACTGAATATACGAGTATACACGCTTTCGCCCGTAATGTCAAGTATTTCCCCTGTTACCCCCTTTTCTGCCAATAATGGCAGTAGGACCTCGTAGCGCTTCTGGTTGCGGACGTCATCATGCGTATCACGAAGTAGTATGACATGGAATGCTCCCTGTGGCAACGTGTACCCCACCATTTCGTTGTGGTTCATCTCTGGCAAGAAGTTCCAAAAAGCTGGGGTTTTGGCGTTTTCGTTAATCTTAATCTTCCACACGTGAGCCACTGGTTCATACTGGTACGAACTGTACACTACCGGCGTTTTACCAGCCACTCGGGCAGCCATGACCTTTCCCTGTTCCTCAAGCTCTGGTAGACGTGCTTTTACAGCAGCGGCTCCTGCCAGCACTTCTTCGTGGATATCTGGCAGCAGACCATGATTCATCAGAACTTCTAAAAAGCTCCCGATAAAATACCCTGTGCCCATGCGCGGCTGAAATGTTGGCGAAGGAATAGGAAGCTTAATATGCGGAATGCCTTTCTCGGCACAAAGTGCCTCGAGCTTACCGCCCGCAGAAACACCGATACATGGAAGCTGTTTGGCAACGGCTTCTTCAAAACAACTCAGAGTTTCTTCGGTATTCCCTGAATATGAGCAGAGTAAGTGGAGGTGCCCTTCTGTAGCAGTGCCCAGCGGCAAAGCATAGGTACGGTTCTCGATCACTGGCACGACTGGCGTATTAAAACGCTCAGCAACATCTGTTAAGTACGGACGAATCAGGCTGGCTGGCAATGCAGAGCCACCCATACCAGAAACCACCAGGGTATGAAATTCTCCGGGTACCCGGATATCCCGAGCAATAGCAAAACCTTCACTAAATTGATCGAGGCTCCCGAGGATACCCTGACGAAATGGCTCTGCGGTAGTAAGGATATGCGACATACTTGTGTTCTTTTTGTCTTTAAATTTTTGAAATACTCCGTCTTATTCAGCGGCCTCTCCCCAGGCCCGATCAGTATAGATATACCAATTTTTAATGTTACTCAGACGCCCCGTTGGTGTATTAATACGGTTTGTATCAAACCCTCTGATATCGGTATTCTGTACGTACAGGTATTTTGGTGAGTACAGCATTAGGGCTGGATTTTCTTTCTGGAAAATCTCCTGGAACTTTTTATAGAGCTCATCCTGACGGCTAGCATCAAGTGTAGTGCGCAGAGCATCGAGCGTTTCGTCTGCCTCTTTGTTTTCGAAGAGTGAGAAGTTGAGTCCGGTATCGCTTTTCTGACTGGAATGCCAGAAAGAGTACGGGTCACTCTGAAGGTAGGCTGCCTGACCAAACAAGAGCGCCTGGTATTCACGATTCTTGAGGATATTCTGCTGAATATCAGCAGCTGGCTTTTGGTCAATTACGACTTCAATTCCTACGGCAGCCAGTTGTTGTTTAACGACCTCGGCTGTTGCCAAAAGTTCGCTCCAATCTGGTACCACCATCGTAAAGGTAAGTTTTTCACCATTTTTCATACGCACACCGCCTTCCTGTTTCCAGCCAGCATCATCCAAAATCTTGTTGGCAGCTACTACGTCGCTTCCGGAATTCCCTGCGGCTTTGTATCCTCGCATAAAGGGAAGAAGCGGACCATACGCTGGCGTCCCCTTGCCACCAAGCACTTTCTGGACTAAAGCTTCTCGGTCTACAGCAAGAGCAATTGCTTGGCGGACTTTTGCGTCTGCAAGCGGTGCGCTCTTGGTAATATTCCAAAACACACTGAATGTACGTGGGAAGTCGAGCTCACCCACCGAGGTACTCCCGGTGGCAGCAATTTTTTCAACTTCGTTTGGCTGAATATTAAAGATGCCATCGATCTGCTTTTTGTTATACGCATCCATAAGAGCTTCCTTCGAATCGTAAAAATAGAAAGCGAGCTTCTTAATGTAGGCCTCCCCGAGAAAATACTTACTGTAGGCTTCGAGGTCAATCGACAAGATACTCCCGTTCCCATCTTTTTCAGATGCCTTAAAACGGTAAGCTCCTGTCCCGATAGGGGCAAGGTTATACTCGGTCAAAAGAAACTTATCTGACGTAACCCCCTGCCAAATATGTTTTGGCAAAATACCCAAGGTGAGATTTTCCAAAAACGCAAAGTATTCTTTCTTCAGCGTAAAGACAACAGTAAACTCATCTGGCGCAGTAACCTCTACTCCAAGCCAGCTCTGACGCAGAGGACTCTTAAAGGTTGGGTCTTGTAGGGTTTGAATCGTATACACTACATCGGCAGCAGTAAAGGGTTCGCCGTCATGCCAGGTAATATCTTTTCGAAGATGCACCGTGTAGATTTTTCCTCCATCCGCCACCTCATAACTTTCGGCCATACGCGGTACTACGGCACCGTGGTTATCACGAGCAAAAAGCCCATCATAAATAACTGCCACCAAGTCGGCATCAGCCTGACTTGTTTGGGCGAGAAGCGGATTAATGTAACGCGGTTGAGCCATCACCCCTTCGGTGTAGTTCCCACCATGCTGGGGAACCAAATGCGTAAAATGAAGATACAAAAGAACAGCCCAAACACAAAAGAAAGCGGTGCCAACAACAGCAGCGGTGGTAGCTATAATTCGGCTCCGAAGTGGTAAACTCTGGAAAATATGGAGCCACGGCTTCTGAAAAAAAGAAACTCTGATACGCGTATATTACAAATTAGGTCCCTCCTCTATCTGGTATTTCTCTTACTTCTAACGGGCCGAGAAATATACACTTGCCAAGGCCACAACAACAAACACGGTTCCGAGTATGATACTAGCCCGGAAGAGAAACTTCTCAAAACCACGCTTTGTATGGTACCCGCCAAGATCACTTCCGAAAGCGGCTCCGAGACCAGAGCCTCTGTTCTGCATCAGGATACTGACGATTAACAGGAGACCAAGAATGGCCTGAGTAACAAGAAGAAGACGCATAGGAATCAAGAATTTGCTGGATAATTACCTTTTTACTCTACCAAACACCCGCCGTTTCGTCAATAGCTTTTTGGTTGTTTTTACCAGTTTTTTGCTTTAGATGAAGCTTTTCTCTAGAGAAAGGCTCTGGATATTTTTCGGTCTTCGTTGACGATAAATGCTTCCCAGGATCCCCAACGCCAAGAAAAAAGACAGGAGCGAACTTCCTCCATACGAGAGGAGCGGAGCGGTCAAGCCCGTAACCGGCAAGAGTCCCATATTCATTCCGAGATTAATCGTAATCTGCACAAGGAACATCATGAATATGCCGAGTGCCACAAGGTGCCCGAAGTTATCCGAGGAATCAGAGCCAATCCGAAAAATACGATAGAGAATAATGCCGTAGAGCGTCATAATTGCCAGTGCCCCTACTGCGCCGAGTTCTTCCGAAGCGACCGCAAAGATAAAGTCTGTATGCTTTTCTGGCAGAAAGTTCAGTTGTGCCTGCGAGCCAGCCCCTAAGCCCTTGCCCGTAACACTCCCACTCCCCACCGCTACCAGAGCCTGAAGCACATTGTACCCTGTGCCAAGTGGGTCACGCTCTGGCGAGAAGAAGTTATAAATACGATCTTTTTGGTATGGTGCGAGCAAAAACCAAGCCACCATTACCAGCGTTACTCCAATCATGGCAAGCGTTGCCATGTGTCTTAATCGTAACCCTGACGCCAGAATAAGCGCTCCCCAAATAGAAAGGAGTACTAAACTCGAACCGAGGTCTGGCTGCTTGAGCACCAAAAGAATCATAATTCCCCCGAGGACAGCCGATGCAACTACGCGGGTCCATACATCAAAATCGGTCTTTTTCTCGGCAATAAAACTCGCCAAAAAAATCGTTAGACTAATCTTGGCAATTTCAACTGGCTGGAGCTGAAAAAATCCGAATGAAATCCAGCCAGCCGTCCCTCGAATATTCTGCCCGAAAATCAGTGTTGCCACCAAAACACCTAGGGTCACAAAATAAATTACCGTGCTGTAGCGACTCAGCACGCGATAATCGAAGAATGTCAGCGTAATAGCCAAGATACCACCCAAAAGAATATAAATTCCTTGTTTCATTCCTAAACTCCCCCAAAAACCTTCTGTGGCCATCCCATAAAGTAAGGCGAGGCTCATGAGCAAAAGGAGCGCCACCGAGGCCAAGAGAACCACATCTATCGACTGAAAAAAACGTTTCATACTTCCTTATTCCCCTGGCTGAAGCGACTGATAGCGACCCTCAGGGAAATACTGCTTCGTAAAGGCGTCAGCACTAAACATATCGATATCTAACGACATGTCTGCCCGAGCAACAGTCCCCGAAAAAGCACGCGGCCACACCAAACGAAAATCGCGCTCCTCATTTACGCTCAGTGTATTCATGGTGGTTCTATTTACCGCAAGCGGCTTCCCGGTGCTGTCTCGTAGGATCACGTTAATAGTCGCTCTGCGTAAATCATAAGGACTCTTATTGCGTACTAATCCAAAAGCCTCAGCATAGCCGGCACTACTAGCAAGGAGTGAAAATCGCTGGTTTATAATCGAGATAGCCGGGGCGTCAATATAGTCATCAAAAGCAACCCACTCTTCTCCTTCGGCAAGAAGTGTCACCTTCGCTACAGAAGCTGGTTTTACAGTAAAGCCAAGCGCTGTAATTGTTTTTCTTTCTTTTGGCAAGAGACTTGTTTTTCCCGACTGACGAGAGAGCTCATTACCAGCTTGATCTAAGAGAATAAATGTATAGCTCACGGCTTTAAGAGCCGCTTTCTCGTTACTATTTACCAAAGTAGCGATAGCATCTACCGAGGCGTCAGTATACGGGATAGTGACAGCTTCTTCTACTGCCAGTGGATGAGGAGCGAAGTCCTGCGTACATGCGCCACAGGTACCACCGCAGTCAACACCCGTCTCGGTTTGATTCTGCTTGCCATCGGTACAGGTTGGTGCCTGATATAAGAATGTCCAAAAAATCCAAGCACAAAAAGCTACCAGCAGTACCAGGTAGACCAAAAGGATCATGGATCGTTTTACAGCGCGAGTCATAGCTCTAGTATACCACAAAGAAAAAACACCCTAGCGGGTGTTTGAGATTTGAATTGAAACCTTTTGAAAGCACAGTTCTTGCACCTGCCTAGCTCTTGGCATGGTTTTTGCGGCAAGAGTAGGAAAGATGCGATAAAAAAAACACCCTATCGGGTGTTTGAGATTTGAATTGAAACCTTTTGAAAGCACAGTTCT
>CAZCQJ010000022.1:3047-10361 GCA_964500865.1 uncultured Bdellovibrionales bacterium | reverse complement strand
GGTGGACATGTTATGGATCCATGCCACCGACCTCTCTTGTTTATCTCCACAGAGAAGCCCATGCTTATCTTAATAATCGGCACTTTTGTCTGCCTTTGCCAGCGCCACCACAAAAAATGCTTCCGGACAGTCACCTGGTGCCAAACGACACAAGTTACTGCCACCGCCTGAACCACACATACCACGTGATCAGGGTCATATATGTAGCTGTCAGATACTTCCTGCAAGGAAAATACCCGCTCTTCTCCCTCTGGCACAAGGCTGTTTAACAAACTAACGCGCTCCTCCAACGCTGGCCGATACATCTTAAAGATGCTCTCGAGTTCCGTTAGGGCAGATACTATGTCCATGACTTCCTCCCTCTATCTTACAAGAACAACGACGCAGAGGCACGCAAGTGCCCAGGCGCCTAGTTGAAATAAAAGGAACAGATTGGCTCTACGGGCTTGCCGCGGAAAGGCCGTGCGGGCCCGCCACTTGTGCCACTCGAACCGAAAACTCAAATACACAAACACCAGGAGCAATGCTCCAAAGATGATCTTCATAGCACTCTCCTTCTTTCATCAGCCAGGGGCTCGCTGCCCCTTGGTCTGACAGTCCACTCTACGCCTATACGAGCATAGTGTCAAGTAACAAATGGACCACTTTTAGCGCACCGAGGTATACCCCCGAGGAACACCCTTTTTAGAAAGCACCAGCTGAAAAAGCTGCAGCTTGCGCGCCTTAAAACCACCCGCGCAAACCAGCAGGTAATATTCCCACATCCGCTTAAAGCGCTTGCTATAGCTGCTCGAAAGCTCTGGCCAGGCAGCTATAAAGTTACGGTGCCAGGCCTTAAGGGTGCGGTAGTAATCGTACGAAAAATTGTGCACGTCCTCGATAATAAACTGCTTTTCAGCGGCAATACTTATCTGTGACAGAGCCGGGATAATACCATTTGGGAAAATATACTTGTCGATCCAAGGGTCAGTCGCAAAGGCTGGTTTTTTGTTCCCAATCGTGTGGAGCAAAAAGAGTCCATCATCTTTTAAACAACGCGAAGCTACCTCGAAAAACGTCTCGAAGTTTTTTGCCCCTACGTGCTCGAACATTCCGATAGACACAATGTGGTCATAGGTTCCCGTAACATCGCGGTAGTCTGAAAGGAGGAAGTTTACAGGCAACCCAGCGCAGAGTTCTTTACCAAGTTCAATTTGCTCTTGAGAAACCGTCACGCCAGTTACCGTGGCACCGTATTTTTCGGCGGCGAACTTGGCGAATGACCCCCAACCACAGCCAATATCCAGCACATGGTCCCCTGCCTTTAGACCAATCTTCCGACAGATGAGGTCGAGCTTTTGTTCCTGGGCAACAGCGAGGTCAGACGCTTCTTTGAAATAGGCACAAGTATACACCATACGTGGGTCGAGCATCGCCCGGTACACGTCATTCCCTAGGTCGTAATGTTCCTCACCCACCTGGAACGCTCGCTTTTTGTTCTGGCGATTGGTCAGCTTGGCAAGCAAAAGAAACCACAGTGTACTCATATTCTTCGGCGCCTTATGGTAGAGGTCTGCCTGAAAAATTCGCTCAATGAGCTCGTCAATGGCAGCGCATTCCCAGTCGCCATCCATATAGCTTTCACCAAACCCTAAAGATCCATCAGCAATTAGCCGATCGTAAAAACGCTCATTCTTCACCACAATATCCCAGGGACGCGTCCCGTTTATCTGAATATCTGCTTTTGCAAGAATATCCCGAACCAAAGCATGTTGTTTGTGCATAGGCGTTAAATTTTCTTCAGCATACTCCCCTTACTCATTTTGTCAAGGCTTTAGCAAGGTTGCTTGGCGCTGCTACACCTGTCATACGCTTCTTGGAAAGCACTGGCGCCAGTGATACACTTACAGTATGTCATCCTAAGATGAATTTATGATACCGCTATCCATACAATCAGAAACTCGACCCATAGGTTACTGCTATGACTGCTTTGAAATTTCTCAGCCTCTTACAACAACGAGCGAGTCCCCAAAAATGTTTGCAGCGTATGTTCCAAAATTAAAGATAAATGCCTACGCTGGCTTTCTGAAGAAAAGTGACCTCGTAAAAAACATCGCCTGGAATATACTCGGGGGCGAAGAAAATACTCTGTGGCAAAAATCAGCAAAGAATCAGTTCCTACAGAATCTCCCAGAAATACATTCCATCATCACCAATGCCCTGCAAGTCGCCCAAAAAAATCTTCCCTCAGAAGAAACACACATTTACCTATTCCCTTCTTTTTCTCCTTTTATTGCAAAAGAAATGGTGGGCATCTCTGGTTATACGCCCTATAAGAACACGCTTCATATATACATCCATACTGACTTTCCTCGTGGATGGCAGAAAAGCCTCCGCCAAACCATCACTCACGAATACGCTCATTCCGTTCACTTTGAAAATAATTTTACCTTCTATAAATTAAAGGAGGCATTTATTTTTGAAGGCCTTGCGGAGGTCTTTAGAGAAGAAGTCGATAGAACCGGCCACTCCCCGATGATAGAAGGAATTCAGCCCGAAGAAATAGATACCTACTTTAACGAAATTTCCTCGAGCTACTCGAGTGAGGACTTCTCTCTCTACCCGGATATCTTTTTTGGTAGTAAAAATTTCCCCCAGTGGACGGGCTACAAAATTGGCTATATGCTAGCAAAAAAATATAGTGATCGACACCGACAGGATAAATGGGTAGATATATTTAACACAGACCCGAATAGCATTTTTGAAGATTTACAAAAGTAACAAAAAAACCGCCCGAGGAGTAAGTCTCCTGCGAGCGGTTTTTTTTGATAGATTTACGCTTTGGCGCGCTCTCCGATAATTTCTTGAGCAACGTTACTTGGTACTTCTGCATAGTGACCAAACTCCATCGAGTAGCTGGCACGTCCCTGGCTCATCGAGCGCAGGTTGTTGATGTATCCGAACATGCTCGAGAGTGGCACTTCTGAACTGATTTCCTTCACGGCTGAACTTCCGGTTCCGCGGGTGTTCATTTCGCTAATCACTCCACGCTTCGAAGAAATGTCTCCAACGACGTCTCCCATGAATTCTTCTGGGGTAATAACTACCACCTTCATGATTGGCTCGAGGATGATTGGCTTAGCCTTCTTACAGGCTTCCTTAAAGGCGAGTGAACCAGCGATACGGAAGGCTGATTCTGATGAGTCGACATCGTGGTAGCTTCCATCGTAGACGGTTACTTTGATGTCTACCATTGGGTAACCAGCGAGCACACCGGTCTCCATAGCTTCCTGAACTCCCTTGTCGATTGGCTTGATGAATTCCTGAGGAACAACACCACCCTTGATTTCGTCTTTGAATTCGTAGCCCTCTCCTGGTTCGCGGTTTTCGACGCGGAGCCAACAGTGACCGTACTGTCCTTTACCACCCGACTGACGCACGTACTTCCCTTCGGCTTCGGCAGTAGCTTTAATAGTTTCACGGTAGGCCACCTGCGGGCGACCAACGTTTACTTCTACCTTAAACTCACGCTTCATACGGTCGACGATGATGTCGAGGTGAAGTTCACCCATACCAGACAAAATGGTCTGACCTGTTTCCTCGTCACTACGTACGCGGAAAGTTGGATCTTCTTCCATCAATTTCTTGAGGGCGATGGCCATTTTTTCCTGATCGCTCTTGGTCTTTGGTTCAATAGCAATGTCGATCACTGGCTCTGGGAAAGTCATCGATTCCAAGATAACTGGAGTATCCAGATCACACAGCGTGTCTCCGGTGGTGGTAAATTTCATACCTACCAAAGCACCAATATCACCAGCACCCAGCTCTTCGATTTCTTCACGGTTGTTTGAGTGCATACGGATAATACGTCCGATACGCTCTTTCTCATCCTTAGTAGCGTTCAGCACATAGCTTCCGGCTTTCACTACACCCGAGTACACACGAAAGAATGTCAGCTGTCCTACGAATGGGTCGGTAGCCACTTTAAAAGCCAGGGCCGAGAACTTTTCGGTATCATCTGCATGCTTTTCGATAGCAGCACCTGTCTTCATATCCACACCCTGGATAGCAGGGATATCGAGCGGACTTGGAAGGTAGTCGATCACAGCGTCGAGGACCAGCTGTACACCCTTGTTACGAAGTGCGGTTCCGGTAAAGACGGGGATCAAACGCACGTCTACTACGGCGTTACGTACAGCAGCCTTTAATTCTGCAATGCTGATTTCTTCACCACCAAAGAACTTTTCCATCAAAGCTTCGTCGGTCTCGACGATCTTTTCTACCATGGTCTCGCGGTACTTAGTGGCCTGGTCAAGGTACTCAGCTGGGATTTCTCCTTCAACAACGATTTCTCCCATTGGTCCGTCAAATGTGTATGCCTTCATTTTCATGAGGTCGATCACACCGTAGAATTCGTTACGCTCTCCCATCGGAAGTTGGAAGGCAACGGCGTTTGGAGTCAAACGGTTCCAGATAGATTCCAGAGCCTTAATGAAGTCAGCTCCTTCTTTGTCGATTTTGTTAATGAAACAAATACGTGGCACGTTGTACTTGTCTGCCTGACGCCACACGGTTTCACTCTGTGGCTCTACACCTTCTTTTCCGTCGAAAACCACAACACCACCATCGAGTACGCGGAGTGAGCGCTCTACCTCTACGGTAAAGTCTACGTGTCCAGGGGTATCGATAATGTTAATGTGGTGATCCTTCCAGAAACAGGTAGTCGCGGCCGACGTAATAGTAATACCACGTTCACGCTCCTGCTCCATCCAGTCCATGGTTGCTTCTCCTTCGTGCACTTCACCAATTTTGTGGCTCACTCCAGTGTAAAACAAGACGCGTTCAGTCGTGGTGGTTTTTCCGGCGTCGATGTGAGCAATGATACCAATGTTACGGTAGCGCTCAATGGGTGTTTTTCTGTTCATAACAAATACTTATTTTACTAAATTTTTTGAAAGCGTTTTTGTGTCCCTCCGCGCAGCGCTTCGGTGAACTCGGCTAAGGGGCGGCTAAAAGTAATCATTTTTTCGGATCGGTAGAGTACCTGAATACTTTCGTCACACTCGAGTACGGCGTGCCCTACTACGGTGTAGGGTCGCTCACCCTTGTTGTCTCGGTAGTGGCGCCAGGTGGTCCCCACTGGGACCTGCGCCTCTGCCTCTAACAAAAGGGCACCGAGTTCCCCTTCTGAAAACCGGTGTCCCATAGTCTTATGCGAAGTGAGCAAAGGCCTTGTTGGCTTCGGCCATACGGTGAGTTTCTTCACGCTTCTTCATAGCAGCTCCTGTTTTGTTCGAAGCATCGAGGAGTTCGTCTGCCAGCTTTTCGGCCATACGCTTTCCTTTCTTGTTACGGCAAGCGTCACGGAGCCAGCGCATAGCGAGCACCTGACGACGTTCGGCTGATACGGGTACTGGCACCTGGTAGTTTGCTCCACCGACGCGGCGGCTCTTGAGCTGCAGCAAAGGAGCAACATTCTTGATAGCCTGTTCGAAGGTGTTGAGACCAGCTTTTTTGGTACGGTCGTGGATGATATCGAAGGCATCGTAAATGATACGCTCAGCAACACTCTTCTTTCCGTCCCACATGATCATTCCTACAAAGTGCCCTACCAAAGGGTTGTCGTATACTGGGTCACCTTTCCATTCTCGCTTAAAATTCTTTTTTCGTCGTGGCATAGGTTTAGGCGTTATTCGGTTTTCTTAGGACGCTTGGCGCCGTACTTACTGCGACTCTGACGACGGTCGACTCCTGCCGCGTCGAGAACTCCACGTACAATGTGGTAACGCACACCTGGAAGGTCCTTCACGCGTCCACCACGGATCATAACGATCGAGTGTTCCTGCAAGTTGTGCCCTTCTCCTGGGATGTAGGCGGTTACTTCCATTTTGTTTGAAAGACGAACACGAGCAATCTTACGAAGTGCTGAGTTCGGCTTCTTTGGGGTTGTTGTAGAAACCTTAATACATACCCCACGTTTAAATGGGCTTTTGTGAAAGGTATCACGGTTATGAATCGTGTTGCTCGAGTAGGTCATGGCTGGCGACTTGGTTTTGCGCTTAGCTTTTGACCGTGGCCTCTTTACGAGCTGATTAATAGTAGACATTCTAATGTAATGCTTAAAGTATTTTATACCTGCGTTTTCCTTACGAGAGGAAAACAACAAAAATCCGGCCAGACACGGTCCAGAAAGAAGCGACTGCACTACCAGTCCTTCTATACACCCTATACTACGGAATGAAGCCAAAAAAGTCAAGAAGTCTATAGAAACTCTCCAGAAAATTTCCAGAGTTGACCAAAAAAGAAGACCCAAGGCAGCCGTTATTAAGCCTTGGGCCAATCAGTGGCGATTATTCGCCACTTTCGCCCACATTATTGCGGCCGAAGAATTCATTCAGCGCCGCATCAACGAATTGACTGAACGACGGCTCATTTGACGGCAGCCGCACCACCTGGCCATCGGCCCTGAGACCAAAGCCCGTGTGACCAAGACCAAATTCGAGCCGCAGCATCTGCCAGAAGAGCTCATCCCACTTGCTATGGTCGGCTCCGGCGGTCTGTATGACTTGTTGCTGCCGTTTAAGCTGCCCCATGGTGACATCTTCGTCTTCGGCCATGGAACGCAGCTCGCCGATCAAGCTGTTGACAAAATCCACCATCCGGAAGCGCACTGTGTTGAGCGACTGCAATTCGCGCGAGGCGGCGCCCAGCACCGTTTCGCCTTCGGCCACCGGGTCAGTGGGCCAGTGCTCGGCGATGTCTTCGTCGGTCACGCCGTTAATGGCGTTCTGGATCATTGCCAGAAACGACATCTTTTCAGCGGCTTCGGCGGTATTAGAATCAACTTTGGACATGACTGTCCCCTTCTTGTAAAAATTAACAAATACCCTTGGGATTCCAAGAGCCCCTGTACGTTAGCAGAAAAGACGACTTCTGTCAAGACTCTTCGTTACACCGCGATGTTCAGAAAAAACGAGAGTGTAGCGCTAATAAAGACGCTGATGGGATACGAGAAGAAGAAAATGATGATGAACAAAAAGAAAATGCCATACTGGTCGAGGAAGAAGCGGGTTCGCTCTGGGATAGGGAATAGAGCGTACAGAAGTTTCGAGCCGTCCAGCGGCGGCAACGGCACCAGGTTAAAACAGCCCAGCACCACATTCCAAAAAATAACAATCAGCATGAGCCCAAAAATAATGCTGCTCCCCGAACCAGCAATAGCCTGGGCAAAGTTCTCCATACCCGCCAAAAATCCCCCGCCTTTAATCACTCCTAAAAAGGCGTGCAGAATCGACTGCTTGGCTACCGAAGAAAGCGGCACCAACGCGCCAATAA
>CAZCQJ010000022.1:0-3037 GCA_964500865.1 uncultured Bdellovibrionales bacterium | reverse complement strand
GGCCAGCAGAAAGTTAGAGAATGGCCCCGCCAGCGCCACAAATACTGGCCCCCACTTTTGGTTCCGCAAATTGTACGGGTTATACGGTACTGGTTTGGCCCAACCAAAGGCAAAGCCAGTGGTGACCGCCAAAAGGGTTGGTAGTACAATCGAACCAAATGGGTCGATGTGCTTGGCCGGGTTTAGGGTCAAACGCCCCGCATATTTAGCGGTTAAATCTCCCAGCCACAGAGCCATAACGCCGTGGCTCACCTCATGGATAATCACCGAGTAAATAAGGAGTCCGATATAGAAAGCAATCAGGACGATTTCTGGAGTCATAAGAAGAATATGCAAATACTTGTCAAAAATATATCTTTATGATACCCTGGAATCCTAAACACTTCAACTAAGGATATGAGTCGAGTCTGTGAACTTACCGGCCGTGGGACCCAAACTGGCAACAAACGAAGCCATGCCTTGAACGCTACCCGTCGTACTTTTAAGGTAAACCTGCAAACCAAGCGCATCAACGGCGTAAAGGTTCGTCTGTCTACTAAGGCCATCAAAACCCTGAAGCGCGCCATGAAGGCTGCATAATCGCCCCTCCGCTGCTTTATAAAAAACCGCTGTGCTATAAATCCGTGCAGCGGTTTTTTCATTGACAAAAAGACTCTCGCCTGTTACATTTGGTTATTGCTGTTTAACAATTCAGATTCAAGAAGAGGAGATTCCCCATGAATACCCTGATAACCCAAATGCGGGCTGCAGCGGAGCACCTGGATGCAGCTAATCGGATTCTGGGTAGCGTAGACCTGGATCCAGAGGCTATCAAGCTAGCCAATCGGCTCCGTGATACCAATACCGCTTTCGAAAAAAAGCTGGAAAAAATTGTGGTGTACCTTGCAGACATTACCCTGGCTCTGTGGCAGAAGTCGCCCAAGGTCATGGAGGAAATACGGATCTGTCCCAGTAATGAACTTTCTTATAGGAATAAATACCTAGAGATAACTACTCTTGCGAGCGACCACGATGGCAATCAAATGTATCTCTGGTACGGAGGACCTCGGTTTCAGTACCCGGGTTCGCTCTGTTTACGGAACTCTGCTGACGGCGTCTGGAGAGTCTCGAGTTACGCACAACGAGACAAGGGAGCTGTGCTTGAGTACTGCGAAAATCTGGCTCGTAAACTTTTGGCTCGCGTAGCATCAATGAAAGAAAGCGCGTCCACCAAGCAACTCCAAAGCACCCTTGTGGAACTCGATGCTCTCGTAAGAGCCCTCAAGTAATAATCTCGGGCTCCCATTTCCTTATTTCCGCCCTGTACCATTGTGTGCAGGGCGGCTCTTTTTTTATCATCTTCTTTCTCCGCTCTTGACGCTTACCTTACTTGTACTTATACTACCTTATTGTCATGGTAACACCCTGACAAATCTGGCTCCTTCCTTAGGCCAGTGATAATATAAGGAAATTCATGGAGGAACCCATGGAGCGTATAAATTTTTGGAAGACCTTTGGAGGATCCTTCCTGCTAACCGCGGTCATGACTGCAGTCGCAACACCGATAATCCTAATTCGACTCGACTCGTTTGTGGTGAGTATTTCACAGGCAGAGCTTCGAATCTACTGGGGTGCTGGATTCATTCTCGGCTGGATACTTATCCACACCGCGATAAAAAACTCCATACCGCAATGGCGGTGTGCTAGATGCGGAAGGAGTGACTACACGAAAGATCGTAAAGGAATTATCCTCTGTAACAACTGCACCAAGCAGTCTTACCGGTAGGCACACTATTCCGCCGCCAACCTTACGAGTCACGGACTTGCCAACGCGCAACCGTGACTCTTTCTTTTTTTACCGCATTCTTGAAATAAAAAACTCCCCTGGTCAGCGCGGTGACCAGGAGAATTAAGGTTGTCGGTAATCTTCAGCCGGTACCTTGTGGGCGATTATGGTCCTTGAGCGTATCTAGGCAATACAAGCCCCTACCCCACAACACGCCCTGCACCAGGCCGAGCAGTTTACAGGAGACTAACAAATCACCTGTTTCTGCTGCGTTGATGATTCGCCCGAGCGCAAGCATCGGCAACTGCAGGCTTTCCATAAGTCCCTGCTGCCTGGGGATAAACGTCGCCGTGGCACCGTAGATAAATCCATACCAACGGAGTAATTTCCCCCAACGTTCGGCGGTAAGAAATTGCTCCATCTGCGGGATCATCCCCAGACAGTGTGCCTGGATTTTTTCCTCTCGATCCCACACGGCCAATAACTGGTCATGCGGGTAATCCATAGGAATAACCTCAGCCAAAGCATAGACAGCTCGCCAACTCTTAAGGCGGTGCTTAATATCCTCCCCGCTTTCTGTCAAAGCTATATCATCGAGCTCTTTATTCAAGACTCGTAGGCGCTCCCCGTCAGAGACAGTCACGCCTAGGGCCGCAAAAAACTTGCGGTACTCGCCTACTACAAAAAGAACTTGTTCCTTTTCCATCACGCACTCCTCCTTTTGCTGTGATATTCGATAGTAACATTTTCTGAGTTTTCCGTCAATAAAAAAACTCCGCTTTTCACGGAGTTTTTTGATTCGTTACAAACGAAGAAATGTACCAAAAAGAAAAACTCTATTCAAGAATGCCGTCGAGGTTTACATCGTACAGAATTGCTTCTTGTACCTGGCGATAGTCGATGATTTCGTTTTCGTTAAACCAGATAGCAGTTTCGCGGAGGGCCTCCTCTGGGCTGTCTGAACAGTGAATGAGGTTACGTACTGCTCGGTTGTCGATGCTCGACAGAGCATAGCTGTCTACGGTGAGGTCACCGCGGATGGTTCCCACATCTGAAGTAGTTGGTTCGGTTCCACCAACGAGTTTCTTCACGATAGCAACGGCGGCGTTTCCTTCGATCACCATGGCCAGTACTGGACCAGAGGTAAAGAAATCAACGTTGGCACGGATAATATCCTTACCATATTCCATTGGTTCTTTGTCGATCGAAAGCCCCTGATTCTTACGATCTTCGGTAATGCGGTTTCCTTTACTCAAAAACCAATCGTCTTCC
>CAZCQJ010000021.1:0-10383 GCA_964500865.1 uncultured Bdellovibrionales bacterium | reverse complement strand
GATATAGTGGCGGGGACTATTCTGAGTATCCTCTTTCTGCCTTTTGTGGCTATCATTGCGCTGCTGATCAAGATAGAGGACCCTCGTGGCCCGATCGTGTATAAGAATCACCGTATCGGTGAGGACGGAAAGGAATTCTTTGTCTACAAGTTCCGTTACATGCTCTGGAAGTATTGCATTACGAAGGATAACCCGGATTTTGAGGAAGCAGTGGCCTACGAGCAAAAACTTATTGCCGAACGTAACGTGCGTGAGGGTGGCATCTTGTATAAAATTAAAGATGATCCGCGCCGTATGAAGATTGGTCGCATTATTGAAAAGTTTTCACTCGACGAATTACCACAGTTTTGGAATGTCCTCAAGGGAGATATGAGCCTTGTGGGCCCGCGTCCGCACCAAAAGCGTGAGGTAGAGCAGTATCAGGAATACCATCGTCGTTTACTTACCATTAAGCCAGGTATTACGGGTATGGCGCAGGTATCTGGTCGTAGTGATCTTGCCTTTGAGGATGAGTACCGTTACGATGTATACTACATAGAGAACTGGTCGCTTTTATTGGATATCGAAATCTGTTTACGTACTGCTCTTACGCTGGTGCGTCGCCGAAAAAATAATAATGCTTCATAGATAAGTAAAAATAAGCAGTAATAAAAATAATATGACACAGATTGCACGACTCATTTTGTCTGCCGGAGCCATTCTCTTGGTAGCAAACCTGGTTTCTGGTGTAAGTATTGCAGGCTTTTGGACCGCGGTGTTAGTAGCTATTTTGTGGGGTATTTGTATGCTTCTGGTGCGTCCTATTTTGGTGCTCCTGACGCTTCCTATTAATATCGTTACCCTAGGACTGTTTATTTTTGTAATAAATGCCCTGATCTTTTGGTTTCTGGGGAGCATTCTCGAGAACTTCGAGGTAGCGACATTTGGAGCTGCCTTCTGGGGCGCGCTACTACTGTCGTTTCTCTATATGTTGATCGACAAGCTTCTGTTGACAGAAAAATAAGGTACGACATAAAAAACGACAAATTGAGAAAGAAAAACCCACGGATGTACCCGTGGGTTTTTGAGAGACTTTGTGGTGGTGGCTGTTATGCGGCATGTTGGTCACGGAACCAGGCAAGGGTTTTTTGGAGGCCTTCCTCAAGGGTTATTTTTGGGTTCCAGTCGAGTTCTTCTGCTGCACGTCCTGAACTCAGTGCACTTGTAAGTTGTTCTCCGGGCTTCCCAGGAGCATGATTTTCTATAAAGGCGTTGGCAAAGTGATTATTCAGAAGTGTGAAGAGTTCGTTAACGCTAGTTTCGCGTCCGGTGCCAATGTTATATACGCCGGCAGCATGCTTTGTTTCGAGGGCGGCAAGATTAGCAAGGGCTACGTCTTCAACGAACACGTAATCGCGGGTCTGATTCCCATCGCCATTGATATGTGGATTCTCGCCAGCCAACATTTTATTCAAAAAGATAGCGACGACACCGGCTTCACCATGTGGATTCTGCCTTGGACCATACACGTTAGCGTACCGAAGCGAAACGGTTTGCATGGGGTACTGAGCAGCGTAAAAGGCAAGGTACTTGTCGATAGCAAGTTTACCGATGCCATAGGGAGAGAGGGGGTTCTCTGAGTGAGACTCAATGGTTGGTCGCGCGTCGGTGTCGCCGTAGATAGCGCCTCCGGTAGAGGAAAAAATAAACCTCTGTACACCGTTGGCGGCAGCGTTTTGAATAAGGTTGAGGCTAGCCATAATGTTTGTTTCGGCGTCTTTTTGAGGATTTGACACTGAGGCACGTACGTCTATCTGGGCAGCGAGGTGAAACACGGCCTCAAAGGCATTGTTTTGAAAAAGGTGTTGCACCAGTGTCTGGTCGGTAATATCACCGGTTACCAGGGTGGCCTCAGGGACAAGATTCGTTGGGTTGCCGCTCGAGAGATTATCAAGAACGGTTACCTGGTGCCCTTTTCGGCAAAGAGCAGCTACAATATGGGAACCAATAAATCCGGCGCCACCAGTAACGAGAATACGCATAGAGCTTGACATTAAGGGTCTTTCTGTTCGTAGTGTAGCATGAGAAATCTTTCCAGAAAAGCCAAAATCTGGCATACTAGAAGTGTTATAAGTAAACAGGGTAGAAATGAGGGGGCGCTCCTTTTCTTCCTTTCTGAGAGTTGTACGAGAGAAGGAGTCATTTATTCGAGTGCATTGTATGAATTATTTTATGTCAGAACAGAAACCATTTTTGTCCGTAGTAGTACCTTTGTATAACGAGGAAGGGAATGTTGTGCTTTTGCATCAGCGGATCGTTGAGGCGCTCGAAAAACTAGCGAAGCCATACGAGGTTATCTTCGTAGATGATGGATCGAAAGATGCTACCGTAAAGAATGCTACCGGACTGACGCCACTGACACTTATTGAGTTCCGCAAGAACTTTGGCCAGACAGCCGCCTTTGATGCTGGCTTTAAGGCAGCACAGGGCGATGTTATCGTTACTCTTGATGGTGATTTGCAGAATGACCCAGCAGATATCCCGCTGCTATTGGCAAAGATAGACGAGGGCTATGATGTAGTTAGTGGATGGCGTCATAAGCGTAAGGATCCGTTTATGAAGAAGCTCTCTTCGCGCATGGCGAACCTTGTGCGAGGTATTTTGATTCAGGATAATATTCATGACTCTGGCTGTAGCCTAAAGGCGTATCGTCGAGAATGCTTTGAGGGTATCGATCTTTTTGGTGAGATGCACCGTTTTATCCCGGCGGTACTCATGATGGACGGGTTCCGTGTTTCGGAGGTCAAGGTGAGTCACCACCCGCGTATTCATGGAGTGACGAAGTATAACTGGAAGCGTGGACTGAAAGGTATTGTCGATATGGTAGCCCTGTGGTTTTGGCGTAAGTATTCGATGCGGCCCGTCCATCTGTTCGGTGGTGTCGGTATGCTCCTCTTTTTCGTGGGGGCTATGATTTTATTTTGGATGCTTATACAGAAATTATATCTTGGTCAGGCTATCGGTGATCGTCTGTGGCCAATGGTAGGTATCTTTATGCTCCTCGCGGGTATTCAGCTTTTTATTACGGGTATCTTGGCAGATATGCTCATGCGTGAGTACTACCATAACAAGGGCAGAATGAACTACTCGATTCGTACTATTTACAAGTCATAATATATGCAGCTTACATTTTTAGGTACTGGGTACGTTGGCCTGGTGACAGGCGCAGCGATGGCAGAACTTGGACACACCGTTATTTGCGCGGATATTGATACAAAGAAAATTGCGAAACTCAAAAAGGGAGTCATGCCAATTTATGAGGATGGCCTAGAACAACTCGTGACAAAGAATGTGACGCGAGGAAGGCTTTCTTTTACGAGCGACGTGAACGAAGCTATTGCGCATGGCGAAGTTGTTTTTAGTGCCGTGGGGACTCCAGAGGATCCAAGGACACGCCGGGCAGATCTCCGTTTTGTACTGGCTGCCGCTGAGAGCTTTGCAAGGAACCTTACGGAGTATAAAGTTTTTGTAAATAAGTCGACCGTACCAGTCGGCACTGCCGAGGCGGTGCGCGCTCATATTGTAAAGCACGCTCCAAAGGGGGCTTGTTTCGAAGTAGTTTCGAATCCAGAATTTTTACGAGAAGGAATGGCCATCCGAGACTTTTTAGAGCCGGATCGTATTGTGGTTGGTGTTGCTTCGGAAGAGGCAAAAGCTATCATGGAGCGTGTGTATGCGCCGCTCACGAAAAAAGGATACCCGCTACTTACTATGGATATTCCGAGCGCCGAGCTTACGAAGTATGCAGCGAATGCTTTTTTGGCAACCAAAATCTCGTTTATTAATCAGATAGCCCATTTTTGCGAGGCAACTGGCGCTGATGTACGAGCTGTGGCCGAAGGTATGGGTATGGATAGCCGTATAGGAAAGCGCTTTTTGGCTGCGGGTGCAGGCTATGGTGGATCGTGTTTCCCGAAGGATGTAGCAGCACTTATCGAGAGCGCTAAGGAGAAAAAAGTGAAACTCTCTATTTTGCAGTCGGTGGATAGTTTTAATGATACTCAAAAAGTGTACCCGGTACAACTCCTTAAAAAGCAGCTTAAAACAGGGCTTTCGGGAAAAAGAATAGCTATCCTCGGACTCTCGTTTAAGCCAGATACCGACGATGTACGTGAGGCTCCGGCACTCTACGTTGTTCGGGATCTTTTGGCAGCGGGTGCTACGGTAGTGGCCTATGACCCAGTAGCAAACAAAGAATTTGCACACGCAGCACATGGAGCAGTGGTAACATACGTTCGTTCGGCTCAGGCCGCGCTCCGTAAGGCGGATGCAGTTATTATTATGACTGAGTGGAAAGAATTTACAGCGCTCACAGAAAAAGATTTCGCGCTTATGAAAAAAGGCGCAGTCGTTATTGATGGAAGGAATAGTATAAATAAGCAACTTGTAGAATCAGCGGGTTGCTCGTATAAGGGAATCGGTATTTAGAAAAATATACCGTTATGGATCCAGTGCACCTTTCTGTTGTCTTACCGTGTTACAACCAGGCGCCCTACTTGCAAAAAAACATGCAAGAGATTTTTTCGTATCTTAGGGCACAGGCATTTTCTTTCGAGGTGCTCGTGGTAAATGACGGGAGTGCCGATGGTACCAAGAATCTTTTGGGGGAGCTCCAAAAAGAGTACCCTTTCGTACTTCTGCAGCACGCAAAAAATCTCGGTAAGGGCCAGGCTGTGAAGACGGGTGTTCTGGCAGCACAGGGCACATACATTCTGTTTTTGGATGCCGACTTGGCTATCCCAATTACCGAGACCCCAAAGTTTTTGAGGATACTCGAAGATCAGCCAGAAGTATCGATTGCTATTGCTTCACGCTTTGTGCAGGGTCATCGAGAGCTCGTTCCAGTACTTTGGTATAGGCGGATTCTTGAACGAGGATTTTCGCTCCTCAGAAGATATATTATCGGCCTGTCGAATATCCAGGATACACAGTGTGGCTACAAAATGTTTCGACGGGAAGCAGCTCGAGTAGTATTTTCTTTAATGACGCGGCAGCGCTTTAGTTTTGATGCCGAGATACTCTTTATTGCCCAAAAGAACAAGCTGGATATACAGGAGCTCCCGATTGCTTTGCAGAACCCAGTACGTACGAGCCTGCGTCTTTTACGTGATTCACTCCTCATGCTTCGCGATCTTATACTTATCCGTTGGCAGGATATGCGTGGTTGGTACGACGCAGTTCCAGGAGCAGTGAGGAATATTACCCTTGATGACTTTGGGATCAATCAGGAAACGAATAAGCGTATTCTGGCGACCCTCATGAGCGGTAGGGTAGCGCGAGTAGCCGTTATGGTGGATGGAGAAATAAGCGATAAAGAAATTGCATGCCTTAAGGAGAGCGGTGTGGCGCTCGATGTTCACTTAGAGCTCCCTGGGGAGCAGCAAGAACATGTAATGCACGGAACAGTTTGGGTAAGAGGGGCTTTTTTTATGAAGCGTCTTTTAGCAGGTAGGCTTTCTCCTCGGTTGGTAGCTACTGACTGGCGACGGCAGGTGATGCGTTTCCAAGAGCAATTTGGCAGACTCCCAGATGGCCTTAATTCGCATGAACATACGCACTTTTTCCCATCGCTGTATACGCAGGCATTAAAGGTAGCAAGAGAGGCGGGTATACCTTCTGTACGTTTTGGGCAGCGAGGAGTTTTTTCGTGGCACCCAGTTGTCGGCATCCTCATGATGCTCCGCCTGACGGACCGAGTACTTTTTGGTCTCCCAAAAAAGACCAGCTCGATGTTGGTCTCGCTTGATTGGGGAGTGCATCCGAAAGTCATTAGTGCCAAGGGCACCGAGGTACTGTATCATGTCGAGCGAGACGAAGAACTCGTCCTTGTAAGGCCAGATTTTTGGCGTTAAAAAAGCAGGGAGGCAGATTATAGAGCGGGCTTGACGAAAAGTTCTAGCCATGTTTTACTGATATATCGCCACATAAGGAGGGCGATAGAAGGAGGGAGCAGTGAATTTTCAACCGAAAATTGTATCTGATGACCCTTCGATACAGGGTCACATAAACGAAGCGCGTTTCTTCGAAATTGCGAAGGCGATGCTTTGTTCAAGGGAGCGTCCGGACTGGTTAGTCGATGTCCGCCGTGCAACCTACCAAGAAGACCTGACGGGTATTGACGGTTTTGCGATGATCGAGTTCCCTGATGGGTCCCTGAGGGATGTGCCGTTTCAGGTGAAGTCGAGCCACGAATACATTGAGAGTCATATGGCTCGCTATAAAGTATTCTGGATGGATAAGCTGAGATATTTTTTCGCGAATCCGAAGCAATCGGACGAGCGCATCCAGAAAGAGTTCCTTTATGAACTTGGAATGATTCGTCGCAATAATGAGCGCTTTGATCGAGCCCTTGAATACCTGAAAACAGGCGAATACATTTCGCCGTATGAAAGGATGGTGAACAAAAACCCGTAGCGAGCAACGAGCTGGCTACGGGTTTTGGACTTTTCTACGAGAAACCGTCATTTTTTGCTATACTAGAAAGGAAATTGCTCAGAAGGAGAACAACGTCGTAATTTTGGACACAATTTCAATTATAAACTATATTTTAAATATTGTCAATAGTCTATGCGGGTCCTCGTACTGAACTATGAATACCCACCGCTTGGTGGCGGGGCGGCGAATGCTACTAAGTACCTCTTAGCTGAATATGCCAAGATCCCGGGTCTTGAGGTGGACTTAGTGACTAGTGCCACTGACGGAAAGGCTTCTGTGCAGGAGCTCTCGTCACGTGTATATATCCATTCTGTATCTATCGGAGACAAACGAAGTAACCTGCATCATCAGTCTATAGGCAATCTCCTTCGCTATACCTGGAGTGGCTATTTTACAGCAAGGGCTTTGATGCGAGCCAGTCACTATGACGCAGTACATGCTTTTTTTGGGGTACCATGTGGACTGATGGCGCTCCTGTTAACACGAAAGAATCGGGTGCCTTATATCGTATCGCTTCGGGGCTCTGATTTACCTGGGTATAGTAACCGTTTTGCTTTTTTGTATGCATTTTTGCGTCCTGTAGTGCGGCGAGTGTGGCGTAGGGCAGCTGCGGTAGTAGCGAATAGCCAGGGTCTTTTAGAGCTTGCTCGTGATACCAGTAAACAGCAGAAGATAGAGGTGATTCCTAATGGGGTAGATGTGCAAAAGTTTCGTCCTGATGCGACGCAGCGTCCGAGTAACGAAATCATTTTGACTGTTGGGGCCACACGCATTACAGCCCGCAAGGGAATCCGCTTTTTGCTCGAAGCAGTAGCGCCGCTTATTGCTCAGTACCCACAGCTACGTGTAGAGATTTTGGGTGAAGGTAGCGAAAAGGCAGAACTTGAGAGTCAGGTGGTGTCACTCGGTCTTACGGAGCACGTACGGTTTTTGGGGTATGTTTCACCAGAAGAAACACCTCGCTATTATCAACGAGCCGGTATTTTTGTTCTGCCATCTTTGAATGAAGGGATGAGCAATGCCTTGCTCGAAGCGCTGGCTTCTGGGCTTCCGCTTATAGTAACCGATACGGGTGGTTCGAAGGAACTCGTGATCGAAGGTGAAAATGGATTGTATATTGAAAAAGAATCAGCCGAGAGTATTCGTGAGGCGCTCGAGCAGTTACTTGTAGATAAATCAATACGTCAGCGTATGGGTGAGGCGAGTAGACGTCGGGCTGAATCACAGAGTTGGCAATCGGTGGCCGAGCAGTATATGGACGTCTATAAAAATATGTAAAGAACTATGCACAAAAATACCAAGCAAGGAGTGAAGATTTTGGTAGCCGTAGTTCTTTTGGTGTACCTATTGCAAAAGATTGAATGGAGGCAATTTTGGGAGGTGCTCCAGTCTGTCCGTCCAGGATTCCTGGTGCTTTTTTGCGCGCTTCAGTTAGTAGCCTTGGGTCTTTCGGTGCAGAAATGGCGGGTAGTAAGTGCGGCCAGGGGGATTCCCTTTGGGCTTTTGGGTGGCATAAAGACCTACCTAATAGGAATGTTTTTAAATAACTTTTTTCCGTCGACGATTGGGGGTGATGTGTACCGGAGTCGTTGGTTGGCACGTATAACGGGTGCTTCGCTGAAACAAACCCTGTACGTCGTCTTTTTTGAGCGCCTACAGGGGTTGTGGATAGCCGTAGCGCTTGTCCTGGTAGGTGTACCCTTCTTTTTGCCCTGGCTTAAAGCAAACCCACTTTTGTGGGCAGTGGTACTTGGTGCCGCGGGTTGTTTTTTTATGACACTCGTAGGTATGTGGCTTTTGCAGCAGAAAAAACTAGCCGTATACTTTCGGTTTTTTGGGCCATCAGTACAGCGTATGCTCATAAACCTGGAAGCAGACTATCACACAGCCGCCTGGCACAAGGGTCTTGGGTCGGCGCTTCTTTTTGTGCTGGTTGGGCCAATCCTTGCGAACTGGGTGCTTTTTGCAAGTTTTGGAATGGCGCTCCCAATAGGGGCGAGTATTTTTTTGTTTGCTCTAGCCGCGATTCTTTCGAACATTCCGCTTTCGTTTGGGAACATTGGAATAAAGGAGGGAGTATACGTACTTCTCTTTTCTTTTGTGGGAGTACACCTTGAGCTTGCGGTAGTGGTTGTAATGGTGAGTCGAATTATCCAACTTCTTTTATCACTCCTGGCGGTACCAAGTTATTTGGCCGAAAAAAAAGAGGAGTATTACTCCTCGTCTTCTTCTTGATTTTGAGCACCAGTGTCACTGACACCTTTAAGGTATTGTTCTTCGATAGCTCCTTTTTCATCGAGGGCTTTTTGACGATTTGGTGATACGTAGGGATAGATAGTGACGGTGTGATTCGTACGATTGTTAATATGGAAGGTATACACTGCTTTGGTATGGGCTTTGCCTGCGTAAAAACTTGGTAGTGGTAGAGCGTCAGGATATTTAATGACTGCATTTTTGGTCATATTTGTAATGCGCTTGGCGCGGGTCGAAGATACCACGACGTAGTCAATAAAAGGATCCTGAATAGTGACGCGTCCCGGTGATGAAAGACAGCGACCCATAAAGAAGTTGCAGAGACCACTTTTATCAGTCCACACAGTAAGGGTTTCAGCATTCGGCAGAGCATTTAAAAACTGAGCAGCTTCGTAAGAGCCAGGGCCCATATCCTTTACATCAAGTACCTCATCTTTCGGGAGAAGTACTGAGGCGTAACTCCCTGGAAAAGGCGTGTTACGAAGTGTAGTTATGCCACTACCAAGGATCACCGTAAGGATAATTCCTAGAAGCCAGACTTGATATCTTTTAGGGAAAAGCGAGATAACGAAGTTGTACCCAATAGCTGCCAAGAGGATAAACAGTGGATAGAGAATGATCTGGTAACGGATAATCGAAGCAACACCATTCAAAACAGACCCGAGATAGTAGAGGAGAATAGAGAGAACGAGTAGGAAGGTAGTGAGGAAGGGAGCGTTGTATTTTTGTGAGCGTAGCGTGCGAATAAACGAGAAAAAGACAAGGGTAACACCGAGGACTACCAATGGCGTCACACTAAATAGCAGTACATAGATGTTCGAGAAAAAGATACCGAGCATACCCGATTTTCCACTCACCGTTTTTGGCGAAGAAAGCAATTCACTAAAATTCCAGATACCCTGATGAGTGGCGGTATGCCAGAGTACAAAGGTAAAAGAGCCAAAGAAAATGGCACTCATGGTGACTAAGAAAGGTACCCGGATTTTTTGTACCAGCGGTGTGATGGTAAGGAGGAAGCGTGACTGATGGTAGGTGATCTCGAGGAGGAGGAGCGCTATAAGTAGCAGGAAAAGTCCGGCGAATTTTACGAATGCCTGACTAAAGAATGTACTCGAAAGCAAGAGGCTTGGCTCGATCCAGGTGGCCGGGAGGAGTATGTAGAAGGTTGCGAGTGCGAAGAAAAAGATGACTCCAAGCTCTGCAAAGGCAGACTTGAAAAAGTCCGGAAGCTCATCTTTGCTCTTGGTGGTGTACAGGTATTCGAGGGCAATAAAAAGTAGAAAGAAAAGCAACAGAATATTAGCCACGTATTTGGTGAGGAGCGCAAGACCAAAGAGGATGCCCGTAAGAACAAGGAGACGGAACTGCTTGGTTTTTTGGAAGAGAAAAAAGGCGAGGAGGGTGGCGAGCGAAAAGGCCCAGAGAAGAGAGTCGGGATTAATAATTTTTGCCATTCCCACAAGAATAGGGGCGGTTGCTAGGAGCGACTGATTGATGAGCGCAATGGGTGTGCCGAGTGTTTTTTGGGTAAGCCAAAACAGGAAGAAGAGGAAGAGAGTGAGGAAGACAAGGATAGGGAGACGGAAGACAAAGAAAAGGTGGTTAATGGTATCGGCGTTGGTATTATGGATTTCTCCCTGGAATTTTTGAATTTTA
>CAZCQJ010000020.1:0-11891 GCA_964500865.1 uncultured Bdellovibrionales bacterium | reverse complement strand
CTGAAAGCTTTCAATGTGAAGGTAAATCCGGGTTTTCAGGATCATATCCTGGTACCTTGTACGGCGCTCTTGGCACCCGGCATTACGACGCTGCGGTGTCAGGCGACTGGTGATCAAAACGTCAGCGTGCTCCGCGTCTTGCAGGATGCGGGATATGTTGATGATAGGTCTCTGCGCATGTCGGAGAGTGTGGTGTACGACCACGTGCTGATACTGGCCGCAGCTGGGGCGATTCGCGAGCAGGTATGGCTCTTCGAGAATAGCCAAGGAGTTCTCCTGATGGCCTCCTTACGGCAGCACCCTTCATTAGGTGGCCTAATTGCGAGTGCGTTTGCGGTGGATGATGCCACGCGGATTCTTTGTCCGCGTCTGGCGCTGGTGTACATGGCCTAGAACGCAGGTCGAATAGGCGGGGAGTAGGTTTACATAACCTCTCCCACGCCTTTTCTTTTTTAGCTCAGTGTTTTGGCTCTCGACAAAATATTTTTTTTACGGTAGGCTGGGGCTATTCATGATCCATTGAGATAAGCTCGTATGTCGAAAAGCAAGAACCCAAATCACCATTTACGAAACCATCTTTCGAAAGAAGAGGCCATAGCAAAAGTACATGCCGAACCCTTTCATCGTCGCGTGATCTCTTTTTATCGCTACGTACGCATCGCAGACCCAGTAGCTTTACGTAACGAGCTTTTTGCCGAGTGGCGCGCCCTGGGGTGTCTTGGTCGTATCTATGTTTCACAAGAGGGGATTAATGCACAGATGAGTGTCCCAGAGCACAATTTTGCGATGTTCCAGGAGCTTTTGTATGCGCGTCGTCATTTTAAAGATGTACCTTTTAAGGTAGGGGTAGATCAGGCGGACGATGCCTTCTGGAAGCTCACCATTAAAGTAAAGCATCAGATTGTAGCAGACGGGTTAGCCGCGGATGAATACGACGTGACGAACGTTGGGACGCATCTTTCGGCCAAGGAGTTTAACCAAAAAATCGAAGAAGGCGTGACGGTGGTAGATATGCGTAACAATTACGAGGGGGCCATTGGTCGCTTCGAGGGCGCTATCGTGCCAGATGCGTACACCTTCCGAGAGGAGCTGCCGATGACGGTAGATATTTTAAAGGGGAAAGAAGACGAGCCAGTGCTCTTGTACTGCACAGGGGGAATACGCTGTGAAAAAGCGAGTGCTTACTTAAAGCACAAAGGTTTTAAAGAAGTCTACCAGCTCCATGGTGGGATTATCGACTACAAACACCAGATAGAAAAAGAGGGACTTGAGAGCAAGTTTAAGGGGAAGAACTTTGTGTTTGATGGCCGCATGGAAGAAGCGATTACCAATGATATTTTAGGCAAGTGCTACCAGTGCTCTGCCGCCGCTGATACCTACACCAACTGCGCCGAGGCCGCCTGCAACCTGCTGTTTATTCAGTGCGCCGCGTGCAAGGAAGCGATGGCTGGTTTTTGTAGTAATACCTGCAAGGATGGTAAATACGTAGCGCCTGCCAAGCACGACGACGCTGTGTTCCGCCGGAGCATTGCCGTAACTAACGTATAACAAAGCCCCTGGTTTTATGCGTGATCTTTTGCTGTGGCCGATGCGCGAATATGCGAAGTGTAACGGACAAGAACAATCCGTTGTTGTAATGGTAGGCGTTTTACTTGTTATAGCCCTGGGAACCATTGTGGGCCTGGGTATAGATGGCTATCATGTTGCTCGCTGGTATGCCGAGCGTCAGGAACAAAAAGTGACCTGCCATACTACGCAAAAAACACCGTGGGAAAAAGAGGAGGTCTGTACGAAAATAGCAGAACCTACGGTTAAACAAGAATCAGTGATTACCGCTACAGTTTCGGGCCAGAAGAAACTTGATTTTTAGCCAAAAAGCTGCTATACTGGACGTACAAATACAAAAAAGTTCATGCAACGTTCGACCCAGCAATCATCTTCAGGAATGTTTCTTTTGACGTCAGGCTTTTTGCTTGCGTCTTTTTTGTTTGCGTCATTCGCCGCTGCTCAGGTGGTTACCGACACAACTACAACTACAACTCCGACAACGGATACCACGACAACGGTAACAACGCCGACAGATACAACAACTACAACAACGGTCCCTGCAGATACTACAACCACCACTCCTACAGACACAACCACGACAGAAACAACTACGACAACCACTACCGATGTTCCTTCGACTACTCCCGAAGAAGTGCCTCTCGACAAAGATGCGGTTGCTCGGGATCAGCAGTACTATATTCAGTACAGCCTGTTTTTACGTTATCAAAAATACGTCGCTTACCAACAGTACAAGCGTTATGCTGCTGTAGCCTATAAATACCCATGGGAAGCCAGCAATAAAACTCTTTCCAAAATTAAAAAATCACTCAAGAGTGATTACAAAAAGTGGAAGAAGAACAAGAAGAAGTATGCTCGTCTCGAGCAGCGTGCTCAGGATTACAAAAACTTCGATGCCATGCGTGCTGAGTATTTTGCAACTAAGTCACACGCAGGTCTTTCTGTGTATGCTGCTTTCGATAAGCCGTCGTACCAGAGCTATGCGGGCTATGGTGCTGCTGAGTACCAAGCGGGCTACAACCGCTTCGCTGCTCTCGTTGCAGCTGGCAAAGTCACTGTGCCAAGCGAAGCAGAAATTGACGCCAGCACCTTGGGACCAGTTATAACTGTGGGAATTTACAGCATACTGCCGAGCGATCTTCGCGATAGTGCTTTTCGTATTCGTGCTAATTATAACTTTCAAATCCTCTCAAAAAATAATAACTTTGTAGCCGAAGTGCCAGCGGGTGTGCGAGTAGCAGTAAAGTATGCTGGTGATAAAACATTTTCGATTACTCGCGAGGATACAGGCGAGCTTCTTGGAAACAAAACCAGTGAGATTCGTTTTGTGCCGGTGGCAGGCCACCAAACAGATACTATCTTTGATCTTAACCGCCCAGGTTCTTCGTTCGATAAGTACCGTGACGGTATTCGTTTGCGCTATTACGATTCACCAGCTGCCGATGGTGACCGTGTGTGGGTGATTAACGCGCTTCCACTCGAGCACTATGTGTGGGGAATGGGCGAGATTACCGGTACAGGCCCCGCCGAATATAACAATACGATGGCGACCATTTACCGTACCTACGGCCAGTGGAAGATTTTATGGAGCACTCGTTATGCTGACCAGGGTTTTAAAGTCGATGCAACATCAGGGAGCCAGGTGTACTATGGTTACGACTGGGAAGTCACGCATCCGGCGATTCGTGTTGCTGCCGAAGGTACCCGTGGCCGAGTGATTACCTATGCAAACGAAGTTGCCTTAACGCCATACAGTTCGTGGACAGACGGCAAGACCCGTACCTACGAAGACGGTCACTGGGGGCATAACTGTGATACGAATCCAAGTCATGTGAATTCGGATATCTATCCATGGCTTTCTGGGGCTGACGATGCTAGTGGAAAACACAGCGTTCTTTCTACCTGTGAATTGGCCAGCCGGGGTAATCACATGGTAGGGCTCTCGGCAAATGGTGCCTTGAATCGCGCTAAGTCTGGCCAGAACTTTGTGCAGATTTTGACACACTACTACAAAAACATTGGTCTTGATCCACGCTACTAACAGCGCGTATGCAAAAGAAGTATCTTTGGGGGAGTATTATATGTGGAGCTCTTCTTCTTGTTTTAGGAGGAGCTTTTTTTTGGTGGTCACGCCAGTCGAGTCGGCATGCGGGTGATACCGAACAGAATGTAGTCGAACAAAGTCAATCGAGCGGAGTGACGGATGCTGCGGACGAAGAGGATACGCCAGAGACGCTGGGCTCTGACCCAGAAGATGGGGAGACACTTGCTGAACCAGATACGCCAGATACTCTGAAGGAGAAGAGCGCCTACGTGGTGGACTCAGAAACCTGCAGTAATGAATGTATACGATTCGAAGGGGATGCCGAGGGTATGCGCTACTGCCGGGCCGCATGTGGCCTTGCTGATACCCCTGGAACAGAACGCAAGCCGAGCGATAACTGTGATATACTGACGGAAACAGCTAAGGATATTTGTCTTCGGGATAAAGCGGTGGCAGAGAAAAGTGCGCAGCTGTGTGAATCCATTGAGGATAAAACGCTGCGAGGGGCCTGTCGAAACAGGATAGCTGAAGAATATTTTGATAACTAAAAATATATGGGACTAGAAAGAATGGCAAGTGTGTTTCCGGGGAGTAAGGATCGTGAGTTGAAGCACGAAGATCAAGAGCATCTTGAAAATATTCGGAGGCCTTTTTTGGACGCAGTAGCCCAAAATGATGCTCATCCAGTAATGATGAAAATAGATACAGATTTTGTACGTGATGTTACGCGGTTTACTGAGTTTTTATGTTTGCAGCCAGAAGAAATTACTCCTGTCCGAAAGGACCTTATTGAGGATTTGGTACGGACAGCCTCTGGGGCCGTGAGTCTTCTTCAGAAGGCGGATCCTGAACAGTCGGCAGTCTATGCGACTGCTATTGAGGCTATTCAAGCGGCAGTAGGTGTGTATCAAGAAAATGGTGGTCAAATTCAGTTCGACTGGAGTGGCAACACGAAATAAAGAAAAAAATGCTCCTTTGACAGGAGCTTTTTTTTAAGGCATACTACAGGCACAAAAAGAAAGACTATGAAGGGGCAATCACCCTGGAGTCACAGTAAGAAATTCTTGAGCATTCGAGGAGAGTAGAAACTGTCGTAGGCACTGCGTAATGTGCAGAATGAAGGCCGATTATTCTTCTTGAGTAAGAGGCGAAGTAAGGTGGTACCATCCATACTCTAGTATGGCCCTGAGCGTGGTTCCGAGAGGAAGTATGTCGAAGGGGTCAGAAATAGAGAGGGTCCTTAACACGATGTGTGTTAAGGATTTTTTAGTATTTAAAAAAATAAGTATGGAAGGATTACCAAGAGAAGTAGTTTCAATTCAGAGAGGAATAGAGATAAAAGTCGAAGAAGCTCGTAAAAAAGGTGATAAGTACACTGAAGATATACAGATAGCTAGATTACTTGGGTATAAACTCCAAAACACAAAAGAAAACGATCTTCTGCTTGTTGCAGAAGCATTACAGTTAATTGTTACATTTAGAGAGCAACAGAAGTTCTGTGAGGATAAAGAAAGAGCAGAAGAATATAGAATTATGGCAGAAGATTTAGATAAGGATTTGATGCTTTATGAAGGATTGAAATAGCAGAAGAATAAAAAAGTAGACGCAACAATGAATTTTTATTTTGGTAAAACTTTGGTATGAAAATGGAAAAATTTCACAAAAGTAATGATGCAGCACTGGAACTTCCTTTGTCGAGTGGTGAAGCAGTCGGTGAAGAAATACAAGCGAGTCGTGATGAGCAAGCGGCTTTATTAAGAGAACAGAGAAGAAAGCGAGATGAGTTGCGTGAGTTAGCGAGGCAGGATGAAGAAAGCTCACAAAAAAGAATTAATCAGATTCTTGGCTATATACGGAGCGATGATGACCCTCGGCAGCCAGCTGTGCTTACAGAGAATGCAAGACAAAAAAATCAGGAAGCCGATGATATACAGCAAGTTGCGCAAAATCGCAGAAGGTCGTTAGGATTTATTTTAGAAAATGCTAATACAGAGACTGTCTTGGAGGCTCAAGGAAATTTTTTTCAGCGCTTGAGCGATCTTGAATTTAAGATTGTAGGTGGTGATAAAAAAACATATGAGCAAGAGGTTCTGGAAATGCTAAGTGATGACTTGTATGAAGATACTCAAGCAGCACTATTATCTGATGTCCACTTGCAGCATCGCCAATATGCCTTGGTTGAAAAAACTGCAAACAGTTTGAGCGCTATTGGCCAACAGATTTTTAAGAGATACGAGAAACACCGCTCTGGAGACGGGCAATTAATAGCCGGCTTCTTAGATTATAATACAAGATTAGTAGGTGATATTCTAACGAAAAAACCAGAGGTTTTTAAAAAATATCCGGAAAGTATGATTCCTCTTATTATGAATATAGATTGGGAAGTAGAGGATAATTTTAAAAAAGATTTCATAGCAGCCTTAGAGCCAATTCCTCAGGCAGTTTTAGCAAAAATGCTTGCATCTGAGTCACAACTGACTATTTTAAATAAGCTTGTAAAGTTTGGTTCTAAAGATGCAGAAGCGTTTTTTGTGGGTACGATAGAGAGAGATTTTGCTGATATGCGCGGAGGAGTATATATGCGTCATTTTCTTGCACTCCCCGAGCTTTCCAAGTTAGGTATTCATAAGCTTGGGCAGTTAGTCAGTGCAGAATTTGGGATTTCTCACGGAGAATCCTTTGTTGCAAGATGGCAGGAGGAGGAAATCTTTACGATTATTGATTTACGTCGAATGAGGGATCTAGAGGCGGAGCGTGAAGGAGGAGTGGCTTTGTTACATAAATACTATGGAATAGCAGAGTTCAGACGTTACCCAATAGAGATGTTAATTGATCAGGTAGACCAGCATGGTAAAGATGTGCCTTATGGATTGATGGTATTCCCTGCAGATGAGGAAAATGGTATTTTTGATAGCCATCTACAAGACTTGAGTAAAATATATGAAGAAACAAAGGGAAAGCACCTTACTAGTATTTTTGAAGCAGATTTGCTTACTGATTTTGCAAGAGGAATTGTCCAATTAAGGAAACTTTCGCATAAGGCAGAGTACTTGTTGCTTGGGGCTCATGGATGGCCTGACGGTATGGGATTTGGGAAAGATGCTTTAACTAAAACAACTATTAAAGACAAGGCTGAGGTTTTTGATCAAGTAAGGGAACTCCTAGCAGAAGAAACAAGGGTAGTGCTAAGCTCATGTTCTACGGGAGCATCAGAAGGTTTTGCTCAAGCACTATCAGAAGCCCTACAAAGAGAAGTCTTGGCTCCAGTTATTGATTCTATTAACCCAAGTTTAAATCTTACTTATAAGAATGGTCACCCAGTGATAGATGAAGATTTTAATGTTCCACGAGCACTATATTTAAACGGACAAAAAATAGAAGAATAATATGAAAAAAGTAGACGCAACAATGAATTTTCCGAAGATGGAGCAAGAGGTACTTGCTTATTGGAAAGAGAATACTATTTTTGAAAAGTCGGTAGGACCAAAAGGAGAAAAACCAGAGTTTGTCTTTTATGATGGCCCGCCGTTTGCCACTGGTTTGCCGCACTATGGTCACCTGCTGCAGAGCTTGGTTAAAGACATTGTTCCACGCTACAAAACAATGCGAGGGTACCGCGTGGAGCGTCAGTGGGGGTGGGATTGCCACGGGCTCCCGATCGAAAACCTGGTAGAAAAAGAGCTTGGTTTTAAAACCAAGAAAGAAATCGAAGCCTATGGTATCGATAAGTTTAACGAGGCCTGCCGCAGTAAAGTGATGGCTTTTGCCGAGGACTGGAAGGTGTATGTAGAGCGTTTTGGGCGGTTTGTCGATATGGATCAGCCGTACTTTACGATGTCGAAGGAATACATGGAGAGTGTGTGGTGGGTGTGGAAGAGTCTGTGGGACAAGGGGTTGGTCTACAAAAGCTACCGCACCATGCATGTGTGTCCGCGCTGCGAAACGACACTGGCGCAGGCCGAAGTGAGCGAAGGTTACCAAGATGTCAAAGACTTGGCCGTTACTGCTAAGTTCGCTGTCGCAGACGAACCAGGTACTTACTTTTTAGCCTGGACAACTACGCCGTGGACCTTACCGGGGAACGTCGCACTCGCCATCGGAAAAGACATTACTTACGCCAAGGTAACGAGTGATGGTGCACAGTATATTGTGGCGAAAGATTTAGTAGAGAAGGTATTCATAGGTAAGGAATATACTGTGACCGAAGAAATGCAGGGGGAGACGCTCCTCGGCACCAGATACTTGCCGCCATTCACCGATTACTATAACAAAACTGATATAGAAAATCATGCCAACGGGTGGAAGGTGTACCATGCTGATTTTGTGACGACTGATATGGGAACGGGGATTGCTCACGAGGCACCCGCCTTTGGTGAGGACGATATGCTTTTGGGGAAGCAGCATAACTTACCCTGGGTGCAGCACGTGGGTATGGACGGTGTGGTAGCCAAAGATGTGGCCGAGTTTGCTGGTATGCAGGTGAAACCAATCGAGGACCCAACGAGTTTTGACGTGACAATTATTAAAGCGCTGGCCGGCAAGGGACTTTTGTTTGCGAAGGAAAAATACGAGCACAGCTACCCACACTGTTGGCGCTGTGACACGCCGCTCCTCAATTACGCTACCAGTAGTTGGTTTGTGGCAGTCGAGAAAATAAAGCCAGAACTTTTAGAGACTGCCAAGCAAATTACCTGGGTCCCCGAGCACGTGAAGGCGGGTCGCTTTGGGAAGTGGCTCGAGGGAGCACGCGATTGGTCTGTGAGTCGCCAGCGTTTTTGGGCAAGCTGTATCCCGCTGTGGGTGTGTGACGGGTGTAACGCCGAAGAGGTTTTTGGGAGTGCCGCAGAGCTTGAAGTCCGGTCTGGAGCCACGGTGACAGATCTCCATAAGCATGTGCTTGATGGCGTCACCTTTACCTGTAACAGCTGTAGTGGTACTATGCGCCGGATCCCTGATGTTTTGGACACCTGGTTTGATAGTGGTTCGATGCCCTACGCCGCCCAAGGGTATACGGGGCAGGGCGAACTCAGTCGCATCCCCGCAGATTTTATTGCCGAGATGGTAGAGCAAACACGCACCTGGTTTTACTACCAGCATGTTTTGGGTACCGCACTTATTGAGCAGCCTGTCTTTAAAAACGCACTGGCTACTGGAGTCATCTTGGCCGAAGACGGTAAGAAGATGAGCAAGAAGCTCCAGAACTACCCTGACCCTATGTACATTTTGGACACCTACGGGGCCGATGCGCTTCGTCTGTACATTGCTACATCGCCTGTGGTGCAGGGTGAGAATCTGAACTTTAGCGAGAAGGACCTGCAGACATTGGTACGCAATGCCTTCCGTATGCTCTGGAACTCGTACTCGTTTTTTACCACCTACGCCACGCTCGATAACTGGGAGCCGAAGAAAATGACAGCTGCACCAAGCAACGTTTTGGATCGCTGGATTTTGGCGCTCCTCGAGGAGCTGAAGGAAAACATGACGAAGGAAATGGAGGCGTACCAACTAGCTCCAGCCGCGCGACTTATCGCCCCATTCGTGGATGACCTTTCGAACTGGTATATTCGCCGCAGCCGTAAGCGTTTTTGGAAGAACGAAAATGATGGCGACAAAACAGAGGCCTACCAAACGCTGTACACGGTTTTGGTAGAAGTAGCCCAGCTGATGGCACCATTCACACCGTTTATGGCCGAGGACATATACCGTAATCTGACCGGCGAAGAAAGCGTGCATTTGGCCGCATGGCCCGAAGCGCATGAAGCATCAGAAAACCAGGCAGCCATCTTGGCTGATATGCGTCAGGTTCGGGAGTTCATTACCGAAGGCTTGGATAAGCGTGAGGTGAAAGTACGTCAGCCGCTGGCTAGCGTGACGGTGAATGTGGCTATGCCTGCGGAGTACTTTGAGATTCTCGAAGACGAGCTGAACGTGAAAAAAGTTTTGATAGATCTTGATCAGAAAGAAAGAGTCACCGTTGATACTATTATTACGCCAGAACTGAAACTCGAAGGTGAAGCCCGAGAAATTATACGCTGCCTCCAGGAGGGACGTAAGAAGGCTGGGTTTAATGTAGAAGACCGTATTGCAGTTGGCTACCAAGGGAAGGAAGCCGTGCTTGCAGTGCACCAGGCAGACATTGCTAAGGAGGTACTGGCCGAAGGCGGTATAATACCAGGTCCGCTTGCCGATGAGGCATATACCGAGAGCGTTACTCTAGAGGGAGAGACGTTTACCTTTTGGCTAGAGCGAGTATGAAAAACCTTACTTGGCAAGAAATAAGTCGCGAAGAAGTATTCCGTAAATTTGGACGCGGAGTAGAGAAGCGAGTGTACCGTTTACCGAAAGGTAATGAAGAAGAGTTCTATTTGCGAAGTGGTCACTCGAGCATTGCTTGTTTAGCACTTACCGAAGATAATCGGGTGATTTTAGCGAAGCAGTTTCGTCCGGGCCCTGCAGAGGTACTCCTCGAGATGCCGGGTGGAGGTATGAATGAGGGGGAGACAAAAGAAGAAGCAATGGCCCGGGAGTTACTCGAGGAAACGGGTTACCAGGGGAATATTCAGTTTGTTACCGATCTCATCCCGGACGCCTATGCTGCGTACCGTAAAAATTTTTTTGTGGCAACTGAGTGTCGTAAGGTAGCTGAGCCGAAAGAGGAGGATAATGGTGAAGAAATAGAAGTGGTACTTATGAGTCTTCCGGAATTCCGAGTGCACCTACAGACGGGCCGAGCCACCGACATAGAAGGTGCCTATTTGGGACTAGATTTCCTGGGACTTTTGTAGACCGAAAAAAATAGCTACACCCTTGACTTTTTTGGGTTTTTCGTCATACTTGGTACACCAGAAAAATTCTGGTAGAAAGAGGTTTACCATGAGAAATACTGAGAGTGAAGCAAGGGTTGCTGAGATGGTTGAAAAGGTTATCAAGGATGCTTTCTCCCACGAGGAGCTCCAGAAGATAAATGGACTGGGACTTACTCTCGGCCCGCAGCCACTTGATTTGCCAGTAAATAGACATGGTCATCATGTCATCCGGGTATTGGATCCGTCGCTCAACAAGAAGACGTATACGATGGGCCGCGAAGAATATAATCGTCTTCAAGGGAGCGGGGTTTGTGTGGATGACTTGGTGGCGCTGACGCTATTGGGCAAAGCTAACACTTCGTACGATGACATACATCGCTTGGAGATGGGATGGTACAATGTGGCACTGGTGCCGGCTTATGAAGTGCCAGAACCAGGGAACATTGGACAGTGGCACGATCTTGGGCGCGGGTATGGTTACCAAATGCCTCAGCAGGCGGGAATTATGCCGCTCTTGTTACCGGAACTGACCAGTATACGTATGGCCCAAATGGGTGTTGACCACGTGACGACGTTCCATGATCCTTTTGAGATGAAATGTGACGGCAGGCAAGTGGCGTTCGTGCTCGGCGCTACACATAGGGGTCAGTACCAGGCATTGGTGGCCAACCAGAATATTGGCCCAGAAGCCTTTTGGAAAAATCAGGATGTGGCCATTGCCTTTTTTGACCCAGGCTGTAAGCTTTAGGGCTTCCGCGGTACAATTGCCGCAAACCTTTCTATCCCGCACCAGCGACTGTTGGTGCGGGGTATTTGTTATACTATACCTATATGGAATACCGTTACACGGCAATTGTTTTAAAGAAGAGTGAAGTGGGCGAAACCGATCGTCTGTATACTTTGTATACTCGCGAAGCCGGAAAAATGACGGTGGTAGCTAAGGGGGTGCGCAAGCCCAAGGCAAAACTTGCAGCTCAGCTCGAGAATGGCTCGCTGGTGAGTGTTACGATTGTGCGTACCACAGGGGCGGGCCGCTTGGCCGGAGCTCTGGCCGAAGAAACTTGGCCCTATTCTCGGCAGCACTTAATGCCGTATCAAAAAGTCTTGTGGGTTTTGGCACGGGTAGGGCGTATCACGGAACCAGGTGTAGCTGACGAGCGGGTTTTTGATTTGCTCCTCTCGTTTGTGGCGACTATGAATGACCTCGCCAAAAAAGAAGAGCTCGAGAAGTCGGCCTTTGTGGCGGAGTGCTTTTTGCTTAAGCTGTATGCAGCGCTTGGCTATACGCTTCAGCTAACGTCGTGCCTTTCGACTGGCGAAAAACTGGTCCCAAGTACCCGCTACTGGTTTTGCCCAAGCGACGGAGGTATCGCTACTGGCGCCATGGCAGCGCGCTACCCAGGAGCCTTCGCGGTTTCGCAAGAAACCATCGTGCTGTTACGACTGATTCTGACGAATAGCTTAAAGGGACTGTT
>CAZCQJ010000019.1:0-11964 GCA_964500865.1 uncultured Bdellovibrionales bacterium | reverse complement strand
CGTTCGACGGTGAGGAGCGATCCACGGAGCGTATTGATTTTCTCGGTCAGGGTTTGGGCGGCCTGAGTACTGCCGGTAATGTGAATGCTCTCTGTTGTAGCCAGCCACTTAAAAAAGAGGAAGCTAGTGCCAAAAAAGAAGAGGCAGAAAACAGCCAGGAAAAAAGCTCGGTAGGGGTGCTTTAAGCCCTTGGTGCGGCGTGGTGCGTCACTTGGGAGTGGTGGCAGGGGTTTTTTGGGCGCAGATGGTGGAACAAAGGGGGGCAACGAAGGTGCTTTCACTGGTGCGGCAGGGGGCTCGTTTTGTGGGGCCTGGGGATGCATCGATTGCTCTGGCTCTGGTGCCCAAATAGGTGGCTGGAGTGATGGGGCAGGTACATGTAGCGGCCTGGGGGTTTGACGGAGGCTATTTTTTGGGCGCAGGCTGTCCATAGAAAATACGATAAAAAGTGGAAGAAAAAGGAAGAAGGAAGCGACTCTTGATGTCGCTCAAAAAATGTGTTACACTAGCAGTGTTTTGTTCTTATAGAGCGAAAAAACGTCTATTGATCATTCTTTATATGAAAGAAGAACTCGGTGTGAAAGCGGTAGTGATCGAGGTAGTCAAAACCATGCTCTTAGCATGTATTATCATTATACCGATTCGCGTGTTTTTATTCCAGCCATTTTTTGTGGATGGAGAAAGTATGTACGCCACGCTGAAGAATCATGACTACCTACTAGTGTACGAACATGGGTACAAGCAGGTATCGCTCTTCGGAACCACGCTCCTCCATCCATCGAAGGAGCTCGTGCGCGGAGACATCGTTGTCTTCCATCCGCCGCTCGAAGACAAGCGTCCGCCATCACTCTTTCGTTGGTTCCGCGGGCAGCAGTCCTTTGTAAAACGAGTTATCGGCTTACCCGGCGAGAGCGTCGCGATTATCGGGGGCAAGGTAGTGGTGTATTCTGGCGATCACCCCGTAGGCGAAGTTTTGGTGGAGCCCTACATTGCACCTGGGAGCGAGATTGTAGATATGCCGAAGGTGACGCTGACAGATGACCAGTACTTTATGATGGGAGACAACCGAATGTTCAGTTATGATTCGCGTCAGTTTGGCCCAGTGACCCGAGAGAGCGTGGTGGGCAAGGCGCTGATTCGTGCCTGGCCACTTGGTACCGTCGGCATTTTATAAATAAGAGTACAAATGAGTGAGAGTGTAAGTAAGGTAGGCTAATACGTAAGTGATAACAACAAGCAGTATGGCAACAGTAAAAAAGGCAGCAGCGAAAAAGGTAGCCACTAAGGTAGCAAAAAAGGTAACCAAAAAAGTAGCTGCCAAAGCAAAAACCCCGTCGAAGGCCGCACCGAAAAAAACCGCCACAGCCCCGGTAAAGAAAAAAGAAGTTAAGCCACAAGAGGAAATGCTCTTGCAGAGCCTGCGTGGAATGCGTGATATTTTGCCAGACGAGCAGCCGTACTGGGAGCGCGCTCGCCGTATTTTGGCGCAGTGTTCGCACGAATTTGGATACCAGCGCATCGACCTGCCAACCGTAGAATATGCTCACCTCTACCTGCGTACGATTGGTGAAGGCACCGACATTGTCGACAAGGAAATCTACCTGTTCAACACTCGTGGTGGCGATAAAGTAGCCCTGCGTCCAGAAATGACCGCCGGCCTGTGCCGCGCCTATATCGAGCACGGTATGGGAGTGCTTTCGAAGCCGATTAAACTTTTTTCTACTGGCCCGGTATTCCGCTATGACCGCCCGCAAGAAGGCCGTTACCGCGAACACTGGCAGGCAAACTTCGACGTCTTCGGTGAAGCCGACGCTATTTTGGATGCCCAGGTAGTGCAGCTGGCATACCGCGTAGTGCACCAACTTGGTTTGCGTAACATTGAGTTCCAGGTGAACTCGATTGGTACCCCAGAGTCACGCAAAGAATACGAAAAGATTTTGGTTCGTTACCTGGAGTCACAGAAGCACAAGCTCTGCCAGAACTGTCGCCGCCGCCTGGAGCAGAACCCAATGCGTATTTTAGACTGTAAGGAAGACAAGTGTATTCAGATTACCGCGCACGCGCCGCAGGCCCTCGATTACCTCGATGCCGAAAGCCGTGAGCACTTTAAGAAGTTCTTGGAATACCTCGACGAATTGGAGTTGCCATACAGCATTAACACCCGCTTGGTTCGTGGGCTCGATTACTACACTCGCACCGTGTTCGAAATTCGTTCGACCGACAAAGAAGGCCGTAACTACTCACTCGGTGGTGGAGGACGCTATGACCGCCTGATGGAAAATCTCGGTGGCGAAGCAACCCCAGCCATTGGATTTGCCCTGGGTCTCGACCGCATTGTCCTCGAGATGAAGCGCACCCAGGTAAAGCCGTACCTCGCACCGACCCCGAAAGTCTTTTTGGCACAGCTTGGCGAAATGGCTAAGAAGAAGAGCCTCCGTGTTTTTGCTGACCTCGAAAAAAATGGTGTGCTGACAGCCGAGAGTTTCGGCCGCGGAAGCCTGAAGTCACAGATGCGAGTGGCACACCGCTTGGGTGCCGAAGTCACTGTGATTATTGGCCAGAAAGAAGCCTTGGACGAAACCGCGATTGTGAAGGATATGGTCAGCGGTACTCAAGAAACCGTTCGCCAAGAAAAACTCACCGACGCCGTGAAAAAGATTCTCAAAGCAAACCAGACATTAGTTGGATAAAGTATCCTTATGGAAACCGTATTCTCAAAGATTTTGCGGAAGGAGATACCGGCGACGGTGGTGTACGAGGATGAGCAGGTGCTCGCCTTCCGAGACATTCATCCGTTGGCGCCGGTCCACATTGTGATTATTCCTAAAAAAGAAATCGTGTCTCTGGCGACTGCCGAGGCAGCTGACGAAGCGCTCCTAGGGCACCTGCTTTTGGTAGCACAGCGGATTGCCGAGCAAGAGGGGATTGCCGAGAGTGGCTACCGCGTGGTAACGAACGCTGGTGCCGAGGGTGGGCAAGAAGTACAACACATCCATTTCCATCTTTTAGGTGGTAAGCAACTTGGCAGTAAGCTGGGCTAAAGAAATGAATACAAGCATCAGAAAAAGTCAGCCGAATGGTTGACTTTTTTGGTGAAATGGCGTAGGGTAGCAGGAGTTCTTTTGGTAGATGTTTTCGATAGGCTTTTTTCGGATTTACCGAGGCCACAGGCTTCTTTAAAGAAGGATGTCTGTGGGCTACGGTAAACTCGAGAACTCGAGAACCCACTGGCCTTGGAGTACGTATGATGTCTGATAAAAGGGAAACATTTGGCGCCTCGCAGCTTTCGCTGGTGGCAAGTGCCGTAACGATGGCTGGCCAAGCTGGCTGGACCCAGCGCGACTGGGAGGCAGCGCAGAAGCTGGAATTTTGGCAGAAGATGAAATGGGTGCACGACGGCGATGCCGTGGTGACGATGCGGACGGATATGGCGTCTCCCAAGGAACGGATGATCGCCTTTTATGCTCAGGTGTTTGGCCTGGGCCACGCAGCCGAGCGGGCATTGGAAGATCTTGAATTGGTGAGTGACCCGAATAGGCCGGATCTTTCGGCGACAATTCTTATCCTTCCGCGGGCAGTTGCTAGCCTAAAAGAAATGCTGGAAAAGATTCGTAACTACTGGTGGCAGGATCCTATTCCACAGATAACCTTTGCGTCTTATGGCAGGATGGAGACGTATACTAGTAATGCGCATCGGCGGCCAGCATATAGCTACCTGCTCCATCATAGCGGTAAGCAGGAATCCGATAGGACTTACAAGAATTGGTCGCATGATGATACCTTAGAACATCTACTCTTCATGAATCACGAAGAGTACATTCTCACCTGGGCCTACCACAAGTGGCTCACGGGCGGGGAATGCCTCGACACACATGGCTCGACACGTCTGTGCGCCAAGTGGCCTGAAGGTGCAGCGGTTCTGGTAAATTCATCAGGACGGCGGTTGCGGCTCAGTTACTGCCGGCCCGATGCAAAGCACTCGAGTGCTGGGCCGCGCGAGGTGAGATTTACCTCGTTCTAAGAAGGCAGTAAAAGAAAGAATGGCCCGGGGCAGCAAATGTTGCTCCGGGCCTTTTTCGTTCCTCGGTTTGAGTGCGGAAACTGCGTTGCACGCACTCTTGCCAGGGGCGGGAATGTATGCTACAATGACGAAACCAGTATATATCTAGAAAGGGGTAAGATTTTTTATGATTCAAGTCAAGAAGAAAGAGCGCGAGGCACCGGAAAGCCTGATTCGTCGTTTTTCTCGTCGTGTTCAGCAGTCGGGAGTGCTCCGTAAGGTGCGCCGTGACCGTTTTTTCGACTAGGGAAAGAGCAAGGTAGAGCGTCGCACCGAAGCTCTGTACAAGGTAAAGATCCGTAAGGAAATTGATCGATCAAAGAAAATGGGCAAGTTTGATGACGAAACCCTCCGCGAGATCAAGAAAAAAATGAACCGCTAGTACCCGCATGGGGAAAGCAGTGCATCGCAAGCCCGCCACCCGGCGGGTTTTGTGTTATGATAGAGGTGTATAAAAAACGTAACCGGTAAAGCATATGACAGTGTATGAACAAATGAGTGCTGATTTAAAAGAGGCTATGAAGGCAGGTGATGCTTTTCGTCGCGACGTAGTTCGCTTAATGCAGAGCGCGATTAAAAACGTGGCTATCGACAAGCGCGTAACGCCAGCCGAAATGGATGACGACTCGGTGCTCGAGGTACTGAAGCGTTTGGTCAAGCAGCGTAAGGATAGTATCGAACAGTACCTAGCAGGAGGCCGCGAAGATTTAGCTGCTACGGAGCAGCAGGAGCTCGAGTTCATCGCTGCCTATTTGCCGGCCGAAATGGACGACGCAACGCTGAAGCAGGTAGTGACTGATGCCCTCACCGCAGCTGGTTTTAGCCAGAAAAGCGACATGGGGAAGGCGATGGGCGCTGCTATGCAGGCGGTTGCTGGTAAGGCGAGCGGAGACCGCGTGAAGCAGATTGTGGGCGATATTCTTGTATAGATTACCCCTATGACGGGCATTATAAAAAGCTTTCGGTTTGCTTTTGATGGGTTGGCGTACGCCTTCCGAAACGAGAAGAATTTTCGTGTCCACTGTATGATAGCGCTTTTGGTAGTGGTAGCGATGCTGGTATTGCCTTTGGATATTGTTGAACGAGCGCTGCTTTTGATGATGATTATGGCCGTGCTGGTTTTGGAGCTCGTGAACACGGCACTCGAGCGTGCGATGGATGTGGTGCAGCCAGATATTCACCCGACGGTAAAAATTGTGAAGGACGTTATGGCCTCGGCAGTGTTGCTGGGAGCTGTTTTCTCTGTACTGATAGGGGTGCTTATTTTTCTGCCTCACATTACTGCTTTTCTTTCGCCGAACTTTCCGTTATACTAAGGGGCAAGGAAAGACTCTTGTGAGTCAGGTTGGTTTTTGTTTGTTTTGAAAGTAACAGGAAGCGACGCTATGTCAAAAGAGGCGCACTACGCAGCCATTGATATTGGTTCATCCGAAGTTCGGGCAGTCATTGCCCGGCAGGTTTTGGGTGAGGATATTTTACGCGTGGTGGGCGTTGGCACAACGCCGTCACTCGGTATCCGCAAGGGAGTAGTGGTTGACGTTGACGCGATGGCGAAGGCCGTGAACGAAGCGCTCGAAGTGGCCGAACGTATGGCGGGGGTCCCGATGCAGTCGGTCTCGGTCAGCGTAACCGGTGCCGATATCCAGAGTCACGATGCCCTGGGAGTAGTAGCTGTTGGTCGCGCCGACGGCGAAGTTACCGAAGATGATACCGCCCGTGTATTCGAAGAAGTGCAGGCCAGACTCGTGCTCCCTATGAACCGCGAGATCATTCACGTTATCCCGAAGGATTACCGCCTGGACGACACCAAAAATATTAAAGACCCAGTGGGGCTCCGCGGAGTCCGTTTAGAAATGGGCGCGATTGTTATTTCGCTCCCAGCTTCACATATTAAAAATACCCGCCGCGCGTTGGAACTCGCGAGCCTTGGCGTAGAAAGTATTACTGTAGAAAGTATTGCCGCTGCCGAAGCGGTCCTCGACCAAAAGCACAAAGAACTTGGTACGGTGCTCGTAAACATTGGTGGCAGCACGAGTTCTATGGCTGTGTACGAAGACGGCGAGCTGCTGCATATGGCAGTACTACCGGTGGGGAGCGCGCACATTACGAACGACATTGCGATTGCCCTGCGAACGTCTATCGAGGTTGCCGAAGCCGTGAAACTTCAGTACGGCACTGTTAATCCAGAAGAGGTTGGTAAGCGTGAAGAAATTGATTTATCGCTATTTGATTCACAGGAGGAAGGATTGGTTTCGCGCAAGCACGTGGCCGAGGTTATCGAGGCACGTTACGAAGAAATCTGCCAGATGATTAACGAGGAGCTCCAAAAAATTGGTCGCGAAGCGCTGCTTCCGGGCGGTGTGATGCTGACAGGTGGCGGAGTGCTTTTGCCAGGAATCGTTGAAAAAACCAAAGAACTTTTGCGTCTGCCGGTCCACATTGGGTACCCACGTGAACTTGGGGGGATCCTCGACCAGGTAGATAACCCACAGTTTGCAACCGTCATTGGGCTGATTTTCTTGGCACAACACGGGGAAGGTGGTATGATAGCAGAAAAGAGCAACCTCTCCTTGGGCAAGTTTGTCCCAGATGGGGTCGGCAGCGTCGCTACGGGCGCGGTCTCTTGGGTGAAGAAGTTTTTGCCATAAATAGGGCTAAAACAGAGCGCTCCCAAAAAAGCAAAATAAACAAAAAAACCAAAAAACAACCGAAGCTTTGCATTGCGGCTGCCTTTTTGTTATGCTACACTGGTATTCAAATAGGGGTCGGAAATGTCACCACACCAGTGGTTAAGAGGAGGGGAGATTCGTGTTTGAGCTAAAAGAGAGACGAGCAAATTCCTCATTAATCAATCCGTAAGCGGACCCATACTATGGCCGAAATCAAACCAGACATCGAAACTTTTGCAAAAATTAAAGTAGTGGGCGTCGGTGGCGCCGGTAACAACGCGCTTTCACGTATGATCGACGCGAAAATTCGTGGTGTGGAATTCGTTGCCATTAACACCGATGCACAAGCACTGCACCATTCAAAAGCACAAGAGAAAGTGCACATCGGAAAAAACCTGACCAAAGGTTTGGGAGCAGGAATGAATCCAGAGATTGGTCGTCAGGCTGCCGAAGAAAACCGTGACGAAATTCAGGAAACCCTCAAGGGAAGCGATATGGTTTTCGTAACCTGCGGATTGGGTGGTGGTACCGGAAGTGGTGCTGGTCCTATCGTGGCCGAGACGGCTCGCGAGCAGGGTGCTTTGACAGTCGGTGTCGTTACCAAGCCGTTCGCTTTCGAAGGTTCACAGCGTCGTCACATTGCCGAAGAAGCTTTGGAAAACATGAAGGATCGCGTCGACACGCTGATTAGTATCCCGAACGACAAACTCCTTTCGATTATTGATAAAAAAACAACGTTGGTAAGCGCCTTCCGTATTGTGGATGACGTGCTGCGTCAGGGTGTGCAGGGTATCTCGGATCTTATCACGAACCCTGGTATTGTTAACGTCGACTTTGCAGACGTTCGTGCCATTATGGAAGACAGCGGGGTAGCCTTGATGGGTATTGGTATTGCGAGTGGCGAGAACCGCGCCGAAGAGGCTGCCAAAGCTGCTATTAACAGCCCACTCCTCGAGCTGTCTATCGATGGTGCCAAGGGGGTACTGTTTAACATTACTGGATCGAGCGACCTTACCATGCTCGAAATTAACGAAGCCGCAAACATTATTACCGAAAGCATCGACCCGAACGCTAAAGTTATCTTTGGTGCCGTAAGTGACGACACCGTACGTAAGGGTGATATCCAGATTACCGTAGTAGCTACTGGTTTTGATGCGCCGCGCCGTGAAGCCCCAGGGCTCGTCACTCGTGCCGGAGGACACACTCCGCAGCGTGGCAGTGGGCAGCATGCAGCGCCACAGCGCGAGGCTATGACCCACACCGCAGCACCATCACCAGTTGGTCAGGCTGTGCAGCCCGAAGAAGATGACGAAGAATTTACCAATGCAATTTTGTTCTCGAACCGTCGTATCGAAAAGCCAGGGCTGATCGTCGAAGAAAAAGTACCATCACGTCCAGCACCCGTCCGTATGTCGGACCCACAGACACTGGCAGAAGATGATGATCTGGAGATTCCGGCCTTTATTCGTCGCAAGATGAAGAAATAGGCAGAAATAAAATTCTGGCTTATTTCGTCGTCATGCACTCCGGTACTCACTCGCGTTACCGAATGGTAGCGCTCGCTTCGTTCCTCGTGCATTCCTCGAACTAAGCTCATAATTTTACTTCTGCTGATCAGTAGCTTTTCAAAGAAATCGAGGGAAACCTCGATTTTTGCTATACTGAAGGTATGAATATACATTTCGAAAAATATAAGCTACAAGATGAGGAGCAGCTCGCCCTGTTTCTTTGTTCGCAAGAATGGGCCTTCCATGAAAAGAGTCAGGTTACTCTCGATGAAGCCAAAAAAGATTTGCAAGCGAAATACAACTCATCAGGAGTGGAGACGTTTTGGATTGTAAATGAGGAATCTGTAAAAATTGGTTTTTTGCGGATATATGATTTGGAGGACGAAACGCCACTTTTTGATTTGCGTATTGGTGAAGAAATGAGGGGTCAGGGGATTGGCACAAAGGCACTTCTTTGGATGATGCAATACATTTTTGAAACGTACCCACACATCAGAAGAATCGAAGGGTACACGAGAGAGGATAATGTTGCTATGCAAAGAACTTTCGAGAAGTGCGGATTTGTAAAAGAGGCACAGCACAGAAAATCATGGAGGGGTGCTGACGGCACCTATTATGACTCTATTGGCTATGGAATTCTTCGAGAGGATTTGAATAAGTAATATTTTATGCGTTGTCCGTACTGCAAACACCAAGAAACGAAAGTGATTGACTCACGCGAAACCAAAGACGGGCAGGTGACCCGCCGCCGCCGCGAGTGTTTAAAGTGTAGTGGTCGCTTTAGCACCTACGAAGAGCCAGAGCTCTACAAGTTATTAGTGACGAAAAAAAATGGTGAGCGCGAAAATTTCTCGCGCGAAAAACTCGAACGCGGACTGTGGCAGGCTTTCGGGAAACGTCCGAATGCGCAAGAAAAAATCGACAAGGCACTCGACCAAGTAGAAAGTGGTTTTAAGACGAAAGGGATTCACGAGACGACCAGTAAAGAAATCGGAAACCGTGTGCTCGCTGTACTGAAGGATCTCGACGAAGTGGCCTACATCCGTTTTGCGAGTGTGTATAAATCGTTCGGGAGCGTGAAGAGCTTCCGCCGTGCCCTGGAGGCACTAGAAGACCTCGGTGAGTAACAAAAGACTATGCGGCAGGCAGCCTGGTGGATCGCAGGGGCAGTGGGTGGTAGCGCGACTTTAGGAGTGCTCGATCAAAATGTCTCGTGGCTTGGAATACTCCTCTTGGGTGGGGCAGTGAGTCTCCTTTGTGTGTGGACGAAAAATAGTATCACAGGACTGTGGGCACTCTTTGCCACCAGTCTTTTCTTTTGGGTGTATACCATTACCGTTGGCACGCTCCATTTTTTTGCAGCATTACCAACTGAGCGCCCGCAGTTTACGGGCGAGTGGCGCGTGGTGAATGTCCCGGAAGAACGTGGCACTTACCAGAAAGTGATTCTGGCGCCGCTTGGTTGTGCGGATGAAGATGCTGCATGTGCTACCAAAAAAGTTTTGTGGCAGGCGCCACTCGCCGAGCGCTTCGCGCCGGGTGAGCGTTACCGAGTAATTTGCGACTTAGTGCGGCCCGAAGTTTTTGATGAGAGTTTTAATTACCCGATGTACCTGGCCAAAGAACACGTGGGGTACGTGTGTAAAAAAGCGGGGAGCGTCGAGCACCTGCCGGCAGATAGGAAAGAACGTTTTTTACGGATACTCTACACGCCGCGGTTTACGTTTGAGCGCGCTTTAACAGAGCTGTACCCCGAGCCCGCGGCCGGTCTTGCTAAGGGGCTCCTCTTGGGTGGTGACGCCTATCTTTCGCCAACCCTGACGGATGAGTTCCGCCGCTTGGGACTTTCGCATATTGTAGCGGTGAGTGGGTATAACATTGTGATCATTATGAACGCGCTCCTCATGGCGGGGATTGCCTTGGGATTGTGGCGGCGTTCAGCCACGCTCGTTGCTTTTGCTGGTACTATACTCTTTATCTTCCTCATTGGGTCGCCGGCTTCGGCAGCACGGGCAGGGATTATGGGGCTGGCTGCCTTTGGGGCTTTTTTGTTCGGCCGGGTGAGTTACTCGCTGCGGGCCCTGTGCTTAGCAGGGGCAGGAATGGTACTCTGGAACCCTTTGGTGCTGTGGTATGATGCTGGGTTCCAACTTTCTTTTTTGGCGACCGTAGCGGTGATTGGGGCAATGCGAGTTTTTGAAGAAAAAGTACCAGAGGGTACACGCGGGAAGTTCTTACTCGAAATTCTGTGGCTCACGTTCTGGGTGTATCTTTTTCTCCTCCCGATTTTGGTGTATCAGTTCGGGTATATAACGCCACTGAGTATTTTTGCTAACGCACTCTTTTTGCCACTGGTGCCACTCGCCATGCTGGCTTCGTTTGTGGGCGGAGTACTCATACTCATTTTTCCGCCACTCGGTATGTTTGTGGGGCTTGTAGGATATGTGCCGCTGACAATTATTTTGTCCGGCACCACGCTGCTCGCTGCCAGCCCGTGGGCGACGCTGCCGGTGCACGTATCGCTTTTTTGGGTAGTGGCGTGGTACGCTTTAGTAGGGTGGACGTTTACCGTCTACGAAACCAGACGAATACAAAAACAGTATGCTCAAAATTTCACGTGCCGTCATCTTCATTAGTCTTGGCGCCTTGGTAACGCTGCTTGGGCTACTGGTGTGGTGGCAGCAAGTTGCCTTACGCAGCACCAGCGTCACTTTTCTCGACGTTGGTCAGGGCGACGCTATCCTTATTCAGCAAGGGCACAACCAGATACTCATCGATGGCGGTAAGGATTCGCGTCAGTTGGTAACTGAACTCGGCCGCCACATGCCGTTTTGGGATCGCACCATTGAGGTAGTGATGCCAACGCACCCAGACGCCGACCACATCGGTGGCCTGGCTGGTGCTGCCCGTGTGTACCGGGTGCGGCAGGTGCTGTACACCGGTGCCACCAGTGAGACTGATTTTTACAAAAACTTTACCCGAGAAATGGAGCAGCATGTTCCGCGTGACCGCTGGCAAAAAATATCACGTGGCACCAAGCTGCATCTGCCGAATGGAGGACTCCTGACAGTACTCTACCCAACGCGCACCTTTACGGCAGTACAAAAAGACGAAGACGCCAATGCGGGAAGTTTAGTGATACGTTTTGAATATGGTGAGACCAGCTTTTTGCTCACGGGTGACTTACCACGTGAAGAGTTTGCTTTAGGGAAAATAGCGCCGGTAACGGTACTCAAGGCCGCGCACCACGGCTCGCGCTTCTCGACCAGCGATGCGTTTGTAGATATGGTTCAACCCAAGGAGGCGATTATATCCGTAGGGCCGAACACCTATGGCCACCCGCACCCCAGCGTGATGGAGCGTTTGCAAAAGCGGGGCGTGCGTATTCATCGCACCGACGAAGAGGGGAGTATTACGTACCAGTGCATTAACGAAGAACGCTGTGAGTACCAATCGGATAGCTTTAAAAAATCTTTTTGACTTTATAGGAAAATCGTGTTAGCGTAGAGGCGAAGTTCACAGAAGAGTTTTTAATCTTTTATACACACAGCCATGGAATATCATCCTAAGAAAGAGCGCAGTTTGGTGATTATTAAGCCAGATGGTGTACAGCGTTCACTCATCGGAGAAATCATTAAGCGTTTTGAGCGTACGGGCCTGAAGTTTGTGGCCATGAAGCTTTTGGTACCGACCGAAGAGCAGTGCTGGACTCACTACCATAAGGAAG
>CAZCQJ010000018.1:6793-11972 GCA_964500865.1 uncultured Bdellovibrionales bacterium | reverse complement strand
TCATAATTCTCTTATCGAATTCGAACGGGAAAGGGTCGGAAAACGGGAGTTTTCCGTTGAAGGAGAGCAGTCCCCTGGGGACGCTGAGAACCGTGGATTCTCAGAACGCAGGACGGAGTCCGCGTAGTGAGCGTTTCGATGGGGTCCACTGCTAAAAATCACTTCCCTCGCTGAAGTGATTTTTTCTTTACTGTCATTTTCTCTGCTCTCTACCGTAAGGTCCAGCCGCCATCTACGACCATTACCTGGCCGGTAATGTAACTTGACTGCTCGGAGGCTAAAAAGACAACTGCGTTCGCAATGTCCTGTGGGGTGCCCTGGCGAGCCAGGGGTATCTGCTGAATTGTTTGTTGTAACACTTCATCCGTCTGAGCCACGCTCGCACCCGGCGTAGCGGTAGCGCCTGGGGCTACAGCGTTCACGGCAATCTGCTTTGGAGCAAGCTCTAACGCAAGCGCTCGCGTCAACCCATTCACACCACTCTTCGAAGCGCAGTAGTGCGTCATCGCTGCAAACCCGATGACCGAGGCAATCGAAGAAACATTCACAATGCGGCCACCGGCTGGTAAAAATCCGGCTGCTTTTTGTGCTACTAAAAAAGTGCCCTTCAGGTTAATATCTAACACTTTGTCCCACTGTTCTTCGGTCATCTGCTCGATAGGCATGAACGGAAAAATCCCAGCGTTATTTACCACCACGTCTATTCCGCCAAAATGCTCAATTGTTTTTACAAAGAGCCCGGATACATCGGCAGCTACTGCTACGTTACAGGCAACAGCTACAGCCTCGCTCCCCGCCTCCGCTACTAACCGAAGCGTTTCCTTACAAGCCTCCTCATGAAGATCTGCTACTACTATACGGCATCCCTCCTCCGCAAGTGCCACAGCAATACCCTGACCAATCCCCTGGGCGGCTCCGGTTACCAACGCCACCTTCCCCTGTAGCTTTGTGTCCATACGAAAAGAAAAATATATTATACCCGTAGTATACCACCGTAAACCATCTTTCCTCTTTTTTCTTGTAGCTACCCTTGCAGACTCTTGCCTCTTACCCTCTTTTCTGCTAGCCTGTGCCCAAGCATGATGGCCTTACGGCTGCATCATACTATTGTTTTTTGTTCTTTACCGTACTGGAGATTAAAAATGGCTTACATTTGCCTTAAGTTCACCTACGTAATCCCTACCCAACCGCAGAAAAGCCTGGATACTATTCATGTGCGTTTTTCTGACACCTTCGACTGTTTGGAAAAATTCCATATTCTCGAAGAAGTTGATCAGGAACGAAAATATTTTCGTGAGCGGCGGCTGCGCAATAAGCCATCGAAAATATCTTGGCTCTCGCGGTGGCTCTATAATACCCTCGAGACACTTCTTTCTTTTGAGATGCGCTCACAGGAAAGAAAATACCTATTCACCGTCAAGGAGGCGCTACACAAGGCTCAACAAGAAGGTACGCTCGAGGAGTGGAGCACACGCGAAAACTGTTCCGGTGAGTACTTACTCGTAACAGAGGAGAGAGGCCAAGACATCTACCGGTATTTCCAAAGGCGGAATCCTCACCGAGACTATGTATCCCTTTCTCCTCCGACCATCAGAGTTGTATCAGCATGATCGTATGCTGAAAGTCCGTTCCACCCTGGTCCGTCGTCACTGCTTGTGGCGATGGACTTTTCTTTTACTTATTACCTTTCCGTGCATTTGCTTGTCAAAATCCTCCTTTACCGCAACACTATATGTATGGAGGAAACACAAAAAATATTCTTGCACGCTTTACGGAGTCTCCCTTATATGGGCGATGTTACCCTGCGCAAAATCTTAGCGGCCTACAATAACCAACCTCAGGCTGCTTGGGAGTCCGGGACTCTCCCCGAAGAACTCCGACTGGGTCCGCGCATGCAAAACACTTTTGCAGACCGGCACAATCTTTTTCCTAACCCCGCTGCCCTGTATACCTCTCTTGGCGAACAAGATATTCAGCTTTTTACCGAGGACGAGGACAACTACCCTGAGCTCCTCCTCGAGATTCCCGACCACCCACTCATTTTATACGTACGCGGTAACTACGACTTCAGCAGCTCAGCACCCTGCATCGCCGTGGTAGGATCGCGTAAATTTACCGGCTATGGCAAGCAGGCCTGCGAATCCCTCGTCCGCGGCCTTGCTCAAGCGGGCATTACTATTGTCTCTGGCCTTGCTTTTGGTATCGACAAAGTAGCCCATCAAACGACCATTGCCTGTGGCGGCACTACTCTTGGTGTTTTGGGGAGCGGCATCGATAATGCCGGTATCACCCCAACTACACACCAGCGTCTGGGGATAGAGGTCACCCAACATGGCGCGCTGGTATCCGAATTTCCACCAGGGACCATTCCTGGCCCCGGTAATTTCCCCATGCGTAATCGTATTATTGCTGGTCTCTGTTTTGGAACACTCGTTATAGAGGCGGCCGAAAAAAGCGGGAGCCTGATTACTGCCTTTTTGTCGCTCGACTACAACCGCGAGGTTTTTGCGGTACCCGGCTCAATTTTTTCAGACCTTTCTCGGGGCACCCATATACTCCTCAAAAAGGGCGCTATACCAGTAACTTCAGCTCAGGATATTCTTGTGCTACTTCCAACACCAACCACAAGTCAAGAACAATCACAGGACACCTCTCATCCCTCGCTCCCTCCCCTCCCGGAACAAGAGCTCCTCGTGTATAAGACGCTCTCACGCGAGAGCCTCCACATCGATGCTCTCGCAAAAATTACCAAGCTCCCGATGAACGAACTCACATCACTACTTATGCTCCTCGAGCTTAAAAAATACACCAAGCATACTGGCGGCGGACACTATCTAGCTCTACCGCACTAAGGAACATTCCCAAGGGTATCATTTGCATTTTTTGGTAGCATCGTGTAGCGTAGGGGCAAGTTCGTCTTCTTTCTTTTTACAGTTAACATTTTTCTCTTCATGAAACTTCTTATCGTCGAGTCACCCTCCAAAGCTAAAACTATCGAGAAATATCTCGGCGGTGACTTTGTAGTACGTGCCAGTGTTGGGCACGTGCGTGATCTTCCAAAATCAAACAAAAAAGCTATCGACATCGAGCACGGATTTAAACCTCACTACGAAGTTGACCCAAAGAAACAAAAGGTCATCAGCGAACTCCGCACCCTTTCGAAAAAGGCTGACGAGCTTTACCTGGCTACCGACCCCGACCGCGAAGGCGAAGCGATCAGCTGGCACATTGCCGATACCCTTAAGCTCAAAAATCCACAGCGCATCGTCTTCCACGAAATCACTCCCGAAGCTGTTAAGGAAGCCTTAAAGCATCCTCGTAAAATCGACATGCCCCTAAAGGAAGCTCAGGAAGCGCGCCGTGTTCTCGACCGCCTGGTGGGCTACGATCTCTCTGGTGTCATTTGGAAAAAGGTACGTTACGGACTTTCGGCTGGCCGTGTTCAGTCACCAGCCCTACGTATTATTATGGAACGTGAACGTGAAATCCGAGCCTTCATACCCGAGATTTTTTACCGTCTTTTTGCAGAGCTCAAGCAAGACGAAAAAAGTACTGTCGGCTTTACTTTTACGTGTACCCAAGAACCTAAAGAACAAGCCGAAGCCGAGCGCATAGAGGCTGCCGGAAAGCAACACCCCTGGAAGGTAATCGACCTTAAACAGAGCGAAACAAACCGTGCAGCGAAGCCTCCGTTTACCACCAGCACCCTACAGCAGACCGCCAGTAGCCGTCTTGGATTTGCCCCAAGTCGCACCATGCGGGCAGCTCAAAAGCTCTACGAAAAAGGATTCATTACCTACATGCGTACTGATAGTCTTTCGCTCTCCGAAAGCGCCCTGACAGAAATCCACAGCGTGATTCAAAAAGAATTTGGCGATGCTTTTCTTACGCCAACGCACTACAAAACAAAATCGAAAAACGCCCAAGAAGCTCACGAGGCCATTCGCCCAACACACGCGGCCATGGTGAAAGCGGGCGCTACCGACGATGAGAAAAAACTCTACCATCTTATTCGTAGCCGTACCCTGGCCAGTCAGATGACGCCAGCTAAACTGTTACGTACTCGTGTCACTGCGAACATCACCGGCGCTACCATTCCCGACTTTACCCTCAACGGTTCTATTACTCTGTTTGCTGGCTGGCTGGCCGCGGACCCAGCTGGTAAGGGCGAAGATGTAGATCTCCCCACCTTCACCGTGGGCCAAGCACTCAGCCTAACGAACTTTACAACCGAAGAAAAAAGTACCGAGCCACCAAACCGCTACACCGAAGCGGGCCTCGTGAAAGAACTCGAGAAACGCGAGATTGGTCGCCCGAGTACCTACGCCTCTATTTTGTCAACCATCGAAGCTCGTGGCTACGTCGAAAAACAAGGTCGCACACTCTACCCTACCGATACGGGTGATGTGGTGAGTAGCTTCCTGGAGGCAAACTTCCCAGAATACATTAGCGACACCTTCACCGCAGAAATGGAAAACAATCTCGACGAAATCGCTGAGGGAAAACGCACCTACAAAAAAACGCTCGAGGATTTTTACCAGCCCTTCATTAAGGACGTTAAGCAGAAAGAAAAAGAGGCTGGCAAAGCTACCGACCTTGGCGATGCCCCAAGCGATATTCTCTGCCCAGAGTGCAACAGTTCGATGATTATTAAACTCGCGAAAAACGGTAAGTTCTACTCGTGTAGCCGTTACCCCGACTGCCTTGGTGCCCGTAAAATTGACGGCTCGATTATGGAAGGTCCAAAAGAGACTGGTGAGATCTGCCCTAAGTGCGGCACCGGTAAGTTAGTTACCCGCGAAGGCCGCTTTGGTATGTTTATCTCGTGTTCCAACTATCCTAAGTGTAAGTTTATTAAAGAAGACGAAGAAAACCGTGTGACTACTGGCGTGAAATGTCCAATGTGCAACAAGGGCGAAATGATGGAACGCAAAGGTCGTTTTGGAATCTTTTACAGCTGCACCGAATACCCTGACTGCAAAAACGCTATCAAAGCTAAACCAACCGGCAACCTGTGCCCGATGTGTGGCGCTCTGATGATGGAGGGTACTAAAACGATTCCTGAACGTTGCTCACAAAAAACCTGTCCAAACCACCGCCCAGACAAACTCAAAGAATAGTCAGGGACAAAAAGTCCTACCCCCACTCAACAAACAACAGGAGCAGCATCAAACTGACT
>CAZCQJ010000018.1:0-6728 GCA_964500865.1 uncultured Bdellovibrionales bacterium | reverse complement strand
CGCAGATCGCAATAAACTGCCTTGCGGCCGAAGTGTCGTGCTCTTTTGAGCTACGATGAAGCTCTGGAATAAGGTCACTGAGAGCAATATAAATAAATCCGCCAGCGGCTATCGGTAACACATACACCATTACCTCTTCTGCGATATTCTGAAATATAAAGAAAAAGGCGAGACCAAGAAAAGCAGTAAGGGCTGAGAGAAAATTAAACCATAGAGCCTGACTTTTTTTGTAGCCTGCATGAAGTAATACTGCAAAATCACCAATTTCCTGAGGAATCTCGTGCAGAATAACTGCAACTGTAGTGGCTATACCCACTGGTACACTCACCGAAAAACTGACCGCCAGAATAATACCGTCGATAAAGTTATGTGCGGCATCCGAAACCAGGATAAGTTTTCCTACCGGATGAACATGATCTTCTTCGACATCTTCGCCATGGTGATGCCAGTGCAAAAACTTTTCCAAAAGAAAAAATGTTAAGATACCCACTATTACCAGAGTACTTGCCATTGCTTCTGAAGGAATTGTTTCGAGTGACTCTGGGATAAGATGAATAAAAGCATCACCAAGAAGGGCTCCAATAGCAAGAGCCACCAACAACGGAAGAAGTCTACGAAACCCTGCTTCGCGGAGCGAAAGAAGGATGACGCCCAATAACGATATCCCACTCACCAATGCTACACTTAACACGCTGTACCCATATATATTCATCATAGTTTTTTCTGACACTGCTTACAGATTCCAAATATTTCGAAAAGATGCTCAGTTACCGTATTTCCTTCTTCTTCAAGTGCCGTTACCAGCTTTTGCACAAAACGCTCTGCAAAAACAAGCTTCGTTACCTTACGACATGACCGGCATATAAAGTGATGGTGGTGCTCTTCTGTCACTAACTCATAAAACATTGTTTCGGAAGCCAATAACACAGGGCGCATCTTCCCCTGCTTGGTCAGGTGTTCCATTTCTCGGTACACCGTTGTTTTGTTTGGCTGGTACCCTTCTTTCGCAAAAGCAGCGAGGATTTCTGGTACCGAGTAGGGCCGAGGATAATCTCTAAAAAGCGCCTCTAAAAGACGGCGTGTCTTCGTTGAGCGGAGCCCAAAACAGGTAGTGGTTGATTCTCTTCGTTTCATACATTCTCATAATATGCAACTCTGTTGCATATGTCAATATCATGTCGAAAAGTATGTTACAATAGGGCTATATACACGCCTCTATGCTCCCTCTCAAGCCAACTATCACTATCGACGATGTCCTCTCGGCAGCAGCTAATCCCCTAACGAATGACCAAAAAAAACTCATCCGTCTGGCGGCCGAATTCGCCCAGGAAGCCCACAAAGGTCAGGTTCGCAAGAGTGGCGAGCCCTACTTTATCCACTGTCTTCATGCTGCTCGCACCCTAGCAGAAATTGGCATGGACGAGGTAACTATTGCGGCGGGTCTTTTACACGATGTCCCCGAAGACACACCGATTACCCTCGATGAAATCTCCAAAAAATTTGGTCCAGAAATTGCCTATCTCGTGGATGGTATCACCAAACTTTCTAAGGTGCGCCTCGAGGGAACTGATAAAGAATACTTCTTAGAGAACCTCCGCAAGATGTTTCTTGCTATGGCGAAAGATATCCGCGTGGTGATTATTAAGCTTGCCGACCGCCTACATAATATGCGAACCCTCGATGCCGTCGCTGCCGAAAAACAGCGCCGTATAGCCAAAGAAACCTTCGAGGTGTATGTTCCTCTAGCTAACCGTCTTGGTATCGGTGAGATGAAAGCCGAACTCGAAGACCTGTGCTTCCGCTACCTAGAGCCTGAGAAATTTACCGAGGTCAAAGCGCTCGAGGATATTTACCTCCATGAAAGCTCTGACTACTTAGAGCGTGTCAAAAAGCAACTCACAACACTCCTCAAAAAAGAAGCTATCCCCATCAAGGGAATCGGCGCGCGTACCAAAAATCTGTACCGCGTATATAAAAAACTCGAGGCTCATGACATGGACATTAAGCGTGTCTACGACCTTCTGGCTCTGCGTATTATAGTGCCTTCTGTGAGCCACTGTTACGAAGCCCTGGGGATTATTCACCGTGAATACCGTCCACTGGTAGGCCGTATTAAAGACTACATTTCGCTCCCAAAACCAAACGGGTACCAGTCCCTCCATACCACGATTTTTGGCCCAGAAGGCCGCATTTTAGAGGTTCAGATCCGCACCGAACAAATGGACGACGAAGCAGAATATGGCATTGCCGCTCACTGGATGTACACCGAAAAACAGCGAGGCAGCTGGAAGGATTTTTTCACTCGCAAGAAAAGTGCGCAGACTATCGAGAAGAAAGAAACGCTCTCGTGGATTGCGCAGCTCCGTGAATGGCAAAAGGATATTGGCCGTAACGACAGCGAATTTATTGAGGGACTTAAAATTGATTTTTTTAAAAATCATATCTTTGCCTTTACCCCAAAAGGTGACATTGTTGAACTCCCCGAGGACGCCACGCCAATCGACTTCGCCTATGCTATCCATACCGACATTGGTCATCGTACAAACGGCGCTAAAGTCAACGGCAAACTCGTGTCGCTCGACTACCACATTCAAAATGCCGAGGTAGTAGAAATCATGACCAGCAAAAATATGAAACAGCCCAACAAAGACTGGCTCCGTTTCGCCAAAACAACTCACGCCAAGCAGTCAATTCGCCGCGAAAATCGTATAGAAGAATAGCTTCAAGAAATTACTCTTCAATGTTCTTCCCCAAAGAAAAAGAAAAACCCGCTACTTTTGTAGCGGGTTTTTGTGATGAAAGTATTTCCTCTCCCCTTCTCACTAAGGAGCCACTTCCTTCCAGTTAAAGTCACAGGTCTTGGTACCTCCCGAACAGCTCACTGGCACACCACAGCCATTGTCAGAAATTGTGAAGCCTTCGTTCTGACAGTGATTTTGTGCTTCTGGGTGGGTAGCACAGCTACTCTGAGTGTAGGTAGGGACACAGGTAACGGTAGCTTGAGTGTTTGCTGTTTGTCCGCTGTAAGTCACCGAGAGGTTCTCGGTACCGTTAGCTCCTGCGGTAACTGTTTTTGGTGCTGAACCAGAGAGACTTACCACGTTAGATCCAGCATTCTCGTTCCAAGTAGCGCTACTGGTTACGTCTCCGCTTGGGTCAGTACAATCACTGGCGCTATTAAAGCAAGCCACTAAGTTTTGAGTACCCCCCTGGACCATAGTAAATGAACCCGTATTAGTAGGTGTGCCACGAAGCGCTCCCGAAGAACAGCTGTTCTGACAAATCTTCAGTGTGTTCTGGATAATAACATCGATGGAGCTGATAGTGGTACCTCCTGGTCCCGTACACTGAATAATGTAGGTGTCTGACTGTGTAGCTGAGAATGTTGTAGTACCTGTTAGTGGAATCGCCGTACCAGAAGCCCAGCTTGCTCCCCAGGCCGTACAGCTAGTGGCCCCTGCCGTGTTCCAGTTCAGGTTAAGCGCGGTTCCCTGAGCTACTGTTAGCGGTCCGGTAGAACCGTTAATGGTGAAGTTGATGGTGGGGGCAGGAACTGCTGCGGCTACGATGGTAATGGTGTGATCTGTCCAGGTTGAGTAAGCTTGGTTATCATAGCTTACAGCGCGTACGGTGTAAGTACCTGGAGTATCCCACTGCTTATCTACCGTATGGTCTCCTCCGCTGGTAGTCCACATAGGGGAGGTCCACTGATCTACTACTCCGTTTAAGTCCCAGTCCATTCCTACGGCTACGTTGTCTCCATCATTGTCGGTAGAGTTTAGGGTAAAGGTGTAGTTGGTACTCGTACTACCGGTGGTGGGACCGGTGATGGTGGGTGGGTTGGGGGTCTGATTTACAACATTAATCTTTGCACACAACGACTCCTGATTAGCTCCATTGAAATCAGCATAGTTAAGATTATGCACAAAGTTATGACTCCCTACTAAAAAAGTTTCATCAGCAGCACAGGAGGGCTCATGTACAGTACTATACTCGGTTACCCAACGTGCAGTAATACCAGCTGCTCCTGCTCCAGTCGCCCCTAAGCACCACTGATAAGCATTACTTCCATTTGGCCTGTAGTTATCTTCGTTTAAATTATGCCTCCCTGGAGTATCATCTGAGGAAAACCAAGAACCAGCATCATCATAAAGACCCGTAAAAGAGTTTCCCCCTGAACACCCAGAGGTTGTCCACTGTGAAGTTATTGTTATCCCTGGATTGTCTGATCGCAAGCAAAGTTGTGGCTCCGGTGCACCTTGGGTATTCTCTTCTCCTAGGTGACGGGTAGAGTTCTTAGTGTCATCTCGTAAATCCGTAGATGTCCAGCCGCTTGGACAAGTATATGACCATTGCGTTTCTAATATAGCTGCTTGTACATCTTGAGAAAATGCCAAAGAGACAAAAAAAGTAAATGCTCCTAAAGTTGATTTGCGGACGATTTTCATAAACAATTTTTATTTTTCTAAACTATGCCCTAAAAAGAATCCTTAGAATCTTTTTAGAGATTTCTTTATAGATTTTACTTATCGCAGAGCAAGTATTTATTTACCACTGTATATTTTTTTTCTTACGGCGTAGTACAAATATTCCTAAACTAAGAACCACTATTCCAGAAAGAGCAATGGCTGCTATAACAAGATTTTTACCGGTAAAAATACTTCCCGCTGAACCTCCTTTTTCTTTACAGAGATTCTGATCTATTTTTTGACAATCATATACGATTTCTACTTTTTCCATCTCACTACCACCGCGGAAAAGCGAGGCTTCTAATTTTACGTAATCATAGTCTTTCTTTGGAGTAAATTTTTTCCCAAAACCACTCATCGCCCCTACAATGTCCCCCTCGTAACGGTACTGGCTAATTACCTGCCCCTCTTTATCTTTAAGGGTAAGTACTAAGATGTTATCTTTTACTACTGGAGTATTGGTAGAGTGAGCACAAGCAAATAGTGTTTGTTCTTGGCCTTCTTTAAGAGGAAATTGTGTGAGGCTTGGGAAGTTAATACGTGTCTCTTCTACTCCATCACGCACATAACGGATGTTTAGTAAACTTTTTGACTCTCCATCCTGAGCAATAACCATTACAAAGACTACGCTACTTGCAGTAGGTAAAACCTTGTAAGAAATTTCTTTAGTCTCGTTAGGTTGCAGTGTAACCAACTCTGTTTTTGTGTTTTGTCTGTTTTCGTCTCGTGCAGAATCCCAACCATACTGGTTCCATTGTACTGGTAGTGTTTTTGGTTGATCGCTCGGGTTTTGCACTTTTACTTTTGCAGTTACAACATCATCTTTACCAAAATGCTGTGGAAAAGCAGCATAACTGTGTTTTTTATCATTCAACAATGTATCATTTTTCAACAAAAAGACTGTTTTAGGATCTTGTTCGTTTTTAACAACGAACGGCGCTTGGTTACCCACTACATCATCTGTAAAAGAAAGGCCTAATAAGTTGTAGCGACCACTGGTTACAAAAAAGTAAGCGGCATAGTATTCTCCGCCACGAGCATTCACGGGTACCTTCCACTCAAAAGAGGCTTCTTTTTTACCCTGAGCAGGTAAGCTAACGTCTTCTGCAATAACTATTTGATCTACAATCTCGTTACCATTCCCCTCTTTGAAAGTTACCTCGCTCCGACGAAAAATTTTAGCCACTAATTTACCATCAACTAATGGGTAGTCATTGGCATTGGTAATATGACCAGCAAAGGCCAGAGTGGCCCCAGGTACAGTCTCTGCCAAGTTTGTTTGTAAGTCTGCTTGAACAGAACCAAATTTGTAATAATCGAAACAGGCAATATTGCCAGTGGATCCTGGATTTTCTGTAGCAGGTGGTACAAAGTCTACCAAATTACCAGAAGAATCTGGTGCTGCTTGTGCTAACGCTAGTGCAGGAGCTGCTAGCAAAAATAGCAAAAATAACTTTTTCATATTTAATTATATTATTAATTATATTATACCACACTACTCCTTCGTAACACGCAGAACCTCCTCGAGTGACGTGACTCCCTGTATCACCTTCAAAAATCCGTCCTCAACAATACTTGCCATCCCTTCTTTTTTTGCCAGGGTCTCGAGCTGCTCCGTAGTTGCCTCCTGGGTTACTAGCTTGCGTACCTCGGTGCTCATCTCTAGTACCTCGTAGATTCCTTGACGCCCCTTGTAGCCCTCGCCCCCACAACGGTCACAGCCACTGGCGCGGTATAACTGCACTTGACTAAAGTCCTTTGATTCACCAATGTATTTTGTTCCAACGCTGTCATTTTTCAAGAAAGCAAATACTGCATCTAAATCATAGATCTTCCCTAAGCTGGTCAACTCTTTCTTTTCGAGTGTGTACGTTTCACGGCATTCCACACATAAACGACGTACCAAGCGCTGTGCAATAATCACGTTTACCGTAGAGGCAATCAAAAAGGCCTCAGCACCCATGTCGAGCATACGCGGCAAGGTGGCCGCAGCACTATTCGTGTGAAGGGTCGAGAGTACTAAGTGGCCAGTCATGGCGGCGTGCATAGCAATCTCGAGCGTTTCTTGGTCACGAATTTCCCCGACCATTACAATGTCTGGATCCTGACGCAAAAGGGCACGCAGAGCGGCAGCAAACGTCATTCCAATTTTCGTGTTAATCTGCGTTTGGTTCACTCGCGGCATACGATATTCTACTGGGTCTTCCCCGGTACTCGCATTTAGCTCTGGCTGGTTGAGATTATCCATCGCCCTGTACC
>CAZCQJ010000017.1:0-12545 GCA_964500865.1 uncultured Bdellovibrionales bacterium | reverse complement strand
GGGGTTTGATGTGCCATTTTTGATGGCCCGTTCGATGATCCTTGGGGTGAAGCCGACCAAGAACCTGATGAGTAACCGGTACCTGTCATACCAGCCCTGGGATGCGAAGCATGTCGACCTTTTGGACCAGCTTTCTTTTTACGGTGCTATGCAGCGCAAGGGGAGTCTTCATTTGTGGTGCCATGCCCTGGGTATAGAAAGCCCGAAGGCACAGGGAGTAGAGGGTGACGACGTAAAGGCGTTGTTTGAGGGTGGTCGGGCCGAAGACGTGGCGCGGTATAATGCGCGTGACTTAGTGGCAACAGCCGAACTTTACCAGCGCTACCAGGACTTTTTGGTCTTCTAAAACTTCCTCGTAAAATACGCCCCGAAGCATTCTTTCAAAATACGGGGCCGCGGGGTATACTGGGGGAGTTATGGACTTTACACAAACACTAGCAGCGTTACGGGCAGAAATTAACCAGGCGATGCAGCAGTATATTGATGAACAAAAAGCGCACCTCGCCAAAGACGAGGTGTTTTTACGTGAGTCTATCGAGCAGGTAGAAAAAGTTGTGATGTCTGGTGGCAAGCGCGTGCGCGGAGCATTACTGATAGAAGGATACCTGGCAGCTGGTGGGCAGGACCGTGCTGCAGTACTCCGGGCCGCCGCGGGGATTGAGTTTCTGCATGCATACTTGCTTATCCACGATGACATTATGGACCGCGACGTGCTGCGCCATGGGCAGCCGACGCTCCACAGTGTGTATCAAAAATTTGCTAAGAACACTTTCCTTACCGACGACAGCGTGCACTTTGGCAATAGCATAGCTCTGGTACTCGGGGACATGGTGTGCGCCTGGGGGAATGACCTGGTGTTTAGTGTCGACCTACCACGCGAAAACGTACAGCGGGCCATTCGCTTCTTGCAGCAGGTAGTCTTTGCCACGGGTGCTGGCCAGATGGAAGACATGCGCATCCAGTACCAGGCGAAGGCGACGAAAGACGAGGTACTGGCGCTGTACCAAAAAAAGACCGCTCAGTATACCATTGTTGGGCCGCTCACTATGGGCGCGCTGCTCGCAGGTAATGCAGCAAAGCTCGAAACATTTTTTACTGAGTTCGGGAATGCCTTGGGCATTGCTTTTCAGATTACTGACGACCTTTTGGGGCTTTCGTCTTCTGAGGCTGCGACCGGTAAAACTCTGGCCGCGGATATCACCGAAGGTAAGATGACCTACCCAATGGTGGTCCTTTTAGAGAGTCTGAGCGCGTCTGATGCCAAAAAGGTACGGGCCATTTTACAAAAACAATCGCTGGTGACCGACGAGGAAGTGCGGTTTATCCTGGAGCACTTTGCCGAAAGCGGTGCCCAGCAGGTGGTGGAGGCGGCACTCGCAGAATATACTGCCACCGCTAAAGCAGCGCTCGCAGACGCCGAAGTATTCCTCCCCAAGGAGCAACAGCTCTTTTTGGAAGGGCTCACCATCTACATTACTACTCGCAAGCAATAGGTTATGTCGAATCCAAAGAGTAGTATAGTTCCGCATCACGTGGCGATTATCCCAGATGGCAACCGCCGCTGGGCTACAGAGCGCAGCCTGCCCGTATGGGAGGGGCACGAGGCTGGCGCCAAGGCCGTCGAGGCGCTTATTCAGGCGGCCCGTACAATGGGGGTGACCGAACTTTCTTTGTGGGGGTCGTCTCTCGAGAACCTGAGCAAGCGCCCTGCCAAAGAAGTGCAGGAGCTCTTAAAAATATACACTAAACACTTCGAGAATATTTTGGCGAGTGACGAGGTCCGCGAGGGTCTAGTGCGAATCCGTATTCTGGGCCGCTTTCGGGAGAAGTTCCCAGCAAAGCTGGTAGCGCTTTTAGAGAACCTGATGGAGAAAACCAAAGACGCAAACCAGTATTTTTTAAACATTTTCTTGGCCTACAGTGGAGACGATGATATGCTCCAGGCAATTCAAACACTGAGTGCTAAGCGGGGAGAGGAAATTACCAAGGCTGATGTGAAGAATGCTCTGATGACCGCCGAGCTGGCGCCCGTGGATTATATGATTCGGACCGGGGGTGACCCGCATTTATCGACGGGATTTTTGATGTGGGACACCGCCAATGCGGAGCTCTATTTTACCGATATGCTGTTCCCGGACTTTAGCCCGGAGACTCTACAAATTGCCCTAGATGAATTTGCCCGCCGCGCCCGACGAGGAGGTAAGTAGCTATTGACAGATAGAAATATTTATGCTAATATATAATGTCTTCTTTGGGTAATGCAAGGAAGCACAGTTATTTGGCATTTTTAAGGGAGTGAGTGAGATGACCAAGGTTTGTGTAGAGAAATTGGTCGTAACGCAAGATGTTATGACAAATCTGAGGTCGATGGACCGGGCCACGTGGCTAAGCTACGAAGATTGGGCCAAGGAAAATGGTGTGGCCGAATTCTTCTACAAGAAATCTATTGACTGGGTTTTGTGGGTGTTCTTTGGAGTTATCGGCTTGATTACTTTGTTTGGCGGGAGATGGATATTTCCCGACAAGTTTAATGTCCTACTTCTTGTAGTAGTGGCCGTGGCGCACGCGACATCTGAAATGAGGATTTATTTCTCGCGGAAGTGGAAACGGAAGTACGAACAGCAGACGCTGGGAATTCAGCGAGCCCTGAAGAAGATTGGTGCCAAATGCTACAGCGAGAAATACTGGCTGTGGGAAAGTGGCGACGACCAAAGGCTCGAAGACTGCCTTGCACGTATGTTGCCAACAGACTATTTGCTGCTGGTGGTGACAGAGGCTGATGCGGAAGGCATTGATCTCGGATCTTAGATGCATTTTCACTCAGCTTGAAACCGGGTAATCTCGGGAGTAGCTATTTGAAACAGGGGCGGGTGTTCTGGATTCCAGGACCCCCGCCTCATTTTTTTATATAAAGTACAAATTTTACTGGTAGGTAAACTATCAAGTAAATGTGGGACACCGCCAATGCAGAGCTCTATTTTACCGACATGTTCTTCCCAGACTTTAACCCGGAGACTCTACAAATTGCCCTAGATGAATTTGCCCGCCGCGCCCGCCGGGGTGGAAAGTAGCTCTTGACAGAGACTCGGGTTTGCGGTACAGTAGAGAGTCTTCTTTGAAACAAAGAGGGCATAGTTATTTGGCATTTTGAGAAGGAGTGAGTGAGATGGAGCGATTTGAGATTCGTAACGAACATGTTGTATATCGGTGCAGCTGCTGTGATGGCAGCGGGCAGACGGAAGGTCCCAAGGTTCACTTTGTGGACCAGGAAACCTTCGAGACTTTCCAGCGCTTCCAAAAGAACTGGAAAGATGCTGAAGCACAGTCGTATGATGACTGGGCCAAGCAGCGGGGCTACTCTTGGATCCGCCGCAATGACGGTTACCAAGGGCTCGTAACGCATCTTGTTATTATCTGCTTGATGTTCGGTATCGTCATCTATGCGCTGCGGAAGGAAGGTATAATTTCTGGTTCGATAGTAGTTAGACCTGATATTACAACGACATTTCTTGTAATAGGGATTATAGGGTCGTTGGCTATTGCTGGCACATTGGACCATTGGCGCACGGTTGGCCCGAAACGTCAGTGGCGGCATCATCAGTGGACCCAGGCGGGACAGTACCTGACCGTGCTCCAGGTCCATGGTGTTGATATTGATCTTTCGGGTCGTGCAGTGCTCTGCACGAGCGAAGAAGACCTCTTTACGCACTATAAGCTTGGCGGCACTAGACCGCTCTCGGAAAACACCGTTGTGGTGATGGCACAGGGCGAAGTGATAACACCTGATGGAGAAGCGCCGCAGATATAAGGTAAACACGAGGCGAGAGTCCTCTGTATGCTACGCTGACGGCGCCACAAAAGGGGCGGGTGTTCTGGATTCCAGGACCCCGCCTCATTTTTTTACAAGGATCCAGGGGGGATTCAGTAGGGTCATTTTGGTAAAAATCCACCAAAAATCCCTATCGGCTTGACAAAAATCAAGGCGACCCTTACAATAGCTAGTACATTTGAAAAGTTAATAGTTTCGGTATTACAAGAGGCCTCTTTATGGTTCAGACTGTCAGGAACGAGGATTGAATCCCTTAGCCAGACACCCTCTGTTTTTTGTTTGTAAAAGGACGATAAAGCATTCAGGAGTCCCATTGTAATACATACCAAGCAATATATGGCAAAAGAAAAAGATGTGATCCGGATGGATGGAGAGGTTTTGGAATCTCTGCCAAGCGCCACCTTTAAGGTGCGTCTCCTGAACGGTCATGAACTTCTCGCCCATATTTCTGGAAAAATGCGCGTTCACTATATTCGTCTGTTACCAGGTGATAAAGTGACCGTAGAAATGAGTCCCTATGACTTATCAAAAGGAAGAATTGTTCATCGCAATAAATAAATTATGAAAGTTCGAGCTTCTGTTAAGAAAATTTGTATGCAGTGCAAGGTTATTCGCCGCCGTGGGGTTGTGCGGGTAATTTGTAAGACTCCAAAGCATAAACAACGACAAGGATAAACTCATAAAACTCTATGCTTCGTATTTCTGGTGTAAACGTTCCCGACCAAAAAAGAATTGAAATCAGCCTTACCTATATTTACGGTGTGGGCTTAAAGACGAGCCAAAAAATCTTGGCCGAGCTTGGTATTAACCCGGATACTCGTACCAAAGACCTGACGCCAACTGAAGAAAACCAGCTGCGTGAAGCCGTCGAAAAGGGGATGCGCACCGAAGGAGAACTACGTCACTTGGTTCGTGGAAACATCAAGCGCCTCAAGGAAATCAGCTGTTTCCGTGGAACGCGTCATGCCAAGGGACTTCCGTCTCGTGGACAGCGTACCAAGACCAATACTCGTACGGTTCGTGGAAACACCCGTAAGACCATGGGAAGCGGACGTAAGAAGGCAGATAGCAAGACCTAGGACATAAATAGTAGATTCTTATTTTATTAGAGACCGTATGAGCGAAGAAATGCGAACAACCGAAAGTACCGACGAAGCTCCTGCATCAGCAGTAGAGAATGTTGTGGCGACCGAAGGTACCGAAACTGCCGCCGAAGGAGCAGCCAAGAAGAAGAAAAAAGGAAAGAAGCAAATTTCGCGTGGACGCGCTACTATCCAGTGTACCTACAACAACACGATTGTAACCATCGCAGACCTGAACGGAAACGCTTTGGCTTGGTCTTCGGCAGGACACATGGGATTTAAGGGCGCCAAGAAGTCAACTCCGTATGCTGCTACTCAGGTAGTTGCTGATGTTACCGAAAAGGAAAAGAAGTACGGTGTTTCTGAACTCGAAATCTTCGTGAAGGGTGTTGGTGGTGGTCGCGAAGGTTCAATTCGTGCTCTGGCTAACAATGGCTTTACACTTATTGGGATTAAAGATACCACGCCAGTACCACACGGTGGTTGTCGCCCACGTCGCCCACGTCGCATTTAATTTTTCACTACCGTCCACAAAACACTAACGAGATTATGGCTAAGAATCTGAACTCAAAATGTAAACTCTGTCGCCGCGCCGGTGAAAAACTCTTTCTGAAGGGTGAGCGTTGTTTTTCGCAGAAGTGTGCTATGAATCGTCGCCCATTTGCTCCTGGTCAGCATGGTCAGGCTCAGCGCCGTGGTGGCTCTGAATTCGGCCGACAGCTGGCTATGAAGCAGAAAATCAAGCGTCTGTACGGAGTTATGGAGCGTCAGTTCCGTAACCACTATGCCGAGGCAGAAAAGCGCCATGGTATTACCGGTGACGAACTTATGGGACGCCTGGAGCGCCGTTTGGACAACGTGGTCTACCGCCTTGGGTTCGCATCTTCTCGCGCACAGGCTCGTCAGCTCGTTTCTCACAAAATGTTCTCTCTCAACGGAAAGCGCATGAACGTACCATCAGCCGAAGTCAAAATGGGAGATGTGATTGCTCTGAAGGATACCAAGAAGAACAAAACCTACTTTGTGCAGATCCAGGAGAACCTGAAGAACAAGAATAACGTACCGCACTGGCTGACCATGAATGGAGCTGCCTTCGAAGCAAGCGTGATCGCTATGCCAACACGTGAAGACGTTGGGGTAAGCGTTGATCCTCAGATGGTGGTTGAGTACTACTCTAAGTAGGCGATTAAGGTAAGTTTCCAAAATAAGTTTCAATAATTCATTCGTTCATCATTAATACGCTTCCGGCTCCCAGTCCTCAGCAAACAGGTCCGACTGTGACTCCGAAGTAACAAATGTATGCAAGCAATAACTAATCCGCAGGAAATTAAAGTAACGGCTACTGGTGATAACCAGGGGAAAGTCGAAATCTTGGGTTGTTACCCAGGGTACGGACCAACTCTCGGAAACGCCTTGCGTCGTGTACTTCTATCTTCTTTGGAAGGCGCTGCTATCCACTCGGTAAAGATTACCGGTGTGGCTCACGAATTCTCGACTATCGAGGGCGTGATGGAAGATGTTGTGCAGATTATTTTGAACCTCAAGCAGATTCGTTTTGCTATGGAAGGGGACGAAAACGTGATCCTTTCACTTAAAAAGAAGGGAGAAGGTCCTGTCACTGCTGGTGATATTAAGACCCCAACTGGTATCGAAGTAGTCAACAAAGATCTCGTGATCGCTACCATTACTGACAAAAAGATTGAGCTCGAAATGGAAATCCAGGTAGACAAGGGTCTTGGATACGTCGCCGTCGAAAGCCGTGAGCGTGACGAAAAGCAGATTGGCGTTATCGCCATTGACTCAGTATACTCACCGGTAAAGCGTGTGAACTACGAAGTAGAAAACATGCGTGTTGGAAAGCGTACTGACTACGATAAAGTCACCCTCGAAATCATTACCGACGGAACCATTACTCCAGAAGCCGCATTTGCTACCGCCAACAGCATTCTCGTTGCTCAGTTCACCGCTATGGAGGCCCTGACGAAAGGAAGTAACGAATAAGTATAAAGAGAGAGCAGAACCCTTATGAAGCACAAGAAAACAGGACGACAACTGAGCCGTACACGTAACCAACGCCGAGCCCTTATGAAGACAATGCTCGGAAGTCTTGTGCTGCACGAGCGTATGACCACCACCGAAGCGAAGGCTAAGGAAATCAAGAACAATATCGACCAGGTAGTAAACAAAGCCAAAACGGCTCGTACTGACGAGACCAAGAAAGTGGCTGCGATCCGCGACCTACGTAAGGATATTCCAAAGGTGGCTTTGGAGAAACTGATCGGAGATTTTGGTAGCCGTTTTGACGGACGCACCTCTGGATACGTACGTATCATCAAGCTCGAAGCCCGCAAGAGCGACAGTGCCAGAATGGCTATTATTGAGTTTGTATAAGTCTATGAAAGAAACATTACTTGACCGAAAATACCATCTGTTCGATGCACAGGGAAAAACACTGGGGCGTTTAGCAACAGAAATTTCACTGCTCCTTATGGGAAAGCAGCGTGTTGATTATGCTCGTCACCTAGACCAGGGAGACTTCGTTGTAGTAATTAACACCGACGGACTCCAGGTATCAGGTAACAAAGCTGATGACAAAATCTACCACCGTTTTAGCGGATACCCAGGTGGTATTCACTCAATCTCTTTCCGTGATCAGGTGAAAAAAGATTCCCGTAAAGTGTTACACCAGGCAGTATACAACATGCTTCCAAAGAACAAGCTCCGCACAAAAATGATGACACGTCTTTTTACCTACCAGGGGAAAGAACATGCACATAAGGCAATTCATATTACTCACGAATAACTATGGCCGAGACAAAGACAACAAAGAAGGTGGTTGCTAAAAAGGTAGCCAAGAAGGTAGCTAAAAAGGTAGTGGCCAAGAAAGTAGCTGTGAAGAAAACAGCTGTTCGCGCTGCTGCTACCAAGACGCCAGCTCCAGCAGCCGCTATCAAAAAGACTACCGAAAAGTACGTGTACGCCGTAGGTCGTCGTAAGACCGCTTCGGTGCAGGCCCGCCTTTTCTTGGATTCGAAAGAAGTACCAGAAACCATTGTGAATGGCCGTGCCCTGAAGGCATACTTTGGAACAGCTTCGCTCGTAGCAAATATTCTTGCTCCTATTAAAACTGTCGGTATGGAAGAGCGCGCAACTGTTTCTCTTTTAGCTCAAGGGGGAGGTCTCAGTGGCCAGAGCGATGCCTCAAAGCTCGCTATCGCTCGTGCTCTCGTGAAGCACGACGCACTGCTTCGTCCGGCACTGAAGGCAGCTGGATTCCTGACTCGTGACGCTCGTAAGGTTGAGCGTAAGAAGCCAGGACTCAAGAAAGCTCGTAAGAGTCCACAGTGGGCAAAGCGTTAGTCGCTACCAACAACTATTCTGTATACCAAAAACCCCAGTTGCCTGGGGTTTTCTTTTGACTTTATAAGAAGAGCATGGTATATAAAAGTTACTCTATTTTCAGAAGAGGAGGATATGAAATGGGTAAGAATCTAAAGAAGAGACGGACATTGTTAATGGTTTCGGCCGCCTCTGCCGCCCTTATGATGCTGCAACATCGAGAAGACCTTAAGCGACGAGCAAAGGAGGGTGACTTTGAAGCCTTTCGCGAGCTGCACCGGCTCGATTCCAGGGATCCTGTGGATCTCGGGATGGACTGGGCCACTTTTCAACGAAATATAGTGGAGGAGCGTGAAGATGGCACAAAGGCATCCGCCTAAGAAGGGTCTTAAAAAGCACCGTCGAAAGAAGGTGCTTGGGCGTCAAAAACAAAAACGAAAAGCACGTGATGCTCGTGATGCGACGCCTAGGCAAAGATAATTGGCGACGGTAAGAGGGGCGGGGAGACAATGTTCTCCCACGCCTTTTTTCATACCACAAAAGATGAGAGGGTATGTTTATTGGACCAGATTCTCGAGGAGCCCCGGAGTCTTTTTGGGAAAGTCGATGCTTTGTACCGAGCTCGGGGCACCGTTTGGCGCTACGACAAAGTAGAGTTTGTTTTCGGTGAAGCGAGGAAGAAACTGGGCTACGGGTGAATTAAAGGTAGCTACATTTTCGAGGTACTGAGCCTCGCGGTTGTCGAGCTCGATAAGTTTTAGGCTCTTGTCGCTCAAGAAGAGTACGTGTTCGTAGTCAAAGCTCCACTGAGGAGCAAGAAGCGGGGTAGCTAAACGTAGGAGTGGTTGAGTGTCTCCACGGGTACGAATGGGCTGTACCTTCCAGTCACGTAGATAATAGACGAAGGCCTCAGTATCGTTGTAATAGAGGAGCTTTTTGCCGTCGTTTGAGAACTGAGCCCCTTTGGCTCCGGTGGTCAGAAGTTTGTCGAAAAAGACCTCGGCTCCGAAACGATTGTAAAGCCATAATTCGCCTGTATTTTCGTCTTGTAGGGTAAAACGGGCCTGGTCATAGGTAATCAGGGTGTAACGGTGCTCAGGGTCCAAATTGAGCGCCTCACGCGTTATTTTGGTAGCACCAAGTGATCCTTCGGCAGCCATAAAGGTGCGGTAGATAAAACCATCTTTCCCTACATAAAATAGGTAGTCCTCCGAGAGGTCATAAGTCAATACGTCTTCGAAACGCGAAATATAGGCCACGTCGGTTTGGGTAAAGTCAGTTTGAATCAGTGTGTGCTGGTCAAGGTAAAATACCTGGGTGCGCTCTTGTGGATTCCAACGCATTTTATTCAGATTTTTAGCACCAGTCACGGCATTAAGATCAGTAACGACCTCTTTTTTGATCTGTACCACAAAATGGTTTTGTTCACCATCCTTCTGGAGTGGTACGAGTAAGTGGCGTTCGTCGGCCGACCATTCAAGATTTTCCTTGGTTTGTGGGTCTGGTAGGGTATAGCCAGTAAACTTTGCCAAGGTACTTTCTTTCTGTTTTTCGTCGCTGGTATCGACGAGCATGAGGATAACGCCATCGATATTCTGCTTGGCGAATATCATAAGGTTCGGTGACTTTGGTGCTGGGTAGAGTCGTTCTGTATCACTTGATTCTTTCAGTTCGGTTTTAGGGGATACTTTTTCTACAAGAAAGACATTCCAAAATTCTGTCGAAAGTCCACTATGAACAATGACATCGCGGGTCCAGGTAGTATAGCCAGGCGCCGAAATAGCAACAGAGTGTCGGCCAGGAACGAGTCCGCCCACCAGGTATGACTGATTCAAAATCCCAGCTTTGTTTTTCGGAACTTCTTCGCCATCGATAGCAATAGTGACTTCCTCAGGAGTGGTTTTAATGGTCAGTGAACCAGAGTAAATAAAGATCCCTCGCTCTAGACTAAAACGGTAGCCGTAGACGTACAAAAGCACTCCAGTGGTAACAACCAGAAAGGAGATGCAAAAGGTGATAAAAATACAAAATCGTATGAATCGGTGCATATACCTGTAGTATAGGGGAGAATAGTAAAATCGTCACGGCCAAGAGAGCAGATCGGCCCCTTGAGACTTTTTGACGACTCTTGTACTATAAAGGAAAGAACGTAGACAAAAACAAAACGTCATGGATGATATACTGCAAACAATAGGGGATATTGCTGGAGATTTTTCAATAGTAGGTATTTTGCTACTGGTGGCCGTTGCCCTGGGTTTTTTCTTTGGGCATACTAAACTTATCGCACTACTTATTGATCTGTATATTGCTAAGGCAATAGTTTCTGTGGCACCAGCGAGCCTGGTGAATGTGCCTGGTTACAGTAATGCTATTTTATTTGCGGTAGTGCTCTGTTTTTTACTTTTGATAGACCGCTACCTTTTTGACCTTCATCTGAGTAATCGTGGCTCGGACTTTTTCTGGCGTGTAGGTATCATGAGCCTTTTGGTAACGGGTATGTTTCTCAGTATTTTCCTCAGCCTTTTGCCAAAAGAAGACGCGTTAGAGTTTATGACAAAAACAATGTACGGCTACTTTGTTTCCAACCTGGCAAGTTTTTTGTGGCTTGTACTGCCACTCATTGCACTTGGTTTTATGAATCGCCGCCTGCGTGATTAAGATAGCAAAAAGTAATGTATAGAAAAGAGTGAGGGCCGGGATCCTGTTTAGAATCCCGGCCCCTGATTGCATCAGTCTTTGTGGTGCCAAATGCGTTGCGTTTGGCTCACCACAAGGTGGTGATAGCTTCGGTAGAGCGTAAAGCTCCCGATTGCTATAGCGACCAACGCTGTGATGGCGTTGTGTGTCGGCCAGCTGATGGCCCAGCCGGCAAAGAACGCAGTCGTGAGCCAGCCCACAACCGTGCTTAGCCGAGGACCTTTTTCCCGCATCCAGTCAACCAAGTTTGCTAAAGCATCGAGGCCCCGGTTGTCAAACAGGAGCAATGCAAAGCCAATGACGGTTGGTGCAAAGGCCCAGAGGAAGAATTCCTCAAAAGACGCTGGGTTTTCGGCGCTTGTCAGTCGGAGCGTTTGGACTGCTCCAGACAGCATGAGTAGTGCGGACGCGATGAATTTGAACATGGTTTTTCTCCCTTGTTGTGGTGCGAAAATGCACCAAAAACCATACCTATATTATACACAAATCAAGAAAAAAGTCAAGTATTTGGCTGCCTCAAAAAAAAGCTAGGGAAAAAGCTTGACAGGTTTTTTATATCCCTGTATATTGGATAAGCAATCTTGACAGACAAAGAAGGTTGCCAAATAGCTACTTAACAATCTGTGCAAAACCCAAAAATCAAATCTTTCTGTGTGTCAGCACAGAGAGTAATCACAAATTCAATCAAAAGTTTTTGTGGTTTGTCCTTGTGTCATTCGTGACACAAAATATGAGTACAAATATCCTTGATCTATTCAAAAACTTTGGAAGCGTCGATTATTTATAATCACGCTTTACTGTGTATTGAGAGAAGATAGCAGTATTGACCAAAATATCTCTTTTTTGAGAGTTTGATCCTGGCTCAGGATGAACGCTGGCGGCGTGGATAAGGCATGCAAGTCGAAAGAGTTTAGGCTCTTGGCAAACGGGTTCGGAATACATAGGAATCTACCCCTAAGTCGTGAATAATTTGGAGAAATCCAGAATAATACACGATGGTCTCTACGGAGTAAAGATTTATCGCTTAGGGAGGAGCCTGTGTCCTATCAGCTTGTTGGTGAGGTAATAGCTCACCAAGGCTACGACGGGTAGGGGGTGCGAGAGCATGGCCCCCAACATTGGAACTGAGACACTGTCCAAACACCTACGGGTGGCTGCAGTCGAGAATATTCCACAATGGACGAAAGTCTGATGGAGCGACGCCGCGTGTGGGAAGAAGGTTTTCGGATCGTAAACCACTTTTCTTAGGGAGCAATTAAGATGAGAGTACCTAAGGAATAAGGGGCTACTAACTCTGTGCCAGCAGTAGCGGTAATACAGAGGCCCCAAGCGTTATCCGGATTTATTGGGCGTAAAGCGTGTGTAGGCGGTCTAGTTAGTCAGATGTTAAAGACCGGGGCTCAACCCCGGGAAAGCATTTGAAACGGCTAGACTAGAGAATGTGAGAGATTGCTGGAATTCATGGTGTAGTAGTGAAATGCGTTGATATCATGAGGAACACTCAAGGCGAAGGCAAGCAATTGGCACATTTCTGACGCTGAGACACGAAAGCGTGGGGAGCGAATGGGATTAGATACCCCAGTAGTCCACGCCGTAAA
>CAZCQJ010000016.1:6625-14339 GCA_964500865.1 uncultured Bdellovibrionales bacterium | reverse complement strand
ATATACTTGTAGTCTGAGTATAAAGCGTCTGCGGCAATAAATCAAAAACTCCCCTGGGCAACTAACCGAGGGGAGCTTTTTCTACTTTACTTCTTGAATTCCCACCAGGCGCATATCGCTCTCCAGGTAGTCTCGGCCCAGGAGCACCGCTACCTTGTCGCCACGGATTACCTCGCCCCTTTCTTTAGCTGCCGCTAACAGAGCCTCCGGGAGGTCATAAAAGTTTGTAATGTTTGGCAGGTAATACGGCTCAATTCCCCATATTAGAGCCATTTTTTGGTAAATATACTGGCTGGGTGTCGCTACAAAAATACTCTGGTCTGGCCGAAAATGTGAGATAAGCTTCGCTGTGTAACCACGGAGTGTTGTTACTAAAATAGCCCGTGTTCCAAAGCTTTTGGCTAACGTATACACGCTGCGCACCATGGTGGCATAGTCACTTTTAAAGTTGAGCTCCAGTGTTTTGTACAGGTCATCAAAAGGCGAGTGTTCGGTCTTCTCGATAATCTCGGCCATCATCGCGACTGACTCCACCGGGTACTCGCCAGCAGCGGTTTCTTCCGAGAGCATTAAAGCATCGGCGTGGTCGATGACGGCATTCGAAACGTCACTGACTTCCGCGCGGGTTGGGCGCGGATTATTGGTCATACTCTGGAGCATCTGTGTGGCCACAATTACCGGCTTGGCATTTGCCAAAGACTCGGCGATAATCTGCTTCTGCAAAAGTACTACTTCGCTGGTCGGCATTTCTACCCCCAGGTCACCGCGAGCTACCATCACGGCATCGGCCGCACGGATAATCTCCTTCAAATTTTGAATGGCTACCTTGCGTTCAATTTTGGCAACAAGTTCTGGACGAGCATCAATATCTTCTACGGAATGATTCACTATCGTGCGCACTTCCTCGACATCCTGGGCACTCCCTACAAACGAGAGTCCAATATAGTCGACGCCTTCGGCCACGGCAAAAGCCAGGTCATCGGCATCCTTCTCAGAAAGAACACTCAAAAAAAGATTGGTGTCTGGCAGGATGACTCCCTTGTGCTGCTTGAGTAGCCCGCTACTCTGCGCCGTTACCAAAACGCCGTCGGCATGTTTTTCTGTTACGATAAATTCGTAGCGGCCATCCTCGATGAGTACGCGGTGACCTTCTTTCATTTCCTTTATCAGCCCCTCGTGGTCGAGTGTAATATCGCGCTCTGCGAGTGCGTGACTTTTGTCGCTCAGTGTCAGCGTATCGCCTGCCCGAAACTCTCTTTCTTCCTTAAGAATCACCCGGATACGTGGCCCTTGAAGATCTGCTAGAATAGCAATTGGCAGAGCGAGTTCTTCGGCGAGCTCTCGTACGGCACCAATGACACGCTTATGCTCGGTGTGGTCGCCGTGCGAAAAGTTAAGGCGCGCCACATTCATCCCTGCCTGCATCATTTTTCGGAGCACTGCTTTGTCTTCACTTTTTGGTCCAATCGTAGCAACAATTTTTGTTTTTTTCTGCGCGTGCATTTCCTCCTTGGTAATAGTTACCCTTCTAGTATATCGCTATTCAAGAGTTCTTGTAAGATGTCCTCTGGAATTGGATCGCGCTTTTGGCTTATGCCTGGGTATCGCCAAGTACTGATAATTTTCTTCTTGCCGGCATCTTCTTTGTAGAGCACCCACACTTCTTGTTTCCAGGTTGTTTTTTTGTCTTCTGTTTTTGGATTCACTGGCTGCATAACCGCAACTGTTTTTAGCACAATGCCCACTTCACGCCGCTGTGGGCGACGAATTACCCCGCGTACTTTTTGAAGGCTCAGGCCATACTGTTTCATTTTGTACTCCGAATGCCGTGTAAATACCAAATCACCAGAAGTCTTTTGGACTGCTGGTGAGGCGCTGTTTTTAGCTTGTAGAGCGGCCCTTCGGGCACGCGCCTTGGCCACAAATTCTTGGTACGGTGAGGGCATGTTGGTTTTTTACCCCTTATCAGCGGCTCTCAGTAACGCTACTCGCTCTTCGATTGGTGGATGCGTCATAAAGAGCTTCATCACCTTTTTATTCTTGAACGGGTTACTGATATACAGGTGTGCAGTAGCACTGTTAGCGGTTTGCAGAGGCGTTGGGTCAGCGCTAATTTTCTCGAGTGCACTCGCTAGACCTTCCGGGTAACGCGTCAGCGTAGCGCCGCTCGAGTCGGCCAGGAATTCGCGACGGCGAGAAATGGCGAGCTGGATAAGCGTGGTAGAGAGTGGTGCCAAAAGTGATAGCACAATTGCTACCACAAATGTAACTGGGTTACGGTTGTCATTGTCATTACCACCACCAAAGATAAGCGAGTTGCGGAACCAGTCTGCGAGCAGCGCCACAAAACCAACCAACACCACTACAACGGTTGCGATTAACGTATCACGGTTTTTAATATGTGACATCTCGTGTGCAATCACTCCTTCCAGTTCAATCGGCTCCAGCCGGTTCACAATCCCGGTGGTCAAACAAATAACACCGTGCTGTGGGTTACGCCCAGTCGCAAAGGCGTTGAGAGCTGGCGATTCTTCAAGATACACCTTTGGCATTGGCATCCCAGCAGCAATAGCAAGGTTCTCTACCATACGGTAAATATCTCTGCCGTCTTCGAGTGAAAGCTCCTTAGCATTATTCATCTTCAGGACGATGCGATCGCTAAACCAATACGAGGTAATGCTGGTGATAATCGAAAAAGCGACTGCCCCAACGAGGATCAAGCTATTACCAAAGTATCCAGAAAAGAAATACCCAATACCAATCACTACTCCAAAAAAGAGCGTTATATAAACCCAGGTTAGACGAACATTAGCGGCACTTTGATTGTACAAACTCGGCATGACTTTAAAATTCAACTTTTACGACTTCTTTTTCGGCTTCACTGATTTCGAAGAAGGTCTTCTTTGCAAAACCAAACACGCTCGCAAGAATATTGGTTGGGAACGATTCTACTTTGGTGTTCAAATCCATCACGGCGCTGTTGTAAAAACGACGAGCAGCCATAATCTTATTCTCGGTGTCTGCGAGTTCTCGCTGCAGTTCGACAAAGTTTTGATTGGCCTTGAGATCTGGATAGCTCTCGGCGACCGCAAACAAACTCTTCAGGGCGCCCGAAAGCTGGTTCTCGTGTGCGCTTACGTCAGCAATGCTCCCACCCTGCATAGCGGTAGTACGAGCATTTGTTACCGCTTCAAGTACCGAAGCCTCATGAGCGGCATACCCCTTTACTGTGTTTACCAAGTTTGGAATCAAGTCATAGCGACGCTTCAGCTGAACGTCAATATCACTCCAGGCCTCATCGGTACGATTCTTAGCAGACACCAAACCATTGTACAGTGCCCCCAAAAGCAGCACGAGCACACCAACTACTCCTAAAATTATCATATGTTTATAACTTACGAATAACACTCCTATTATACCACTACCTGTCAAGAAATATGCTATACTGCAGAAAAAGCCTATGGAAATGTTACATAATCATCTCGTGTTTATTCTCCCTATAGCGGTAGGACTTGCTGCTCAAATGGTAAAGTTTCTGCTCTACACCATAAAGCATGGCTGGCAGCCAGAATATATTTTTACCCATGGACACATGCCAAGTGCTCACACCGCCTTTGCTACTAGTCTCTTGGTTTCGATTGGCTACTTTGAGGGACTTACCTCGGGTGCTTTTGCGGTAACCGTCGGCCTTGCCTTTCTTATTATCGATGACGCCCTGCGTATTCGTATGCACCTCGGCGACCAAGGCCGCTACCTCAACATGATGATCGAGCAACTTCACCTTTCCAAAGAGCAGTTCCCTCGTCTTAAGGAACGCGTCGGACACCGTACTACCGAAGTGATCGCTGGTGCACTTTTTGGTATCATCCTTAGTGCATTCATTATTTGGTGGCTCGCATAAAAAATACCCGGCAGGAGTTTTGGTCCTACCGGGAGTTTTGGCTTATTTTAAGCCAATCAATCTATTGGTTTACCGAGCAGTGGATGCACCCAAAAACTTTCCACATGACGGGGGCCATCACCAAATTCTTCACGACCTTCGTAAAGCCAGTGGTGACGCCGAATTCCACGCCTGTCTGATGGATCACTTTGGTGGCGAGCATTGCTCACCGCCTCGTCATTACCGATGTAAAAAGCTGTGTGTGAGCTTTTATCGAATTCTTCGTAGATAATCACCCCTACGTGATACTGCTCCCTACGGGTTTGGTCGATGCATGTCCATCCGTTCGATCGCAGTAAATTTGGCATATTATAGACCCAGCCGTCCCAATGCGGCAGGAGATGAAAATGATGCAGGCGCGAGGTAACAAAATAAGCACACATATATCTGCCGCCGACCACTACATCTTCCACTTTTCCAGTGGCAAACTTATACACTGGAAGATTTCCATACGTACAGGTATCCACGTGAGCTAAAATATCTGCCCGCAAGGCATCCACTAAGCAAAGTTTACCAAACTCGCCCTTGTAGTAACCCCCTGCCTCACTCGTAGGTTGTGCCATACGCTCTTGCAACCGATGCAAGGCATCTAATTCGCCCGCTACACGCTTGCGCGGCTGAAGAATATTACCCATTTTTCGTCCTTTCTCTTGCTATTGCAAAGAAACTACGCCTATCCTAAGCCTTTTTTTCAAGCTCGTCAAGGACTACCCGCTTCTCGTTCCAAGGTACTCGTTGGTCGCCAATTGCCATGGTTGTTTCGGCACCCTTACCGGTTAACAATACAATGTCGCCAATCTCTACTATGCTCAGCGCCTTGGCAATCGCTTGCCTGCGGTCGTAAATACGGAAGTAATTTTTGTCTTTGGTTTTAAAACGTTCCACACCTGGCTCTATCATATCGATAATCTTCTCGCCATCCTCGGTATATGGATCCTCGTTCGTCAGGATAACTACGTCGGCATTTTTTGCGGCAATCTCGCCGAGGATAGGTCGCTTACCCTGGTCACGATCACCACAGGCACCAAACACGTGCACAATTTTTGTGCCCGGAATCTTCAGTGGCAGCACACTGGCGTACAGTTTCTCAAAAGCATCTGGTGTCACAGCGTAGTCGATAATGATGTCGACTTTCTTGTCGTTTGGTACCAGCTCCATGCGGCCCGGCACACCCAGAATACTGGCCAGGGCCTCCTGTTGCGTGAGTACTGGAATCTCCAGAAGACGCGCTACACCGATCATCGCCAGAGCATTTTCGATATTAAAAACGCCCGGAATATATAGATGGTACAAATCCTCACCGACGCGGAATTCGGTTCTTCCGAAGTCGAGCTGAATACCTCCTGCCACAATATCCGCAGACTTATCCTTCGTGCTGTATAAAAGGACCTGGCCACGTACTGACTTAGCAAACTCCTCTGGTGCCAACATGTCCGCGTTAATAACCGCGTCCTGTGTGCGCTCAAACAAGCGTTTTTTTGCCTCTCGGTAGGCAGCTATCGTGTGGTGATAATCCAGGTGTTCGCGGGTCACGTTGGTCATGACAGCAATTGCGTACGGTACTCCCCACACGCGGTTTTGGTCCAGTGCGTGCGACGAAGTCTCGAGCACCAAGTATTCGCAACCAGCAACCACGGCCTTATGTAAAAACTGTTGCAGCTGCCACGGGTTACTCGTGGTAAACTTCGACTCGTTTACCATCTGCACATCGTTTATCCAAAAATCAATCGTGCTCGCCACGGCTACTTTTTTGTTCGCCTGACGCAAGAGCGCCCCAATCATCTGTGTGGTAGTTGTCTTACCATTAGTTCCCGTCACGCCAATCACGATGAGTTTTTTGGCAGGGAAGCCATACCAAATATTGGCCGCCACTGCGTTGGCTAGGTGATATACGTTCTTGAGTTTTTGCGAAACGAGCGATGAAAGGAAATGCTTCATAGTAGTTTAAAGAAAAAAGAGGACGTGCTGACGGACCCAGAGCGCTATGCGGTACGCCCGGTACCAACCTGGCGCAAAAATAATGTCGTAGGCGCCCGGTAGCAGAATGCTTTTGGTAGTAGGTGCAAATCCCTGCTTAAAGCGTGTGATACCAGACCAGTCCTTGTTCTTTGGCTGATGTTGAATAGCTACTCCACCAAAATCGTACTGGGTGCAGTCGCGCATCTTTGCGTACTGAATCTGCCTCCACTGAAGCAAGTGCGGCGCCATGACATTACGCCCAGCATCACTCGAGCCACCGTGCAAATAGTACGCGGTGTTCTCGTATATAACGAGTAAGCTACCTGCCAGTACCACTCCGTTTCGCTTCGCCACAAATAACTGACACACATCCTCGGCAAAGAATTCTAAAAATTTGGCGTAGTAGGCTTTCGGATGAAAGCGAATACTCTTGCGAGCAGCCGTTTGCTGCATAAGATCCAGAAAGGCAGCAACATCTTGCGGGTCACGTGTAGCGCTTACTTCAACATTCTTTTTCTCGGCCAGGCGAATATTGTAACGCCACTTACTCTTCATTGTTTTTAAGAGCTCTTCTTCAGTCTGTGCAATATCCATCAGCAAAAACTCACGTGGCTGCACATCGAAAGGCGATTTGACTACTGTGTATGTTTTCCTCAGTGCCTCGAGCACCTCTTTGGTTTGCGGCTCTACTCTCAGGGCTGATAGACCTTCTTTTTGTGCTACCTGCCCCACCGTTTGAGCTGCTTCTGTGCTTACTGGTCCGCGTGGTACATAGCCGAGCTTCCCTAAAAAATGGGCTGTTTCGGTCGTCCCAAAAAAATGCGGCCCCGCAAAGATGTGACGCCCCAAAAATTCCTGGAAGCCCTTCCATGCTTCGCTCTGAAACAAGCCACCGTCAAGTACCTGCATACTATTTTCCTAAACTTTTGAGAGCTAAACGAATACGCGTACTCATATCGGTCACGTCACTTGGAATCGCTTTGAGTGCATCACGAGCCTGTGACACGCTGTAGCCCAAAGCCATCAGGGCCTCGATAGCCTCTTGGTCGGCTAGGGCCTCGCTCGAATCATGAATATCAATTTCGTCTACCTTATTTTGGAGTTCGATAATCACACGTTCGGCGGTCTTCTTCCCCACGCCAGAAACACTCGTCAAAATACTGGGGTCACGGTTTACAATAGCGGTACGAATAGTCTTTGGGTCGGCAATAGCCAGAATCGAGAGCCCCACCTTTGGCCCAATGCCTGAGATAGAAATTAGCAGCTCAAACATCTCTTTTTCAGCCAGTTCTAAAAAGCCATACAGCTGCAAGGCGTCCTCGCGTACGTGGGTGTAAATAAAAAGCGTCACCTCTTTGGTGTCGATAAGCTTCCCGACCGTGTATGGCGAAACGTGCACCTGGTACCCCACACCCCCTACCAGAATCGTCATCAGATTCCCACGCACGTCGTAAATTGTCCCTTGTAAAAGTGAAATCATACAGCTATTGTAGCACAGATTGACAAGGTAGCCTGTCTGTGATTAAATGGACAGGTCTCAGTGTGAATGTTACGAATTCTTTTAATTTCACTAAAAACAGAGCATTTATGCCGATTAAGCAATCAGCAAAGAAGTACATGCGCGTGACCGAGCGCAAAACCGCGGTCAACAAGCGTGTAAAAGGTGTCCTTAAGGCCACTATCCGTAATACAAAGGAAGTAGCCAGCGGAAAGGTAACTGGCGACGCCAAGGCATCTTTCAAAGCTGCTCAGGTAGCTATCGACAAGGCAGCCAAGCGCGGTATCATCAAGAAGAACACCGCTGCTCGTCGTAAG
>CAZCQJ010000016.1:0-6615 GCA_964500865.1 uncultured Bdellovibrionales bacterium | reverse complement strand
ATGCCTCGGGCTTTTTTTGTTGTCTCTTTAAAAGTGATACACGAAGTGCTCGAGGGCCCGTGACTGCTGCATGGTTCCGCGTTTCAGCCCGAAGTCAATCTCACGAAGCAGCGAAAGTCCTGCCACTAACCGTTGACGTGGGAACTGTCCGAGGCTGCGCTGAATCTTTTGCACTGCAAACGGATGAATCTTGGTGCTACTCGCAATGGCTGGCGCCAACATTCCCTGTTTAGTAGCGGCTTCTACTAACAGCATCTGACGAATCTGCCAGGCGCACATCCCCAGGAGCCGAAAGGCATCCTCATCTTGCTGCAAGCGAGTGAAAAATACCAGGGCTGCTTCTTTCTGGCCGTTTAGTACGCGGTCCAGCGCATCAAAGACCTTTGTCTCGAGCGTCTTGGGTACCAGCATATCGAGCTCCTTGGCGCTTGGGTCTTTTCCTCCGGTGTAGGTCATTACCTTTTGGGCTGCCGTCACCAAGGCATAGCCGTCGCCTCCGGTTCGCTCTGCCAGCGTGCGCACCATCCCTGCCGAAAGCTTCTGCCCAGAAAACTGCTGCCACACCGCTTCTAAAAGTTCCTCTGGTTTTTGGATCTTTTTGGTAAATTCTTGTTGCTCATTTGTTGTCGCTACCAACAGCTTGTACCACGCTGCCTTTTTCTCGGGCTTGGCGGATTCTACAAAGAGCACTGTCACGGCGTCGTTTTTCGGTGCTTCGGTCAACCAAGTTTTTTGCTCCTGCCAAAAGGTGTCACCTAAACTGCTTGGGTTCTGCAAAATAATCAGCTTGGCGGTGTCGAAAAACCCTAAGTCGAGCTCGGTAATAAAATCTCGCCACGCGCCCTGGCCGTCTTCGGCATCAAAACGCAGCACCGGCGATGCTGGTGACTGCTTGGTAAATTGCTGCTCTACTTGGTGTACGTACTGGTGCACCAGAGCGCTATTCTCTCCAAAAATGAATTTCCACATAGCTTTAGTATAGCAAACAAAAAACCGAGGGTCTCTCGGTTTTTTACTGTTCACTTTTTTGGTGACTATTCCCAGCTCAGGGTCTGGCCTGGCTCCAATACAGAGACCCAGATCTGACCTGGTACAAACTGTACTTCTTCTCCCTTGTCGTCAAAGAAGAAAAGTTTACTGTTCATCTTTGATTTATCTTTCTTCCAAGTACCCTTCATTTCTTGGCCGTTCATATAGTAGAAGGCTTCGCCACTGTCGATACTGTCGTACCATGGGTCACCGAGCTGTACGTTGTTGTACTGTCCTTCGATCTGCTCTGACTTGGCCATCACTACCACTACGTTCTTTGGGGCAACGCGCTGCTTGTTGTTGCGGTCGAAGTCCTGGACATTCCCCCACACACGCTCATACACGTTCTTCTGTTTGTTGTAGTAGTACTCTGTTTCGTATGGTCCCGCAAAAGCGATACGTAGGCGAGTCTTGGTTCCACGGTCTGCAAGCGCTGCCTCTGACTTGTGTTTGTAGCCAGCAAAGCGCCAGTCCTGGCCATAACCGAATTCCTTAGCACAAGCGAAGAATTTAGCTGGTGTTCCGTATCCGCTGTCTACTCCGCGTCCGATTGACTCGTTACGGTAACAAGGGTTATCTGAACATGAGTTGGCTGATTTTCCGGCATCACCATTACAGTTGATGTTCTGGATTTCGCCGCGGTCCATAATACCCTTAGCGAGTCCTACTGGGTCGTTTTCTGCGTGTGACTCACTGCGTCCCCAAGAAACAAAGATGGCATCGAGGCCCTTTGCAAGACTCAAGAAGTCGTGACGGGCACTGCGCATAGAACCGACTGCGTCTGGCGTGTTACAACCATACACTCCCATAAGACGAGTGATGCTGGCGGTAATAACTGGCATTTCGAATACCATATCCGCTTGGCTAAATCCACTGGCTGGGCGAGCGGTCACGTCTCCTGGCTGCATAACAGCAATCGGGCGGCGGTTCCAGTTCTCACAAGCTTCTCCGGTAATTGGGCTCACGTTTCCTTCGTTCACTGGGGTAATCTGCTCGAGAGCCTCACCCTGCACTACGGTCTTTACTTCCTCTTTCTTGCGTCCAAAAAGGAAATAAGCGCCAACACCCACCAGAAGAACCAAAATAATGGCCCCGATAATTTTCTGCTGCTTGGTCATAATTATTTACTGTTGGCACAGGGGGCATACAAAGATGCTCCGCTGACCGAGTTTGTTACGTATAATAATTGTAGCACATTTTTTGCAAGGTCTACCCTGCCTTTGGTACACATACAGTGCATCCTCATGCCGGCCCGGTAAGCCATAGATATCCCGAAAGTCCCCGTCACTTGTGCCACCCAAAGAAGAGGCTGTGCGCAGCGTTTTTTGAACACTCTTTAAGAGCTTCGGCCACTCGGCATCAGTTACCATACCTACCCGGCGAGTGGGTACAATGCCAGCCAAAAAGAGCGCCTCGCTCCGATAGATGTTCCCGATCCCCGCGATGAGCCCTTGGTCGAGGAGTACTTCGCCAATCGTGCGGCCTTCTTTTTTCGCAAAGAGGGCAGCAAACTTTTTTGGCGTGAGCTCGGGTGACAGAGCGTCTATTCCTAAGGCTTTAATCCCCGCGACTGCCGGCACCTCGGCAGTTGGTACCAAGAGCACCCAGCCAAACTTCCGCATATCAGAAAATTCCAGCGTGCTACCATCGGTAAACGTAAACTGGTGGTGCAAAAAACCATTATACGAATCTTCGGTAAAAGCCCTGTTGTTTTTAGTGGCTCTAGTTTTGTACAGCAGGTGCCCTGTCATTTTTAAATGGATCACCAGCGATTCCCCTTGAGTGAGGTCTATAATAATGTGCTTCCCGATGCGCCGAGCGCCCAGCACCCGAAGCCCTTGTATTTTAGTATCCAGACCCTTGGTCAAAACTTTTTTTGGCCAGGCCGAAGTAAACCCTGTGAAAGTCTTGCCGACAATTTCTATATTCAGTTGATTCACCACTGTTTGGACCTCTGGAAGTTCTGGCATAAAGGCAACTCCTCTTTAAAACTACTCGTCTAGTATACCACCTCATGTTTGACACTCGTCTGGCATTGCGCTAGACTTCACTGTCATGCAAATAAAAGGAGGTACCCATGACAGAAGCTCTTTATGACCAAAAAATCAACGGCCCCATAATCGGTATCGTGCTCCGTGACTTAGTGCAACGAGCCATTCGCATTGCTCGCAAGCACCGCAGTGAATTTGAAGTCCATACCAAGGGAGCCTACGGATCCTTTGCAGATGATGATGACTTTTTCACCAATGCAGATACCGAGTGCCAAGCGATGTACGTGAAACTTTTGCAAGAATGTTTCCCAAGCATCGGCATTATTGGTGAAGAAGGTGGCCTCTCTATCGATACGAAGGTACCAGGAACCTATTTCACCCTCGACCCCATCGACGGCACCAAAGCATTTATTCGGCGGCAAAGCCACGGCATTGGAACTATGGTAGCGCTGGTTCATAACCACGAAGTGATAAGCGCCTATATTGGTGATATGAACACCGGCGAAGTTTTTGGCTACCGTCCGCAAAGCCAAAATGTTCACAGGCTTATCGTGGAGTCTGGGCACCATGAAATATTGCGGCGTCCACAAGAATTCAGCAATCTTTTGAAGGGCTACATCCAGCTCCGCGATCCTCTTGAGAGAAGTAACTATACTCTTTTAGAATGGACCGTAGACAAGTTTGCTGGCCAGACGGTGGATGGCGGGAGTATTGGCACCTGGCTCGCCAGATTATGGAAACAAGAAGTTACCGCGGCGCTGTTGTCGCCAGGACACGAAACACCCTGGGATTCCACGCCGATAATCGGCATCTGCCAAAAACTTGGATATGTTTTCCTACGAACGACACATCTCTTTCCAGAAAACCGTTTATGGGAAAAATATACCCCTGATATCCCAACGACGGTCACGAAGCGTGAGCACCCAACGCTCATTATTCATGAAAGTCACCTGTCAGCGATACAGGATATTCTTGTCTCAGATGGCCAGTGAATGAACAAAAAAACCAGGTGGCACGCCGCGACGCGCTACCTGGTTTTTCTCTTTTTTATAACGAAAGGTGTGCTATACTGGCCGTGTAAATAAATGTACTAAAAAATACTATGGGATTTGAAGACATGCGCCCAGAACCAATCAAAGTTCCTGCTGCTGAGGCTATCCAGAAGCACACTGCTGATTTAGTAGTTATCGATAAGCTTCGTGTTGCCGATGCAGAAACAGCTCAGATGGCATTTGACCACCTGACGGATATTATCGATAAACACCCTACTATACTCGATGATCCAACGATTCAGGAAAAACTCAATGCTATTCTCGATCGCCTTGAAGAGCTCGGCCTCAATCCACTTGAGGAAGAAGTCGAAACTCCCGACACCATTCATTAAAAAATAAACAAAAAAACAGACCCTCCAAAGGGTCTGTTTTTTTGTTCCGTTTATATCTCGCCCCAGTTTTTCCCCAAGGAAACTTCTACTGTAAGCGGCACAGTTATTGTGTACACGTGTTCCATAACCGCATCGAGTTCTTTAGCGAAGTCTTCGGCCACCTCCTCTTTGGCTTCGAAAATAATTTCGTCGTGCACCTGAAGGAGTTGGTATACCTGTCCCGGGAATTTTTCGGTAATCAGAGCGTCGGTGGCGAGCATAGCTTTTTTGACGATGTCGGCCTCGAGCCCCTGGATGGGCATATTCACCGCCATGCGTTCGCCGGCCTTCATCACCTGGTTGTTGCTGCTCTGGATTTCTGGGATATGACGACGGCGGCCAATTTCGGTTTCTTGATAGCCGAGCGTTTTCGTTTCCTCGATAATTTTTTCGATGTAGGTTTTAACGCCACTAAACTTCGCAAAGTAATCGGCGATGAATTCCTTGGCCTGGGCCTGCGGAATGTCCGCTGCTTGGGCGAGCCCAAAGGCACCCATGCCGTACATAATCCCGAAGTTAAACACCTTGGCCTGGCGGCGCATGTCACTCGTCACGTCTTTTGGCTCTACCTTGTACACCACGGCAGCGGTGGCGGTGTGCACGTCTTCGCCAGCGGTAAAAGCACGCGTGAGCTCAACGTCACCAGAAAGATGCGCCATAATGCGGAGCTCGATCTGTGAGTAGTCGGCCCCCACCAATACAAAGCCCGGCGTTGCTTCGAAGGCACCGCGGATGCGCTCACTCCATTCTCCCCTAGCTGGAATATTCTGAAGGTTTGGGTCGAGCGACGAAAGTCTGCCGGTGGCGGCCACAGTTTGCTGGTAGGTGGTGTGGAGTTTCGAGTGCTGGTCGACCAGGTGCGGGAAAGCATCTAGGTAGGTCGACTTTAATTTAAAGAGTTCACGATACTCTTCGATTTTTTGAGCGATGGGGTACTCAGCAAGTTTCTGCAGTTCGCTCGAGGCGGTGGAGATGCCCGTTTTGTTTTTCTTAATATTGAGCGTCGGTATGGCGAGGTCTACAAACAAGACTTCGGCCAGCTGCTTTGGCGAATTAATATTAAACTCCTTCCCCGCCATGCTATGAATATCCTTGGCGAGCTGTTCGAGACTCGTGTGGAGCTCGGCTGAAAGCGCGGCAAATGTTTTTTGATTGAGGAAAATCCCCCGAGCTTCCATACCAAATAGCACGGGGATAAGGGGCTTTTCGAGTTCGGTGTATACCTTGAGCAAGTTCTCTTCTTTGCTCTGCTCTTTGGCAATGATCGTTAGTTTTTCGAGGAGTACCGCGTAACAGCCTAAAAGTTTTTCAGCAGCCGTGGCTCCAGGAGCACTCAGGACTTCGGCCAGCGGCTCGAGCGTTTTGTCGTAGGTTACTTCGGCTAGGTAGGCGAGTACCTGCACGTCGTCGATCTCGCCCGCTACCGTAGCACCAGCTAGCACTAGGGCATGAAGCTGCTTTTTCGCATCGAAAAATATTTTGTGCGCCCCAACATCACTCACCCAGTCGAGGAATATTTTTCGTGCGTTTTCGTGTTGCCACTCCAAACGTGCTACGCCAGCCTCGGCGCTGCATAAACTTACCGCCGCCAGGCTGCCACCAAACAGACTCTCGGCCTGGTGTTCGAGTACCACCGCTACAGCCGAAGTTGCTTTTGCAAAAAAAACTTTCGCACTGGCAGCATCTGTTAGTAGCTGTACTTTTTGTTTCTTTGTCGGCTTCGCGGTTACTAGTGCTTCTGCAGACGCATTTCCACTCTTTGGCAAGCGTTTCAGCAGGCTAAAAAATTCGTAGTGCTTTAAAAAAGCTTCGGCCTGAGCAGCGTCGTAGTCATCGAGCTTGGCTGCGCTCAGGTTTAAATCAATGTCGACGTCACGGCGGATTGTTCCTAAGTCACGTGACAAAAATGCGTTCTCCCTATCGGCAGTCAGGTTTTCCAAAAGCTTGCCCTTGTTTTCGTCTAGGTGCGCGTACACGCCCTCGAGATTCTGGTGCTTCGACAACAGTGTCTGCGCGGTTTTTGGGCCCACGCCTCGCACACCTGGAATGTTGTCGCTACTGTCCCCTGCGAGTCCCTTGTAATCAACCAACTGACTCGGGGTAAGGCCGTACTTCGTCACCACGTCGGCCACTTCGTAGACAATAGTATCCTTAATGCTCTTGCGCATGGTA
>CAZCQJ010000015.1:13385-14664 GCA_964500865.1 uncultured Bdellovibrionales bacterium | reverse complement strand
GTCCATTCTGTAAGAAGTTCCACGAAGACAGCTACCAGAAGCTCGTTGACAAGTATGTGACCAGCGGTAAGGCTGTGTGGGTAGCTCGTGACTTGCCACTTCCTTTCCACGAGCCAGTAGCTTCTGCTAGTGCCGGTATTGCAAATTGTGTTTTTAAGGCCAAAGGGAATGACGCTTACTTTGCTTTTTCTAAGGATCTCTACGCCAATACTTTGACAAACGGCAAGGGACTGCCAGCCGGTAAGATGGATCAACTTTTGGTTGCTCAGGGAATGAATGCTGCTGAAGCAAAAACCTGTGGCGAAACTGCCGAAGTAAAGGATGAAATCGTAAAGGATAGTGAAGCAGCTGCTGCTATCGGTATCGAAGGAACTCCATCATTCGTGATTGGAACCCTAGATGAAAACGGCAACGTGAAGGGTGAAGTAGTGGTAGGGGCTCAGCCGCTTGCCAGCTTCGAGAAAATTATCGACAAGTACCTCAAGTAAAAACGCTGTAGGATAAAGATAAATGACGCAAAGCTCCCTTTCATCGGGGAGTTTTGTTATACTAAGCTCATGTCACTCATTACCGACCTCCTCCATTTTCGAGAAGAAGCTGCCCGCCGCGAGGGGGTGGAGAGTTTTAAGGTACTCCCGAAAGCCACGCTCGACGCTATTGCGGCGGCTCGCCCTCAGAACAAGGCCGAGCTCATAGCGGTAAAGGGTATTAAAGAAGCCAAATTTCGTAAGTATGGCCAGGGGATTTTGGCGGTGGTCGCAGCACACAGTGTGGGTGAGGCCAATACCTGGCAGGCTGAACTCGATGTTGCGGTAACAGGGGTAGTCGAAGAACCAGAGGCAGTAACTACCGACGCGTTGACCGTTAATGAATTCCTTGAGAGTATCGACACAGAACTTTCTGGTTTGGCCGGGCGTATTCAGGGTGAGATTTCAGATATGAATATCTGGCAGCAACGCGTTGTCTTTTTTAGTCTGAAGGACAAAACCGTAGACAGTATTATGAAGTGCAGCATGAGTTACCAAAACTACGTGTTGTCTGGGGCTGCCTTTGCAGTGGGGGATGAAATTATTGTCGAAGGGTACCCCAAGATTTACAAGCCGCGCGGGGAGTTATCGTTCCAGGTAATGACGGCCGAACTTTGTGGCGAGGGCGCCTTAAAAAAAGCCTACGACGAACTGTACGCTAAGCTCGAAGCCGAAGGGGCTTTTGCTCCAGAGAAAAAGCAACGCTTGCCCCGTTACCCAGAGAAAATAGCCCTCATTACATCGCTTGATGG
>CAZCQJ010000015.1:0-13375 GCA_964500865.1 uncultured Bdellovibrionales bacterium | reverse complement strand
ATGGAGCCGCTATTGGGGATTTTCAGATGAACCTGGGGCGCTTTGGTTTGAAGGTAGATTTGTATCCGTCTGGCGTCGAAGGGCAGCGGGCGATTCATGAATTAGTAGCCCAAGTACGGGCCGTAGCCAAACGCGCCAAGGAATACGATGCGTTAGTGATCGTACGTGGCGGCGGCGGTCTCGAGAGTCTGCAGGCTTTTAATAACGAAACCCTGGTGCGGAGTTTGCTCGCGCTCCCTATACCGGTATTAGCAGGCATTGGCCACGAAAAAGACATTACGCTGGCATCGCTGATGGCAGACCAAATGGAGTCCACGCCAACGGCCTGTGCTCTGCGGATGACGAGCCACTGGCAGGCGGCAAGGGATTACGTAATGACTCTTGAACAGCGTCTGCCGCGGATGCTCGAGCGAGCCTTTGCCGAGCAAAAAGCGTTGCTAGCCGAGCAGCACCAAGCCCTGTTTGGTTTCTTGGGAAGTCTAAAAGAAGCCGTACGTCAGAGTGAACAAAACTTTATACGCTTTGTGCACGTGTACGCCGACGAGGCCGTGCGTCAGCGGAAGGAGCTCGTCGCCGTGCCGAGTCGCCTGGTGCGCCTGTACCAAGGACAGCTAGCAGCAGTGCACGAGGCACTTACCCAAAAGGCAGCGGCCCTCGAGCAGCTAGACCCCCGGGCAGTGCTGTCGCTGGGGTACAGCCTGGTATACAGCGCCGGCAAGCTGGTGCGCAACGTCAGTAAGTTAAAGCAGGGTGATATACTAGAAGTACGCCTCGGCAAGGGGAGCGTCACCACACGTATCGAAACAATAACCACATAACACTATGGCAACCAAAGAAACACTGCACGACTCACTCAAAAAGATCCAGGCCATTGTGGCGTGGTTCGAAGAGCAGACCGAAGTCGATGTAGAAAAAGGCTTAAATAAGGTAAAAGAAGGGGCTAAGCTCATCAAAGCGAGCCGCGCCCGCCTGGAAGAACTCGAAAATGAGTTCGAAATTGTAAAGAAAGATCTAGAATAATGAAAAAAGCGCCACTTATTCTAAGGGGGATTGAATACGCAAAGCAGCGTCTTGGTTTACGAACCTACCATTTTGAGCTTTCGGTCGCGTTTCTTTTTTTGAGTGCCGTGGCGGCGTATTCGGGTAAGGGGAGTATAGAATGGATAGGTGTGTTAGCAGTATTCTTTTCTTTTGCTCATACGAGTGTAGCTGACCGTTTGGCCGAAGCTCAGGCAAAAGAGGCAGCTATGGCAAGTCAGGTGCGGGTTGCTTGTTATTATAAGCTGGAGCGTTATTTTTATGCGAAAGAGATTTGCTGGTGCATATATTTTTACCTGCTCGGTGCCTGGTCTGCTTTGGCCGGTGTAGGCTTATTTTTAGTTTACCCCCTTTGGCGCCGTCTTTGGAGGAAGTATTACCCACTATAAAAACCTACAAAGGACAAAAAACCACCGATCGTGAAAACGGCCAGTGGTTTTTTTTATCCTTCTTTTAGTAGTGTAACTGACAAAATGGGGGGCTGGTGGTACAATAGGAGGTATGAATAAGGCCCACGAACACTACCGCGAGCTCATCTGGATGCTTGCCAAGACCGATTTTAAGCTGCGCTACCATGGCTCGGTTTTGGGCTATTTGTGGGCTCTCCTCAAGCCACTTTTGACTTTCTTGGTGCTCAACTTCGTGTTTTCGTCTATCTTCGCATCCCGTGGGGCGGGGACGGAATTCTACTCGCTGCAGCTGTTGGTGGCCGTGGTGATGATGGCATTTTTCTCGGAAGGCACCAGTGCGGGTATGCAATCGCTGCTCACTAAGTCGCAGCTGGTGACCAAAATTTATGTGCCACGCTGGACGATTATCTTTGCCTCGACCCTGAACGCTGCCATGATTTACGTAATGAACCTGGCCGTGGTGATCGCCTTCTTTGTGTGGAAGGGATTTTTGCCAAGCCTTGGGGCGATTGCTTTGTTCGTATTTTTCTCGATCCTGATTTACGTCATCGTTATCACCTTCGCCTTTTTGACCGCGCCGCTGTATGTAAAGTTCCGTGACCTCTCGATGATTTGGGAAGTGGTGCTCCAGATTTTGTTCTATGGGACGCCAGTGTTTTACTCTCTCCAGATGATGCCAGCATATATTCAGAAGGTGCTGTTGTTTAACCCAATGGCATTTATCATTCACTTCACCAAGGAGTCACTGATTAATAATCACTTCCCAGAGCTGTGGCAGACGCTTGGTTTTGTAGGGGTAATTGGTGCCGGTTTCGTGCTCAGTATGTATTCGTACCGTTATTTTGCCCCACGGGTAGCCGAAGAAATTTAGTCTATGGAAAAAGATATTGCCGTGAAAATTGAGCACGTATCAAAAACGTTTCGTATCCCACACGAAAAGGTTTCTTCGGTGCGTGGTGCGGTGGTGAGCATGTTTCGTCAAAACACCTATGAAGAATTTCAGGCACTCGATGACGTATCGTTCGAGGTGAAGAAGGGGGAATTTTTTGGAATCATTGGGCGTAACGGTTCAGGGAAGTCGACGCTCCTGAAGGTGCTGGCCGGGATTTACCAGCCAGACGCTGGTAAAGTGACTATCGACGGCATGATCTCGCCTTTTTTGGAGCTGGGTATTGGGTTTAACCCAGAACTTTCGGGCCGCGATAACGTGTACCTCAACGCCACAGTACTGGGGATGACCAAGAAGGAAATTGACCAGAAGTTTGACGACATTGTGGCTTTTTCGGAGCTCGAACGCTTTATCGACCAGAAGCTCAAAAACTACTCGAGCGGAATGCAGGTGCGTCTCGCCTTCGCGGTGTCTATCCACGCCAACCGCGATATTTTGCTCATGGACGAAGTACTGGCTGTGGGGGATGGGAATTTTCAAGCAAAATGTTTGAATGAATTTTTGCAGTATAAAAAGATGGGACGAACGGTACTTTTGGTAACGCACGATATTAACGTGGTAAAACGATACTGTGACAGAGCACTGCTTTTGCGCAATGGACGCATAGAAAAGATAGGTGAAATCAGTGGTGTTGTTGATGCATATTTTTCTCAGAGCGTGGCAGATCAAGAGGCTGCGTACCAACAACAAAATAAGGGTAAAGAGGAATCGGGCTCAGAGGTATCTGGGCGCGCCATTGAAAGAAATATAGTCAATATTGATAGTACAGAGTCAAGAGATCTTGAGGGAGTGGCGAAGAACGTCTTTAAAAATGATGAGGGGATCGTTATTTCAGTTCAGTACAATTTCTTTAAAAAAATAGAGAATCCAATCTTTGGAATTGTTGTTCAAAACTCTGCCGGACAACAAGTATTTGTTACGAACACTTTGCTTAAAGAGGTAAAAACAAATACTTGCGGACCAGGAAAAGTAACAATAGATTTCATGATTGAAAACGTATTTTCGGCAGGAAAATACACTGTTTCTCCCGCAGTTGCAAATGACTTAGCAACGCTCTTTTATGATTGGAAAGAGGCCATGAGCTGCTTTTCTGTTCAGAGTAATAATCCATCTGGTGGTATAATAGAAATGAGGCACCAAATAAGTATTAAACGATAGGTCTATGCAGTTTACCGGTGAACGAATGATTCCGGAGGCAAATAAACAGGAAAACATTTACTTGGAGCACATAGCTCGGTACATGTTTGCTTCGCAGTTTATTCAGGGAAAAGAAGTTTTGGATATTGCCTGTGGAAGTGGGTATGGCTCAGCATTTTTAATGCAGTCAGGAGCAAAGACTGTGACGGGTGTTGATATTTCCGAAGAATCAGTGACCTATTGTAAGGATAATTATAAACAAGAAGGACTTTCTTTTTTGGTAGGGGATGTTCGAAAGATACCTCTTCCAGATAATGCTGTTGATGTTATTGTTTCGTTCGAAACAATCGAACACGTTGACGAGGAAAGTCAGAAGAAGTTCTTGGCAGAGGTAGGGCGCGTATTGCGGAAAGAGGGTATGTTTATTGTGTCTACACCAAACACACTTGTAGCACCGGCGGGGAATCCATTTCATATTAAAGAACTTACCCCCGATGAATTCTCGGATATTTTAAAGAGTAGCTTTTCTCGGGTAGACATCTTTTACCAAGATGATGTAGAGAGTAGCTATATCCTGAATAAAAAAGGAAGTCTTAAGAATGAAGGTTTATCCTATAAGCAAATAGGAGACATTCAGCTACAGGAAAGCCTTTTTTTGATTGCAGTTTGTAGTAATCTTTCGGACTTTAATGCGGAGAATATCGAAGAGTGTGTTGTTACATCAGACGTTAAGCCATGGAAAAATTATGTTCGGTACGAAGAAGATCTACTGAAGACAAAAAACTCTATTGCCGAAGATGTAGCCACTTTGCGCGCTCAATTAGATGAGGCTAATAGAAAAATTGCTCTTCTGGAGTCTTCTAAGTACTTAAAGCTCCGTGATCGTGTAGAAAAAATAAAGAAAGGTCAGATATTTTCTAAATAGATAAAATACAAGGAGATAATATAGTAATAATAGAAGTATGGAAAAAGTTTTTTACAATGACCAGTTCACTGAGGGGCCAATAAAAATTGATATTGGTTGTGGACCATGGAAAAAAGAGGGATTTATTGGTATTGATAATGAGGAGGGTAGTACGCAGTGGAAAAACGTTCCTGGAGCTAAGGCGATTGATATTAACTATGACCTATCAAAGGGGATCCCTTTTGCTGATGGGACAGTTGAAGAAGTCTTTGCCTCACACTTTTTGGAGCACACAGACTTAATGTTTATGCTGGGAGAGATTCATCGTGTTTTAAAGCCGGGTGGAAAACTAGAATTTATTGTTCCATATGCCAACAGCGCAGAGGGTATGTTCCCAGGGCATAATGTATTCTTGACAGAGAAGTTTTTCCGGCAGAATACCGCGTTTAACGAGTTATTTACTCAGGTGCGGTTTTCTTATACCGAAGCCGATGAATGGAAGAAACACAAAAAATTCTTCTTCTGGGTACCATTTCATATCGCTCGGCAGCATTTCTTTAATGTGTGCAAGTGGTTTACGGTGAAGTGTGTAGTAAATAAATAGGCGAATGATTTTAGCTTTGTTGGGGTACTAAAAGTAGATGCTAGAGGGTTTCTTATGGATAGGACAGCAAGATCGCAGAACAAATATATGAAAAAGAAAATAGCATTTATTTCACAGCCAGAATATTTTCGGTTTATTTATGAACACGACCTAGATAACGAATATGAGGTTAGGGAGTTTCCGCAAAATCTTTCTTCAGATCCAGAAGTAGTAAAAGAGCTTGTGGCATACGGTGCGGATTATTACTTTTTCTTTCGGGGGGAGTTTTTTCCGGAAGAGGTACTTTCGCGTTTATCGGGAGTACGGATTGCCCTATCGAGCGAGCCCTTCCCAAGGGTGATTAACAGCAAGTGGGAGTACACAATAGATTCTTTAAATAGGTACTCTGTTTTTCGAAAGATAAGAGAGAAGTCCTTTGACTACGTTTTTCATTACGATGCCGCTTCGCTTCCGCTATTTAAGAAAGATGGACTTACAATTTCTGGTGAGTTTGCTTTTCCGGTTGCATGCGAAACATACAGACGGGCACATACTGATGGAAAAAAGAGTTGGGACCTTTTTTTTATTGGACGTTCAACAGTACACCGAGAACGCTATTTTGGACGACTAAAAAATAGATTTAACTTTCTCCATATAGCGCACGGCGTTTGGGGAGAGCCGTTACTGGGTTATTTAAACCAAAGTAAGATATGCTTAAATATTCATGCGGAAAATGAACGATCTTGGGAGCCAAGAATGCAAATGCTACTTGCTACGGGAGCTTTTATTATTAGCGAGCCAATAACCCCAAATCCGTATCTGATTCCAGGAAGGGACTTTGTTGAGTGTTCTCATCCACAAGAATTGTATTCACAAGTAGAGTATTACTTAACACACGAAGAAGAGCGGAAAAAGATTGCGGATCAGGGAATGCGAACGGTTCGAGAATTACTTGCCGCTAAAAATATATTTCCAAGTCTTATCGAGGGTATTGATTCTGGGAAGTATCAGCGGTTTGTGCTAGGAAAGAAGGATTTTTTAATCGAGAGTATTTTGTTAGTAGCTGGGCTAACGCAAAAAGGAAGAAATTTTTCTTTAAAAAATACACAAGAAAATCTACGGAGGCGTTTAAAAAATAGTATTCGTGAGTATAAAAGAAATGGGTTTTTTGGTGTGCTTTTGCGTTTATATAGGATGACACTCAAACCACTTGTTCAAAAGATTCGTCAAAAGGTACGCGTTATCAAAAGGGTTCCTCAGAGTATTCGTTTTTCCGTGAAAGAAAGTAAACGTACTGGCTGGAATGGTTTTTGGCGCCGTGTCTCGTGGCTTATTTTTGAGGGACTGAATTCATTTCCGGTTCCGTATGATGAATACGAATGGTCTCGAATGAAGCAGAGGCTTGCAGAGAAAGATGCGCGACGGCAGGAAATTCTTCGTGATTTCCAGGGGCGATTGGACCCAGCAGCAAAGAAAAAGATACTGTATGTTATTCCAGGGACTGCTATTTCTGGTGGTATTGCTATTGTTCTGAATCACGTGAACCGTCTTCGGGAGCGAGGGTATGATACACTACTTGTTTCGTTAAATACACCGGATACTATTACGTGGTTTCCTAATGTGGTTCCGATTATTTCTGTTGCTGACCTGAACTGGCGTCACTTAGCAGAAGCCGAAGTGGTAATTGCAACTCACTGGAGTACGGCATTTTTTGTGGATCTTTTGCCGGTAAAACGTAAGGGGTACTTTGTTCAGTCAGATGAGCGCCGATTTAATCCGGATAATACAAGAGAACAAAAGACTATTGAAGCAACGTATCGTCTGGATTTGGAGTACATTACTGAGGCGCTATGGATCCAAGGGTGGTTAAAGGATGAATTCGGGCATATTGCCTCGTACGTTCCAAATGGTCTTAATGAGGCATTTTTAGCTGAAGTGGTACCAGTTGCCAAAAGGCAGAATCGTAAAAGAATTTTGCTAGAAGGGCCAATAAGTTGCTGGTTTAAGGGTATGCATGAAGCCTATGAGGCAGTGAGGAATCTAGATGCGGATATTTGGATTATCAGTTCCTCCGGTCGACCACCAAAAACATGGGAGTATGATCGATTCTTTGAAAAAGTTCCGATTAATGAAATGAATTCTATCTATGCATCATGCGATATCTTTCTTAAGATGAGTAGAATAGAGGGATTTTTTGGTCCACCGTTGGAGGCAATGGGGTGTGGAGCTGCTGTTGTTGTGGGCAAGGTAACTGGTTACGATGAATACATCGTCCATAATGAAAACGCTCTTGCTATAGAATCTGGAGATATAAACGCTGCCCGAGAAGCTTGCCGGAAACTTCTTCAAGATAATGATTTACGAGAAAGAATTCAAAAAAACGGAAGAAGTACAGCAGAGTTTTGGGGTTGGGATCGTTCAATTGACTATCTAGAGCAGTACCTTACTCGCAAGCATTCGCAAGGTATGGGTGTATCGGGAGCATTGTTTAATTACAAGTATACTGATGAAATGACGCGCCTTAAGTACGCACATGATGAATGGAAAAAGAAATATCAGTAAGTGAGAAATGACAATTTAGAATAAAAATAGATCACGGAATGGTGATTTATTTTTTTACCAAAGTAACCTTCCAGCTAGGTGGAAATTTAAAGGTATAACTTTCTCCGCTCGAAAGGTTATGAAACTCAGCTACTTGTTCTTTGAAGTGAAAGTTCTTGAGTGGCCTGAGGATGAAGTTTGTCGGAACTGCGTAGATGATAAAAATAAAACTGAGCATAAGGCAGAGTCGCTGTATGTAGCGTGACGGTGCTTTGAATGCAAGGAAGAGAAGCGTAAACATCCAGCCAAGAATAGGAAGAAAGTAATAACGACCGCCAGAGCCGTTTGCCATAATAGGCCACTGTGCCTTTGTAAGGTGTACCTGCGGCGAAAGCATCCCTGCAAGGAGTATCATAAAAGCAAATCCAACAAACAGGCGTCCCTCGAGAGGGGCATGATACAGAAAGTAACCGAGCAGAAGGAGTCCGGTGATACCGATAATTACCGGGAGGACACCAGCTTCGTAGAGGGAGAACTTGCTGATGCTGCGAGCAAGGTCAACCCCGAGAATTCCCTTAAGAAAGACGTTGCGGCTCAGAATTTCGAGAAAAAGAATACCGTTGGCACCAAGGGGAGCGCTGGATCTTTCTGCCCCAGGGACAACAATAAAGAGGTAGCTGTGCACCTGAACAAGGAAGGTGAGGAGCAGGATTCCAAAGAGTGCGAGTTTTTCTTTTGAGCGTTTGAATAGAAGGTGCAGAAAAAATGTAATGACACCGAAAAAGACAAATGGCCCACTGAGTCCTGCGATGATAAGAACGATAGCATCGAAAGTAAATTGTGATACCTTTTTTGGTGGCGTGGCGACAATGACAAGAATCATAAAGAGCGCAAGGTGCCACTGGGCGTTCGTGAGGTTTGCATGTACCTCGGCCACGCCTGGTATACAAAGGTAGGCTAAAAAGAGGATGACCCGATGCGAAAGTTTGGGTATTAGCATGTCGAAGCGCGACGAAAGCAGATAGACGCCAGTCAAAACAGTTATGAGTACCGCCAGTGTATTAAAGATGATAGGTGCGTAGCCTATATCAAATGGCATAGCAACCATTGCGCCAAGCCTCGAGACACTCTGGTAGTATTTTTGTTTTGGCTCCAAAAGAGGCGAGTACCAGTGCTCCGCATTGTAGGCTTCGTTATACCAAAAAACGCCGTCTTCTGCCCAGAACTGAGGGTAGCTCACGGCATCAATTCTCCGGGCAAAAGTTATTACCGAGCCCAGGAGGGTAAGGATAATAAAAAAGGCAACAGCGTGCTTTTTTCTGAATTCCCAGAGGGTTTTTTCTGCAGTGTCAGACTTCTTTTTAAAGGCAGGTGTATATTTCTGATAGAGCCCTTTCAGGCGGTCTGCAATTTTTTGCATAGAATGAGAAAGTGAGCTTTTAATAAGGCAAGTATACAGGAAGGGATGGATATTGTCAGCCAAGCTGATAGAGATAAGTGGTTTTTTTCTTCTTCAAAAAGCGCTATACTTACACAGTAAGGAGGAAAAAGAAAAAAATGAAAACATATTCCAACGATATTTCTCTCGTTTTGGGTGGCTCTGCTGGGCAGGGGATCCAAACGGTAGAAGCGCTGCTGATGGTGGTCCTCAAGCGCGCGGGCTACCGTGTCTTTGCCAACAAAGAATACATGTCGCGGATTCGGGGCGGCAGCAACTCGACCGAAATTCGCATTATGAATGGTCCGCACACAAGCTACGTCAAGCGGATCGACTTTTTATTTGCTTTAGATAAAGGTGTTGCAACTCACTTAGGTAGCCGTATTGGTGCTACTACCGTGGTGCTCGGTGATGCCAAAAAACTCGGTGCCGAAAAAGAGCAATCGAATGTCGAGCATTTTGTCGACGTGCCATTTGGCCAGTTTGCTCAGGATTTAGGCAGTCCGCTCTACACCAGTACTGTTGCCGTAGCGGTGGCCTTGGGGATGCTCGGGGTGAGCCGTCACTTTTTAGATGAATACCTCACCAAGCGTTTTGCCAAAAAAGGCGAGGAGGTAGTAGCAAAAAACCTCGAGGCAGCTACCAAGGGGCACGCCTTCGGGCTCCATATTGCCTACGACCAGGGCTTCGAAGTGCACCTTATTCAAGACAAAGCCGTGGCAGCAGAAATGATGCTCAGCGGGAATGACGCCTTAGGGCTCGGTGCCCTGGCGGCTGGGTGTAACTATGTTTCTTCGTACCCCATGTCACCCGGGACGGGCCTCTTTACGTTCTTGGCCAATGCTGGCAAAGAGTTTGATGTGGTTATCGACCAGGCTGAAGACGAAATCGCCGCCATTAACCAGGTGCTTGGCGCTTGGTATGCGGGGGCACGCGGCTTGGTAACAACCTCAGGCGGGGGCTTTGCCCTTATGTGCGAAGGCGTGAGCTTGGTCGGGATGATCGAAACACCTTTAGTGGTGCACGTGGGTATGCGGCCAGGCCCAGCCACAGGGCTCCCTACTAGGACAGAACAGGCCGACCTTGACCTCGTGCTGTATGCTGGTCACGGCGAGTTTCCACGAGTAATTTTTGCACCAGGGAGTCACCAAGAAGCTTTTGAATATATGCAGGCAGCGTTTGCTTTGGCGGATGAGTTCCAGATTCCTGCCTTTATGCTGACTGATCAGTTCTTCCTCGACAGCATTAAAAGTTTTGACAAAGAGACGCTTGTTTTTGAACCGGTTACGCCGCAGATTATCAAGAGTAAAGCAGATTACCTGCGCTACCAGGTAACCGAAAGTGGTATTTCGCCACGGGCTATTCCGGGTTACGGCGAAGGACTGGTAGCTGTCGACAGTGACGAGCACACCGAGGATGGCCGGATCACCGAAAGCGCTGCTGTACGAGTTGCTATGCACGAAAAGCGCTTACGGAAAATGAAGGCGCTCACCGACCGAGCCATTATGCCGACCACCATTGGTGATATCGAAACCGCCAAAACCGTGGTGGTAGCCTGGGGATCGAACAAAGGCGTGCTCAAAGAAGCGCTCGATGCCTCGACTGACGACTCTGTCGCTGGGCTCCACTTTGCACAGGTGTTTCCTTTGGCACCAGCAGCAGCTAAGTGGCTTGCTGGCAAGCGGGTGGTAGTCATGGAGAACAATGCCACGGGGCAGTTTGCCCGGCTCTTGCGAGACCGATACGCGCTCGAGGCCACCGAGAGTATTCTGCAGTATGATGGCTCGCCATTCGCGCTCGAAGACGTAAAAGAACAGTTAACAAGATTTGTATGATCGACAAAAAACTTTACGACGTACCGCCGGAGCACGACATTGCCTGGTGCCCAGGATGCGGCAACTATCCTATCTTAAATATTGTGAAAACAGCCCTCGCCGAACTCGACCTGCCACCAGAATCAGTAGTGTTGTGTTCTGGCATCGGCCAGGCCGCCAAGACGCCGCAGTATATGCGGGTGAACTATTTTAACGGACTCCACGGACGCGCGCTGCCACCAGCTATCGCGATCAAAAACGCACTGCCACAATTAACCGTGATTGCCGAGAGTGGTGATGGCGATACCTATGGCGAAGGAGGGAATCACTTTATTCATACCATGCGCAAGAATCCAGACATCACCAACATTGTGCACAACAATATGATCTACGGCCTCACCAAGGGCCAGGCATCGCCGACGAGCGAAGAGGGGATGAAGAACCCGCTCCAGCCAGACGGCGTGGTGACCGAACCATTTAACCCACTGGCCATGGCCATCGCTGGTGGTGCTACCTTTGTGGCTCGGGTATTCTCTGGGGATATTCCCCAGGCAGTAGCGATTATCAAGCAGGCAATTCTGCACGAAGGGTACGCCTTAGTAGATGTGTTCCAGCCCTGCGTGGTGTTTAACAAACAGAACACCTTTATGTGGTTTAAGGAGCACACGTACTACCTAGACGAAACACATAATGCTACCGACAAAGCCGCTGCGATGGGGCTCGCTTTTGCAGAAGAAAAATTTCCATTGGGGGTATTATACCAAGACACCAGCCGTGAGGCTTACCACAAACGCGTCCGCCACGACGCCGCACCACTCTACCAGAAGCCAGTAGACCAACAAAAAGTCAAAGCCCTGTTCGAAAAATACGTGTAAGTAAAGAATTCCTATGGAACGTATCCCAGTATACGAAGCACCGAAAAAAGAAAAGCTAAGCGCTCTCGATGCGCGCTGGTTTCCGGCCTTCGAGCAGGTAGCGAATTTTCAGGCCTACGAATATTTTGAAGGCGAGGCAGCTCAGCGAACAGAAGCAAAAGAAGCATTCCTGCGGGGCGATCAGCGTAACCCCGCGCTCGAATACCCACGCCTTTCCGAGGAGACTTGGGTGACAAAAGAATCAGAACTCCTCGCACTCAAAGAAACCATTACAGCCGAAGAAGAAAATTCGGTGGTGAAGCAGGTATACGTATGGAAGCTCAACGAAAAAATCGCCGAGACACGCCTTTTGCTGGCTGCTGCCCGGGGGAATATGCGCGCCTTTGATCGATACTCTCGTTTTGTGTACGGTACGCCCAAGCCAGAAATTGCCCAGCTCAGTTTTAACGAGGCACAGCAAACAGTAGAGCGAGGAATGAACTCTGAGGATGCTCGTATCCAAGCGTTGGCTCAAGAACTCCGAGCAGCTTTGCCGCCAACAAAGGAGGTAGATTTTGTACTCCCAGATGAAGACGACAAGCAGCTTGTGAAAGAGCAAACGATGAGTGAGTTTTCGGACCTCGTGGCGATTTCAGAAAAAGCCAAAGGAGAAAAGTTTCCGGCCGAAGAAATGCAGGGGATTTTTGGCGACGCCCTAAAGCAGGTAGCTGCCGATGATTGGGTGTCGATTATCACCAAGAAGAGCAGCACGGGGGTTAATACGAGTCAGGAGAAAAAAGAAATTCAGATTCCTACTACCAGAGAAGTGCTGAGTAAAAAGTTAAAAGGACTTTTGGTACACGAAGTTGGGACCCATGTGAAGCGTCGTGTGAATGGTGAGCGTACAAAACTACAGATTCTTTCGTTAGGATTAGACCGTTACGAAAAAGGGCGTAACAACTTTGCGTGAAGGCGTGATGACGGGAAAACTCGATGACTTTGCAGGTATGGACTCGCACTTCCCAATGGCCCTGGCGACAGGTGTCGATGGAACGCCACGAGATTTTCGCGATACGTTTACGCTCGTAAAAAAGTACTACCAGCTCAAAAACCTCTTAACAGGCAAGTATTCCGAAGAAGGGGCTGCTGCCAGGGCGGATGCTTCTGCTTGGACCCGCTGTGTACGCACCTTCCGGGGGACGGACGCCGCAACACCAGGAGTGTGCTTTACGAAAGACCTGGTATACCGCGAGGGAAACATGGCAGTTTGGGAGACGGTGAGTAAAAAAATACCCGGTACAGATACGCCAGAGATGACCCGTTGGAGCATCGGGAAATACGATCCATCTAACGAGCGGCATATCTGGGTTCTGAGTGAACTGAATATCACGAACGAAGATCTTGAAGCCTTAGAAAAAGAGTCACCGGTGTAATGCAGGTGACTTTTTTCTGTTGACGTGCACCAAATTGACCCGAGTAAGCTCTTGACAGAGATTCTTAAATATCGTACAATACAAAGTCAGCTAAAAGGCTGATGTGTTTCTTTTAAAAAAAGGAGGGCGCCATGCGCTTATCACAACTACTGGAAAAAAGCATCCCAGTAAAATGGGTAGCTCTTGGTTTTGTTTTACTCATGGCGCTTTTCCTGTTAATCCTGGCTCGCTCTGGCTCTGTTTCGTCAGAAAGATGGCCAAGTGGAGCAGGACA
>CAZCQJ010000014.1:15950-16448 GCA_964500865.1 uncultured Bdellovibrionales bacterium | reverse complement strand
ACTGTGGTGAAGTACAAAACCCGATAAATCCACAAGGTCCAAGTCAAGCAGCGGTGAGTATTACTGGAGTAAAAGTTCCCGTTACTCCGGTTTCTGTGGCGGACACAGAGGAGGACGCAAGTTGCAAAACCCCTAAGAATGAGCCAAAAAATGTAGTAGCTCACTGTGGTACAGATGGATCAGTGCGTATAACCTGGGACAGACACCAGTCAGGAAATCGAACTGTGAAAATTCAATATCAAGAGGCTGATGGTACGTGGAAAAGTAAGGAAGAAGTCACAGATGACGGAGAAAAGATTGTCACAGGACTTCAGAAAGGTGAACAATATCGTTTCCGTATCGCATACGAAAATTCTTGTGGCAGAAGCGATTATTCAAAAGTAGCCGTAACTGTTCCGTGTGCCTTTCCAGATACAGGCGCACAGCAAGGTTCAGGAATTCAGATAGGGGATCTGTTACAGAAAATAGTTAAAATTTGTAGGGTTCTGTGGTAAAAAT
>CAZCQJ010000014.1:0-15940 GCA_964500865.1 uncultured Bdellovibrionales bacterium | reverse complement strand
ATACAGGAGCACAGCAGGATACAGAAATTCAAATAGGGGATCTGTTACAGAAAACAGTAAAGGTAATGAAAATTTACAGTATTCTGTGGTAGAAACATATTTACAAAGTGTGCTCAGTGTGCTATACTGGTAGTAAAGAAAGAGAAAAATACGGGTAGCCAGAGTCTTCTGGAGCCCGTTTTCTTGTGTAAAAATCACTATGTCTCGTCAGAATAAAAACAAAAAGAAGCAGCAGAAACAGTGTCTACACCAAACCGTTACCCCGCAAAATTTTTACGGAGTATTTTTGAGTTCTGTGGCTCTGGTATTGGTTGGCGTTGGGTATTTGTCTGTGAGTACCAGCAGGGCAGCCGCGCTAGTACCGAATCAAGTAAAATCTGTAAGCCAGGTACGCTTCGAGGCTGGTGCTCAAGCTATGACAGTAGGTCACCCTATCGAGGCTATGCTCCCGAGTATTTTTAAGCAGGATGCACAGGTGGCTGCATACCTGGTGAGTATTGCTAAGAAGGAATCGAATTGGGGAAAGATAGCCCCACAGAAAAAAGGAAAGGACTGTTTTAATTACTGGGGCTTCACGGGCGCAGGGAGTCAAGGATTCGCAGCGGGGCACGGGTGTTTTGGAAGCAAGGAAGAAGCCGTTACGACGGTGGCAGCCCGCATCCACGAGCTTGTTTATACGCAAAAACGCTCCACGCCACGACAGATGGTTGTCTGGAAGTGTGGGTATTCGTGCGCGGGACATAGTCAAGAGTCCGTAGAAAAGTGGATTGCCGACGTAGGTTACTATCGAGCAAAGCTCCAAACAAAAAAGAAACCTCTGCAGCAGGCAGCGGTTCTCGTCACCAATCAAGAAGCCTTTTAGATACATCCCTCCCGAGCCTTGTCGAGAGGGATTTTTTGTGTTACAGTAGGGTGCATTCAATAACCCTTGTATTTTGTATGGCTAAAGAAACTACCGTCCTCCGTTTTGATAAAGTTTCGTTTGAATACGAACACGGAAAAACCCTCCTTGATGAGGTGAGCTTCTCGGTGCGCCGCGGAGCAAAGATTACTGTTATGGGCCAGAACGGTGCCGGAAAAAGCTCGCTCTTTAAGATGATTTTGGGCGAACTGAAGCCAGAATCGGGCCGTATTTCGCTCGAGAGCGGCGCGACTGTAGCCATTGCTCGTCAGGTACTCGACCGCAGCAAATTGCAGTACACAGTAGAAGAATATTTCGCTGAAGCCTTTGACGAAGTGCGTTATGATCTGCGCCCGCGGATTAATGATGTGCTGAAGGTAGTTAATCTCGAGGCTCCATACGAAAAGCAGCTGGTAGATTTTTCTGGTGGGCAGCAAGCACGGCTTCTGCTTGCTTTTGCGTTGATCCAGAATCCAGACATTCTGCTCCTCGATGAGCCAACTAACAACCTCGACCACGAGGGGATTGCACACCTTACCTATTTTTTGCAGACCTACGACAAAACCGTGTTGGTAATTTCTCACGATGCCGAATTCCTGAACTCGTTTACCGAAGGAGTGTTGTATCTGGATGTCTTTACCCACACGATTGAGCAGCACAGCGGAAACTACCACGATGTGGTCGAAGAAATTAGTCGCCGTGTCGAAAAAGCCGAGCGTGAGAACGTACGCTTGGAACGCACCATCAAAGAAAAGAAAGACCAGGCCAACGTCTTTGCCAATAAGGGAGGAAAGCTTCGTGCTGTCGCCAAGCGCATGCGTGACCTCGCCGAGGAACTTGAAGACAACAAGATGGACGTGCGTCGCGAGGACAAAACTTTGGGTAATTTTAGCTTGGTATGCCCAGATATTGTGGGGCCAATCGTGAGTATTACCGCTGTTTCGCGTCTTATCCGTGGGAAGTCGCAGCTTCTGCCCTTCGATATGGTACTCAAACGCAATACGCACCTTTTAGTCACCGGGCCAAACGGTATTGGTAAAACCACCTTCCTCGAATCACTTGCTAAGAGTGATGAGCAAGTAGTGACGATTAATCCAGAGGCGAGTATCGGTTATTACCGTCAGGATTTCTCGACCCTTGATTTCTCGAAGACCGTTTTTGAGACCTTGTTTGAATCAGTCAAAGAAAAAAACAAAGAGCTCGTTTACAAGCTCGCTGCCCGTTTCTTGTTGCCAGCAAGCCTGGTGCAAAACACCGTGGCTTCGCTCTCAGAAGGGCAGAAGGGACTCTTGATGTTTGCTAAGCTCTTTGCAGAAGAGCACCCAATTTTGATTTTTGATGAACCAACGAATCACATTAACTTTCGTCATATCCCGGTGATTGCCGAAGCCCTGGATGAATACCGAGGAACACTGATCTTTGTTTCTCACGTGGCTGATTTTGTGGCGTCGATTCGGATCGATGAGGTGCTTGATATGGAGTCTGTATAAAACGCAAACTTTTTGCGGGGAAAACGTACTACCAGTGCACATAAAGCAAACACCGGAATATATGCCGGAAGAAACCCATCAAACAGAGGAGGAATTGTCACAGCGAGCCGTAACAGACCCGGACGCTTTTGGAACACTCATTGAGCGCTACCACCAAAGATTGGTTTTTTTCGTGCACCGTATCGCTTACTTTTCGTCCGAAGACGTCGAGGACATTTTACAGAACGCCTACATTAAGGCCTATAAAAATATTTATCGGTACGACCCCAGGATGAGTTTTTCTACCTGGCTCTACCATATTGTTCGTAATACCACGCTCGACGAGCTGCGTCACCGAGCCGTCCGGGTGAAGCCCTACGCTTCTTTCGATGACGAAACAATTCTCCAGATTGCTTCCGAAGAAAACATCTTCAGGGATGTCCTGAGAAAAGAAACGCTTGAGGCACTCAAGGCAGCTATGAACGAACTCCCCGAAAAATACCGTGAAGTCCTGGTACTCCGGTATAGCGAAGATAAAAGCTACGAAGAAATTATCGACATTCTGCAGTTACCAAAAGGTACCATCGCCGCCCGCATTAACCGAGCCAAAAAATTACTCGCAAAAGAACTTCGCGCAATATAATACACAGAAGTCTATGGATCAAGATTTTATCAAAAACAAGATTGTGAACCGCATCAAGGAGGCGGAGATTGTTCCTGATGCTCCTAAGGCCGTGAAGCGCGAACGGGTGTTTCAGTGGGTGTTTATCATGATGATCTTGGTGATCGTGAGTCTCGCCTTGTCTTTTATCGTGCTGTATATAGCTGATTTTGGGCCAAAGCTCGTGGGGCCAGAGCGCGGTCCGCGCCCAGACAAGTTATTAGTAGCAACAGCTCCGTATTTCTGGATGGCGATAGCCTTAGTGTTTGCTAGTCTTGGCGCAGTGTTGCTCCAGCATACACACTTGGGGTACCGGCATCGCTTCTTCTTTTGGGGTGGCCTTGTGGCAGTCATCGCGTTGTTTAGCGGAGCATTACTCCATCAGTTAAATATGAATCGCCATGCCGAACGTATTTTTGTGGATCGTTTTCCAACGGTATACCTTGAAGTAGAGGGTCAACAGTGGGAGCGTCCCGATGAGGGACGTTTGGTGGGGACGGTGTACCAGGTATACCAAGATGGATTCCAGTTAACGACGCCTGACCATAAAGTATTTCTGGTGCGTGTTACCCCACAAACAGTTGTTCGTGGCGGCACAGTACAAGAGCAGAAAGATGTTTTGGTCTTAGGTGAAAACGAGCCCCAGCAAGCTTTTGTGGCACATATCATTCGCGTACTTGGCGCCGAAAGGACGCTTCAGCGAATAGAGACACGAACGCAGACCAGAATACAGATACAAACCCGATTACCAGCCGTGCCAGAAGAACAAGAAGAGGTTGGAGAATAGACACATAAAATACGAATGCAAACTTTTTGAAAATGAATCGTATTACTAAGCGAAAGGTATCAAGGGCAGCTAGCAGCCCGAAAGTACTTTCACAATGTAATTCGTAAGAAAAAACAAAGTATGCACATTGAGAAAAAATATTTTTTGCCAGTTGTGGCACTCACTGTTCTTTCTGGCGCTACTGTATTTGGAGCTAACGTTGCTTCGGCACATGGCCAGGTAGATGGTGATACTCTTGTAGAGAAGCTTGCTGCCAAGTTTAACGTAAAAACAGAAGACGTGCAGGCGGTATTTGATGAAAATCGCCAAGAGCACGAAGCGGAGCGAGCGAAGAAGCAAGAAGCGCATCTGACTCAGTTGGTGACTGATGGGAAGCTGACTGAAGACCAGAAGAACGCGCTTGTTGCTAAGCGCCAGGAAATGGAAGCCAAGAGAGATTCAATGAGAGAATCGCTCAAGGATGCTACCAAAGAAGAACGTAAAGCTGCCAGGGAGCAGCATCGCGCAGAAATGGATCAGTGGTTTAAGGACCAGGGGATCGACCGAAGCGTTCTTCATCCAGCCGATGATGACGGTAGGGATGATGGACACAAGGGTCGTGGTGGGCACGAATTTCGCCGAGAGCGCTAATGCTCTAAGAGCGAGATGATTTCGTAAGATGCTTCTCGATATGGGCGGTGAGTTCGGCTCCAAACAAGAAAATCTGCGTATTGTAGAAAATCCAAAGTAAGAGCAGGAGGAGCGAGCCCGCCGCACCATACCCAGAAGTAGTCCCGAGGGAATAAGCCACAAAAAAGCTTTTACTCAGGGTAAAAAAGAAGGCTGTTAGCATACCACCAAGCACCGTTGTGCGAAGAGGAATATGTTTGTGGGGCAGCACTGAGTACAGAAACATGACAAAGACCGTCACGAGACTAAAGGTAAAGAGTATATTGATAGCAGAAAAGAGCAGAATACTTCCGGGAGCGAGCGTACTCAGAAAATCGCTAAACTTTTGAAAGAAAATTGTAAACAGAAAGGAGGTAAATAGTAAAATCCCTGTAAAGAAAACGAAGATCAGCAAAAAAATGTGTTTTGGAATAAACCGAAAAGCAGAAATACGTTCCTTGGGTGCCTCGAAAATAGTATTGAGGGCCTCCTGAAGCTCTTGGAACATAGTGGCTGCACCAAAGAAAGCGATAACAGTTCCGATGATGGTAAAGAGAGGACTATTCGTGTTCTGAAGGTGCAGCGTTTCGGTAATAAAGAGCGCTGTCTTGGTATCAAAGGCCTGTGAGAGCCAGTAGACAAGAGTATTTTCGATCGACTGACTCTCGAGAATAAGGCCAAGTACACCAAAAAAGACCAAGAGCAGTGGCACAAGAGCAAAAATAGCATAATAAGCAATGGCTGCCGCCGAACGCTGTGCCCGATGATGAGCAAAAGAATGAGCGCTGTCGAGGAGGAGTTGTTTCATGAGCACAGTATACCATTAAATAGTGATATACTGACAATGAAATAAGTAATTTTTTATAAAAAAGTAGGAGATATGCAGAAGAGGTTATTGATAAGCGGGATAGTATTTGTGCTCATCATGGGAGCTGGTTACGGAATAATGCAATTTACTGGTAACGAAGAGCCTTCTTCGGCAGGAATGCCAGCAGGAATAGTGGTTACGGCAGATGCTGCGCAAAAAGAAACAATGCCACAGACCACTGCCGATCAGTCAGTCATAGCGACAGATACTGCGGGTGCGCTTACTGCTGCAGAGGTAGCACAGCATACCACAGAGAGCGACTGCTGGATTATTGTGAACAATGGCGTGTACAATGTAACTAATTATGCACCAATACACCCGGGTGGAAAGAAGGAAATAGTTTCGCTTTGTGGTAAAGATGCAACAAGTGCTTTTGATGGGCAGCACGGAGGAGACCGAAAGCCAGAAATGATGCTTGTTAAGCTAAAAATAGGAGATTTGCAAAAGTAAGTTACTTTTCTGCTTAGGAATAATCTATAATTTATTTAAAAAAATGCGTATGTTTACAAAAATACAGCAGTCACCATGGACACCATGGGTACTTGGGTTCGTACTCGGGCTTCTCGTGGGTCTATTAGTGGGCCAGGATCAGGGACGTGACCATAGGGGGCGTCTTGGAAAAGAAATGCAAAAGAACTATGGTATGATGATGGACCATGGCCAGGGTAAGGTTCAGGATCAGCCTAATGAGAGAGGTATGATGATGCCAATGTCTGGACACGACATGTCTATGGCTGGCATGACGGACACCCTGAAGGGTAAGACAGGTGACGAATTCGATAAAGCCTTCCTCGCATTGATGATTGATCATCATCAGGGAGCAGTCGATATGGCTAATGAAGTACTCAAAAGCGCTCAGCATGCAGAGCTCAAAACCTTTGCTCAGGCCATTATTGACGCTCAGTCAAAGGAAATTGTAACCATGAAGCAGTGGATGAAAGACTGGGGTTACGAAACTGGTGCGGTGCCAGCCACGGCTATTCCAGCACAGCAGTAAAAACGTAGGTAAGGAGTAAAAAAGAAGAATAGCAGAAAATGCCATTCTTCTTTTGTTTAAGCCGAAAGTCGACCCTTGATTTTTTGGCTTAGCTATGCTATAATGGCTGTGTAAGACAAAAACAAAAAAACATATGAGGGAGGCAACTATAGCGCGCCGGGCTCTTTTTTTCATGTCAATTTTCATCTCGTGGGCTCAAGGTGCGGCCGCATACCCTCTTACGGCAACTTCGAGCACCAATACTTTAGATGGTGACAATCATCTGGTAGAGTCTGGTGACTTTAACCAGGATGGTAAGCAAGATGTAGTCGTTTCTACGGGGGCTATTGATGGCGGCTTCTACTTTTTAGCTGGAAATGGCGATGGAACCTTTCAGCCAGCTACTTTTTTTGGTACCAAGGGGTATTCGGTGGGTATCGATGTGGCTGATATGGACGGTGCGAATGGTCTTGATGTTGTGGTAGCCAGTACCGCTTCGCAGAGTGTTTCGGTCTATTTTAATGATGGAACAGGAAATTTTTCAGCCCCAGATATTTACGGGGCACCAGGGGTTGGCGGAAGTAAGATTCTTTCGAGCCGCTTGGTTATTGACGAATTTGATGGTCAGCCAGGTCTAGATGTGGCAGTTACGTTAACAACAGCTGATAAGTACGCTGTTTTCGTGAACGATGGCACTGGCCAGCTTTCTTTGCTTAACACTTTTTCTACCGAAAAAGAGCCAATCGATATTAAGAGTCTTGATTTTGATAACGACGGAGATATGGATGTGGTGTACTCCAACTACAGCAGTGGTTCGGTAGGAGTAGACCTGAACGATGGCGCGGGCAATTTTACAAATGCTGCGTACCGTGTCTCTCCTGGAGGAGCATCGCCAGTAGACCTGACGGTTGGTGACTATAACAAGGATGGTTTTGTGGACTTTGTGGTTTCGCAGTACAACGATAACATGGTTTCACTCTTTTATAATAATGGTTCACTTGGGTTTACTGCTACAGACTACACCGGCGTAACAAATCCTGGGCAGCTCGATACCGCCGATGTGAACAACGACACATTTTTGGATGTGTTGGTGGCCGATAATACTCTTGGTGGTGATGCAGCTATTTTGCTGAATGATGGAACGGGGGTATTTGTGGCCCCAGCAATGTATACGAACGCCATTACGAATGGCTTTGGGGCAAAATTGGTAGATTTGAATGCAGACTGCTATTTGGATGCAGTAACAGGCGAACACGGTTTCGCCCTGGATTCATTCCTGGCGACCCCATCGGCTGCCCTTAGTGTGACAGGGGCAAGTGTCTGTGCCACCACAACAGCTACCTTGGCTACTACCGAAGGGACCTCGGCTACCACAAACACTATCGAGCTCGTAGGGACACCAACGCAGGATGTAACTATTACGTGTTCGCTTGCTTCCTCGGTTGAAGCAAGCACTACACCAAATCCACTGGTCTTTACGGTACTTACGACTGATCCTAACGCTCCGCAAACAGTATCGGTAACAGCTATCGACGACACTGATGTTGAAGCAGTCGATACAACAACCTTGGTGTGTACCACTGCTTCTGCTGATGCGAACTACAATAACCTTTCGCTTTCACTGAACGTGACCATTGCTGATAATGATAAAATAACCATTCCACCAATCGAGGAGCCAGTGTGTAAGCCAGCAAAAATCGGGAACGAAATCTTTAACGATACCAACTGTAATGGTAAGAACGAAAGTACCGAAAAAGGCTTTGGTGGGGTAAAAGTAGAACTTCGCGATGAGCATGGACACGAAGTTGACCAGGATACCACGAAGAGTAACGGTGAATATAGTTTGTATGCGCCGGAGCCAGGGCGGTACCAGGTAGTTGTAAAACAAGAGGACGTGGATATGTACCTCCAGACCGCTGAGCCAGGTAATAGCGATACTCTTAATAACACCACCTGGGTAGATGTCGAAGAATGTGGTGAAAAAATTACCAACCTCGACTTTGGATATAGCGCCAAAGAGTGTCACTTGGCAGTAAGTGGGTATGATGCTATGTGTGTTTGGAAGCGTTAGAGCAAAAGAGAACAAAAAAGTGCTATACTATTTCTATGGAAATAGGAGAGCCACAAACAGAGATTCAAAAGTGGCCCCGGAGAACATCTAGGGCTCTTTTTTTGGCGTACGGCATACTTATCCTCGTGGTAGGAGGTGTTTTGTGGTTGCATTTTGGCATGCCAAAAAAAGTAGTAGAGTCAGTAAAAACTTCGGCAGTAGCAGAGGCACCGAGTCAGTTAGTAGCGACTTCAGAAAAAGCACCAGAGAAGCTTTTAGCAAAAAGTGATTTTCAGTTGATCATCGAAACCGACAAGCTACATATCTCGGGGGATATTATTCGTGGTGTAACGGATGAGGCTTTAGGTGGTGGGATTGGCCGCCATGTAACGACAGGCTATCCAAACAAAGAAGGTGGGAACATGGTGCTTTCTGCTCATCGCTGGTACCCGGGTGACAACCCATATAGCACCATTTTTGCAGACCTCAATCTGCTGCAAACAGGAGACAAAATAGAGGTACTCTACCAGGGGAGCCGCTACCATTACGAAGTCACCGAGCAGAAGATAGTGCCATCGACTGATATCTCTATTTTAGAGCCTACAGCAGAGCCAATGCTCACGTTGTATACCTGTACCCCCAAGTACACCTCGCTCGAGCGTCTGGTGTACCGTGCGCGCCTAGTAGAGGTTACACAATAGACATGGGCTTGGGCTGGTGGTATTCTGGGAGGGTACTTGTTAAGCTAATTTTATGCAGAGTCTCTCGCATCATTCACACGAAGAAGTCGTTCAGTCATTGCTTACCGCAGAAAATCTCGCCGCATACAAGCAAAGTGCGGACGGGTACCAGCCACATTGGCTACCAAGAGTATTTGGAACCGCTTTAGTGTGGCTCGGGAATACTTTTTTTGGACACAAGCCAAGTTACGGCAAGTTTAAGGCGGTCGAGGTTATTGCGCGTCTACCGTACCAGTCGTGGGAAGTTGCCAGCTACATGTGGCTCACGTTCTTTTATGCCAACGAACAAAAGGCTATTGAATTGTCGCGCACGTCGCGTTTTAGCCGAGCTGCCCAGGACAACGAAACCATGCACGTTATTGTTATTAGTCAGTTAGCTAAAAAATATAACGAAGACAGCTTTTTCTTGCACACGTTTATTCCGCTGGCTTTTTCGTTCTTCTATTTTGCTGGCTCGTTCGTGTTATACGTGATTAATCCAAAGTATTCATTTGAGCTGAACTATATGTTCGAGAGTCACGCGTTCGACCAGTACCAGCGTTTCTTGGATGAGAACAAGGAAGACCTGCAGAGCAAGGCTATTTTAAGCGACTTTCTTTCGCTTTATGGACGCTTTCCGAAGAGCGAGTACGAGTTTTTTGAAACGGTGCGTAACGACGAGCTCGTTCACCGCAATGCGTCTGTGGCAGCTATCGAAAATCTGAAAAAATAACTATGACGAAAATGAAAAAAGGGTTCCCTAAAATAGAGCCAGATTTTACGGCGGATGGAGTGCGAGCCGGCCGCAGCAACGCTGGCCTTGGGCTTTTTGCTACCCGGGCTTTTGCGAAGGGCGAGCGGATTATTCAGTACGTTGGGTACCAGGTGCCAACGGGTGATCAGGGGCCAAATAACCTGTATATTTTTAATGTTACCAAAGACTGGGACATTGACGGCAGCCCACGGTGGAACACGGCTCGCTATGCTAATTACTCGTGTCTTCCAAATGCCGAGGCAGTTAACGATGACGACAAAATCTTCCTCGAGGCACGCCGCAAGATTCTGCCAGGCGAAGAAATCACCTACGACTACGGCAAGGAATATTTTGAAGATATTTTAGTCAAAGAAAAGGGTGGTTGTTTGTGCCAGGGGAAAGATCTGCTCCACAAGAAGCCCTTTAAAAAACCTGCTAAAAACCAGATAAAAAAGACTCAATAGAGCCTTTTTTTGTTAAGCAATACCGTTGACAACACGCTTGTATTTTGGTAACCTTTTTTATTGGGTGAATGTGCCCAATGTACTTGAACAACACAAGGAGAGGAGAATCTTCATGGCAAGAGGAGTGGTTATTGGCACTGGTATGACAGCTAGCACAACACCTTTCGGTGCTTTTATTCGCCAAAGGCGGATAGAGCTCGGCCTTAGTCAAAAAGTGGTAAATCAGGGTATTCCACGATCGAGGAGCGCCACTGCACTCATAAGTGGTATTGAGACTGGCACCAGGAAGTGGGTGGCTCCAGACCAAGCTAAGGCGCTTGCTAAGGCGCTTAAGCTAGACGTAGGGCAGATCCGTGAGTTTGGAGTGATTCGTGATCCTTTTGAGTCCATGGTACCTGTACGGAAGTTTATCCGGCAACGGCGCGAGGAACTTGGCATGTCTCGCGAAGAGTTTGCTCGAAGGATGGGTGTTTCTGTGGGCACTACGTATACACGAGAGTCCGCTAAGAGCCTCACCATCAGTTATCACCAGGCAAAAAAGCTTGCAGGTGTGCTTCAGATGGATGTGAGCAGCTTTAACTCCTTCCTTGATCGGTCTCACCAGAAGACTACTCCAAGTAAGCTTGGTGCGTCTATCCGGGAGGCCCGGGGGGCCAAAGGCTTCAGTCTGCAGACTCTGGCAGAGAAAGTTGGTGTGAGTAAGCAGTATATCTCCCTCTTGGAGCTTGGGAGAGTGCCCGTAAGGCAGGATAGTCCTGCCTTGCAAAGAATTATCGATGCACTGGAGCTTGATAGGGACGGAACTGTTTCGCTTATTGTATCTGCTCCTTCCATAGACACAGTAAAGCTCGGTGCATTTATCCGTGCTCAGCGAAAAAGTGCTGGGTTTACCCAGCAGAAATTAGCCAACAAAACCGGTCTTGAGAAGACGAGTATTTCACGCATTGAGCACGGCAGGGGAAAGCACGTCTCACACAAGGGCACCATCCAGGCCCTCGAAGCCGCCTTGGGCTGCACCATTAACCTGGAGGATTTTGTGCGAAAGTAGCCGCTTCGCCAAAGAACCTCCTTCTACTCACCCTCGCCCGTCGATACGTTCGGCCGGCGAGGTTTTTGTTTTTTACAGCGTATCTTCTTGCCGCCGCTTATTGACACAGCCCGGATTTTTTGTTATAAAGGAAGGTCCTTGCCGCTTTGTCCGTGTGGGTCATTTGGTGACCCGTACGGCTTTGGAGGAAAGGATAGTTCCTTCAAAATCTAGCTACTGCTATTCAAGGAGTACGTACGATGAGATATGTTGGTATTCTTACCCGCGTAAATCGCAGTGGAACGAGGGGCTTTATCGCTGCTCAGTCTGTTATGCGCGAATTTGGTTCGCAGGTATCGAAGTCAGATATTTTTGTTCACAAGGACAACTGTGATAAACCTCTTTTTAAGGGGGCGTACGTCACCTTCGATTATGAGGATACATGGGATCCAAAAACACGGAAGTATCGCTTTCGTGCCAAGGACGTGACAGTGGAAGTATATCGGCCTGGTGTGGAGATTCATTTCGACATGACGCAGCCAATTGCACATCCAATAGTCGAGGCGAGGCTTTGTTATTCGCCGATTCTGCACCGGCAGCGCATCGAATACCTCGCGAAGGGCTGGGGTTTTGCCCTGGTGCTTCTTGCTTGGCACGAAAATCGTCCACCACATACGAGTAGTTGCTTTGTGGATGTCATTGATCCTTTGCAAGCATTTCGTTTTATCGAGTTTTCTCGGTCTGGGAAATGGACGGTGAGGGCAGCCTTGGTGGCGTTGGAGCCTTCAGAAACTTCACGGAATCGCACTGAGGATGCTATATATTGTTACAAAACCATTTTGTCTAATGGGATAAGTATTCCTTCCCTGAGCGACATAGAGGTAAAGGGTGATCCGCAGCATAGCCTGCGCTACCCGAAGGCAGACTGGGACTGGCTTTGTGGCAAAAGTACAGGAAGACATATTCTGTCTGTAAACGACACGACGGTAGAAATCCCAGAAGGGATATTTGCTAAAGAAAAGCCGCAGTGGCTCAAGGACTACGCCACGTACTTTGTGAAGGCTGGCGCTGCGGATGAATGTCGTTTTCGGTATCGTTACCTGCTCATGGCGGTCCAGACACCAGCCTGGATTCTCGTTGAGGGCACTAAGCGGGTGTTGCACGGTATACAGGCTTTGGCGCAGACACTGGATATGCGTCAGGGTGGCTGGCAAAACTTGCTGGGCACCTTGCAGCCTGCTGTACGGTTTACGCCGATGGTCCCAGACCGGACGCGTGATGATAATGAGGAGTTCCGTGGGCGGTTTGGCCCGTGGCGTACGCGCTACGGCTTTGCCTATACGCCACTGGCAGTACTGCTTGCGGTAACACTCTACCGGCTTGTTACCAAAACGGCAATACCCGCTGCAGTGGAACATAGCTCAGTTGTGGTAAATGGTTCACTGGTTGTTCTGGGGATTTTTGCCATGGCAATTGGGTATGTTTTCTTGAAATCAAAATTGGAAGACTGGAAGAAAAAATTCAAAAGCTCTCGCAGTAAAGCAATGCGCGAAAAAACAGCGCAGCGTATGGCTCGGGAAGAAGCCTTTCGCAAGTCAGTTATCCAAGAAGCGGTTCAGCGTGCTCAAGCCGAAGAATCGCTTTTGGTATGCGGAGGCGAAGCGCCACAAGCGTTTTCGTTTGCGCCACTGCCAGAGGAGATGATCACCTGGAAGGGCCGTTTATCGGCCCTCCGGAGGGCAATAGCGCTCGAGCCACTGCCAGAAGCTCAGCGTAGTGCTGCACTGCGGTTCCAGGCAGTGAAGCGTGTGGTGTGCGCACCGTTCCAGCGGTAGCTACCAAAAAAGTTTTGAACCCAAAGCGAAACTCGGGGGGTCTTGTAGCAATACAGGGCCCCTCTTTTTTATGGAACAAAAGGAAGAATAAGTTATCGAGCGCAGCTGTAGAGTTGACAAGAATATTTTTCTTTGTTATAATGCGGTACTTATTAAGATTCTATGCAGACTGAAAAACAGGAGGAACTCGCGCTGACGCAGCGCATCAATAAAGCTATGGCCGACAGGGGCCTCGCTACTCGCCGTGGAGCAGACGAGCTGATTCAGGCGGGCTTTGTATTTGTGAACGGCAAACGAGCTGGACTCGGTGACCGTGTTGGTATGGACGACACCATTGAGGTGCGCGACGAAGCCGGCGTCCACAATGCCGACTATCAGTATGTCGCTTTTTATAAACCAAAGGGCATCGTGAGTCACAGCGCTTCTGGGAAGCAGCGTTCGATCGAGCACGTCTCTGGCTACCCGGAGCTTTTTCCGGTAGGGCGCCTCGATAAAGAGTCAGAGGGGCTGATGGTACTGACGAACGATGGCCGCGTGACGGAACGCTTGCTTCACCCACGCTTTGAGCACGAAAAAGAATATTTTGTAGAATTTAGCGGACGTTTTCCGAAGAACGGCGAGGCAAAACTTATCGAGGGGGTTATGGACAACAAAGAACTCTTGAGGGCTGTATCGGTAGAGCTCATAGACCGTAAACACCTGAAGATTACTCTGACCGAAGGAAAGAAGCACCAGGTTCGTCGTATGTTGGCAGGGATTGGTCTCGAGGTTATCTTGCTTCAGCGGACCCGCATCATGAAGCTCCAATTAGGAGCCCTGCGACCAGGGGCATCGCGCCGTTTAACGGGCGCTGCGCGTAAGGGATTCTTGCAGGACTTGGGCCTGTAGACCCCACAGATCTTGAGAAAAAATTGTATAAAAAAACGAAGCGTTAGTTACGCTTCGTTTTTGTTTGTGGCGCTGGAGGAGTGCTTTGAGTATCTGCTGTCGGAGAGAAGTTCCCTGTCGTAGTTGCTTTACTATGAAGAGCTGCTTCGAAACGAGCAAGCATTGGGTCGGTCATGTCTGGCGGCGTGGGCCCAAGGGGATCTTCTTTGTTCACGTAGTACAGAATGCTGTGGAGTCCAGTGGATCCTCCGGCAGCAGCGATAATGCGGTTCCGTTCACGCTCCTCCTTCTTGTTTTTCGGAGCATCAGCAAAGTAGATGCCGCCGTTCATCTTACCCGTAAGGAGGGGTTTGTCACTCTCGACTTTTATATAATCGGTAAACGGAGTTTGTGGGTACTGAGTGAGAAGGGTGTTCATAAATGAGCGCCACAGAGGGGCCGCAACTATCACTCCGTCCGAACCTTTTTTGAGGGCTGTGTTATCGCTGTTTCCTACCCATACACCAACAGCAACGCGATTGGTAAACCCTAAGGTCCAACCATCATGAAAATCCTGTGTGGTGCCCGTTTTCGCAGCTACACCGCCGTCTGGGAAGGCAAGGGGGGTGTGAGTACCAAAGACAAGCGAACGGGCCTTGTTGTCAGAAAGGACGCTCTTAATTTTACGAGCGGTTTGTTCAGAAAGCACCTGTGTTCCGAGGGGTTGGTGCTGATAAATGACGCCACCGTCTTGGGCCAAGACCTTTTGAACGCCTTCGGCCTTGCGGAAGACACCTTCTTGACTAAAAGTGGCATAGGCATTGGTCATTTCGAGGAGGCTTACTTCGCCGCTTCCCAAAACAAGTGAAAGACCAAAGCGCTTGCGGTCCTTAAGGCTGGTGATGCCCATACGCTCGAGTTGGTCGATAGTTTGGTCGAGACCGGCGAGGTACTGGGTTTGTACGGCCGGAATATTTAAACTATTTGCCAAGGATTCACGCATCGAAAGCTTGCCACGGAAGCGCTCATCATAGTTCATGGGTTTATATTCGTTGCCGCTCCCATCAATCCCAAAGCTGGTTGGGAGGTCGAAGAGGATAGTCTCGGGCTGAAAGCCTTTTTCGAAGGCTTTAGCATAGACAAGTGGCTTAAACGAGCTCCCTGGCTGCCGCGGAGAAGTCGCGATGTTTACCTGTCCATCAATAGACTTATTAAAGTAGTCACGTGATCCAACCATAGCGAGCACTTCGCCTTCTTGGGCATCGAGGGCTACGAGGGCAGCGTTCGTGGCACCTAAAGCTACATTCCGCTCGGCTTCTTTCTGGATGACTTCTTCAGCCCGAGCCTGAAGGTTCATGTCGAGGGTAGTATAGATCTTGAGTCCAGCTTGCTCGAGAAATTCGCGACCATATTTTTTCTCGAGTTCTTCCATAACGTAGAACACAAAGTGTGGAGCTACGATGTCACGCTTTAGGGGCACTACTTTTTCAACGGCACTTTCGTTAACGGCAGCCACGGCTTCTTCTTTGGTAATCCAGCCTTCCTTGAGGAGCTTTCCAATGATAAGCTTCTGGCGATTCACCAAAAGGTCACGGTGGTTTCCGTAGGGAGAATACAGTGTTGGTGCGTTTGGTAGGGCAGCTAAAAGAGTAGCCTCACCCAAGGTGAGTGACTTCGCAGGTTTATTAAAAAAAGTTTGGGCGGCTGCCTCGACGCCGTAGGCGTTCGAGCCGTAGGGAACTTGGTTCAGGTAGCGGTCAAGGATATCCGCTTTTGAATAGTAGGAGTCGAGTTTAAGAGCCAAGAGAGCTTCTTTGATTTTGCGCGTCAGGGTTTTTTCGCGCGAAAGGAGTACGCTGCGGGCGAGCTGCTGCGTAATGGTACTGGCGCCCTGTTCGTAGGTGCCTTGTTCTA
>CAZCQJ010000013.1:16817-17573 GCA_964500865.1 uncultured Bdellovibrionales bacterium | reverse complement strand
CATACTATTTGCGCTAGGCCTTACCTGGCATTTTTTACACGATGCCAACGGTATGGGTTACGGTTACCGACTCCTCTGGCCTTTTTCGCAAAAGTTTTACAAATTCTTCTCAGACAAGGACGGCAATTACTGCTACGACCGACGCCACTTTTGTGTTAGCTGGACTCGTGCAGAAGTTGAAGCACTCCACAAAAAGCACGGTAACGACCATTGGATACAGGACCACCTGCGTCACCACGCCACTCGCTGGCACCGGCCAGTCGTGACAATTCTTATGGCCTGTGTTATACTCTACTGTATTCTTTTTTTGGTTAGTTTGTTTTTATGATCACCATTCTTGCTATCGAAACCTCGTGCGACGAAACCGCCGCTGCTGTTGTCCAAAAAAACGGCGCTCATTTTGCGGTACTCGCTAACGTGGTGCAGTCGCAAATTTCGCTCCATGCCAAATGGGGTGGCGTCGTGCCAGAACTCGCCAGCCGCGAGCACATTAAAAACGTTGCGCCGGTTATCGAAGAAGCCCTTGAGCGAAGTGGCCTAGCGCTGGCAGATATCGACGCCCTGGCCGTAACCGCTGGCCCTGGCCTCATGCCTGCCCTGGTGGTGGGTGTGAATGCCGCTAAAATGCTCGCTACCCTGTGGGACAAACCCCTGCTGCCGATTCATCACCTAGAGGGGCACATTTATGCCAACCTCTTGCCGCCCGCCAACTTACCACAAAATGCAGCACCAGTGACTCCGAATGAGCTCGCTTTT
>CAZCQJ010000013.1:0-16718 GCA_964500865.1 uncultured Bdellovibrionales bacterium | reverse complement strand
GATCATTTTCAGTACCGCATTTTAGGCGAGTCCAAAGATGACGCCGTGGGCGAGGCCTTCGATAAAGTCGCTAAGATGCTTGGACTACCCTACCCTGGTGGCCCGCAAATTGCCCAGCGTGCCGACGACTTCGCGAAGTCTCATGCTGCTGCAGAAACCAAAAGCTTACAAGCACTCTTCCCTCGTCCAATGATCGATACGCCGCAGTATGACTTTTCGTTCTCGGGACTCAAAACAGCCGTGCTGTATAACATCCAAAAACACGAAGCACAAAAAGAAACCGAGGGATTCCGCAGCGAAGTCAGCTATGCCTTCCAAGAAGCTGCCACCGATGTACTGGTACACAAAACTAAGCGTGCCATCAAGCAATACCACCCTAAGACGCTGGTCATGGCTGGTGGTGTTTCGGCGAATACGACTCTCCGAAGCAAGCTTGAAAAACTGGTGCAAAATGATTTTCCTGCAGCATGCTTTTTAATGCCACCCTTCGTGTATTCACTCGACAACGCAGCCATGATCGGCGCTGCTGCCTGTGCCCGCTACGAGGCACTGAGTATCGATGAGCGCCAAGCACTCACTGCAAAGCGCCTTACCGTAGAACCGCGTGCCAACTTCCCTCTTCAAACCTAGTCTCCAGTAATCACTCGGGGGCAAAATTTTCCCGCTCATCTAAGACGAGATCCTTGCCAAAGGATGTAAAAAACGTTAGGCTACAGGCGCAATGGTAGTGGATAACTGTTTGCGGATGAGTGTCTTGTCCTTCGAAGGCATCCTAAGCACGCTAAACGAGTCCGTTGACCCACATGACAGACCTGCGGTTCTTACCAAAGGTTTTCTGGCATTGCCAACGATACAAAGAGCTTCCCGGAGTGCAGGACCGCAAAGTACGGTTTTGTTGTGTAGTTCGTGAAATAACGAGCCCTACAAAGAAGCCTCAAAACAGGTACGGACAGATCGCTGCGCGGAGAATGGCCGATCAGCATGCGGCAAGTGAGAGCAGGCACGAGGGGCTGGCGTAAAGCGGACCTCGCGGGAACCTCTCCCTGTGGCAGCGTACAGACCTACTTGTTCTACTTCCCATCGTGGAACCCCTTACCCCCCAGCTTGCACATGGCTGGGGGGAATTTTTCTTTCAAAAAAGCCGTTTTTTTGCTACACTACAAGAAACATTTGTGATTTTTCTATGACAAACCCTACCCCAACCCCTGCTCCTAAAAGTGGCTACCAGCCAGCTGAATGGGAAGACGCCATGAACGCCCTGTGGCTGGAATCTGGGCTTTTTAACCCCGACGTCTGTGTTAAAAAAGACGTTACAAAGGCAGATGCCCCAGTATTTAGTATGGTGCTGCCGCCCCCAAATGCCACTGGCACTCTCCATACCGGAAGCGCTGCTATGTTGGCCATCGAAGATGCCTTTACCCGCTTCGCCCGCATGCAGGGTAAGCGCACCTTGTGGCTCCCTGGCACCGACCACGCTGCGATCGCTACCCAAAGCAAGGTGGAGCGTCTTCTGTGGGAGCAAGAACAAAAAACTCGCTACGACCTCGGCCGCGAAGAACTCCTCCGTCGTATCGACACGTTCGTCGAAAAAAACCGCGATATCATGAAGAACCAGATGCGCAAGATGGGCTCTTCTTTAGATTGGTCACGCGAAGCCTTTACGCTCGACAGCGCACGCCACCAGGCCGTCTACAAAGCCTTCAAACAAATGTACGACGAAGGCGTTATTTACCGTGGCGACCGTATCGTGAACTGGGACCCAAAAGGCCAGACGACTATTAGCGATGACGAGATTGTTCACAAAGAAGCGACGGCTACTTTTTACTACTTCCAGTATGGCCCGTTCGAGATTGGTACCGCGCGCCCCGAAACAAAATTCGGTGACAAATACGTGGTGATGCACCCCGCTGACGAACGCTATGCCGAGTACCAACACGGCCAAACGATTGAGATTGAATGGATTAATGGTCCGCTGACTACTACGGTTATTAAAGACGAGAGCGTCGACCCAGAATTCGGCACAGGCGTTATGACCATTACCCCCTGGCACAGCACAGTTGATTTCGAAATTGCCGAACGTCACGGACTAGACAAAGAACAGATTATCGACCTCGAAGGAAAGCTCCTGCCTATAGCCCAGGAATTTGCTGGTATGCACATTCGCGAAGCCCGCGAAAAAATTGTCGACAAACTCCGTACTAAAGGACTGGTCACTCGTACCGAAGAAAACTACGTTCACCAAATCGCTACCGCCGAACGCACGGGCGAAGTTATCGAACCACAGATTATGCGTCAGTGGTTTGTTGGCGTGGAGCACCCCTTCGAACGCAACGGCAAAACAACAACTCTCAAAACCCTAATGCAAGAAGCGATGGTGAGTCGCGGTGGTGACATCGTTGTCTTGCCAGAACGCTTTGAGAAAATTTACTTTCACTGGATCGATAACCTGCATGACTGGTGCATTAGCCGCCAGATTTGGTATGGTCACCGCATTCCAGTGTACTACCGTGGTGACGAAGTATTTTGTGGCGAAGCTGCTCCAGAAGGCGACGACTGGGAACAGGATCCAGACACTCTGGACACCTGGTTTTCATCAGCCTTGTGGACCTTTTCGACCCTCGGCTGGGGGTACGACGACACCCTGTGGCAAGCACAGAAAATATACCACCCTACAACACTCATAGAATCTGGCTATGACATTCTTTTCTTCTGGATGTCTCGCATGATTATGATGAGTACTTTCTTCTTGGGCGAATCGCCATTTAAAACAATCTACCTCCATGGTTTGGTACGTGCCGAAGACGGCCGCAAGATGAGCAAGTCACTCGACAACATTCTCGACCCCCTCGATGTTATCAATGAGTACGGTACTGATGCCCTACGTCTGGCACTTACCAGTGGCAACACGCCTGGCAACGACATGCGTCTCGGCGACGAAAAACTCACTGCCATGCGTAACCTGGTGAATAAAATTTGGAACATGAGTCGCTACGTAAAAATGCAGTCGCCGGCGAATGATGCTGCTGCACTGGTTACTCCTGCTGATCACTTTATCGTAGACAGGCTTCAAGCAACACGGAAGGCTGTTACCGAGCACCTCGAAAACTACAACCTGTCGCTCGCTATCGAAACGCTGCGCGAGTTTACCGTGAGCGACTTTGCCGACTGGTACATAGAGATGCACAAGATTGAGAAAAATACCGCTCTTTTGTCTGCCCTCCTACGCGAGATTATTACGCTGTGGCATCCACTGGCACCTTTCGTTACCGAGGCCATCTACCAGGATATGTACCGCGATGCCAGTAACCAAAACGACTTACTGCTCGTAGCTCCGTACCAGGGCGCGCCACTCCCAGTGGCAGATCCAACTCTCGTCACCCTCTTTGTAAGGGGTCAGCAACTGGTCACCGACATCCGCGAGATCCGTAACACCTACGGTATCAAACCACAAGAAGAACTCGGTATTCAGTTTACTGCACCAGTTGAAAATACACTTACCTCTCTCTTAACACTTGTGAAAGTCAATCCTGAAGTCAGCGGTGCCAACACAGTTACCGTGGGTGAAGATTCTTTCCCTGCTCTCGTGTTTATCGATAGCGTCGACATCGTTGCCGAAAAAGCGCGCCTCACCAAAGAACTCACTGGCGCAGAGCAGCACCTCGCGTCGCTCACTACAAAACTCCAGAACGAAAAATTTATGAGTAGCGCTCCGGAGGCTATCCGAAAAAATACCGAACTCCTAGCTACCGAAACGACCGAAAAGATAAATCGCCTCGCGGCAGCTCTAGCTGCACTTCAGTAAAACACTATGACTTTTCTCTTCGGACTCCTCGCAGCAAGCTTCGCTCTTCTTCTGCAGCTTGTCTTGTGGCTTTTTTATGAGCCACTCTTTACTCTGCCTGTTGCAGTCACTTTTACTGCTGCTACTGTACTCCTTGTGCTGGCCGCCACCGAAGAACTTGCTCGGGTCCTTTTTGCTCGGGCCTATCTCAAGCGGAGTCTCCCCGTTACCCTCACTACTACTCTCCTCTTTTGGCTTGGATTTGTGCTCCTCGAGACAGTTCTTGGCATCTTTCGGGGCTTCTCGCTTTGGCTCCTTGTACCCGCCCTCTTTCACTTTTGTGCTACGCATCTCACTTTTATTACCTGGTCCCGTCAACCATTCTTCCTGGTCCTCTTCTTACTCACCCTTCTGCACTGGTTAGTAAATCTTCTGCTTCTTGTCTATTCATAAAAAGTGTTGCAGAAATTTCACCCCTTAGGTATACTGAGTATAAAAGAACTCTACTAAAAAAATTATGAGTACAAAAGAAAAGAAATCATTTTTTGAACGTCTTACTGGTGCACAGCAAATGCCACAGGGAATGACACAGCCCGGGAGCTTTCAGAGTAGCAGCAATGGGTCACTACCGGTGTACAACGAAGACCGCGAAACAGAAATAACTATGTACGAAACATCAACTCCTATTAGTACACCTGTCTACGAGCCGGCAGCACCAAGCTGGAGCACCCCTTCTGCGCCAATGTTTGCTGATAACGCTATTGCCGAAGACGATGCTGAAGGTCAGCTCACTATCGATGTGTACCAGACCGAAAACGAAATTGTTATCAAGTCTACTATTGCTGGCGTAAAACCAGAGGACCTCGATGTTTCGATCAACAACGACATGGTCACTATCAAGGGTGAGCGATCGAACGAAGAGCAGGTAGAGCACGGCAACTACTACTACCAGGAATGTTACTGGGGTTCATTCTCTCGCTCTGTCCTCCTCCCAGTTGATGTGATTCCAGAGAAGGCAGACGCCTCACTCAAAAACGGTATTCTTACCATCCGCCTGCCAAAAGCAGACACCACCAAAACAAAAAAGATTCAGGTTCGTGGTTTCTAAACATCCTCTTGTCTCTTTGTCTGGTAGCCGATTCTCCTTCCCGGTGAGTCGGCTTTTCTGTATACTGTATCTATGAAGCATTTATTCCGTCCCCTCATTTTTACCAGCACCCTTACTAGCCTCCTGTTCATCCCTGGAGCCCTCTTTGCAGCACCTAACAGCCTGCCGACCATTACCATTGCTGCTGGCCGCTACCAAGAAATCCTCACTCCTGAGGCTACAAGTTCTTTCATGCGAATTGCTACTAAGAAAATCCGAAATCCACACTACCAGTCTGAGATCGAAACACCTTTCTTTTGTGCTACCACTAAGGATTTTTGTCAGTTCACTACATCAAATCGAACAAATGGCCATACTCAAATTACCGTCACCAAAGACCTCGACCAAAACCGCATTAAGCAGTACATAAGTGACCTCGAAGCAAAGGTGGTGCTCCCTGCCGAAGACGCTGTCTTTGCTGGCGACAACAGCGGCAAGGTGTACGTAAAGACTCCCGAGAAACTCGGACAAGAGCTCGACACTACCAAGGCGCTCGCTATTTTTATCGATACCCTACAGAACGCCACCAGCGACCAGGTAACTATTTCGCTGCCGGTGAATACCTCTAATCCAAAGTTTACTACCAAAGACCTTGGTTCACTTGGCTTTACCGAGCTCCTCGGCGAGGGACACAGTAACTTCGCTGGATCACCAAAAAACCGCGTCTACAATATTCACCGCGGTCTTCAGGACTACCAGGGACTCATTGTTCCGGCCGGAGCAGAATTCTCCTTCGTCGACCATTTGTCGCCAGTTGATGGAGAACACGGATTCTTACCCGAGCTCGTCATTAAAGAAAACAAAACTACCCCAGAATTTGGCGGTGGCATCTGCCAGGTATCGAGTACTCTGTTCCGCGCCGCTATTTACAGTGGTCTTAAAATTACCGAGCGACGTAACCACTCATACCCAATCCGCTACTACCTGCCCTACGGCATGGACGCCACCATCTACGAGCCGCGCCCTGATTTTAAGTTCCTCAACAACACTCCAGGGCCTATTCTTATTTTGTCCGAAGTTGTTGGTACCGAACTCACTTTCCGTTTTTTTGGTACCCGTGATGGCCGCAGCGTAAGTGTTGATGGACCACACATACTAGAACGCGGTGATGATGGCAGCATGAAAACGGTCTTCACTCAAATCGTAAAAGATAAAGATGGTAAGGAGATAAACCGTCAGAGCTTCCCGAGTAACTATAAGTCTCCCAAGCTTTTCCCACACCCAGGTGACGAAGAAACGGTTCTTACCAGTAAACCAAAAGGCTGGAGCGCTAAACAGTGGAAAGATTACCAGAAAACTCACTAGGCATTTTTTTGGACAATAAAAAAACACCCACTGGGGTGGCTAGAGGGAATCGAACCCTCGTTCACGGTACCACAAACCGTTGTCCTACCACTGAACGATAGCCACCACACTAGGTGCTTTGTCTTTAGTTTTTCCGTCAGTACCCTCGGCAAGAATCGAACTTACATCAAGGGCTTAGAAGACCCCTGCTCTATCCATTGAGCTACGAGGGCATGGAGCGCACGCGCGCTGTGTGGGTCGTGTAGGGATCGAACCTACGACCGTTTGCTTAAGAGGCAACTGCTCTACCGACTGAGCTAACGACCCATATATATTTATATAGTGTATATTCTCACAAAAAAGCAAAAAAATACAGCCCAAAAAGGGCTCCCTTAATCTACCAAATCTCTTGACATCCGTCAACTACTTCCCCTTAAAATATGCTATACTAAAGCCTGTGGGAGGGATTTTTAATACGTAAGGAAAAACCTATGTGTCAGTGCATGAATCGCTGTGGGGTATCTACACACGCTCCGCGCATTTTGCTTTCGCTGGTGTTTGTGCTCGGTGGGCTCGGATTCCTGATGAATTTCGCCGGGACTCAGAAAATGGTAGGCATGGGACTTGCTCCTTGGGGACTAGCGAGCATTGCTCTTATTGCAACGGTAATTGCTATCATTCTTAAGCTCGGGGGTGGCCTCATGTTCCTCTTTAACTACAAGACGAGCACTGCAGCCTGGATGCTCATTATCTTCACGGCTATCGCGACGCTCCTCTTCCACACTCAGTGGGGTGGCGACGGAGGCCAGATGCAGATGACGCAGTTCCTCAAGAATCTTGCCATCATTGGTGGACTCATGCTATTTGCCAAGTGCTACTGCAAAACCTGCCAGTCAGCTGGTGACTGCAAAAATGGTGCCTGCTGCAAGAAGAGCGAATAACTCTTTTAAAGCACAAAACAAAAACCCCTCGACCGAGGGGTTTTTGTTTTCCTTTTTGGTTACCTAATCTCGTACGTAACAGTGACCCGTACTTCGTCTTCCGTTGTGCCTGGCTGCAGCACTGGCGCCGGTGCTGATGTTACTCCAGCCGACATCGAATCCTTCGCAACACCCATCATTGGATATGGCTCCATACCACCCTGGCCCTGCTCATAAAAAGTTACCAGCTTCCCCAGACGGAAATTCCCAGCAGTCGATAAGTCTTTCGCTTTCTGTTCGGCATTCTTTAAGGCGGCCACTCGTGCGGCATCGCGGTCAGCGCTATTATCTTCTGGCGTAAACTGCACCTGCCCTACCGACGTAGCGCCGTTTTGCACCACACCAGCCACCAGCTTACCCGCATCGTCGGTCTTGCGGACCTTAACAGTTACATTCTGTGTTGTGGTATACCCTACAATCTTTGGCTCATCACAAGCACCACCTAAAACACAGTTTGGTGCGCTATACTTTGGGTTCAAAGCATACTGATCCGTCTTAATATCCTTCTCTTCTACTCCCTGGCTTTTGATATACGCCACCACCTGGTTCATCTTCTCGGTGTTCACTCGCTGAACCTCGGCCTGGTCCATACCACCCTCGTTGTACACGGTGGCTGCAAAAGTCGCTATATTATTCGCACTCGCGAGCTTTGCACTTCCCTCCACCGTAAAGGTACGGGTGCTGTACGCCGAATTTACCGATTGACCATACTGGTAGGCTACATAGGCCAGGGCCAGCACTGCCACGGCCCAGAGGCCATATTTTACTGCGTCACGCTGTTCTAACATACTTTTATATTAGTGTTTACCCTTACAGTATACACCCGCGCATGAGCGTTGACGAGGTGCCTTTTTTTCGCTACACTGAGGATATATTTGCCTTCGTAGCTTAATGGATAAAGCAACGGTCTTCGGAACCGTTGATGGGAGTTCGATTCTCTCCGAGGGCACCTCAAAAAGGGAGATTAACCCTTTACAAAAGCCGAAAATTCTGTATACTAACGCCAGCACCTTAACGTAAGGGCACCAACCGAGGAGAGTTACTCATGACCGATATCTCAGACCTTCTTACCGAACTGACTGCGCTCGAAAAAGTAGTATTCGAGGGTCATCCCGCCCGCGCTACAGATCAGGAAGCTGCCATACTTGAAGAAATCAGGCAGAAAAGACTTACTCTGGCAGAGCGAATCGGAGCCGGAGAATCAACAGGCGACACCATCAAGGACATCGTGTATCCCCACTACCGGCTTGCTACCAGTACGGTACGCGAACAAATTGAAGACTTCCTACCCTACGTGGCATCCAAGAAAGCCTTGTTGGGAAAGTTGGGCAAATGATTTTGGTGGTACGCCACCATGAACAAGGTTCTGGTCGTCATACCTTTGGCCAGGGCTGGAGCGATAGGACTATAGCAGAGACACTGACATTGGCCGCTATTACCGCCACACAATTCTCTTTACAGAAGGTCCTGACTAATTCAGTTACTGCGCAAAAAGAGTTAGTCTTGCCAGTAGCTATCCCCTATACTGTGCTCAAGAACACCAAAAACACCCCGGGGCTCCCGAGTGAAGCAAGAACGGCCCTATGTCTTACTGACACAGAGAACGTTCAGAGCTTTCACATGAGACAACATGACCATGTCCTCTATGGACATGAGGTGCACTCCCTACCCGCGTGGGAAGTGGTAGTTGGTGATGCCAAGGTTGAAGCCTGGTTCCAGGCCCGTGCCGAGGCACTCGAGCCTATCGGAAACGGCGCTGAGGCTATACTCCTCCAGTTCGAGCGGATGGCCGACATCATAGGCAAACCCCTAGATACTGAACGGTACCCTCGGCTGGCCCAGTATCGGCAAAGAATGCAAATAATGGCACGCCGAAAAGCCTTCCTTGTACTGGCAGATTGTATTAAGCACTTTACGCCGGAGGAAATGCGTGTACAAGAAAACAATGTGTCGCATCCTCCTGCCCCAACACAAAAGCCTACTTTCTGCGCCGCACTGGTAGCAGCTCAGGATGCTGGAGCGGAAATAGCTGATCTTGTATCACTATCCCAAGAATTTGGCATGGACATTGATCCAAGCAAGCTCTAAGGCCGGTTCAGACTGGCAACAAAAAACTTTCCCCGGGAGCCACAAGGCGCCCGGGGAATTCTTTTTATATTTTTACTTCTTCTCTTTGCAAAGTTTTGAAAAAATACTCGCGAAACCCTCGATTATCCTAAGAAGGCTTTTTTATTCCAAGAGCCCACAAGACTAGTAGTCGTTCGGTGGCATAATCCTTCCTATGTTCCCCACGAGGAGGTTCTTCAGGCCTCTAGAAGTACCTCCCCGTCTCTTCCTCTAGCTCATTCTTAATATCCGACTCGGTAGAGCTGTGTGCCACATACTCCTCCGTTCCGGGAGTCTGATACATTATACTATCATATACCTGTCTATCCGTTTTATCCCCGCCACCATAAATAGTTCTGTATGCACTCATCCATAACTGACCCCGAAGCTGCCTCTTTCTATATTCACCTGGTTGGGTATGTTTATTTTTTGAGTGTGCCATTTCTGCAATAATATTATCAATACCATCACTATAGCTGCTCATTGAATCTATATAAATAATATTATTCTGGCTATCGTAATAACTGCTCACTCCCGAGGCACTACGATTTATGAGTTCAATATTTTCACTCGTTGTCCAACGAACCATTGGCGCTCCTGAGTCCTTAAAAACATTCCATAACGCACTATAGAGCTTTGGGCTCATCTCCCTTCTGTAGTCTTCATTAAACCGAACCACTGCGTTCATTTCTGTATCTGCAAATATCTCCGGTGTGTTATAGGTATTCATGTTGGAAGCAGCAAGAGACTGCTGCTTATGCCCCTTCTTTTGTTTTTTGAACGCATCAAAGTTTTTAATGAGAAAACTTCTCATCTCCTGAAGGGATCGTATTGCATATATCTGTTCTGTTAAATCTCCCTTCTTGTTATAGAAATCATTTATACTACTTCGTATACACGCAAGTTTACTCGATTCTGTCATTTCTCCACGACCAGTAATATAGTTAAGTATCCTTGTTGTTTCCGGGTCCTCATGCTCATACACAACATCCCCATTCTTATCTCTACGCTCAGTGACGTTGTATCGCGTTATCTGCCAATTAACCAAGTCTTCTGCTTCAGCATCCTTCTCTGCCTGAATTTCTCTTTCTTCGTTCCATTTTTTCAGCCCATAATTCACCGGCGCAGACGCTACCGTAAGTGCGCCAACGGCAAGTGTGGCACTAAGTGTAATATGCTTCATCCACAACAAAGACACTCTTAATCCCTCCCGAAAACGCCTTCTTTCTTGTGGGGTTAAATCTTTTTGTTCTATTCTTTCCCATTTCTCAAGAATACGCCTTGCTTGTGCCTCAAGAACTTCTACTTGCTCAATATCTTCTGCTTTTTTAAGGTCTTCTAGGACTTCTCTTTCGGAAGGACTTACCTTTTCTGGTATTTGAACAGGATGTATATCGCCCCATGTTACTTTTCGCTCCATAAAATTATACCTGTTTTGATTCTCCTTCTCCCTGATTTTTTAAAAGCTCATCTGACTCTCTCTCCAAAAAGTCTAATATTTGCTTCTCCTCTCCACGAAGGAGTTGGTCTAATTGTTGGAGGAAATTTTCATCTGTAGTATCCGTAGTCATACGCTTATTTTTATATTTTTACTTCTTCTCTTTACGAAGTTTTGAAAAAATACTCGCGGAGCCCTCAATGTGCTCGAGGAACTCACTCGGAGCATGCCAATATTTTGGGTTTGTTGAAGCGTCACCTTCCTTCCAGTATCCCGGAAGGACTTTTTTGTTCCAAGGGCCTGTGTAGATAGCGAAGTGAAGATGGGCCAGCCAGTAGCCGTTCTCGGCGGTATAGTCCTTCCCTACAAAACCAATTGGTTCACCTTTTTTTACCTTCTCGCCAATACGCTTAAAGCAGGCCCCGAGGTGGCCATACAATGAATAAAACTTTTTGCGGCTCCAAGGGTAGTGGTGCTCGATAATCGTCACGTGACCCCAATTGCCGCGCTCTTCGGTACCAGCATGCAGGGCCGAATACACTACCTTGCCCCCAGCAATCGCAAACACATCTGTACCCGCAGGCACAATGCAGTCCTCGCCCAGGTGCACGCCCCATAGTGTGCCGTTGTGCACCGAGCGCTTTCCAAAAGGGAGCCCGTTGACTTCGAACTCTTTGAGTGGGTAGGTAAAATATTTATTCATGACATTACGTGAGAAGTTCTCTCTGTCGCTCTCTTTTACGCCTCCGTTTTACTCCGCTGCCAAAACCACACACCAACGATAAACAAGAAGATAAACGAGATGAGTGACCATTCAGCAATCGAAAGCGTGATAAAGGTCCAGTCGACTTTAGCACAGTCACCTGTGCCACCCAATGCCTGCAAAAACTGATCGATAAACGAACCGAAACTTACTGCACAACCATCAGAATCAACGATGGGCGGATGGTGTTGCATCCATACCTGACGAGCAGCAATGGCGCCGCCAAAAAGAGACAGAAGTATCACTTTTACAGCCAAGAGTTTCTGCGTCAAAAGTTTTGGAAACCAGAGGTAGAAAAAGGTGGTCGCACCAATCAAGAAAAAGGAGATTCGCTGAGCAATACACAGAGGGCACGGGGTAAGCTCTACGAAATACTCCAGCGCCATGGCAAAACCAAGGAGAAAGACACAGAAAATTGTCGTCAGAGCCGCTGCCACCGCCGGCGGCGTCTGCCACCAAAGCGCCTGCAGCCAAGAACTTGGTTGTTTGAGAGAGTGTTTCATATATCTTTATTATACCATTAAAAAACTGCCTTGAGGTATATAACCTCAAGGCAGCTAATCCCACCAGAGTCGAACCGCAGCTAGATCTTATTACCCGTTAAGGGCTTCCTGGAAGAGCTTCTCGAGCTTCTCAATCATCGGGAACTGCGTTCCAGGCACCAGCTGATACAGTCGCTCGAACAACTGCGGGAAGAATTGTCGGGTCTCTTCCCTTTTGCGTTCCTGTTTTTCTGGAGTGCAATTACCGAGTGTCCGCAGGTTATGCAGACGATCGATAATCTTCACCAAGATAGCGCGCCAACCTTCGGCCATCACGCGCTCCATATAGGCCTGAAGATTATCCTTTTCTTCTGGCCGCTTGGTAAGTGCTTCCACATCGTAGGCAACATCAATACCAAAGTTTAGTACGATACATGCATGCGTCAACAAGAACTGGTCTTCACGCATATCATGGAGTAGGGCCTCGACAATGACCTTCCAGTCAAAAATATCGAGTTCCGTCACCGCGATCCAGGCTACGGATTTTGGATGGTCAAAGTATCGACCTTTATCATCACGTTCCTGCTTCGCATGCCCAGCTTTCGAAAACTGGTAGGCACGTCCGATTGTCGCTAGCTCCTCGGGCCGAAATCGACCCTCGAAAAACTGAAAGAACTCTTCACGGCCTGGAGGCCGGTTCTGCACCTGTGTCATAACTTTCTTCCTCCTTCTACCATCACCCTATGTGGTTCCATGAGTGATAGCGTAGTGTACCCTGATTTTAATACTGAGTCAAGAAAAAGAGCGGGGACACGTTGGTACCCCGCCCGTATAGTAGTTCACTTTTTGCACTGCCTTTATGACAACCGAACCAAACTCCCACCAGCAAGAGCTTCTGGTGGCTTGCGATCAATGCGCACTACCGTTGGCTCTACATGTACTGTCTTTGGCCAGAATGGGTCTTTCCCCTTGCCTGGTGGCCGACGCCAGTACCCTTCGCGGAAATGCCATGGCATCTCTTTGTCACTCACCTTACCACATGCAAAGTGATTCAAAGCCTGACGTTCTTCAACATTCAGCTTACGTGCCGACGAGACAAAACATACTTCCGCTTCATCGGTAATGGCTCGCCTATCCAAAGACAGTGGCGACTTTTTGGCTTTTTGCACCGGCCTCCATTCGGTGGTCGCCGTCCTACTGTCAGCCATCGCCTTCAGGTAGAGCAGTAACCCAAAGACAATACGATACGCCTGAACAACCTGCGGCATTTTTACCAGACCGATAATCTCGGTCAGCGAGATGTCCTCGGTTGCCTGACTTAGGGCAGCAAAAGTATCCAGGTCGGGATGCTTTAGACGAGTAGCCTTCTTTACAAAGAGTCTATCTGCTTCTTCAAACTTCTCTCGCGCCACCATCTTGTCGATGAGTTCACGCGGGATCAAGCGCTCGTGCCCGATTTTGGTATTGTAGATACGAATCGCAAGACTCTTCCCTACGCCACCATCTACTTTTGTCCTCACTGGGGCCAGCAGAATGAAATCGTACAGCAGACCATTCTCTCCCTCAATTGGTTCTTCAAGACTGATCCCAAAGGACTCAAATGGGAAATGAACGTCACTAAACTGAACACCCTCTAGGGAGGTCGCACCCAGAATGGCTTTCAGGTCAGCATTCACCTGGTACACCCGCCGTGAGGCCTGTGACCAAGCCGCCAGCTGACTCGCAAAGTAACCAACATAATACGTACTCTTATTCCACTCTGCTTGCGGAATGAACTGGAAGCGATCGAAGTCAAAATCATCGATCGATTCCATTTCCAAGAGGTGCCGGCGCAGCTCTTTGTAGTGCACCACCGGGCCCTCGAGTGGCGGCCAGGTAGGGTCGTCGCTCTCCGTGCCCGTCAGGCGCTTGTTGCGCGCCCGCAGAGCCTTCTGCTTAACGCTGCAGGCCCACATATACTCCTCCCAGACAGCAAGTGCCTGGTCCAGGCGTTCGATACAGATACGAGTATCCGTCATGATTCCCTCCTCTAAAACAAAAACATCACCTTAAGGGGTGACGTTCCACTGTACCGCTTTTCTTATAAAAAGTCAACACTATCGTAGCTATTCCATTTATATAAAAAATCCCGGGTGTTTATGGTACACCCGGGGAAACCTCATTGGACATAAACCAGCAGCTCTTATGCTGGGTCAAGATTGATGCCAAGTTCATCTATGGTTACTGGCGTTGCCGGCACAAGTGCCCGACGAGCCCATTCCTTGCGGCTCGCTCTTGGAGAGAAAACCTCATCACGCCTAACAAAGTCACATATGAGCGGAAAAATCATCTCCACTCCCAGTGCCTTCGAGAAGTAGTAAATACAACTTTCTTCTCCCGCGAAAAACCTACGCCAGGATTCAGCAATATTACCCTCCTCCACCAGGATATCTTCCGTCTTCATGGTGAGTGCTTCGATTTCAGAACGCAAGCGCTCGAATTCAACCATATGAAACTGTGCATCTAGCCCCGCTGCTATACCGGCTTCCTCGTAGGCCCAATCCACACGACCAAGCGAGAAGTCAACAAGCATTCGCCCGGCCTGCCTTGACCAAAATGGCCACGAGATATTCTCTGGGCCGATGATAAAATGATAATGATTATCACCCTGACAGTGATGAATCTTGAAATGGTAACGAGCTTCTGAATCTTGTCGCATTACAACCTCCCTCTCATCCTTATCATTGAAGGACTCACCAGAATATCAAAGATACCCCAAAAAGTCAACCGTGTTGCTCATTTTGGTAGGTCGTAATAATCGTGCGCATGGTTGGCGATGCTTTCTGCCACGCGTCATCGTCGCTCTCCTTGAAAATCACATATCCCTGCCCTTCGTGCACCACAAGTGACTTTGGGTCAACATTTTTGACAATAAAAATATGACAATCCACATCACCAGAAACCGTATTCTCGATACTCTTCCGCTGCAAGAATGTTTTATAAAAAGAAAATGGGTGCTGATACAAATCAAGCTCTAGTTCTTCCTGGAGCTCTCGTGCTAGCGCCTCTTCATGTGTCTCATCACCCTCTACACCACCTCCAAAGAGACTCCAGGTATTTGGCCACTGGATGCGCGGATTATCATCACGGTGCTGCAAAATAATATCACCATCTGCCGTCAGTAGCAGTGCTCCTACGTAGTGATTTTTGCAAACTTCTTCTGTGTACATAGACTCTGTTAAGTTATGCCCAAAGTATATCACACAGAAAGCACCGAAAAACAAAAAAACCACCTTGCGGTGGGAAATTTGCCAATGGGAGAACGGAATTCCTTTACCATTCTTGGTCCCGATGTAAGAAATTGAGTTCGATCAAAATCTTTTGCGGTTTGTCCTTATAAATATGAGCCGAATATCCGTCGTCTATTCTTGGTTGTTTCATAGCATATAACGAAATTCATTTTCGTGTGACCTCGCCCCGATACAAGATCGGGACGGCTATGTATTGGTTAAGAATTTGAGATGACTCTCAACTCTTTGTCTATCTTTCGATAGACTCACCATAACTCCCTAGAAAGGAGGTGATTCATCCACAGCTTCCGCTACGGATGCCTTGTTACGACTTCACCCTTATTACTAACCCTACCGTCGTCCCGGGTTTAACACCGGGCCTTCTGGTATTGCCAGCTCTCTTGGTGTGACGGGCGGTGAGTACAAGATCCGAGAACGCATTCACCGTAGCGTGTCTGATCTACGATTACTAGTGATTCCAACTTCATGCAGGCGAGTTGCAGCCTGCAATCCGAACTGGGGCCGAGTTTTTGGGATTGGCTCCCCCTCGCGGGTTGGCGACCCTTTATTAATCGGCCATTGTAGCACGTGTGTCGCCCAAGGTGTCAAAGGGCCATGCTGATCTGACGTCATCCCCTCCTTCCTCCCAGCCGGATACCTACCTCACGTATTGTGAGATAAACATTCGGCTGGGCAGTCTGAACTGACATGTATAACAGTTCACAGGGGTTGCGCTCGTTTCCCGACTTAACGGAACATCTTACGACACGAGCTGACGACGACCATGCAGCACCTGGTCTAGCACCCTCGAAGGACTTCCCATTTCTGGGCTATGCAGCTAGATTTCAAACCTTGGTGAGGTGTTTCGCTTAGTGTCGAATTAAACCACATGCTCCACCACTTGTGCGGATCCCCGTCTATTCCTTTGAGTTTTAATCTTGCGATCGTACTTCCCAGGCGGCATACTTAACGCGTTAGCTACGGCACAGAAAGGGTCGATTCTCCCTGCACCTAGTATGCATCGTTTAGGGCGTGGACTACTGGGGTATCTAATCCCATTCGCTCCCCACGCTTTCGTAGCTCAGCGTCAGATATGTGCCAATCAGTTGCCTTCGCCTTGGGTGTTCTTGATGATATCAACGCATTTCACTACTACACCATCAATTCCACTGATCTCTCACATCCTCTAGTCTTGCCGTTTCGAATGCAGATTCGGGGTTGAGCCCCGAGCTTTAACATCCGACTAACAAGACCGCCTACCTACCCTTTACGCCCAATAAATCCGGATAACGCTTGAGGTCTCTGTATTACCGCTACTGCTGGCACAGAGTTAGTAACCTCTTATTCTTCAGGTACTCTCATCGAAATTGCTCCCTGAAAAAAGCGGTTTACAACCCGAGGGCCTTCATCCCGCACGCGGCGTCGCTCCATCAGACTTTCGTCCATTGTGGAATATTCTCGACTGCAG
>CAZCQJ010000012.1:0-18527 GCA_964500865.1 uncultured Bdellovibrionales bacterium | reverse complement strand
TCCCGAATATGAGTTTTGCTCTATGGCAGCCAGCAGAGTTTCATGTGAGTATTGCCCTATTTGAAACCAGCTTAGTAGTTGCTTTAGTGGCCATCCTCGAAACGATGCTCTCGGCTCGTATTGCCGATAGTATGACAGGCACCAAGCACCACGAGCGTCACGAGGTCTTGGGGCTTTCGGTGGCGAATACGGTTGCTGGACTTTTCGGGGGTATGCCAGCCACAGCCGCCTTGGCCCGTACCGCACTGAATGTAAAGACTGGCGCCACCCACAAAAGTTCGGGCGTGGTAAACGCAGTAACAGTGGCGATCATCTCAGCCTTTTTTCTTACGAACTTTCAGTATATTCCGATGCCAGTAATTGCCGCCATTTTGGTTTTTGTAGCCATGGGAATGATCGAGCGTGAACACCTGGTAAAAATGTGGCGCCACGACAAGCTCAATTTTTGGGTTGCTGTAGGGGTAGCTATTTTGACGGTGGTGATTGACCCGATGTTCGGTATTCTGGCTGGAACCCTGGTAGCCTTACTTATTTTTGTCCGGCAGCTTTCGCTGGGCGCCTTCGAGGTGCACGCGAATTCTCGTGAAGCCGGACTAGTGGGTCATGCTCACGATCTTGGAACTGCGAAGGTGCTTCAGGAAAATGCCGAGATCATTCTGTATACTTTCCGTGGCCGCCTTTGTTACCTCAATGGAAAGGCTCATGCAGAGCGGCTTTTTAGTGAAGCTTTGGCAGGGTACGAAACCGTGATTCTTCGTCTGCGCGAAGTCGACTTTATCGACCTCGATGGCGTAGAAATTTTTGACGAGATTGTGACAGCCCTTAAAAAACGCGGACAGATTGTTTTGGTGACTGGAGTCGCTTCGGGGACCGCCGAACTTTTAGCAGAGCTTTCACACACGTACCAGGCGCTGGTAGCAGAGGGACATGTTTTCCAAAAAACTACCGAGGCGCTTTCGTCGGTAGGGATTCCACCGCGGAAATAGTTTTCACAAGAAATTTTCACAGAGAATTTTGACAAGAGAGAATGAGAGGAGTAGAATCATTTCTGTCGCTCCGGAGAGTTTTCTGGGGTACAAAGTGGAAACACGGAGGGAAGATTGAATGCCAAATGCAAATTATCAGATGATTATGGTGCCGGCTATGTGTCAACATTCACCGTTGTCACCAGTACCATTTGAAGAAGTTCTGCAGCTACAGGCGTCCGGATTGATTCGGCGCTGCGATGCCAAGCAGATTTATCAGTTCCGTGGGGATGGTATTGCCACGGTATGCAGCGATCCATCGCTGTTTTACCACAAGGTGCGTCTCATTAATGCTGGTGGCGAAATGGCGCCTATGGCAGCACCGGGGGCAGCGCTCGAGCTGCATCCAACGCATCGCCGGTATGCTAACCGTATGGAACGTATCCAGGAGTTTCTGGATATCAAGCCTGAGCTCCGACGCCTTTTTTTATTTGGGGCGCATTATCCGTGCGGCGCCGCTCAGTGTGAAAAGGATGAGCCCATAGCTTTAGCAGGGAAAATTCAGCTCCTTGCAGAGGCGACTTGCATTCTCCGAGGACAGAATCTTTTTGATAAGGTTGTGTGCACCATCTTTATCCTGACAGAGGTCGAGCAGGGTGCTCCGCCAGAGCTTCGCTGGTACCATATTCCCACCAAGGGAGTGGATCAGAGCATATAATATTTCGCACAACGCTGCGACCAATTGACCCCGGACACGAGATTGTCTGGGGTCTCTTTTTATGGTATACTAACGACATATGCACAAAAATAAAAAGACAATCCTGGTGTGGACGGTAGCCTTGGGACTTGCAATGTTAGCGGGGCCTGTTTTAGCAGCCGATACCACCACAACCACAGATACCACCACAACTGATACACCAGTAGTCGATCAATCAAAAATCCTCGATAAACAAGATGAGTTGAAAGACGACCTCAAGGATGCTCAGAAGAAGGCAGACGCTATTAAGGGGAATCTTAACCAAGTGAATGCCGCGCTTACCGAGAAGCAGCGAGCTATTAATAGTGCCGCCGGACTCGTAGCGAACACCGAAGAAACCATCCAGCGTAAAACCAGCGAGATTGATAACCTTACCAAGCAGGTAGCACTTCACCAGGAACTCCTCCGTAAGTTAGTGCTGGAACTGTACGAACTCAAGAGTGTCCCTTTGGTAGAGGTGATGCTCGACCAAAATGACCTTGATTCTTTTATGGCGCAGAGCGACAGCGTTTTGACGGCCCAAGAAAAGGTGGGGACTCTTTTAGATGAGATTGCGACCACGAGAGAAAGGATTAAAAATGATCAGACGGAGCTTTCTGATGCTAAGCAGGAGCAGGAAGATATTTTGCGTGAGCACAAGATTGAAAAACAAGATATTGCTGAGGATAAAGCAGAGCTAGCTGCAGAGCTTGATGAACAGTCGAAGGTAATTGCGAAAATTAACAAAGAGTTGGCCGAGCTCCAGGGTGATCTGCAGGTCGTGACCGGAAAGTCGTATAGTGCCGGGAATATTAAAGAGGCCGTGAATTTTGCCAGTGGTAAAACAGGTGTTCCGAAGGGATTCTTGTACGGCATGTTAAAAATGGAAACAAACTTGGGGCGTAATGTGGGTGGCTGTACGTATGCGCAGGTAGAAGACGGGGCCGAAAAAAATTACAAGAACGGGAACTTGTCGAAGCGAGCCTATAATACGTTTATTGCTCGTCGCAAAACTTTTAAGTCAATTACCGATGGCCTGGGGTTGGACTACCGCAAGCAAAAGGTGTCGTGTAACCCAAGTGGCTATGCGGGTACGGGTGGTGCTATGGGAGTAGCGCAGTTTATGCCAGACACCTGGGTAGGGTACAAGGCAGAGGTAGCGCGCGTTACTGGGCACTCTAAGCCAAGCCCTTGGGACCTGACCGACGGTGTGACCGCCATGGCCCTAAAGCTTAAACGAACTCCTGGCGTAACCGCTGGCAACACGAGCGCTATGCGCAGCGCCGCCTGCAGCTACCTGGGCACCTGTTACGGTCCATACGTAAACGGTATCCTCTACTGGGCAAAAAACTATCAGCAGCTTCTCTAAGCTGCTTTTTGTTTCTACAGAAGCTCTATAGAATAGGAGGTATTTTTAGGTAAGAAAAAAGAGGCTACCTTCTCGTTTGGTGTGTTGACCAAAGAAGAGAGTAGCCCCGTGAGTGTGGCGCTGCCGATGAATGCCCTGGTGCCCTACGTCTTTTACCCGACAAGGAATCCCGACGCTGCGCCGCAATCCTTACTGGCAAAGTCAGTGCGCCCGCCGTCGAACTCCAGCCTGCCGAAGTCAAAATCGAAGCAGAGCGTCTTCGAAAAGTCGCCGCCAGCGCCAGGCGAATATTCGTCGCCAGCGCAGTCAGTATCCAGCTCATCGAACCGCTGGAAGCGCTCAGGGTGGGTGATAGCGATGGAGCCCACCGAAACGCTGTCGAGGCCAAATTCGGACCTCTGGAAGGTTTCGATAGCAAGGCGCACTGACTTGCCCCGATGACGCATTCCGAGTTGAGCAGGGAGAATCAGGATATCGCCTTCCTGGCCCTGATAGAACGTCTTCATCGCTTCCGCAGTCCTGGCCGAACGGCGGACGTGAGCGGGAGTAAGCTGCTCCTTCCGATAATTGTGGAAGGGGCGACGGGCTTCGATGACGGCCAGCACCTTTTCGATAGCCTGGCCATGTTCTTCGGCCAGCGCTTCGCTCCTGACGACAGCGAACCAGCCTTCGGCCCCCTCAGGGGGATTGGCTATGCTGTAAGCGTTCGCGTAAACGTAGGCTTCAGCTGGATTTGGGTCAAGGTTGAATGCTCTGGAGAGCGTGTTAATCTGTTCAATGAGCGGCTTGACGGCGTAACCCTTTGGGTACGCGTAGCTCGAAGTCACGACTTCATCCGCATAGAGATCAGTCATTGGCTGGTTGGCCATGAGCGTATCCTTTCTGCCCGAACCGTCGGACTGGCGACTGCATCTCGATAGTGAGATGAGCTTCCTGGGCCCTACAATAAGGCACAAAAAGCTCATCTCAAGAGGGTAAAAGTATCAAAGAACTAGCAGGCAAGAGTAACTTTTTTGTGTGGATTTGTCAAGATAAAAGAGACTTGTTCTGATAGAACGGAATGCCTTGACGGTAGGCTGAAAACCTGGTACTGTGGGTACATAACAGAAAAAGTCCATAGGATCTCCGCTTGGAACCCCTCCGTATATCGTAGGGCCATACAAGACAGGGATTCGCGCCACGGTCCATCCGCAGCATGGTTTTTTCATGTTTTGGGATGGATTTTTAATTTGTAAGAGAACAAGGATATGATTGAATACGAGTTATTCTTCTCTGTCGGTGAGTCTCACGAGGCGGAAAAAGAGGTGATCAGCGCCCGCGTGTCAGACATCGTTACAGCAGAAGGGGGAACCTTTTTGGCTCCAGTAACGGAAGAGAAGCGAAAGATGGCCTACGAAATTAAAGGTGAGCAGCGCGCTACCTTTATTGCGAAGCGCTTTACACTGCCTGGTATCGACGAACTCGAAGAAGAGCGTGGTCCAGAAGTCGTGCACCCGATCGACAAGATCACTCGTGCACTGCAGCTCGACAAGGGAGTACTCCGTGCCCTCATTGTACGTGCCGAAGACCTGCCAGAACTGAAGCCTATCGAACGTGTAGAAAAGCCACGTGTGGACCGCAAGGGATACGAGAAGCGCAGTGCCCGTCCAGTAGCCGCCGCTCCAGCACCGGTTACTCCTACCGAAGAAGAAAAGGCAGTGAGTAACGACGCGATTGACGAGCAGCTGAAGACCAAGCTCGACATCTAATTATTAGGTTAATTAAATTCATAAACACAAAATTATGAACGTCAACAAAGTCATCTTGGTGGGACGCCTGACCCGCGACCCAGAAATGCGCACGACGCCAACAGGGCAGTCAGTCGCTACGCTTTCACTCGCTACCAATAGCTTTTGGACAGACAAGAGCGGACAGCGCCAGGATAAGACAGAGTTTCACAGTATTGTGCTGTGGGGGAAGCTCGCCGAGATCGCTGGGCAGTACCTCATTAAAGGGCAGGAGTGTTTTATCGAAGGACGTTTGCAGACACGCGAATACACTGCCAAGGATGGGAGTGCTCGCCGTGCCACCGAGATAATCGGTGAGAACATGCAGATGGGAAGCAAGGCCGGAGGCGCCGCTGGTGGTAACACTGGTGGAGGCTACCAGCGACCTGCTGCCGCTGCCGCAACGACAGCTGCACCAGCCGCCGCCAAGCAGCCAGTAGCAGAAGAAGAGATCCCAACCATCAACCTGGATGACGAGATGGAGGACATTCGGATCGAAGATGTGCCGTTTTAAAGAATCGTAATTACTAAGAGTAAAGAGTGATATGGAAGCAGCAATGAGTAAAAAGCTGCAGAAAATAGACTACAAAGATGCCTATTTTTTGCGTAAGTTTTTAAATTCACAGGGAAAGATGTACCCACCAAAGCGCTATGGTCTTTCGGCCAAGGAGCAGCGTGGGCTTGCGAACGCTATTAAGCGCGCTCGCTTTATGGGACTCATCCCGTACGTTATTAAGTAAGAATCAGTATGCTGAGCTTAACAGAAGTTAAAAGCGGGAAGAAAATTATCCTCAATGGCGAGCCATTTGCGGTGGTAGACTACCTGCACTCAAAAATTGGTCGAGGAGGGGCCGTTCTGCGAACCAAGCTCCAAAACCTGATTACCGGCAACATGCTGGAGCATACGTTCCAGGGTGCCGATAAAATCGAAGAGGCCGAAATTACCAAGAGTCATGCGCAGTACTTGTACCGCGAGGGAGACAACTTTGTCTTCATGGATCTCACCACATATGACCAGTTCGAAATTCCAGAAACTGTTATTGGTGAATGGAAGTACTACTTAGTCGAAGGAACCGAGGTAACCATGCTGAACTGGAACGAGCAGCCGATTAACATCGAGATGCCTGCCAAGGTAACGCTCGAGGTAACCGACGCTCCACCAGGACTCAAAGGAGACACCGCATCGGGGGGTGATAAGATGGTTATAACCGAAACGGGCTACCAGGTGACAACGCCACTTTTCGTGAAGGCAGGGGACAAGATCGTGATTAATACCGAGAAGGGAACCTACGTTTCTCGGGCATAATACCCCTTATTAGAGCCAAAAAAAGAGCAACAGAGCGTTGCTCTTTTTTTCTTTTTTTGGTACACTGTAGGAGCAGGTAATTCTAACCGTTCTTTGTGTATGTCTTTGCAGGCCTTTGTTTGGGCGGTACGTTCCCTCACGCTCCTGTGTCTGGCTGCTTTTGTAGCCCTCGTTCTTTTTTTGGATCCAGATGTGACTTCGTGGTATGGTGACGCCCTCTTTTACGGTATTGGCAGCCTGACGCTGCTAGGGATTTTTTCCCTTTTTTTTGTTGGAGCGCATCGTATTTTCTTTGGAGATGAACAGGCAGTGCATCAACTCCTCGGCGCCTGGCGTCAGGCAGTGCTCACGCTGCTCTTCCTCATCCTCCTTTTGGTGCTGTTTCAGTACGGACTCCTGTACTGGTGGAGCGCGCTTTTCTCGCTGGCATTAGTGTTGCTTCTGGAGTTTACCTTCCGGCCAGCAACGGCGCCGGTTCTTCCAGAAAAAGGGAGCGACAAGTAACTACATACAAAATAATCAAACAGTTTACCCCTAACACCATTTATTTCTCCGGTAAGACAACAAACAAGTATGGCAACAAAAAAACAGGCAGGCAATTATGATGCGAAATCCATTCAGGTCCTCGAGGGACTCGACCCGGTACGAAAGCGACCAGGTATGTATATTGGTGGTACCTCGCTCGAAGGTTTGCATCACCTGATTTGGGAAGTTGTTAACAACTCGATCGACGAAGCCATGGCCGGGTACTGTGACGCCATCAGCGTGCGCTTGCTCCCGGACAACTGGATCGAAATTACCGACAATGGTCGTGGTATCCCGGTAGACATTCACCCACAGACCAAAAAATCAACCCTCGAGACCGTTATGACGGTGCTTCATGCCGGTGGAAAATTCGGTGGTGAAGGATATAAGATTTCTGGAGGACTCCACGGTGTGGGTGTTTCTGTGGTAAACGCCTTGTCGGCCGAGACGCGCGTTTTGGTGCGTCGCCAAGGAAAACTGTGGGAACACGTGTACCACCAGGGGAAGCCGCAGGGGAAAGTAAAAGCGATTGGTACGGCCAAAGATACTGGTACCACCGTTACCTTCCAGGCAGACCCAGAAATTTTTCCAGAAATTAGCTACTCGTGGACCAAGATTTTGGAATACGTACGTTACCAGGCCTTCCTCACCAAGGGAGTGCGTATTAGCGTCGAGGACTGGCGTAAGGCCCCAAATGGTACGGAGCTGGCCGAGGTACGCCGTCACGCCTTTTACTTTGACTCAGGGATCATCTCGTTTGTAAAATTCCTCAACCGTAAGCGCGAGCACAAAAATGTGACGCCATTTTACGCCGAAAAGGCCGTTGACGATATGTATGTCGAAGTGTCGCTTCAGTTTACCGATGGCTTTAAAGAGCATCTTTACTCGTTTGCTAACAACATTTTAAACCCAGGTGGCGGAACCCACGTGACCGGATTTAAGATGGCGATGACTCGTGTATTGAACGACTACGCCAAGAAAAACAACCTGATTAAAGACAAAGAAGGTTCGTTTACTTCGGACGACCTCCGCGAAGGACTCACCGCTGTGGTGTCGGTCAAGCTCCCGAACCCACAGTTCGAAGGACAGACCAAGGATAAATTGAACAACATCGAAGTACGTGGTGCTGTGTCTGGCGTGATGAGTGAAGCCTTTAGTGAATACCTCGAAACCCACCCAGCCGACGCGAAGGCGATTATCGACAAGTGTTTGCTTACCGTGCGCGCTCGTATTGCTGCCCGTGCCGCTAAGGACGCCGTGCTCCGTAAGGGTGCCCTCGACGGTATGACGCTGCCAGGAAAGCTGGCCGACTGTACCACCCGCGACGTGAAGCGCTCGGAAATCTACATTGTAGAGGGAGACTCCGCTGGTGGAAGTGCCAAGCAGGGACGTAACCGTGAATTCCAGGCTATTTTGCCACTGCGTGGAAAATTGGTGAACGTCGAAAAAACGACACTCGACAAAGTGGTGAAGAGTGACACACTCAAGCCAATCATCATCGCCCTGGGAACCGGTATCGGCGAAACGTTTGACCTGGGTAAACTGCGCTACGGCAAGGTGATCATCATGGCCGACGCCGACGTCGATGGTTCGCACATTCGTACGCTCCTCCTGACGTTCTTTTACCGTTACTACGAAGAGTTGGTCCGTGCTGGACACATCTACATTGCGCAGCCGCCGCTCTACCAATTAAAGAAGGGGAAGGATATCCGCTACGTGTTTACCGACGACGAAAAAAACAAGGCCCTGGCAGAAATGCAAAAACAGGCCCAGGAAAAAACCGCTGCCAAAAAAGCTGCCAAAGCCCCAAAGGGCAAGCAGGTGACCGAAGAGGCCCAGGCCGACGCCGACAACACGACGATTGGTGGCGTGAGCATCCAGCGCTATAAAGGTTTGGGTGAAATGAACCCAGAACAGCTGTGGAACACCACTATGAACCCAGAAATGCGTATGATGATGCAGGTGACCATCGAAGACGCCGAGGCCGCTGACGAAATGTTTGATGTTTTGATGGGGAACGAAGTGGAGCCACGCCGCCGTTTTATCCAGACCCATGCCAGCAGCGTCAAGAACCTGGACGTCTAAGGGTGAGGTTGACCATTCCTGCTTTCTCTGGTACACTTTTTGTACCTTAGAGACGGGGAGTTTCTTATGTGCTTCTAAATTGTCTCTGAGTATTGTGCTATGAATATTCCTTTAGAAAACATGCAATCCCTGTTGGGTTGCCCCCTGTGTCCGCAGAAACACCAGCCGACCAAGGTGATTATTTTAGAGGAGGGCCAGAAACGCACCGTGCTCCATATTACCTGCGAAACCTGCAGCGCGAGCGCGATTGTCACCGTTTCTATGGGCCAGTTTGGAGTGATGAGTATGGGAGTCCTGACAGACCTCGAGCAGCCAGAAGCCAAAAAAATGTTTGCGGCCGAAGCAGTGACGAGTGACCAGGTGCTCGAAGTACACCAATTTTTAAAAGATTTTTCTGGGGGCGTAGAGGCGCTGACCAAAGTAAAATAAGTAATCTACCATTAAGAGAAGAAGTATGTCTGATATGAAGCTCGGTGCGCGCGTACGTACCAAGGAACCGAAAAGTGCCATGGACAAAGAGCGTAAGAACGGAAGTATTGCCGCTGTTATGTATGGTCACGGAAAAGAAGCGACTGCCCTGTGGGTAGAGCGTTTGGCTTTCGAAAAACTGTACGCCGTAGCCGGTGAAAGTACTCTTATCGAACTGACCGTTGATGGAAAGAAAAAGAACGTACTAGTACAGGACGTAGACGTTTCTCCGATTGGTCACCGTTACATCCATGTCGACTTTTTGGAAGTACAGATGAACGAAGCTCTCGAAGCTCATATCCCAATGGAATTCGTCGGGGAATCAGCCGCTATCCGTGAACTCGGTGGTATGCTCGTAAAGACCCTCGAAGAAGTAGAAGTCAGCTGTTTGCCAAAAGACCTGCCACAGCACCTGGAAGTAAACCTGGCCGCCCTCAAGGACTTTGACACCAAGCTTACCGTTGCAGACATTACTGTACCAGCTGGAGTCACTATTCTGACTGACGCAGCTACGGTAATTGCCATTGCCGAAGAACCACGTAGCGCCGAGGCACTCGCTGCTCTTGATGAAAAGGTAGAGGTAGACGTTACTAAGGTAGAAGGAGTTGTAAAGCCAGAGGCTGACAACAAGTAAACCCGTTACTTACAAGAACTTCAAAAATCGCCCACTCCGCTGGGCGATTTTTTTGTATCGCGAGTGTTGTTTTGGCAGTAGTTTTTGCTTTATACAGGGGAAAAGAGTAAAATAGAATAAATATAAAGACCATAGAAAACAGTTATGTCTGACGAACAAAAGAGAATTCTAGAGCGGCAGCTGTGGGCGGTGGCGAATACGCTCAGGGGTAGAATGAATGCTGATGAATACAAGGTGTATATCCTTGGGTTTATTTTCTATAAATATCTCTCTGAGAAGTTAGAAATATACGTAAACGAGAAGTTGCTAGCTCGTGAATCTTTTGTATATACCGATATCGACCCAACCAGCAAGGACGGAAAGGAACAGCTATCTGCCATTAAAGACCTCGCCCTTGAACACCTTGGATTTTTCCTTGGTCCACAGGAACTTTTTTCGTACATTGTTGCTTAGGGGAAAGGTGAAATAAAAACGGACAATACATTCATACTCGATGACTTGCAGCGTGTACTAGACGCCATTGAGCGCACCGCCATGGGTACCGACAGCGAGGATGACTTTAAGGGGCTCTTTGATGATGTTATTTTGTCTTCGCCAAAACTTGGTAAAACAGAAAAAGATAAAAACGAAACGGTAGTAGAAGTACTTTCGCACCTTGCGGGGATTGATTTTAGACTTGCGGATACCAAGAGTGATTTACTGGGCGATGCTTATGAGTATTTGATTGGTGAATTTGCTGCCGGTGCTGGTAAAAAGGGTGGCGAGTTCTATACTCCTGCCCAGGTATCGCGTTTGCTTGCTCGTATTGTAGCAGAGGACAAAAAAACGCTCCGGAGCGCCTACGACCCAACATGCGGTTCTGGTTCCTTGCTACTTCGTCTGGCTGATTATGCTGATGTGAAGCATTATTATGGGCAGGAACTCAACCCAACCACATATAACCTAGGGCGCATGAACATGATTCTGCATGATGTGCGTTTTGACCGTTTTGATATCAAGCAAGGAGACACATTGAAAGACGACCAGCACCATGACCTTCTGGCGGAGGCGATTGTAGCCAACCCACCGTTCTCTGCAAAATGGAAGAGTGATACCGACCCAGTGCTTGCCCAGGATGACCGCTTCACGCAATACGGTAGACTAGCCCCGAAAGGCGCAGCCGATTATGCCTTTGTAACTCACATGCTTCACCATTTGGCTGATAGCGGCACGATGGCTGTGGTGCTGCCGCATGGCGCATTATTCCGCTCGGGCGCAGAAGGTACTATTCGCCAGTACATCATCGAGAAGCAGAATTACTTGGATGCGGTGATTGGTCTACCATCTAACATCTTCTATGGCGCAGGTATTTCTGCGGTAATAATGGTTTTTAAGAAGTGTCGTAGGAATGACGATGACATCTTCTTTATTGATGGATCTAAAGAATTTATAAAGCAGGGGAATCAAAACTATCTCACTGACGAAAATGTAGAGAAGATTTTTTCTACCTACCAAAAGCGCGAGGAAATAGAGCGATTTTCACACAGAGCAACACGGACAGAAATTAAAGAGAATGATTATAACCTTAATATTCCAAGGTACGTAGATACCTTTGAGCCAGAGCCAGAGATAGACATCGATGCTGTAGCCAAGGAACTACAAGAGCTTATTAGGGGTGAATCAGAACTGCAGGATAAAATTGCCAAATACTGTAAGGAGCTAGGAATAACCAAGCCGTTTTAGGAATATGGGTACTACTATAAAACAACAGAAGAAAGTACCTGAATTGAGATTTCCAGGATTCCAAAGTGACTGGACAGTAGCGAAACTCGGTGACATTTGTGAGTATAGAAATGGCGGTGCTTTTGAAGATCGTGTATCAAATGCAGGGCAATACAACTTAATCACCTTAAACAGCATTGATATCAGTGGGCGATTGAAAAATGAACACAAACACGTATCTGATGCTGACTGGTATCTTGAAAAAGGAGATATTGTAATGGTCCTAAGTGACGTCGCGCATGGATATTTTCTTGGCTTAGTAGACATAATTCCTGAGAGTAAGAAATTTGTATTGAATCAACGAATGGGTTTACTACGTACAACAACTCCCAAAGCAAACGTAAGTTTCATTCGCAATGTAATAAATTCAAACCAACATTATTTTAAACTCCACGGGCAGGGCTCGTCACAGCAAAACCTTTCTAAGGGTGACGTTCTCAAATTTCCAATAAACTTGCCAAGTGCCGAGGAGCAGCAGAAAATTGCCGACTTCCTTGAGTCCGTGGATGCATGGCTTGATAATCTCCGCCAACAAAAATCCGCTCTAGAGGAATATAAAAAAGGTTGCATGCAAAAACTCTTCACTCAACAAATCCGTTTCAAGGATGGAGAGAAATGGGTGGAAAAACAGCTGTGTGACTTGTTAGATTACAAACAGCCAACTCAATTCATTGTACAGAGCATTGAATATAGTGATGAGTATAAGACCCCAGTACTCACTGCCGGAAAAAGTTTCATATTGGGTTATACAAATGAAACGGGTGGCGTCTTTGATCATGAGTTACCTGTAATTATCTTTGATGATTTCACTACATCTACCCAGTTTGTGGATTTTCCATTTAAAGTGAAGTCTTCTGCAATGAAGATTTTGGTTCCGCTTGGTAACAACAATATCAAGTTCTTATATGAAGCAATGCAACACATAAGGTTCGAGGTTGGTGGCCATGGGAGACATTGGATTTCTAAATATTCAAAGCTGAAAATCATGGTCCCATTTCTGAAAGAGCAACAAAAAATCGCTGACTTCCTGACAGCCATCGACCAAGCCATCACCACCAAGGCAAAAGAAGTCACTAAAGCTGAGCAGTGGAAGAAAGGTTTAATGCAGAAAATGTTTGTTTAATATATGACCGACAGCAACACTGTACTTCGTCGATTCCACGCACAGGCAATTAAGCTTGAAGACGTGAGGTACAATCATCTGGAAAAGCAAAGCGTAAGTATGTCGTTTGTTGTGGACGGAAAAAATTTCGGGCAAGTTAAAAGCGAACTACCCAATACAGATTTACTCCGTTTATTTCTCATTGATTTCAGGTTCTTTTATATTAAAAAGGGCAATCCTCACAATTTTGAAGCAGTCTGCGCATTGTTAATAAATGAAAACTTTAAAGTTGAGCAAGTAGAAGAGTGGCTTAACGTCTATCACTACGTTTTTAATGATAATAGTGTAAAGGTGCAAATTGATCAGAAAGAAATCACAACAAGAAAGCTGTTTGAAACAATACTCAATGCTGAGACGTTTCATCAAGAAGGTAGTCAGAGGGGTATTCAATTAATTACAGCCAGTCCGTTTATTGAATCTATCGCTAGAATAAAATTCTTTGATTTGGTCACTAAATTAAGGGGTATCATTTGTTCTTTTAATCGGCAAATAGTCGAGGTCTATTTAAAGGCGTAAATTCTCTTTGTTACATATTATTTGTCCAATATATACATAATATACACTGTATTTGTTACATATTTCAAAAGATATCACATGATTATGTTGCGTAAATAAAGGTTATTATGTAGAATAATGTTACATAAGTTTAAACATTTTGTTACATGTCTAAAGACCAACCGTTACGTATCCCCGAGCCAGCGTTTGGTTCCGCCCTTACTAATCGCATCATTGAGCTTGATGCGCTTCGTCATAAACGGCTTAGTGGCACTACGCCTCGCCATCTGTTCTTTCAGCTGAAAGACATATTTCATTTCCTTGAGAGTCTTGGTTCTGCTCGGATAGAGGGTAACCGTACTACCGTAGGCGAATACATCGAACACAAAATCAGTCCTGAGGAGAGTGTCAGTGAAGAGATAAAGCAAATCCAAAACAATGAGCGAGCGATGGACTTTGTGGAACAATACGATCGTGAACGCCCACTAGACAATTCCTTTATTAGTCAGGTTCACCAAATTATTGTTGAGGGCCTTTCTCCAGAGCTAGAGGGTGATAACACTCCAGGAACCTACCGAACACAAAACGTAACCATTACAAAATCTAAACATACACCACCAGATTATGTTCAGGTACAAGGATACATGGATGAGTTGGTTGCTTTCATAAACACTGAACGCGATCGACAGTACGCTCTCCTGACCACGGCCATTGCTCATCACCGTTTTGCGTGGATTCACCCTTTTACGAACGGAAATGGCAGAACGGTACGCGTGCTGACATACGCCATGCTCGTTCGACAAGGTTTCAATCTTGAGAAAGGTCGGATTGTTAATCCGACAGCTATCTTTTGTGTTGATCGTGAACAGTACTACAGCATGCTTGATGCTGCTGACTCTGGCACAGACGAAGGTTTGCTTAGTTGGTGCGAGTACATGCTAGATGGTTTGAGTCGGGAAATTGAGAGCATTGATCGTTTGGCGGATTATGATTACATGCGACGAAGTATTTTATTGCCAGCCATTCAAGTTGCACACACCAACAAGTTAATAGATGACCGTGAGCGACAAATTCTTAGTATCGCTGTAGCAAAACGTGAGTTTCAGGCTGGTGATATTAAACATCTGTTTCCAAACGTAGCCCACACTGAGATATCTCGGTATTTACGTGGTATGCGAGAAAAGAAGCTGATTAAACCGATTACTAAAAATGCCCGGAGATATGTAGTTGAAATTGCGGAAGGATATCTACTTCGGGGTATTATGAAAGCTCTTGATGCTGAAGGATTCCTTCCTATTAAAAATGAGGTTGCATAATGCGTATGACTCACCAATCTGAATCACAACTAGAGAAATCACTCATGGAGCGGCTGGCACGACTGGGTTTTTTACCTGCTGTTATCGAAGACGCCGCAGCAATGGAAGCCAATCTTCGATCTCAGCTCCAGAAGTTTAACGACACCATATTTTCTGATGGTGAATGGTCTCGCATTATGAATCACCTGATGAAAGGTGATCGATTCCATAAGGCAAAAACACTCCGTGACCGCTACGCCCTAAAGCGCGATGATGAAACCACATTTTTTGTGCGGTTTTTTAACACCGACCAGTGGTGTAAGAATGAGTATCAGGTTACTCAGCAGGTGACACAGGTTGGCAAATACGAGAACCGCTATGACGTAACCTTGTTGATTAACGGTTTTCCGCTGGTGCAGGTAGAGCTCAAGCGACGCGGGATCGAGATGAAAGAGGCGTTTAATCAGATTCAGCGGTACCACAAGCACACCTTTACCGGCACGTTGTTTGAATATGTGCAGATATTTGTGATTTCTAACGGAGTAAATACAAAGTACTTTGCTAATAACCCAAAACAAACTTTCGAACAGACCTTTTTTTGGACGGATGCAGACAACAAAAAGATTACTCAGCTAGAGGATTTTGCGGATGTTTTCCTTGAAAAATGTGCAGTGTCAGAAATGATTGCAGAGCATATTGTATTGGCCGAGTACGAACAGATACCAATGATTTTGCGCCCATACCAGTACTATGCGGTAAAGGCTCTGGAGAGGCGGGTAAATGAGTCAAATAAGAATGGGTATATTTGGCACACAACTGGTGCCGGAAAAACTCTTACAGCATTTAAGACGAGCCAGATACTATCGCGTAACCCAGACATTAAGAAGGTAATGTTTGTGGTGGACCGCAAGGACTTGGATATAAAGACCACAGAAGAATTTAACTCGTTCTCGGATGGTTCGGTTGATGGCACGAGTAACACAAGTGCCTTGGTAAAGCAGCTTGCTGACTCAAATCGAAAGCTTATTGTGACTACTATTCAAAAGCTTGATATCGCAATCGGACGAGATAGTTATCTGAAGCAATTTGAATACCTAAAAGATGAGAAAGTGGTGATTATCTTTGACGAATGTCATCGTAGTCAGTTTGGTCAGACTCATGCCCGGATTCGATCATTCTTTAATAAAGCGCAGCTTTTTGGTTTTACTGGTACGCCAATCTTTGCTGAGAATCATGTTGGTAAAGTGACGACAAAAGACGTATTCGAAGAGTGTCTTCATAAGTACATTATTACCAATGCAATCTCAGATAACAACGTACTTGGGTTTTCGGTTGAGTATGTTGGGAGGTACAAGCAGAAAGACCCCGATGTACTTGATGCAGATATTTTTGCAGATGCCTTAGTAGAGGGGATTGATACCAAAGAGGTGCTCGAGAGCCAAGACCGCCTGGAGAAGATTTCGGACTACGTGCTTCATGACTGGAAGAGGAAAACAAAGAACGGTAAATTCAATGCGCTCTTCGCCGTTTCGAGCATTGATGTTCTGAAGCGATACCATGACCTTATTAAGGCCAGGGGTGGCGATGATATTAAAATGGCTACTATCTTTACGTATCATGCCAACGAAGCTGACGACGAGAACAGCGACCTCGATAATGACCCGTTGGATACTGAAAACGGACCCGTAAACCAGCATTCGCGCGATTTCCTAGAAGAGTGCATAAAGGATTACAACGCCCTTTATGACACTAACTACAACACCGATAAATTTTACGACTATTATAAAGACCTGCAAAAGCGTATTAAGAATAAGCAGGTAGATTTGGTGTTGGTAGTAAATATGTTCCTTACCGGTTTTGATGCTGCCCGTCTGAATACGTTGTATGTTGATAAGAACCTTCGTTACCATGGACTGATTCAGGCCTATTCCCGTACCAACCGACTCCTTAACTCGGATAAGCCACATGGAAACATTGTTTCATTCCGTAACCTTAAGGAGGCTACTGATAAAGCGCTTGCGCTTTATGGTGATGAAAATGCCAAGGAGGTAGTCTTCAAGAAGCCATACGAGGATCAAAAGAAGGAGTTTGAAGACAAGCTTGCAAAGCTCCGTGAGACAGCGCCAACCGTGGATTCGGTAAATTTACTAGAAGGAGAACAAGAAAAAGCAGACTTCGTGCAGGCATTCCGTGACTTACTTCGCATTAAGGCATCACTCGAAACGTTTGTAGGATTTTCGTTTGAAGATCTGGGTATTACAGAGCAGGAATTCTACGACTATCAGAGTAAGTACCTAGATATTTATGCCGAAACAAAGACGGCAGAAAAGGGAAAGGATTCTATTTTGGACCAAATCGACTTCGAGTTAGAACTTACAGTTCGTGATATTGTTAACTTCGATTATATCATTCAGTTGATTGCTGGGCTTAAAAATATTACTTCTAATGCGGCTCGTTTGAAGAAGGTAGATGACATCTTGAAGGTATTCGATCGTGACGTGAGTCTTCGTAAGAAAAAAGAGCTGGTGAAGAAGTTTATTGAAGAAAACTTACCACGCGTAAGCAGATCTGAAGATGTTGAGGCGGCATTTGCTGAGTTTTGGTCAAATGAGAGGTCCGAAAAGCTGCATAAGCTATCAGAGACTGAAAACATTACACAGGAGCATATTGAAGCACTGATCGGTGAGTATCTGTACACGGATAGACTCCCGACGGGAGAAGATATTGTAGAGCGGCTTCCAGAGCGTCCGCGACTCATGGAGCATAAAGGGGTGGTAAATCGCATTCGCGAAGCAATTAAAGATATCGTAGACGTGTTTGAATGGTAAATAAAATAAAAAACACCTTTCATCCGAGAGGTGTTTTTTGTATACTGAGGTTTCTCCAGTCTTAAGTAGGGGCTTTGGGTGGGGTCTTGACAGGCGCCGCTGGGTTTGCTAGGATACTACTTCAGAACGGTTCCTTGTTTGTTTTGGCTTCTATCCGAAAGGGTGAAGAGAGGCATCCCTCCTAGCAGCTCTTCGCTGAAATGTGGCAACTGGCCTCGTGTTGGTTGCCCGCCTCTTGGATAGAAGCCAAAGAAAGCAAGACCAAATGACTATAGAGTTGTTCTTGAATACACGAAAAAAGCCCGGGGTTTTCCTCCGGGCTTTTTCTTTTGTTTTTTGAATCTGGCTACTTACTGTCTCCTTGCAGAAAACTCTCGATGCCTTGCTGCAGCAGCGGGAAAAGATTTTCGAGAGACTCTTTTTCTTCGGGGCTAAAGGGGGCGAGCACGTAGTCGTGCGGACGCATACAAATGCCGAGGGTATCTATTGGGCGGCCAATACCAATGCGCAGACGGGCGAAGTCTTGCGTACCCAGCGAGTCGATAAGGCTGGCTACGCCGTTGTGGCCAGCAGCTCGCGAAGAAGTAGTGTATTTATGCATGCCAGGTGCGATGTCGAGGTCGTCGTGCAGCACGATGATGTCGCTCGGGGTGAGTTTGTAAAACTGGAGTAGCTTCTGGATGCTCTCACCCGAGGCATTCATAAAAGTAAGCGGTTTTACTAACAGAACTTTCTGGCCGGCCAGGTGTCCTTCGGCAATGGAAGCCTGAAACTTTTTTTCGTCACGGAAACTGGCACCAATGGCTGCTGCTAAAAAATCGAGCGCCAAAAAACCAGCGTTGTGCCGGGTGTTGGTGTAGGGGGTGCCGGGGTTACCCAGGCCAATGATTAGTTTCATAGGCGTTGCATTATGGGAGTGGAGTGTCTTGGTTTTCGTCGGTGCTTTGGTTAAAGAAAGCGTCGAGCGAGGCAAAGGTATCTGAGAGTGACGAGTTCATCGTGATGATAAAATCACTCGAGAGGGCTTCTGGTGGCAATGTAATATCGCGCGTGCTTTTTTGCACAGGCAGACGCTTAAGGAGTTCGTCAAACGAGTAGGGTTTTTGTAAACCACTCCGTGTTAGTAGCATAC
>CAZCQJ010000011.1:10611-22798 GCA_964500865.1 uncultured Bdellovibrionales bacterium | reverse complement strand
CATCACGCAAAATAGCAGCGGTCTCAAAGTCGAGTACTCGCACGGCTTCATCCATTTCCTGACTCTTCAATTTCAAAAGCTTCTTCGGATCCTTCTGAAAAATCTCCTCATCAAGTACCAAATTTGCATTCACGGCCTTACTGTGATCACTCTCCATTTGCTCGGTAATGTCTTCCATCTTACGGACTACCGTCTGTGGCGTAATTCCGTTCGCTTTGTTATATGCCACCTGTAGCGCTCGACGCCGATTCGTTTCTTTGAGTGCGCGTTCAATAGAGCCCGTAATTTTGTCGGCATACAGCGTGACGCGACCCTTGGCGTTACGAGCAGCCCGACCAATAATCTGAATCAGCGATGTCTCGCTTCGGAGGAATCCTTCTTTGTCAGCATCTAAAATTCCAATAAAGGTTACCTCTGGTAAGTCGAGCCCTTCACGCAGCAGGTTCACCCCTACCAAACAATCAAAGTCGCCCTTACGGAACTGTGTGAGAATTTTAATACGATCGATGGTCTTTACATCACTGTGGAGGTACTCGCTCTTAATATGTTTCTCTTTCAGAAACTTCGATAAATCCTCCGCCATTTTTTTGGTCAGCGTAGTCGCAATAACGCGGCCACCAGCAGCAATTTCTTTTTCGGCTTCGGCAATAAAATTAGGAATCTGCCCTGGATAGTCGTCGCTTGGTACCACTCCACAAATAGCTACTTCTGGATCAACAAGCCCTGTCGGGCGAATCACCTGCTCGACAATAGCATCACTCTCTGCTCGCTCGTAGTCACCTGGTGTTGCGGTGGTACTCAAAAATCCATCGATTCGTTCTAAGAATTCCGTAAACTGAAGCGGGCGGTTATCGAGAGCACTCGGGAGCCGAAATCCGAACTCTACCAATGTTTTTTTACGTGACTGATCACCAGCATACATGGCCCGTAACTGCGGCAGCGTTACATGTGACTCGTCGATAATCGTCAAAAAGTCTGGACTCCCGTCCTCATTATGCGGGAAGTACGACAAGAGCGTTTCGGGTGGTTCGCCCGGAAGCTTCCCCGATAAATGACGTGAATAGTTCTCGATACCATTACAGTAGCCAATCTCTTCCATCATCGCGAGGTCGTAGGTGGTGCGGCGCTTCAGACGTTCCACTTCGAGCACTTTTCCTTCAGCCTCAAGCTCCTTGAGTCGCTCCTGAAGCTCATGACGAATACCTGTGATCGCCTGCTCTTGCTTACTTTTATCGGTAATAAAATGCTTGGCCGGGAACAGAAAGACCTTCTCTGGCTCACCGAGGATCTTCTGCGAGACTGGGTCAATTTTCGTAATCCTGGTAACACACCCTCCGCCAAGCTCTACGAGATAAATATTTTTTTCAGAGACCGGCATAATTTCTACCCGGTTCCCTAAGCTCCGAAAAGTTCCTGGCTTGAGGTCAGCATTGGTACGCTCAAAAAAGACGGCAATCAAATGTCGGAGCAGCGCACCCCGGTCGAGCGACATGCCAACTTCAAGCTGAAAATTCTGCTGAGCATATTCTTCTGGACTCCCTAAACCATATAAACACGAAACTGACGCCACAATGATAACATCCTTACGACTGAGGAGTGATTGCGTCGAAGCATGCCGCAAGCGGTCGATCTCCTCGTTAATCTGAGCATCTTTTTCGATATACGTATCGCTCACCGGCAGGTAGGCCTCTGGTTGGTAATAGTCGTAGTACGATACAAAATAATGAACCGCATTATTGGGAAAAAAGGTTTGGTATTCTTGAGCCAACTGAGCCGCCAAAGTTTTATTATGAGCAATCACGAGCGTCGGCTTATTCACGGCCTGAATCACATTGGCCATGGTAAATGTTTTTCCACTCCCCGTCACACCCAAAAGCACCTGGTTTCGTTTTCCAGACTGGTAATTTTCTACAAGTTCTTTAATTGCCTTGGGCTGATCTCCAGCTGGCTGGTACCGACTCTGCAGATCAAACACAGGTGCCGTTACTTTCGCCATATCTTTTTCTTGAGTTCGCGCCAAATATCGCTCTGAAAAAAGTACGTTAACACAACGCCAAAAACGATAAGTCCTAATACCCATTCAATTTCCACCTTGTACCAATGAATATCCCGCCACAGTTTCGTTAAGCTTGCTACGCCGTAATAACCTATTAAAATGTACCCAATATCCTTAGCAAAGTTTCCTAAAAGCCCCGCAGAAACATACACCCAAAAACGGATCTTTACAGCCCCACAGGCAAGTGACAACGGTGTTGTTGGAGTAAATGGAAAAAAGCGGAGTAAAAAAATAAGACCAAAATCCTTCCAATGCTCACCACTAAAACGTTTTCCAAAGTTTTCAATAGATTCTGGCGTAATGCGAAATAACTTGGCTAAGCTTCCTCGCAATAGATCCTCAGCTATATCACCTACTTTATAATAAAATATCCCTCCTAGTGTTTTACCGGCCGCTCCCATAAAGGCGAGGAGTAAGAGCTGCCCCATACTTGCCTGCTTGGCGAGGGCCAGCGTACCCACAATACCCATGACTACGTACGATGGAATAGGACTAATAATTTCTTCGGCGAGCGAACCCAAAAAAGCAAACGCTTCTAACGAAACGCTACTTGCCGCTGTCCGAAACGTATTCTCTATGTGTTCTGGCCGGAGGAAAAAAGTAATTGTATGTATATCCATAGCGTTAGTATACCACTGGTTGTGTGAGAAAAAAAACTAACCCCCTCCACCGTGGTGAAGGGGGTTATTATCCGTCTTTGACGGAAGAGCTACTGGCCGACGAGGTAGGCCACGGCGTCCACATGTTCAAGCCTGTGGTCCGGTGCGGCCCAGTGACTAGTCAACATCGGCGTATTTGGTCCGAGAGAGCTCAGGCCAAGTCGCAATGGCATTTGGCTTTTATTCTCGAGCGGCACCAAAATTGGTTCATGAGAACCAATGATATACCTCAGCTTCATTGACTTCATCTGGCTGTCCGTAATGACCTTGCGGAGACTCGTTACAAGAAAAGGACAGAGTTCACTGTAGCCAAACTGATCAACGCAGCTGCGCGTTACCTCCGCCATAGTAGGCGCTGGTCTACGCTCATAATCAGAAAGAGGGACAATCGCCACGCGATATACCTCGCGCAATGCCAGCGGGCGTTCCTCATTGTACTTTTCCGATCTGAGCATCATCCCAACGGACGGCCCAAAATCAAAGCCTTCCTTCTGGCCTATCACATCCTGCGCGCCAGTTACCGCCGGATCAGGGCCGGCGATATCGATGATATAGTGGCCATATTCGTTTCTGGTGAACGGCATCTCAAAACTCCTTCTCTCAATGAAAACCTTCGCTCTGTTTCGTCAGAGCAGAGAGGGGTCTCAAGAGGTAAACCCGTCTCTGCTCTGACGAAAACTGAATTTTCAGTACTTTAAAGAACGATACCTCACTGTACATCTTTTTAAAGAAGACGTCAAGTATCCTGGACTAAAAAACACACCCTTCGGTGTGTTTTTTGTTTCATAATTTTTTTACATTTCGTCGTGACGGACAAAAGTAATGGCCTTACCAGATTTGTCACCGCGACCCGTACGGCCGATACGGTGTACGTAGTCATCGTAGGTTTCTGGAATATCGTAGTTAATCACGTGAGTCACATCTGGAATGTCGAGTCCACGAGCAGCCACATCGGTTGCTACCAGAATGTTTACCTCGTCACGGGTAAAACTCTTAATAGCACGACTCCGCTTGTTCTGTGTTTTGTCACCATGAATGGCGTCTACTTTAAATCCGCGGCCAGTCAGTTCTTTTTCCAGGTGGTCTACTCCCCGCTTGGTACGGACGAAGATAATCACCTTGTAATATTCTGGATCCAAAAGAATAGCGTGGAGTCTTTCGATTTTTTCTTCACCCTTTTTGATCTTCACCATTTCCTGCTCGACATTACGCGATGTGGCACGAGGCTTCACGGTAAATTCGAGTGGGTCGGTTAAGAACTGACGAGCGAGCTCCTGAATGAGCTTCGGCATGGTAGCCGAGAACAGCAATGTCTGACGCTCACGTGGAATTTTGAGCAGGATTTCTTTAATGTCTTTCAAGAAGCCCATATCGAGCATACGGTCCATTTCGTCGAGGATTACCACGTTAAACGAATTGAACTGAATACGCTTGCGACGCTCGAGGTCCATCAAGCGGCCTGGGGTTCCAATCACAAACTGCGGTGCATTCCCCAGCTTGCGCATCTGCTCGTCGATAAAACGACCACCGATACACAGAGCTGTGCGGATAGGAAGGCCGACCACGAAGGTTTTGACTTCGCGCTCAATCTGCTCAGCCAGCTCGCGGGTTGGCGCCATAATCAGGACGCGGGTATTTTTGTTCTTAATAAGTTTCTCGACGATTGGCAATGTAAAGGCAGCGGTTTTTCCGGTACCCGTGTTCGCAATACCAATAACGTCACGGCCCTTCAGAATTTCTGGAATCGTCAGCCCCTGAATCGGAGTTGGGTTCACCAGTCCTTTTTTGGCAATGTTGTTCTGCAAAATTTGGTGCAGCGGAAAATCAGTAAACAAGTTTACTGGGCTCACTACTTCTGGTAAGCCAGCTTCGTCAAAACTCTTCAGCGTTAAACGCTTGAGGTCAAACGAGACTTTCCCTTGCTTCTTGTGGAACTTAATTTCGGCACGCCGCTTTTTGAGAATCACTTTTTTCTTTCCAGGAGAAAGTGTGTTCTTTCGTTGAAACGAACCACCCTTGGCTCCAGTACTTGATTCTGCCAGCGTACGCATATAGGTATAACTGGTACGGTTTTTAGGAGCTGCTCCACTCTTCTCATCCTTCTTTCCAGCAGTGCTTCCCTGTCCTTCATACTTTTTCCCCTCGTACTTTTTGTGCATTCCTGCACCAGCAGGCTTAGCGGCACCTTGGCCAGCAGGCTTTGGTTTTCCATAGGCTTTACCTGCCCCCCCGTATGTTTTATTCCCTCCCTCCGAACGGGTGTCCGGACGGGCTTTTGGGGTACCAGAAAAAGATCCGGGTTTACGAACCGTCTTCTTCCCACCACGTGTATCTGTATCTCGGTGAAGCCGTGGGTCGGAATACTGTTTCCCCGGTTTCGCTACTCGTCTTTTTGGCATGTTGCTCCTTTTATAAATAAACGACTAAATCCCAGGAACAAGTCCTGAGCTCAATCTCGCGCAGCACAAGCCGAGCGGCATTGATCCTTTGTTACCGGTACTTCTGTTCGGAGGCAAAAAATATTTTTTGCTTCACTCACTTCAGGCAGTAATAAGAAATTAATTCTACCAGAAAAAGGAAATTTTGTAAAGGGCTAGATTGTCCTTGTGGTAAAGTTACCCCTATCCTCGGGCTTTTAACTACTCCTGCCACGGGAATTTTGGTCGGGCACATACCTGCGCCAAAGCTGCTTTATCGGCTTCAGCAAGCCCTAAATGACTACTATCCTGATCATTTAACAGGTAGTACATAAGTGCCTTTGTGTCTTCAACATGCTCTATTCCTAGGGCGTGCCCAAGCTCGTGAGCCAACACCAGCACCAGGTGTTCTCGGTCATCATACTGATAAATCATAATGGTGTCCCCCGTGTATACTCCCTGGTCAAAAGCCTCTTCGTTGTTGCCGTATTCCTTCTGGAAGTTGGTAATTTTCTGGTTATATGTGTCGATAAGCTGGTTGCTCTGACTAATGAGTTGCTGTGTTTTGTCGCCAAGCGCATTCACCGCCTCGCGCTGTGCCTCGAGCGCGTTGTACCTACTCCTCAGGGCATCTACTTCTTTCTGGAGGCGCTTTTTGTCATCAGTGCTGGCGCCACCATCCTGATTAATTTTCGTTATTTTGTTATTCAGGTCATTCACATCCGATTGGTAGGCGCTCACAGCCAATTGGTATTCCTTCAGTGCCGCTTTATAGGTGGCGACCTTTGCGTCGGTTGTTGCGCCTGATTTTTCCACACCAAGAGTTGCGAGCTCCCCTTCGAGTGCGCGCTTGGCATCAGTTACCTGCTGGCGGTTATCGTACACAAAATTTACTGGGAGTCCAGCGTCATCCTCTTGTTGCAAAAGGTCTCTGCCTGTAGCTTTCTCCCATACACCCTCTGCCTCCGTTAAGGCACTCGCCGCCTCTTCTTTACTTATATGAAAACGTTCATCAATCTGCCCCACGTGGTACGGGAGTGGCTGACTACACGGAGCCGGCACCAACCCCACAGACATTGCTGCAGCAAGTACTGTTGTCCGAATAAATTCACCAGCAGTTACGAGCCAAATGTGCACCGTTTCGTAGTTCATAAAGTCTCCTTTTGATACCCCTATTGTACCATGTTTGTGCCGCAGCGCTCCGATTCCCAGAGTCCCTTCCTGGCTGTACGCGCTGCATCCTGCGCCGCCCGGAATGTCTTCTGGTATTGGTACGGAACCTGGTAGGTATATTCGTGCGCAAAACCATCAGTAATCATCTGTTCATTTATGTTTACATCGCCGAGGAACACGTACCGCAGCAAGCGCCCATACTTATCTCGGTCAAGCTGCGTGCTGTCTGCCGTAAGCGTCACGGTTTTGCTGCTTAGTACCTCTTGCAGGTGCACTTTTGCTTCCTCACCAAAGCACTCCTTAGTGCGGTATGGACCACCGGTCTCTGGAGCATTAATTCCAATAAGTCGGACGGTTTCGGTAGCCGCCGCTGCCTTTATAAAATGCCCCTTAACCGTATCACCATCAATAACATCGGTGATCTGGAATGACTCACCTGTAGCAGCCTCCTGTGCCTGGGGCTGCTTCTTTAGGTCAGCAGTCCACTGCCCAATTTGCTCTTCGATGCGACGTACCTGTCGCCACTCAGGACTTACGGTAGACAAAACCTCTGACCAAGCAGTTGGCACGATAGTTACTCTTGGAAACCACCCCCGGAGTATTACCAATACGGCAGCCACCAAAAAGAGCAGAATAAGTTTTTTGGTATTTTGAGAGAAATTCATACACGTAGCATAACACACCCCCTTGCATTTGCGGCTAGTTTTCTTATACTAAAGGCATGGAGGGAGTAAGATAAATAACTTAACAAAAACGTATGCCAAATACGAAGGGTGAAGTCTACAAAGACAAGGCTGGTAAGTTTCGTGCCCGTGTGCTCTCAGCTGCTAACAATAAAGTAATTGCTTCGACTGAAGCCTATGCCACTAAGGCAAGCGCCATGAAGGCCCTTGAGCTCTGCGCTGTTGAGAAAGAAAAGATTGCTGATCTGACAAAGGTAGCGCCAGTAGCTAAGAAAGTTACTCCGAAAAAGGTAGCTCCTAAAAAGGCTGTTGCTGCATAAGTAACTCCTCAACAAAAAACCCCCGCTGTATGGCGGGGGTTTTCTTTTTACTTCTATTTATACAAACAACGCGGGTTTGGAATTTCGTCCGGATCAAGACAACACTGCTGATCAATGTGCACTTTCTTATCCTGAGTACTTTTGCGACCCTTATCCCCTTTTTTAATACACGTTCCCTTTCCATTTACCCACTTTACTTTACTTGCGATAAGTGGTGCTTCAGCTACAGCGATGCGAATACTATTTGGATCCTTCGGTTTTTTAGGAATATCTGCTACGCGGGTAATACCAGTGCTTGTTGATCGTTGTACTGCGGGCTTCGCTACGCGCACAGCCGCTTTTGTCATATTTACTTCTGGGGGCTGATTACAAACCGGTAAACACCGATTGGGTATTTTAGAAAATAGCCGCTCGGTGTTTTGTGGTGCCAGTGATTCGTTCTGCTGTTTTACTTGCAGTGATCGATACACACCCATAAAACGCCAAGCTGTAAGTAATCCAAGTATAACGAGACTCCTCCAAAGAATTTTTGATACTCGATTTTGTGATGGTAGTACCCCCATAACCTTACATTTTTTCTGGTGCACTTACGCCAATCAAGCGGAGTGTTTCTTTTAACACGACCTGTGTTGCTAGTACCAGCGCTAAACGCTGCCTAGAAAGCTCCTTCTGCTCTACGTCAATAACTTTACAGACTGCATAGAAAGAATGGAAAATATCAGCCATCTGGAGCGCCATTTGTGGCAGACGGTGCGGTGCAAAATCCTTGGCAGCCCGCTGCAGAAGCTCTGGGAATAAATACAGCATTCGGGCAACTTCGCGCTCCTTTGGATGCGCAAAGTTGAGTGTCGTAGCAGCTGGCACCAAACCTTCTTCCTGAGCTTTCGCTAAAATACTCGCCATACGAGCGTGGGCATACTGCACATAAAATACCGGGTTCTTTTGCGAGCGTTCCTCGGCAAGCCCCAGGTCAAACGTCATATGCGTGTCTGGGCTGTACATTAAGAAAAAGAATCGCGCAACGTCGTGCCCGACAATATCGATAAGTTCATCTACCGAAACCACATTGCCTGCGCGCTTACTCATACGCACTTCCTCGCCATCCTTCTCGAGCTTCACAAGCTGCATAAGCACAAAGTGAACCACGCCCTCAAATCCCAAGGCGCGAGCCACGGCCTCGAAGCGCTTGGTGTACCCATGGTGATCTGCTCCGAAAGTCTCAAGAATTACATCGACACCATTTTCTATATAGGTAAGAATATGCCCTGCATCGGCAGCAAAATACGTTTTACTCCCATCACTCTTAATCAGTACACGGTCTTTGTCGTCACCAAAATCAGTGGTGCGCAGCCACAGAGCACCCTCGGCTTCGTAGGTATGTCCGTTAGTCACCAGGCGTTCCAGGGCTCGCTCTACCGTACCAGATTCCAACAAGGCTCGCTCACTCGTAAATACATCGTACGTAATGTGCATTTTTTGCGTCAGTGTTTTTTGAATATACTGTTCCAAAATAATTGATGCTGCCTTACGCCCTACTGTTACTGCGTCTTGCTCGTCACCCTGTGCCATTGCAGTATGAAGCTCATCAATATACTCGCCGCCATACACGGCTTCGTCATCCTTTAAAACACTGTGACCAAGTTTTACTACCTGCTCACCACCGTCGTTCACGTAGTATTCACTGGTCACCCGGTGTCCCATTTTTCGAAAAAGCTGCGTCAATGAATCACCAAAAAATCCCCCTCGTCCATTCCCAATGTGGAGTGGTCCGGTTGGGTTTGCCGAAACAAACTCGTTATTTATTTTCAGTGGTACTTCTTGCACCATACTACCGTACTCCCCTTTCTCTGTCAGAATGCGCTGCAGGTTTTCGGTCAACACTATATCAGTTAACAAAAAGTTGAGATACCCTGGTGCAGCAGTACTTACTGTGTAAGTCGGGTTACTCAGTTCCTGTTCTAAGGCAGCGGCAATAGCCATCGGCGACTGCTTGGCCTCGCGCGCGACTGCCAGTGCAATGTTACTGGTATACTCGCCAAAGCTCGCTACCTTCGGCTGCTCTACAGTTACAGTAGGTAGCTTAAAAACAGGCAAAATGCCCTTGGTTTGGGCCGCCTGGAGTGCCTCGAGAATATCGTGTTCGATTTTTTTCTGCATAGTGCCTCTAGTATGGCAAGGGAGCGCAGAAAAGTAAAGTCAGAAAGAGTGCGATATGCTATGCTAAAAGAAAAATATAAAAGACTATGTCGCGGATACTTTTTCCTCGCCTCGTTACTTTTTTTGCCATTTTTCTCTCTTTATCGCTCCCGCTGGCGCCACTTTCAGCGGCGTCGCTGGCCGAATGGACCTTCCCGAATAACCCGGATGATAACCTGGTAGATGCCAGTATCCCCGAAAATGCCACCGAGACTCTCGAGGGCATAAACCTTCCTGGTATTACGTTCGCTACCGCTGGGGCTACCACTAACGCCGCAAGGGCCACTGGCTGGCAGAACGGTGCCGAAACACGTTCCTGGCAGACTCGTGTCAGTACCTTGGGTTATAAGGCTCTTACTGTCTCGGCTAAACTCCGAAGCTCGAGCACGGGCCCACGAGACTTCCATATCCAGTACCGCGTTGGTGATGCTGGTGCCTGGCTCGATATTGTCGGTGGGAATATTACTGTGGCTGATAATTTTACAACCGGCGTGCTTGATGCCCTCCCTTTACCAGCTACTGCTGAAAATCAAGAACGAGTTTTTATTCGCTTTCTCATGAGTAGTGACACCAGTGTGGCTGGCGGCAGCGTCACAAGCACCGGGAGCAATCGCATCGATGACCTCGTTATCGGCGGTTCGCCTCTTACTGGTGGTCCAGTGAGTCGCTGTAGTGGAGATGCAAATACTATTCGTCTCAACGAGATTCTCCCCTATCCACCAAGCAATGATATCGAATACGCCGAGCTCTTTAATACCAGTGACCAATGTGTCGACCTTTCTGGCTGGTACCTGCGAGATGCCGGAAACCACACCTTTATTTTTCCAAGTGATACATTCATAGAAGCGGGTGAATACTTGCCACTCGTTCAGAACCTCTACCTCAATAACACGACGAGCGATACGCTCTCACTCTTTACCCAGGAAAATCTTGCTATTAGCAGTGTGAGTTACGACCGGGCACTCCAAGGATTCTCATACAGCTTTGATGGCAGCGACTGGCGTTTTAGTTCACAGCTTACTCCGGGGTCCGAAAATCTTTTTGACGAGGTAGATGAAGAAACACCCACAGGTAATCTTACTGGCCAAGTGCTCCTCTCTGAAATTTTCCCCAACCCCGTTGGCGACGAAGCCGCCGGTGAGTTTATCGAACTCTTTAATGCGAGTAGCGAGACACAAGATCTCCGCGGAAGCTCCCTCTCCGATAACTCGGGTGCACTCTTTACTTTTTCTACTCCAACACCTTTAGCGCCTGGCGCGTATCTCGCCCTCCCACGCAGTCTTTTTCGCTTTTCACTCAATAACACGGGCGAAGAAACCATTACTTTTTTTGCTCCTACCGGCGAACAGCTAGACAGCGTTACCTATTCAGCTGCACCAGAGGGCCAAAGCTATAGTTTTACCGGGACAGAGTGGCGCTGGACCAAAACAGTAACACCAAATACTGCCAACACGTTGAGTAAAACAAAAAAGATTACCCTCGATTCCAAAAAGACAGGCCACAAAAATGTGCCGCTAGTTTTTGCGGCGCACTTAGGGAAATCATCCAAAGACAGTGACCGCTACCGTTGGGATTTTGGCGATGGTCACCGCAGTACCCTAGCAAACCCCAAGCATATCTATACCAAAACTGGCACTTACCAAGCGAGTGTCACCATAGTACGTGGCGAAGATACTAGTAGCAAAACATTTTCTGTGCGCATTACTAAGTACCCAAAGATTCCTCTCGTCATTACCGCGCTTCTTCCTAACCCAAAGGGAACTGACTCTGGTACGGAATGGATCGAGATCTTAAATCAGTCTTCCAAAACAGTTTCACTGGATGGCTGGAAAATTGCCAGCAGCAGTAAAATTGGTGAACAAGAAAAGCTCATCAATCACCCCATCGCCCAAGAGGTCAGCTTGGCTCCAGGACAAAAACTCCGCCTTACCAAAGAAGAGGCTGCTTTTACACTTGGCAATAAAAGTGCTGCCCTCGAACTCCGGGCACCTAGTGGCGATGCGGTAAGTCGTACTGAGTATTCCGAAAGCAAAGTCCTCGAGGACGTGGTGTGTAAAAATATCAACGGGTTTTGTATCTTCGAAAAAACTGCACCCAAAAAAGAAGTTCCCGCAAAGAAGCCTCTCCCTGCCGTGCTACCATCACCAGATGACTCTGTTACCGATACGCCACTTGCGGAATACCACGAGCCCACCAAAAAAGAGCTCCTACAACACATTGGTCACGATGTAAACCTCCTCACTAAAATGATTCTCCGTGATATGCACCACCAGTAAGTCTCTCTACTCAGCACCTACTCCCTGCAAGAATGTCCCTTTTTCAAGATCATTCATTGCCTGGTAAATTTCTTCGGCACTGTTCATCACGAAAGGCCCGTGTCCCACGATGGGCTCGGCAATGCGCTCGCCCATAAGCACCAAAACCCAGGCTTCGTCATCGCCCGCGGTAATGGTTATCATATCTCCACTACGGTCAAACTGCATCAAAGCTCCCTGTGTTAAAAGTTGCTCGTCATTCCGCACAGACCCACGCACCACCAATGCAAGTGTTGTGTGTTTTTGTGGCACCGCCAGCTGCAGGGTGCTTTTGGGGTTTACGCGGACATTCCACACATTCACTGGTGAAAAGGTTTTGGCTGGTCCTGTGACATCATTAAAAGCACCTGCGATAATTTTTACTTCAC
>CAZCQJ010000011.1:3180-10601 GCA_964500865.1 uncultured Bdellovibrionales bacterium | reverse complement strand
GCCTTTGGCAGGTTCACCCACAGCTGTACCATCTCGAACATACCGCCTTTTTTCGCAAATTCGGTACTATGGTATTCCTCGTGAATAATGCCTCCACCTGCGGTCATCCACTGCACATCGCCAGGCCCAATTACGCCGCCATTCCCCCGTGAATCCCCGTGCTCGGCCTCACCAGCATACACCACCGTCACCGTTTCAAATCCACGATGCGGGTGCTGCCCTACTCCACGTCGCTTGGTCGTTGGCGGAAAGTATTCCCCAGCTGCAAAATCTAGTAACAAGAATGGCGAAAACTCATCAGGGTTTGTTTGGTAATCAAAAATTCCCTCGACATGAAATCCATCTCCCACCCAGTGCTTCCCAGCTGCCCGGTACAGCTTTGTAGTCTTTTTTTCAGTCATAGGGAGTAAAATTTAATACTTCCTACACAGTATAGTAAAAAACCACCCTACGGTGGTTTTTTAATGGTGCGGGCGAGGCGATACAACTCTGACCATGAATTTCCGAGAATTCTAGACCCTCTTATCTCTCGGCATGAGGTGATAAATTACGCTTTGAGACGGATGCGAGTCCTTACGGAGCCGCGCTAACTTTCATTGCATTGTTATATTTGCCTATTCTTTAATTTCTTTACCTCTTGTGTAATGAGCCGGACAAGGTCTGGATGAAAGTACTTGAGTAACTTTCTGCCACCATGACCACCCCTTCCTTTTGGCTCACTAAACGTTTCAATTAAACTCTCCGTGCCTTCAGGAAGACTATTTATCACCTTCATCACAGCCTCTGGTTGTACATTTAGTTTTTTTGCCAAACTCCCTTGTGTCTCCCAGCCCTCTGGCGCAACTTGAGGTCTATTAGCTAGTTCTTTAGTAATAAGCTGAACAAGGTCTGGATGATAGTGTTCTCGTACAGAACTACCTCTTACGGCGCGAAAAGTAAAATTCTGAAACCACTCCGGGTGAGAGTCCCTATACTTCTCTGCAATTTTTCCAACAGTTTGCTGTGTACTACCTAACACCGACTTCAGTCTCTTATTCGTGTACCAACCATCTGGAGCAACGGGTGGCCGAGATTTTACTTCTTTTCTAATAGCATTCGAAAGGTCAGGGCTAAGATGCATCACCTCTTTTCCTAGCGGCGATAAATACACCTGAAACCATTCAGGATGAGATTCTCTGTATTTTTCTGCGATTTTTTCTATTACATAAAAATCTATACCCAGTTCGATACGCAAAGCACTTGTAGTAGTCCAACCATCTGGTGCGCGCTCCGGCATATTATCAATATATTTTTTTATGGAACTGACAATGGTATCCCCGTAAAAAGCTCCCACCAATCCATTACTATTTTTATATTCACCAAAGTCATTTGGGTACCTTTCCAGGAGATCTTGCTCCCTAATAATTCTTTCTATCTTTTCCTTACTTACAGGTAAAACTTTGCTCAATAGAGACACACTCACCCAACCCTCTGGAATAGGTCGGTTTTGTTTTTCTATTTTAACTCTCAACAGATGAACAAGCTCTGGATGATAGTATTCATTAACATGACCTAGATCATTTATAAACTCCCTAAACCATTCTGGATTCGATGTACGAAATTCATCAGCTAGTTTAGTTACTAGATGATGTGTTGTTTTTAAATCAACTACTAACGATCCCTGTGTCTCCCAGCCCTCTGGTGGGGCATCAGGTAAAGAAGCCATGGTTTTATCAATGATTGCAACTAAATCCGGATGAAAATACTCAACCGACCTTCCTGCATCTCCTAGATACTCACCAAACCATTCAGGATGAGATTCTCTGTATTTTTCAACAAGGCTCCTAATAAAATCGTGACTTTTTTTATGCCTTTCTACCAAGGATCCTCTGTTTAGCCAACCATCTGGCGCCTGACTAGGTAAAGAAAATTGCTCCTGCTTGATAAGAGCTATTAGTTCTGGATGATAATACTCCCGCTCTCTGCCCTGCTTATTTAAAAACTCAACAAACCACTCGGGATGCGTATCTCTATAGGAGTCAGCTATTCTAGTAATCCATCGGTAACTTTTACCAATTTCTTCCTGTACATTTGTAATAGTCATCCAGCCTTCTGGAGAGAATCTTTTTCCTTCTATTTTGTTGTCTAAAGACAACATCTCTTCACCAACTGCACTTCTATCTCCTATTAATTCACCCGCAATTGTAGACACATCACCCTGATCTGCGGAGGAAGTTATTTCATCATCATTCTCGCCAACTTCTTGTAGACTTTCAAGTTCCGTAAGAATAACGGATCGCATGAGTAGCTGAAAATCCGAAAGATTTCCTGGATAATTAATCACTTCTATATTTTTTACCTCTCTCAACTCATCCTTTGTTTTTCCTGCATATTCACTCCAGTCATTAGCGGTAACGCCATGCACTACATAGGTAGCATTGCCCTCTTCATTGTTAATAAAAAATATCTTTTGTCTATTTTTTAAGATAAAAGCCCTATAGGTTTGTCGCCTCATCATTTCTGGTCTTACGACACCAGAGATTACTGAATATGGCTCTTTCATTTCTGAAAGCACTTCTATAAAAGCTCTATCACGTGGGTAGATTCTTTTTTCCTCCAATCCCTTACCGCTCCCAGCAATAATTTCTCCCCTGCCTGGCGGCAATAAAACTCTTTCGGTCTTGATAAACTTTTCTGGTGGAAGCAGCGGGACTCTATGCGTCCTTGATTGAGAGCTTCCTTTTTCTTCTTCTATTCCAAGCTGCTCGTCCGCAAATGCCTTCACATTAAAACGAATTCCTGATCCTACCTCGCCCTCGATATATTCCTCTGCCCCCAACATCTCTGCTACTTCTCGCAACGGAGCACCTTCTAATAAAAGCATATTCAAACGTGACTGAAACTCCTTGCGAGGATCAATCTTTGGTTTCTCTACATTTAGCGGTATTCCCTCAAACTTTGGCATGTATTTTCTGTGTTGATCTTATTGTACCAGATACTTCTGAATCTGAGTCACTGATTTTTCAAAATCCTCCCCTACATGAATATGCTGGATAGGGAGGCCGATGGACTGGTAAAGCTCGTCTACAAACAAATCTCTTTCCTGAACAGAGACTTTCCTGTGACTACCTCCATCAAGCTCAATAGCAGTCAGCGGTGCCGTGGTTATTTTGTCACAAATCAAGAAGTCTACATGCCGAGACTTTATTCTTCCTCGAGCACCATACTTGCCCTCACCATCTCGAGTCTCTACGAAGTCTTCGATACGAACCTTAGAAAGAACGATGTAGTCCATACCAAATACCTTTTGCAATTCTTCAAACAGCTTTTGCTCTGAAGTATTCATTACTCTATCTCGCTTTTGAAAAAGAGAAAAATCTATTCCTCCTTTTTTACCATGACGAAAGAGTAGCTTTATTGCCGTTATTAACAGCAATGCAACTACTACTAATAACCATTTCATATAATTATTCTTCCAATTTTTATTTTGCACTCTTAATATACAGTATAACAAAAAACCACCTTGCGGTGGTTTTTTAATGGTGCGGATCGGACGGGATTCGAACCCGCGACCTCTCGCGTGACAGGCGAGCGCTCTAACCAGCTGAGCTACCAATCCATATTTTTGAGTTGCTCTTTTCCACAACCCGACTTCCAATATTTTTCTCTTTCGCGAGCACTAGCTCTATCGACACACTGTTCGATATAGATAATACCGAACTCTCCTCTATTTTTTGTCGATTTTGTATGACCTCTCTTGTGCTCTGTCATTCTCCGATCTATATCATTGGTAAACCCAACGTATATCCTACCATCAGAAAATCGCAAAGCATAAACAGTATACATACGACATCTTGAATTGTGAGCGCTCCCCGCCTGCCGGCAGGCAGGTAACCAGCTGAGCTACCAATCCATATTGTTACACCCTATCCTAACAGGTTCCGTGTTTTGTTTCAACTATCACGCGCTTGAAGCCCGCAAACTGAAACATCTTCTCAATCATTCCCTTTCCCTGTTTTTCTGCCTCTTCTAAAATTCCGGCATTACAGGTAGCTTCTTTAATGCTGGCTTCGGCAGCGGCACGAGCCTCTGACTCTAAATCCTTGGCCGGCTTCCGCAGAAATCCTGTTTTTCGATCATACACGACCGTCTTGCTGTTGTCTAGTGTCACCGAAAGAACCTTCGGTGCCCCCAGCTGCACAGCGACTTCGTCACCTTTTATCACAACGCTCTCTGGCGTAAGGAGCGAAAGATCAAACCCAGCTACCACCTGCCCGTGGGCAATGAGCAGTAAGTTGTCTCCGAAAAAGAACGTGGTAAGCGCGCTCGCATTATTATCACCAGCCTGAATAATTTTCTCGAGCGTAAACGAAGTTGCCTCAAGGCTCCCCAGAGCCTGTATCTTTTGGACAACGGCAGCGCGACTCGTATCAACATTGGACTGACTTGTTTTTACTCGCTGCGATGCAAGCCAAAAACCAGCCGAAAAAATAATCAGAGCTAAAGCGATACCAACCCACCAGATACTCTTTTGTTTCATACTTGTGTACTTACCGTAGCAGGGGTGAGACTCGAACTCACGACCTCAGCGTTATGAGTGCTGCGTTCTAACCGGCTGAACTACCCTGCCATATTGTATCTCCCAAAACAAAACCCCGCAGACAAGTGCGAGGCTTTTGCTCAGCATCTGTCACTTGCTGCCGAATTACGTTGTTGCGGGGGTGGGATTTGAACCCACGACCTCCTGGTTATGAGCCAGACGAGCTGCCAGACTGCTCTACCCCGCTATATGTTTGCGATCAGAGAGCAGTCGTACTGACTGTCTGCTCTACCCTCGCTTATAGAAAACTCACATTCTCACTCTGTCGATGAAAGAATCATCTGGTGGGTAATCCTGGACTCGAACCAGGGACCTCAGCATTATCAGTGCTGCGCTCTAACCACCTGAGCTAATCACCCTCGTATATTTACGAATGCTTCCACACTCTAACACAAGACGAAAAATAGTTCAAGGGGTGCCACGCGGTACGCAGCACCCCTCCTCCCTTTATTCCTCGGCCACCCCGTTTATGGGTGGAAAATTTGGTGGCAGTGGCGGATTTTCTCCACCGCTGCAGTAACGATCGTCGTCATCGTCCGGCATTATGACCGTGCCGCCTTGACTCCTTTTGGCGCTGAGCTTTGATCTTCTGGTAGCCAGGGCCCCAGAAGAGCATTCCGGCGGCGATAGCACCACCAAGCAATGATGCTTCTGCTATCGGGCGGATCTGCTGTGCTGTACTCACGTCGACTTCTCCTTTTTTGACCACGTATCACCTAAATTTTGATGGAATTTTACCGGATTTCCGGAGATTGTATTGTATACTACTTTTTATTTTTTGGCAAGAGCCTGAATCCACCTGAATTCTTCACGTGTTACTGGAGTAATCGAAAAGCGATTTCCCCTCTTTACCACTGGCATATCCCGCAGCGCTTCCTCTGCCTGTAATTCCGCCAAAGTTACTATTCTCGAAAATTTTTCTACAAAAGTAATATCTCGACTCACCCATCTCGGGTTCTCCTGTGTACTTTTGGAGTCAAAATACGGGCTCTCTTTTACAAACTGCTGGGTGTCTGCATAGGCATCACTCGTTACCCTTCCCACCCCTGCCACCCCCAGTGGCTGCACATTGGAATGATATATCAGCACTTCATCCCCCACCTGCATAGCGTCACGCAGGGTATTGCGCACCTGATAGTTCCGAATACCCCACCACTCCGTCGTGCCTTCACGCGCCAAATCATCAATACTATAGGTATTTGGTTCGGTTTTTGCTAACCAGTACTGTTTCATAGGGTTTCTTTAATATGACTCTAGTATAGCAAACCTTATGGCAGCTGCCGGTAGGTTGCCCTCACCCCTGCCCTTTACAAGTCTTCCGTATTTGCTATACTATTTTCATTGTTTGGTTTTTCCAAATATTACTGTTCTTTCGTTTACAATATATATCTGGGCCCTTAGCTTAGTTTGGCAAAAAGAGTTTCTGTCGCCGCAGGCGCTCTCGTCAAAATATTCTCTCGTGCCCACCTGTTCTTTCGTTTACAATATATATCTGGGCCCTTAGCTTAGTTGGTAGAGCGCCGCATTTGCAATGCGGAGGTCATCGGTTCGAATCCGATAGGGTCCACAATAACTATCGGATGAGAAGTTTATGCCCGTTAGGGTAAATCCGATAGCGTCCACAATGTAGCCCATTTTAGGCTCATCTTCAAACAAAGCTCATCCTAGAAAGATGGCAAAATAAGGAGGCCTTTGTGGCCTATCTTGAGGAAATATCTTTGAACCTTAAACAATCTTTTAACAAATTACGTTTATGGAAAGAAAGAAAGTTCAACAGTTTGTAGAAGAACAATGGTTTACTCGTCTGGTGATAGTGATTATTATCGCAAACGCCTTTGTTCTGGGTCTTGAAACCTCAAAGTCTATCATGGCAGAGTGGGGTGATATTTTGCATGCTCTCGATATTGCCTTCATTCTTTTTTTCATCTTTGAGTTAGCGCTTAAGCTTTTTGCTTATCGTTCCCAGTTTTTTCGAGGAGGTTGGAATATCTTTGATTTTGCTATTGTGGTACTGACGGTAGTACCTGTTTTTGGTAATCTCTCAGTCTTGCGTTCACTACGAATACTGCGAGCACTGAGATTGTTTTCTATGATTCCACGCTTCAGATTGGTCGTGGAGGGCTTTTTTGACGCGCTCTCTGGATTGGTAGCGGTAGCTACTATGCTTTTTGTGATGGTATACATTGCAGCAGTTATGGCCACGAAGCTTTTTGGAGACGCCTTCCCAGAAATTTTTGGTACGCTCACCAAGTCACTTTTTTCTATGTTTCAGTTGGTCACCCTTGAGGGTTGGACATCAGAGATAGTACGGCCAGTGATGGAGGTGTATCCATTGACTTGGCTGTTCTTTATACCGTTTATTGGATTGACCACCTTTACGATTTTTAACTTATTGATTGGTATTATTGTTAATTCGATGCAGCGTATCTACGAGAAAGAAGAACAAGAACTATACAATGAACTCCACAAAACTGAAGAAACACAAGAAGATATTTTAGAGAAAATCTATACCATTGAAACAACTCTCCACGATTTGAAGAAGGCTCTTAAGAGAGAATAGTCTTTCATTTAGAGAGGTAAAGAGTATACTGAAGGTATAAGGTATTTACTTTTTAATTACAACACTATGTTTGTAAAACTCTATCTCATAGCCCTCGTGACCTTTTTTGCCCTCGATATGACCTGGCTTGGTCTTATCGCCAAGAACCTCTATCGCGAACAGATTGGACACTTGCTTCGTCCCGATGTCAACTGGACAGCTGCTATTGTTTTTTATCTACTTTTTATCGGAGGTCTGATAGTTTTTGTGATTTTTGACTTTCATATTTAGCAGTACGCAGGG
>CAZCQJ010000011.1:0-3170 GCA_964500865.1 uncultured Bdellovibrionales bacterium | reverse complement strand
CTTTGCTCCTGGGAGCTTTCTTTGGACTCATCACCTATGCTACGTATGATTTGACCAATCTCGCTACCACGAAGGACTGGCCACTCTTTATTACGATTGTCGACCTGATTTGGGGAGCAGTCCTATCTGCCAGCGTTTCGGTAGTGACCTACCTGGTATATACCCGTTTTGTAGCTTAAGCTATGTCTTTCTTTCTTACCTTGGCGCTCGTGCTCTTTGCCTTCATGAACTTTTGGTTTGTGCTATCGCTTGTGCGTAAGCGCAATGATGTAGCCGATGTCGCTTGGGGACTCGGATTTGTGATCCTTACTTGGTGCGGGCTTTTCATGTCTGGCATGTATGAATCTCGTCAGATACTGGTTACGGTACTGGTGACGCTTTGGGGAGTGCGTCTCGCCTGGCATATCCATGCACGCAACAGCAAAAAGGGAGAAGATCCTCGCTACCAGGCATGGCGTGAAGCCTGGGGAAAATGGTTTGTCATTCGCTCGTATTTCCAGGTCTACATCCTTCAAGGGATATTTCTCTTTTTGATAGTTCTGCCCGTACTGTATATACAGCGCTTTGGCGGACCAGAGCTTGGAGTCTTGGACTTGGTAGGTGTCTTGGTATGGGGGATTGGTTTCTACTTCGAGGCAGTGGGGGACAGCCAGCTTCGAGAATTTATCAAAGACAAGGCCAACCAAGGCAAGATCCTAACTACAGGACTCTGGCGTTACACCAGGCACCCTAACTACTTTGGTGAAGTGACTCAGTGGTGGGGGATTTGGCTTATCGCCCTCTCGGTACCAGGAGGCTTCTTTGTCTTTATCGGTCCTTTGACGATTACCTATTTGATCGTGTTTGTTTCAGGTATTCCTATGCTCGAAAAACGCTATGAGGGCAATCTAGACTTTGAAGCATACAAAAAAACCACCAGCGTCTTTTTCCCTTGGCCCAAGAAAGGGTAGAATATAGATACTTGACGAAGTGAGAAAAATATGCTACTCTATATAGTCCCCATTCAACCAAGGGTGGACAGAAGGAGTACCTGAATATGACGACGTATTTGCATGCCCTGGTGGCGGAAGTTGATGCCATCAGTGACGAAGGCGTGGCGGGGCAACTGACCAAGCTTTCGAAGCCCGAAGAATCGGAAACGATTCTCGGGCGCGCTTCGCCGGGACTGCTCCGGCTCTATGCGCTTTTCGCTCAGGCCTTCGAGGCGGCCAACGCCAAGGCCGAAGAGTTCAACGCCGCTCAGCAGGCTGATGAACGCGATGCCGATCTGCTCGAAAAGCTCCATGAGGAGCACGCGACGCTCGACAAGAGGCTGAAGACCCTCAAGTTTGCCCTCTGGCAGACGGTCGCCAGTGAATATCCGCTGCCGGAAGATGCTTCCGGGTACGGTATCCGGGCCGACGGCGATATCGTGGCCATGCCCAAGCAGGGTCGCAGTGGGATGCACATCATCGCAATCGACATGAGCGGCCTGTTTGGCGGCGGTTCGGATGATCCGTTGGGCGGACTTTTCGCCGACCTGTTCGGTCGTCACCGCGGGCGTCGTCCCAACTAACCGCAGATAGCAAGCGGTCAACTCCTGGTCCCTGGTTCGCACATGTTGCGGGCCGGGGGCTATTTTTTTATACAGAACTCCTCTACTATAGAGTTATGCAATACTGGCTTTTCAAAACTGAACCAAGTACCTATTCTATCGATGATCTTGAACGAGAAAAAACGACCGAGTCGTACGGCATCCGCAACTATCAGGTGCGGAATTTTTTACGTGATGCCATCAAAATAGGAGATACCGTCCTTATCTATCATTCCAATGCGGAGGAAATAGGTGTAGTAGGCACAGCTACTGTCACCAGTGAAGCCTACCCCGATACAGAGCAATTCAAAGAGGGGAGTAAGTATTATGATCCCAAAAGTAAAACAGAAAATCCCAGTTGGCTTTCACGAGACGTCTCTTTTGTCTCTAAATTCAAAGAGATAGTCTTACTTTCAGAGCTCAAAAAAGAAAAGGCCCTCAAAAACATGCTCATTCTTCGTCCTGGTAACCGTCTTTCTATCACGCCACTCAAAGAGAAAGAATGTAAGCATATTTTGACCATTGCTCAAAAAAAGAATGCGTGTTAGTATATGAGCTCCGGAAATCCGGAAAAATCAAAAAAGAGGGGACATTTGTGTCTACTGCTAGTGAAAAGGAAACCCAAGACATGATACCAGCTACTGCCAGTACCAAGCCTGCCGAGGGCATCGCACCATATCTTTTGGCGGCCTGTATGTGGGTCGACAAGGCCGTCAAGGAGCGGCAAAGCAAGGCCGCCAAGAAGGTGGCCAGGAATTAGAGTGGGGCAGTCTCATGACGAGACGAAAAACTGAATCCGAGGAAGATTCGAGAGAACCTTCTTCGGAAGACGATAATCGGTATGCGAGCGGGGGAGATGTTCCTCCGCTGCCACCAGATTTCGTAGCTCGATATAAAGGGCAAATTCCTTTGGGGCACTAAACTTTTTTGAAGAGGGGAACAGAGCGGGGGTGTGTCGGTATGGCTGATGCACCCCCCTTGATTTATTCTCTGACCGTGCTACAATACCAAAGTTCATTTTTGGGTGATTAGCTCAGGTGGTTAGAGCGCGACACTGATAATGTCGAGGTCCATGGTTCGAGTCCATGATCACCCACATTCCAGTCAGAAATGTACAATATATATAGCGGGGTAGAGCAGCCTGGTAGCTCGTCTGGCTCATAACCAGAAGGTCGGTGGTTCGAATCCACCCCCCGCAACAAATAAAAAGCTTAACCATATCTACCATACGTAGATTATCGAAGATTTTTATTTCGGGAAGTGGATGAGAAGTTTATGCTCGGTAGCGTAGCGAACGGGTAAATCCACCCCCCGCAACAATCTTTTTCAGTTGGTGACAGGTACTGAACTTCGCCATCGTACACGTAAAAAGAGAGAGGATAAGGCAGCTCAGACTTGTCCCGTTACACCCTTGTCATATGGCAGGGTAGCTCAGATGGTTAGAGCGCAGCACTCATAACGCTGAGGTCGGCAGTTCGATCCTGCCCCCTGCTACAAGGTAGTTTAGTAGAGAGTATGGTCCCGTTTATCTGGACCAAAAAACATATGGACCGGTAGCTCAGCTGGTTAGAGCGCTCGCCTGTCACGCGAGAGGTCG
>CAZCQJ010000010.1:621-22909 GCA_964500865.1 uncultured Bdellovibrionales bacterium | reverse complement strand
TCCTGGCTCGCTCTGGCTCTGTTTCGTCAGAAAGATGGCCAAGTGGAGCAGGACATGTGCGCTGTGGCGAGCGAGAAGTCCCCGCAGGGGAAGACTGGCTTAACGGTTCAGTTAGCCTGAAGGGTGGCGAACTCACGAAGCCCTGCGAAGCATACGAATATGCTAAGGCTCAAGGGTACACCTTTGTGGCCGGTGAGGAGACTCGCGATGAGCTGATTGCAGACGGTGTCCTGGAAAAACTCGAGGGCCCCTATATGAAGCTTGACGACGTCTCGGAACCCTACGTGCTGCCGATCGTGAAGCAGTTTGTGGAGCGCCTGTCGCAGCAGTATGTAGCACAAGGATGTGGTGAGCTCTGGGTAACCAGTGCACTGCGTCTGACAACCAGGCAGCCGAAGAACGCCTCGCGGTATTCGGTGCACCCGACAGGAATGGCAGTGGACTTTCGTGTTCCGGCTCACGCATGGTGCCGAAAGTGGCTTACTGCAAGGCTGAGCGCAATTGAAGCTGATCAGCGACTCGATGCAACTCGGGAACACGGTCCGGCACACCTACATGCTGTGGTAGTGACCAAAAGTTACGAGCAGTATCTTATGGAGCGTCCGATTGACCCGGTGCATCCGGAACTACGGGCACTGACGCTGGCGCTCTATAATGAAGGTGCCATTGCTGAGCCTCGGGAAGGCTTGGTGGCAATCGCGGCGGTCATTAAAAACCGTGTGCGATCCAAAAGCTTCCCCGATACCATCCTGGCCGTTACGGCAGAGGGTGCTGCTGGAAAAACTAAAGGTGGCTGCCAGTTTTCGTACATGTGTGACGGACACCTGGAAGACATCGAGTTAACCTGCAGGATACACCCTCAGGATATGGCCAAATATTGGGGTCCGTCCTGGTGGGATAGGTTGCGTGGCGACAAACGTACGCCTTGTCAGCGTCGGTGGTATGCAATGCAGGACCTTGCTGAGGACCTGATCGACGATGACTATGACCCCACCAACGGTGCAGTGCTCTACTATGCGGGTAAAAAACCGTATTGGGCCAAGGGCGGTGAAACAGGTCACGGCGACCTGGTTCCTGATTCGATCCAAAAGATCGGGAACCACACGTTTGGGCAGTCACGGCTTTTGGGGCGTGACATCGCACCGAAGGTGGAGGAGAAAAAAGGCTGGTGGTAACCGCTATCAGCAAAACTACAAAAGGGGCGTCCACCGGACGACCCCTTATTTTTTATCTCTTTTTTAAGCAAGCCCCAAATCTATTTTGGCGGACTCACTCATTTTATCTGGTGTCCAGGGCGGGTCAAACGTCAGGTCGATAGTCACTTCTTCTACTTCTTCCACCTCCATCACCTTATCCTCGATCTCTTTTTGGATCTGACCAAAGAGCGGACAACCAATGGTGGTGAGTGTCATGGTGATGAGGCACACGCCGTGGTTATCTACCTCGACATTGTAAATGAGTCCCAAATCGACAATCGAAACACCGAGCTCTGGGTCCAGAACCTCGGTGAGTTTTTGGCGGATAATTTCGGGAAGAGTCATTTTGGTTACGCTGGGAACACCTGGTTTCCGTCGGCATCTTTAATGATGATGGCACTGACTGGACAAGAGCGAGCGGCGTTCAGGATAGTCTCCTGATCGTCTTCGTCTACGGTTGCCAAAATAGCGGCGTGGTTATTTTCGTTTAAAGCAAAAGTATTGGGGGCCATGGCGGTACACGGGGCAGCACCAATACAGACACCCTTATCTACTTCTACTGTCCAGCCATTTTTCAGGGTGATTGGTCCGTGCGGGTTATTTTCGTCTTTCCATTGAGACATAGGCTTAAAATTATTTTGATTACTCAGAAGCGCTTTGTGGAGCGTCTCTAAAGACAGAATACCACACTTGAGGCGTCCCGGGGACAGGGGAAGCTCGAGGAGCGAAAGGATATCTTGAGTGTTCTTAGCAAGAAGTTCGTCCTTGGTCTTACCGACGAGGGTCTCGGAGAGAATCGAGGCGCTGGCCTGTGAGATAGCACAACCTTCGCCCGTCCAGGCAGCTTCGGTTACGGCGTTGCCGTCTAAGACCAACTCAAAATGCAGGGTGTCACCGCAGCTGGGGTTTTTACCATCTGCCTGGTGGGTGGGGTTTTTGAGTGACCCGCGGTTTTGTGGGTTGTGATAGTGATCGAGGATGTGATCTTGGTAGAGATGCATAGCGTTTAGCGGTTGGGCTATTTGATGGGGCTCTGGAAAAGCGTTACTGCCTGATCCAGGGCAGCAATGGCAGTGTCGATGTCTGCTTCGGTAGTATACACACCAAACGAAATACGAGTAGTCGCTGTAATGCCAAGTGACCGGTGTAAAAAACTGGCACAGTGTTCGCCGGCACGCACGCAGATATTTTCGTTCCCCAGAATACTCGCAATGTCGTGCGGGTGCACTCCCTCGATAGTAAACGACAGAAGCCCAATTTTTTCTTGGGGGCTAAGGCTGCCGAGAATATGCAGGTGGCGACCAAAAGTGGTTTGGAGTTTTTCGGCGGCGTAGGTTACGAGATGTTGCTCGTGTGCTTGTATGTTTACAGCGCCTTTGCAATAACCGCCTCGATTTCCTCTACCTCGCTCAGCAGCGCGGCCTTTGCTGCCTGCAGCGTTGCGACGTCGGGACACTCGCGGCGTTTCTCGAACTCGAGCGCCGCGCCGAGGCCAAAAATCTGGGCCAAGGGCAGGGTACCCGCTTCGAATTTTTCTGGGCCAGTCTTCCACTCGGGCGAGGCGGGCGTAGTGTCGAGCACCATGCCACCACCGACGTTACCCGGGGTCAGTCGTTCTTGCCAGGTGCTTCGCAGAAAACACGCACCAATGCCGGTTGGTCCGTACATCTTGTGACCAGAAAACACTAGGGCATCAGCACCTAACGCAGTAACATTAATTGGAGTGTGTGCTACCGCCTGGGCAGCGTCTACCACCACAAAAATATCAGGGTTTACTTTCTTCGCAGCAGCAATAGTTGGCGCCAGGTTTTGCATAACCCCAAAAACATTCGACACCAGGGCTAATACCAAGACTTTTGTGTCTGGGGTTATTGCAGCAGTAAGAGTTGCTTCGTCTATATGGCCAGTTTCTTTGAGTGGTACCAAGTGAGCGTCCCAGTTATTACGGGCTGCCAACTGCAGAAAGGGGAGTGCAGCCGAGTGATGCGCGTCCTCGGTGATAACAACGTTGCCAGTAGGAGTCATGAAGCTCGGTGTAGCAGCAATGCTTTGCACCAACATATTCATCCCGGCAGTGGTGCTGCTGGTAAAAATAATTTCGGTTGGCGAAGCATGCAAAAAGTCTGCCAGGGCGGTGCGCACGGCCTCGATATGAGTATTAGTTGCTTCGGCCAGAGGGTACAGGCCACGGGCAGCGTTGGTGCCAAACTCGTGAGCATAACGTGCCTCGGCCTCGGTTACCGCTGCTGGCTTTAGGGCCGTCGCAGCAGAATCGAGATACACGAGCTCTGGGTGGTTCGTAAGAATAGGAAATTTTTGTTTCATAGAGCTATACTTCATGCGATTTGGCAAGATGAGTAAAAAGAGTCTGTACAGTTTTATTTGGAACACCCAGCGCAAGGAGCGCCTCAGCGGCAGAAGCGAGGAAAGCTTCTTCGAGGAGTTCGCTGGCCTCGGCTGGCGCAATGCCACGGGTAGCCAGGGTAAACAGTGAGTCCTGGCTGAGTGGAGCAGCACTTACGGCGTGGCGGCAGGTGACGTCTTTCGGGAAAATCTCGAGAGCAGGCACGGCCGAAAAACGAGCATCGGGCGAAAGGAGTAGGCCGCGTGCTTCTTGGCTGGCGTTGCTTCCGGCAGCCGCCTGGGCGATGTGGAGTTTTCCGCTGTAAGAAACATTACCGTGATCTTCGACAATACTTTTAACGAGGACGTGGGATTCGGTATTGGGAGCAAGGTGCTCTTGGGTAATCGTCAGCGTTACTTCTTCTTTCGTGCGTGCTAAACCAACCACCACTGCCCGTACACCAGGAGTAGTAAGAGAAAGGGTGATGTGGTGGCTACCAGGCAGCAACACGTAGACGCTGTCTTCGGTCGGCGTTAATGTGCGCGGGGTAGTAGTGGCAGTGAGTGGAATGCAGTGCATAGGGGAAAATGTGTAATTTAACCAATAGAGCCTTCCATCTCGAGATTTACCAGACGGTAGAGTTCGAGTGAGTATTCGAGAGGGATTTCTTTGGTGACCGGTGCGATAAATCCATTAACCAAAAGGCCTCTGGCTGCCGTTGAATAGAGTCCGCGCGAGGCGAGGTAGAGGAGTTTTTCGGCACCAATTTTTTCGACGGTCGCTTCGTGTTCGAGGATGGCGTCTTGGCGCTGGCCGTTCATCGTTGGGTAGGTGTCCGAGCGCGATTCGGCATCTAGTAATAGTGCATCACACACCACGTGCGACTTCGCATTTTTGGCACCCTTGGCAATGTGAACGAGTCCACGGTACGAAGAACGGCCACCATCTTTAGCGATTGACTTTGAGACAATACGCGAAGTGGTATTTGGAGCGAGGTGCACCATCTTGGCGCCAGCATCCTGACACTGGCCACTTCCGGCGTAGGCAATCGAAAGTACTTCGCCGCGGGCACCGTTTCCTGCTAAATAAACAGCCGGGTACTTCATCGTAACGCCACTCCCAATGTTACAGTCTATCCACTCCATAAGAGCTCCTTCTTCGGCCCGGGCGCGTTTGGTAACCAGGTTGTAAATATTTTTACTCCAGTTTTGTACGGTAGTGTAACGAACATGCGCATCTTTTTTAACAAAGATTTCTACTACGGCACTGTGCAGGCTGCTGGTGCGGTAGGTTGGGGCGGTGCAGCCCTCCACGTAGTGCACGCTCGATCCCTCGTCGGCAATAATCAGGGTACGCTCAAACTGCCCAAAGCTTTCGGCATTAATACGGAAATACGCCTGCAGAGGCAGCGTTACTTTTACGCCCTTTGGCACGTATACAAAGCTCCCGCCGCTCCAGGTGGCAGAATTTAATGCCGCAAACTTGTTATCATGAAACGGAATCAGCGTACCAAAATATTCTTTCACGATCTCGGGGTATTTTTGTACGGCGCTGTCCATATCACAAAAGATAACGCCTAGGTCACGCAGCGCCTTGTCCATGCTTTCGTATACGACTTCCGATTCGTACTGAGCGCTTACGCCGGCTAGGTATTTTTTTTCGGCCTCGGGAACACCGATGCGGTCGTAGGTTTCTTTGATGTCGGCTGGTAAATCTTCCCAGCTTTGCGACTGCTTTTCAGTAGCCTTTAAATAGTAGGTGATATCGTCAAAGTTAATGGCTTCGAGACTTGGGCCAAAGTTTGGCATCGGGCGACGCAGAAACTCGGCGAGGCCAGTCACGCGGTAGTCGGTCATCCAAGTCGGTTCGTTTTTTGCTGCCGAAATATCCCGCACGATTTGTTCGGAAAGTCCTTTGGCAAATTTTTTGACGCTGTGTTCGGGCATTGCAAAATCATGACGGTCGTTTACGACGTCGTGGAGTGGATCGAGCTGGGCGGGAGTTTGTGGCATAGGGTTAGAGCGCTTCGAAGCCGGTTTGTTCGATTTGTTCGGCCAGGCTCTGGCCACCAGTAGCTACAATGCTGCCGTTTTTGAGGACGACCACTTGGTCTGGAGCTAGCAGCGAAAGCAGCTTGTGCGAGTGGGTAATAAAAATACGGGAGGTGTTTGTCGGCAGGTTCTTTTGAAGGAAGGCGGTAATAGTTTTGAGGGCGTCTACGTCTACGCCGGTGTCGAGCTCGTCAAAAATCACCAGCTCTGGAGCGAAGAGTACTGCCTGGAGCGCTTCCATTTTTTTACGCTCACCACCACTAAAGCCTTCGTGCAAAGAGCGCTGTAGAAATTCTTTTGGCAGAGCAAGTTCTTCGGCGTACTGCTGTACCAGCGAGTGGAGTTCGCGGGCAGAATATTTTTTGTGGCCACCAGTTACCAAGGCAGCGCGGAATAGGTCCATGGCGCTCACGCCAGAAAGCGGCAACGGACTTTGGAACGTCAAAAAAATTCCCAGTAAAGCACGTTCGTGGGTTGGAAGATTCGTTATGTCTTTGTCCTGCCAGAGGAGTGACCCGCCGGTGACGGTAATGAATGGGGCCCCAAGAAGCGTGTTCCCGAGGGTAGATTTTCCGCTGCCGTTTGGCCCCAGGAGCGCCGTGGTGGTGCCAGGGAGTAGCGAGAGCGAGAGGTCTTTGAGAATAGCTTTATCCTCGATAGCAACCGAGAGGTTTTTGATGGTCAACATAGGGTTAGGTATTTTTTGGAGCAAGTAAGGTTTTTTTCAGGGTGTCTTCGAGTGCGGTTTCGATGTCTCGGAAAATAACATTGGCCTGACAGTGAGTAATTTGGAGACAGGGGAGCGTACCTTTTACCGGAGCGAAGATTTTGAGTGGTCCGTCCAGCGCGGCGATGACCTGCCAGGCAGAGGTATCTGCATTAGTGAGGCGGTACCCACCGGTTGCACCGCGGGTAGCCGTGACAATGCCGTCCTTGCGGAGTACCTGGAGGATTTTCTCGAGGTAGGGGGCAGGAATGGCTTCTTGGGCGGCGAGTTCCTGGAGGGACAGCGCTCGAGGGCTCGCTGCTAGGGCCAGAGTTGCCCGTAATCCGTAGTAGGCTTTTTTACTGAGTTTCATAATTCAGACTTGTTTAGTCTGAATTAGAATAGCGAAGATATGGACCCTTGTCAAGAAGAAGAAAGTATGGTAGTAATAGAGTACCTTTCTAAAAGGAGTGAGATAAAATGCAGTTAATAAATATCCTACCTCAGGCAGGAGACTGTTTTGAGGATCAGCGTATCCAGCGGGGCCTGGTTGAAGATCCGGAGCATAACGTACCATCCTACGAGGGAATAATTTTAAGTCCCAAAAGAATGGTTCTTATGAAAGAGGTGGACTGGCTGGAGCTCCCAGAAGAAGTGCGAGCTAGATTAGTTCCAACAAATCGAATGTTTGCTGCCAGTGTGGATGCTCTTCAGGATAGCGAAAGAATGGTGTTTATCCAAAGAATAGAAGAATTGTTCCTTGATTGGGCTAAACAATTTTCCGCAAAGTCAGAAATAGAAATTCTTTTCTCTGGAAGTCAGTGGATAGAAGTAAATGACCCGTCATCTCCTTGGCAACTTTGTTTTCGGCCGTCTGTTGGACGAGTGGAATTCAGAAGTGTTTTTGACTGCGGCTATCCAGCCCCAGCATTGTTTATAAAACAATAACCGGGCGCAGATCTCGCGTGACAGATTTCTTCGGGTCGCTTGGCACAACCGCCAGGCGACCCTTCCCTTTTTTTACAAATACCGCTATACTAAAATACATTTCTTTTTTCTATGAAACATTCTTTTTGGCACGATCTTCCTAAACCGATTTTTGTCGCGGCACCACTCGCGAACGTTACTGACGCACCAATGCGCCGCTTTTTGCATATTAAAAGTAAACCAGCTGTTACCTGGACAGAATTTGTTTCGGCTGATGGCCTGTGCCACCCTAAGGGCCGCGAAGCGCTGCTAAGAGACCTTGCCTATATCGAAGCCGAGCGACCAATTGTCGTACAGCTTTTTACCGCGAGCCCAGACAAAATGCGCGAGGCAGCAGCTTTTGTAACGAGTCTTGGATTTGATGGCATCGATATTAACATGGGCTGCCCAGACAAAAATGTGATGAAGCAGGGGGCAGGGGCCAGCTGTATGAAGGACAAAGACAACGCAGTGGCTCTTATTGCTGCCGCGAAAGCTGGGGTCGCGGACGCTGTTCTTTTGGGCGCTCAAGAAGTTCCAGTAAGCGTCAAAACGCGCCTTGGGTTTAGCGAGGACGAACTAGAAGAGTGGCTCCCAAAACTTTTGGCTGCCGAGCCCGCGGTTATTACGCTGCACGCCCGCACCAAAAAAGAATTGTCGCAGGTGCCGGCCCGTTGGGAGCGTATTGCCCGGGCAGTAGAGATTCGTGATGCCCTGGGGAGTGCCACCCTTATTTTGGGGAATGGTGATGTGAAAGATTTAGCCGATGCCACCGAGAAGATTGCGATGAGTGGTGCTGATGGTGCTATGTTTGGACGCGCACTTATAGGGAACCCATGGGTTTTTAATGCAGAAAAAAAGAGCGTGACAGTGGCCGAGAAACTGGATGCTGCTTTGGAGCACACCGCTACCTTTGTAGATTTTTGGGGAGAGTCGAAAAGCTTCGAGCTCATGAAAAAGTTTTATCGGGCCTACGTGAATAATTTTCCGCTGGCTAAGGAACTCCGTGCCGAGATGATGGACAAAAAAACATTCGCAGAAATACAGGCCGTGGTATCGCAGTTTAAAGAAGACCACCCAGAACTCCTCGACGAAGTCTCCGAGACAAAATACTTGTTATAAAAAAATGTCGCAAAAAAAGCTTACAATCGCCATGCTCATCTCGGGCGGAGTAGACAGCTCCGTTGCTTTAGCGCTCCTTAAGGAGGCTGGCCACCAGTGTCACGCCTACTATATGAAGATCTGGCTCGAGGATGAACTGCAGTTTTTAGGGGAGTGTCCGTGGGAGGATGACTTACAGTACGTGCAAAAAGTGTGTGAGCAGCTTGATGTGCCGCTGACGGTGGTGCCGTTTCAGAAAGAATACTGGGACAGAGTCGTCAGCTACACGATTGATTCGGTGAAGCAGGGCCTCACGCCGAACCCAGATATGATGTGTAATGCCCGAGTAAAATTCGGTGCGTTTTTTGAGTATCTTCTGCGCGAGAAAAAAGAATACGATTTTATTGCGACCGGCCACTATGCTGACACCGAAGTACATGACGGCATGACGCACCTTGTTATGTCGCCAGACCCAATTAAAGACCAGACCTACTTTTTGGCGCAGCTTAGCCAAGAGCAAATTGCCAAGGCTCTGTTCCCGATCGGCCGCTACCAAAAAGAAACCGTGCGAGAGCTCGCCACGCGTTTTCATTTGCCTAATGCACAGCGCAAGGATAGTCAGGGGATTTGCTTCCTCGGGAAGATTCCGTTTGATGAATTTGTAAAACATCACCTGGGGACGGAGGTGGGGAATATTGTTGAAGAGGGCACGGGCCAGCTGCTCGGCCAGCACGAAGGCTTTTGGTACTACACGGTAGGGCAGCGTAAGGGAATCCGACTTTCGGGCGGCCCTTGGTACGTAACGCGCAAAAATATTCAGACGAACGAAGTTTTTGTAGCGCATGGTGATACTTACAATGCTGAAGCCCGCGACACTTTTGTTATTGGGTCACTGAACTGGATTACTGCTGCGCCAAGCAAAACCGATCTTGCTGTAAAGCTGCGTCATGGCGAAAAAATGTACCGGTGTATTCTTAAGCCCCTGACAGAAGACACGTACCAGGTAACCCTTGATGCTAAGGACCAGGGGATTGCCGCTGGCCAGTTTGCGGTGCTCTACGACGGCACTACCTGCCTTGGTAGCGGTACGATACTAGACCAAACACTATGATAAAACATATTTGTTTTATTGGTAATCCGGGGTCTGGCAAGAGTTTTTTGGGTAAGCAGTTAGCCGAGGTGCTTGCTATGCGGTTTGTTGATATAGATATTTTGTTAGAACAGCAGCACCAGAAACCTCTGCATGATATTTTGCAAACTATTGGCCTAGAAGCTTTTATAAAAGAAGAGGCAGAGAGAGTAATGCAGCTCCCACTAGATGCTCCAACTGTTATTTCTCCTGGCGGAAGCATCGTCTACAGTTCAGAAGCGATGCATTTTTTGCAGAGTAATACGAGAATAATCTTTTTGAATGTACCTATCGAAAAAAGTTTGGCTCGTATAGATGTCGGTAATCGGGGTATAGTAATACCAGAAGGAAAGAGTCTTTTGGATACTCTTTCGGAAAGGCAGCAGTTGTATGAAAAATATGCGCAGTATACGTTTGATGATACGTGTACGGTGCGGGATATCCTTCGTGTAATTACGTAGATATGGCCATTCAAAAGCAAAAGGTACAATTTTTTCAAGACGTAATCCTCGACTTTTTTGCAAAATCTGGCCGGGAAGAATTACCGTGGCGCACGAAAGGTATTAGTGCCTACGAAGTGTGGGTGAGCGAGATTATGCTGCAGCAGACGCAGGTGCCTCGGGTGCTCACGTACTACACACGATTTTTACAGCGCTTCCCAACAGTGCTCGATTTAGCTACTGCGAGCTGGGAAGATTTTTTGCCGTACTACGAAGGCTTGGGGTATTACAACCGTGGGCGCAATATGCTGCGTACCGCGGTGATGGTGCGCGACTCTTTTGGTGGAGTGTTCCCCAAAACCAGAGAAGAACTTTTGCAGCTTCCGGGTGTGGGCGAGTACACCGCCGGAGCAATACGTTCGTTTGCGTATAACCAAGACGCCCTAGCCTGGGACACCAACCTTAAAAGAGTGATGGGGCGCTTTTTCTTCGGGGATAAGAAAGCTTCTTTAGATGAAACATTTTTTGCCGGGGCGCTAACGGCACCAAAAAAAGAACTGAATGCAGCACTCATGGATTTCGGGAGCGCCATTTGCAAAGCAAGGCCGCAGTGCGGTAATTGTCCGCTGCGTCAAAAATGTCAGTACTACAAAACAAAAGGCACGGGTGAGGTGGCACCAGCAAAAACCAAAGTAGTCTTCCCGATGGACGAGGCGCAAGTAGTTGTTTTTCTCCACAAGGATCACCACGAATACTACAGTGTGAATAAGCGGTACCAGCCATTTATGTTGCCAGTGGGGCAGACATCGCGCGCAGCGGTGAAACAGTGGTTTTTAGAGAACTACCAGTTGCGGCTTTCGGTGAGGCCACCGCATCAAAAAACCTGGCAGGGGAATAAGCCAGTGCTTTTGGTAAATGCACAGATTCTCAGCGGAGAGCATATATTTAGAGTGTTTTCCAAAAAACAGGTGGCAGAGTATACTAAGGATACCTTTTAATGTAACGCTATGCAGCTCAAACACCTGAATGTTTTTTTCTTCCTTCTCCTCTTCTTTGGGGTAGGGGTCGCCGTGTACTTTATTTTTCAGCCCTTCCTCACCGCGATGATTGCAGCGGCTGTGTTAACCGCGATTCTGAAGAAGCCGTACAACTGGCTGGAAAAAACACTCCACGGCCGCCGTACAACTAGCGCGCTCCTCGCCTGTCTTTTGGCAATCACGGTTATTGTAGTCCCGATTACAGTGGTGTCATACCTCGCTATTCATGAATTCTCGAAGTTTTCCGCGCAAATTAGTGACGAAAAAGATGTAAAGGAGATTCTGCAAGACGTGGTGGTAAAAGCTGAACAGCAACCACTTTTGGAGCCATTGGTGAAAAGCGGTATGTTCTCGCAAGAAAAAACCCTGGCCGATATTCAGGGTCTCAGTCAGCATGTATTTGCCTTTGCGCAGAAAGCGTATTCGAGTGCATCAGGATTCTTGCTCTGGATCTTTGTGCTCTTCTTCTCACTCTTTTATTTTCTGATCGACGGCAAGCGGGCGCTGAAATACTTTATGGATCTGTCGCCACTCAAGAACGAGCACGACAAGTTGTTGATCGACAAGTTTATTTCTATCTCGCGAGCAACACTTAAGGGGACGCTCGTTATAGGGTTTATTCAGAGCGCTTTAGGTGGCATTGCTTTTGCGATCGCTGGCGTGCCATCAGCCGCTACCTGGGCGATTATTATGATTTTCTTCTCGGTGATTCCGATGGTAGGAACAGCAATTATCTGGGCGCCGGCAGGACTCATCTTACTTGCACTTGGGCATATTTGGCAAGGAGTGTTCATTCTCCTCTTCGGTTCGATTATTATTGCGAGTATTGATAATATTCTCAGGCCGAAGCTCGTTGGAAAAGACACGCAGATGCATCCACTACTTATCTTCTTTGCCACGCTTGGAGGGATTGCCTTCTTTGGGCTTCCAGGGTTCGTGATGGGTCCAATTATCGTGGCCCTTTTTGTAGCTCTTGGCGAAATCTACCGTATTGAATTTCGTGACCAACTGAAAGAATTTAACAGCTAGGATATGACTCTTTCTTGGGGTCTTTGGCAACAGCTTCCACTCCATCTTTCATCGGTTGTATTTTCATTTGGTTTCGTGACGGTTTATTGGTACGCCATTTTGTTTTTAGTAGGTGCATTTGTGGCAGCACAGCTTGCACTGCCAACGATAACCAAACAGCAACAGATTTCTCGGGCAGTGGCCCAGGATATGCTGTTTGGTATTTTCGTTGCTGCTCTTTTTGGTGGAAAAATTGGCTTCCTTGTGTTGTACTGGTGGCCGTTCGTAGCAGGGAACACCTTACCGCACCAAGGTCTTGCCCTTCCAGGGATGAGCTTCTTTGGTGGTCTTACAGGAGTAGCGTTATACCTGGTATGGTATGCTAAAAAAAACCATACAGATCCATGGCAATTAGCAGATACGCTCGTACCTTTTTTACCGGTAGCTTTTTTCTTTGGACGCCTGGGGAATTTTGTACACGGTGAGCTCGTGGGTCGAGTCACTACGCTGCCGTGGGGGATGTATTTTCCAGGAGTAGCAGGGTTGCGTCACCCAAGTACACTCTACGCTGCTTTACTTGAGGGAGTTGTGCTTTTTGTGTTTCTTTGGTGCGTTCAGAAGCAACTTCAAAAAAACAAAATCGTACCCGGTGTACTCACCGCCGCTTTTTTTCTTGGCTACGGAATCATTCGTTTTTGCGAAGAATATCATCCTGAACCAGAATCGCAAATTGGATATATCAGTGGTTATACCCTGAATCAAATTTTTGCAATGATTCTTATTTTTTTGGGAATATTTTTCTATCAAAAAAAGAAAAAATAAGGTATACTATACGTACTGAAAAAAATGTATGGACAAAAAAATACTCGGTGGGATTGTTGTGGTAATACTTGTGGTTGGGGGTATCGTCTGGTGGGGAATGCAAGATGGTAATGAGGCGAGTTCAAATGTTGCAGTGAGCACTCCGATCACTGGCACTGTGTACTACTACGGTGCCGAATGTCCGCACTGTAAGGTGATTAATGAATTTTTGGAGAAGGAAAAGATTGCCGAAAAAGTCCAGTTTCTCAAAAAAGAAGTGTGGCACGACAAGGCGAATCAGACCGAAATGATGCAGGCCGCCAAGCAGTGTAGCCTTGATACAAAGAGTCTCGGTGTGCCATTCGTTTTTGACAACGGCACTTGTTACAGTGGCGAGCCAGATGTGAAAAAGTTTTTCAGCGATAAAGCAGGTATAAAAGAGTAGTCTGTTATGCAGCAGAACGTTTGTTTTCGAGCCGATATAGAAAAAGTAATGCTCCCTGCCACAGCAAAAAAGCAGGTGAGTATGGATATGCGTGCACCTAAGGTTGCCGCTACTTCATTGCGTCCGGCACAGGTAGCTCCACGGTCACGGCGTCCGGCACTTATACCGCATCCAATCACACCGAAACCACTACATCCACAGACCACAAAATCTGCACGGCCTGTAGTGCCCGTAAAAAAAATTGATGCCGTAAAGCCGCTGGCAGCACCAACGATGTTTCGTCCGGTGAAAAAAGACAAAATGGTTTCGTGGCAACAGCAGGTGCTTCGTCTTTACCGTAAGTGGCAACTTGTCTCACGAGTCACGAGTCGTCACCTCGAGCGCCTTATCCCGCGTATGACACCAAACAAGCTGGTGTATGGTTCTTTGATGAGTGGTGTGGCCTTTGGTATGGTCTCGCTTGGTATGATAGAAAGTACGCTTAACCAGGGTGTTGATGCTGCTCCAAAGGAACAGCCAGCTACTGTTGCGGTGAATCTCGAAACTACTAACGATAACGCCAGTAACGATGTTTTGCTCCAGTATTTTTCTGATGCTGCTGATGCTGAATACCAGGCCGAGGTTCGTAAGATGGTCAAGGGGTACCCAATCGAAGAAATGCTTCCAGAAATCTTTGCCAAGGACCGTGTGACCGCCGCTTTCCTCATAGGTATTGCTAAGAAGGAATCGAACTGGGGAAAGCGTCACCCGGTACTCGACGGACAGGACTGTTTTAACTACTGGGGCTACCGTGGTCAGCGTCGCTTAATGGGGAGCGGTGGGCACACCTGTTTTAATAGCCGCAAGGATGCCGTTGATACCGTGGCAACACGTATCGATAAGCTGGTGAGCTCAGAGCGCCTCAATACTCCTGCGAAGCTGATTGTGTGGAAGTGTGGTTTTAGCTGCGAAGGACACAGTCGCGAAAGCGTCCAAAAGTGGATTGCGGATGTCGATGCTTACTACAGCGAGATGATGGCTATCGAAGTATCTAGCGAGAAGCTTGAAGAAGAATCTGGTTCTGGGCAGTAGTTTTGTAGGAAGAAACTGGAGTCCTAAAAAGAGAATAGTAGCGAAAGTCCTGGGCCTGTCGGTCCTGGACTTTCGCTTTATATAAGCCATAAAACTGTATTTTTTGACGAAAAATCATTGACAGATGGTCAACTGGTTGCTAGACTGGTACTTGCGTTCCAGAAAGGCTGGCTCGAAATGGCGGGCAGCATTGGGGACGCACTTGTAATTATAATTTCTGGTTCGGAGGGGCTTTTGAGTACGGTGTGAGTGTGGGTTAGGGGGTCGTACTCAGGGGTTGCGCAGTAGCGCAAGGAACGGGCCAACTTGTGATTTTCACAAAAAATATTCGAAAGAGAGTGAGCGGTGTGAAAGTGAGTACTGGTGAGCAAGTGCGTGTGCGAGGTGTCTCAGAGGGCGTTTTGTTCTCGGGATTCATGGTGACGCTCTTGGGGGTTTCTGGAGTGGACTTGGATACTCATCCAGCGTCGACACTACAGAGCAAGACCCCTGAGATTTCTTTTATAGAATGTCAGAAGGAGCTGCCGGTTGTAACTGATGTACGTCAAACGGTAGCACCAGAAGTTATGTCAGCGAAAACGCAGCCAGTTTCGCCAGAGTGTGCGCAGGCAGAAGCAGCGGCAAAAGTTTTAGTCAGCGAAACAACATTAGCTCCGGTTCTTACCGAAGAACTGCCCGCAGTGAGAGCTGCTAAGCAAGCAGAGGAAGAAGCAAAGGCGAAACGTGTTGCCGCTATCGAGAAACTTCTGAAGGGGAGTCCGATGACAGCTATGGCGCCAATAATTGCCGAGCAAGACACAGAGATAGCAGCACTTATTGTGGGTATTGCCCGTAAAGAGTCACAGTGGGGAGTACGCAGTCCGCGTAAGAATGGAAGTGACTGTTTTAACTACTGGGGATTCAAGGGTGCTGGTGGTCGGGGTGTTGGTATGGGTCATGCTTGTTTTGCTACTCGCGAAGAAGCAGTTGAGAAAATTGCCAAGAGACTCGAAAAGCTGGTCAAGCAACGTGGCACCAGTAAGCCAAGTGGTCTCGTTACTACCTGGAAGTGTGGCCGCAGCTGCGCTGGGCACAGTAAGGAGAGTGTGAATAAGTGGGTGAGTGACGTGAACCAGTACTACGCAAAATTGCTGGCCATTAAGTAAATAGTAACAAGCGACTCTTCTGAGTCGCTTTTTTTGTGCTCGTTACAGGGGGTTACCTGGTAGAGAGTAATGATTCTCGGTATACTAAAAGAAAACAACTATGCTTTGGATTTTTGCAGCACTGAGTGGGTACTTCGCCTTAGGCCTCTCTCAGATTCTTGATAAATTTTTACTGGCCGAAAATCGCATACCGCAGCCAGCGGTGTATGCTTTTTACGTTGCTTTGTTCAGCGCCTTCGGGCTCGTATTTTCGGTCTTTGGTATGAGTCTACTCCCACCTCTTCATCTGGGTATCTTTATCATATCTGGCATAGTATTTGCGTACTCTTTTTTGGCATTTTATTATGCTGTGCGTGACTATGATGTTGCTCGTGTGGCGCCACTTCAGGGGCTAGCCACTACACTTACGGTGATTGGCTTTGCTTTTCTTATGCCCGAGTTCTTTGGTGAACCGACGCTGAGCTGGCAGCTTATTGTCGCACTCCTCTTTCTTGTCCTGGGAGGATTCTTTATTGCTGTCGATCTGCCGTTTAGTAAGCGTGACCATATCCCAGTCTCGGTATTTTTATCAGGCTTCCTTCTGGGGGTGTATTTTTTACTCTTAAAAGTTGGGTACCAAGAGACGAATTTTGTGAATGGCGTGGTGTGGTCACGTGTCGGCGCTTTTCTGGGTGCGTTCACATTTCTGCTGTTCCCAGTTTTTCGAAAACAAATTTTAGTCCATCAAACAAAGGCGAAGTCACACCAGGGAAAAAAACGAAACATACGCCTCTTAGCGTTGTTTGTGTTTAATAAAGCAACCGCTGGGGCAGGGAGTTTTCTTATTATTTATGCTATATCACTGGGGTCAACATCATTGGTGCAGGCGCTTAGTGGCATGCAGTACGTATTTATCTTGCTCTTGATGGTTCCTTTTGTGAGGGTATTTCCGCATTCTTTTCCGCATCGATTGGATGCACGAGATTGGACACAGAAAATTGTAGCCATGGGTGCCATTGTGATTGGATTTTACTTTCTGTCACAGGCCGGTCTTATCCTTAAATAAAAAACCATCATGAACAAGCCACTTCGTTTTCTCGCCAGTATCATTGTTGGGATAGCCGGGCTCGCCCTGGCTGGGTTCGTCTTGGTAAACTTACCGGTGGGCGAGGTACGCCAGGATGTACGTTTGGGAATGACTTTTTCGTACCGCTATGCTGAGGCCCTTGGGCTTAACTGGCAAGAAACTCTGTTGGCACAGCTCGAGGACTTACAGATTAAGCAGTGGCGCTTGCCGGTATACTGGGATTTAGTCGAAGTCACCGAAGGACAGCCTGATTACAGTAAGGTTGACTGGCAGCTTGATACGATTGCAAATCATCAGGGTCAGGTCATCCTCTCGATTGGGCAGCGTGTGCCGCGTTGGCCAGAATGTCACATTCCGGGTTGGGCCCAAGGCGAAGACGCTGCAGCGACTGCCAACCGCGAGGAGAAGCTCCTGATGCATCTACAGAGAACGGTGGAACACTACCGGGGGCATGAAGAGATCGTTATGTGGCAGGTTGAAAACGAACCCTTCCTCAGTCAGTTTGGAGAGTGTCCACCGCTCGACCCAACCTTTCTCGAAAAAGAAGTCGCCTTAGTGAAAAGTTTAGACAATCGGCCAGTCTTGGTAACCGACAGCGGCGAGCTTTCGCTCTGGGTGCGTGCTGCCAAGCGCGGGGATGTTTTTGGAACCACGCTCTACCGGCATATTTATCAGCGTCGTTTGGGATATGTCACGTACCCGATTTCGCCGGCTTTTTTCCACTTAAAAACACTTTTAGTAAAGGTGCTGACGCCGCAAAAAAACTTTCTGGTTATCGAGCTCCAGGCTGAACCATGGGCCCCTGGCTGGGTGGCAAATTATCCGCTCGAGGAGCAGTTTAAAACCATGGACGAGCGTAAGCTTCTCGAAAATGTGCAGTACGCACAGCGCTTAGGGTTCCCTGATATCTACCTGTGGGGTGGGGAGTGGTGGTATTATGTAAAGACCCAAAAAGACTATCCAGGTCTGTGGGATACCGCTCGTAAACTTTTTCAGCAGTACCCGTAGTATATGAAACAGACGGCAGAATCAAATACGAGCCTTGTGCTTATTGCTCACGATATTCGCAGTGCTCACAATGTGGGGGCGCTGTTTCGTACCGCGAGTGGTGCTGGGGTAGAGAAGATTTTTCTTACCGGGTACACGCTGGTGCCGCCAAAGGCTACCAAACTGTATCTTTCGCGGGCCGAAAAAGACCTACAGAAAACTGCTTTGGGTGCCGAAGCAGAAGTGCCCTTTGCTACAGGTGAGGTGACGACTGTGATAACCGAACTTAAGCAAGCAGGATACCAAATGATTGGCCTCGAGCAGGCAGAGCGAGCTGTGGATTACCGTACACCAGTGGAGAGTACCAAAGTAGCGCTGCTTATCGGTACCGAGGTCATGGGTATCCCCGAAGAGCTTCAGGCACTCTGTGACGCCCTGTACGAAATCCCCATGCACGGCGCCAAGAATTCGCTGAATGTATCGGTGGCTACCGGTATTGCGCTATACCAGATTCAGAGTGCTCTAGAAGTAGCTAATTAAGGCCAAAATAGGTATTGACATTGACACGGATCTGTGCTAAAATGTAACGTTAGTTCTTTAACTAAGGACGAACCCCCATCTCCAGGGAGTGGAGATAGCTTAAAGAGAGTCGGATAGGCTCAAAAGGAGTGAGAGATGACAAAGACTTTGATGGTCGCTTCCGGTATCACTTTTGCTACGCACATTGAGCGTGGCAACTATGGTTGGGTTGAGCCCGACCTGACGGGAGAGAAATTCCCTGTTACCGCCGATCAAGTCGGCGAGTGGGAGTGGAAGCTTTTCGATAATCCATTCAGGGATGACGCGCATCGTGAAATGGAAGCCGAAAATTTCTTGCCCGCTGAAAGCGGTCACTTGCTTTCTTTCGGAGAACAATTTCCTGAACAACAGGAACATTCGCCGATCGCAGGAAGTGGAACGGTAGCCAATTATGGCAACCGCGACGGAATTATGGTTTTATTCGCGGGCGAAGAAGGTAGGGGTGTAAAACTTTCCGATCCTCGACGAGCAATGCCGTTTCATCGGTTCCTCGGTGTTCGCAGACGCTCTGGAACTTGAGGCCCCTGTCTCTGGTCTTGGACCCTGCGGTTTGAATGGTACCCTCCCTTGCAGCGCACGGGAGGGGATTTTTTTATGCTACACTACAAACATAGAAAAAGTACTGATATGAAGAAAACAAAACTCGCTATTTTTGATATTGACGGAACCATCTTCCGCAAGAACCTCCACTTCGAACTCATTAACGAGTTGGCGTGGCTCAAGGTATTCCCCAAAGAAGTGCGTGACCAGCTAACGACGATTTACACAAACTGGATTGAACACGAAGGCACCTACGAAGACTACCGCAAAGCCCTGGTAACCATGTACGACCAGCACATTGTGGGGGTGCACGAAGACGACGTAAAAAAGGCCGCGAAGATTGTGATCCCGTTTCATGCTAAGCGTACCTATGTGTTTTCCGAGAAACTCATTGCCAAGTTGCGCGCCGAGAATTATTTTCTGATGGTGATCTCGGGCTCACCACACGAGATTGTTGAAGAGTATAATCGTGAATACCTCCATTTTGATGTGGCTTTAGGAACAGTCTACGAGAAGGATGCCAAAGGCTACTATACCGGCAAAGAAACTTCTGCGCCAGTCCGCCACAAGGGGCAGGTAGTGCAGGAGTTTATTAAGGAACATGAGTTTTCTCTGGCGGATTCATACGGCATCGGAGACACTGAGTCTGATGCGAGCTTTTTACAGTATATGGAGCACCCAATCGCTTTTAATCCAAATCAGAACCTTAAAGCTCTTGCCGAAGAGAATGGCTGGCGTATAATAGTAGAGAAGAAAGATGTTATTTACGAGATCGCACCAGACCACCACACAAAACATGAACTTCTATGATTTCCCTTTTTGTTCACAACCTCGATAGTTTTCTCGATGATCTTCTTAAGAAGACGCTTTGGTTGTGGTTACCTTTTTTTGCGCTCTTTCATTTGATTCACGATATTGCTGAGCGTAAGAATAAGCCGCATGGCCACTAAGAATAACTCAAAGGCTCTTCGCGCTGTACTCCAAGAACTCCTCCAGTCACCACTGATGTGGGGTGGACTAGTGCTCTTTTGGATGGCAGTGATTTTCTTTTTCTCGAGTATTCCTGGTGGGTACTGGTACTACGAGCCACCAGCTTGGTTGGTGATCGAGCGTAAGGGCGCGCACGTTTTTGAATATACTGTACTCACGTTATTCGCGTTTCAGTTCCTTAGTCTGACATATCGTAAATCGCTCTGGAAGCTCCTCAGTGTCGCCATGATTTTTTCTATCGCATATGGTGTTGTCGATGAGCTTCATCAGATGTTTACTCCTTTTCGTGGAGCGTATATGCGTGACGTTGCCATTGATGCTGGAGGCGTACTCCTGATGGGATGTATTATCAGTACGCTGCTTCTGGTCCGAAATCGGCGTTAAAGCGAAAAGAATAATAACAAAAAACCAGGCTCGTTGGAGCCTGGTTTTTTGTTGAAAGACAGATTTATTTTACTTCCTCGAAGAATTTTTTGAAGACTCCTGGATTCTCGACTGCCATTTGGCTGAGAACTTTACGGTCGAGCGCAATATTCTTTTTACTCATCAGGTCAATGAAAGCGCGGTAGGTGCTGCCGTGCAAACGAACGGCGTTGTTGAGGCGAGTGATAAAGAGGCTACGGAAATCACGCTTCTTGGCACGACGGTCACGGTGAGCATATACACCAGCTTTGATAACCGCTTCTTTCGCTTTACGGAAGAGGTTATTGCGGCCCCAGCGGTATCCTTTAGCTTTCTTTAAAAGGTTCTTGTGGCGCTTTTTGGTCATGACGCCGCGTTTGATTCTTGTCATACTATTACGTGTAAATTAGGGGGTTACGGTTTTCGGATAGATTAGATAGAGAGAGCTTTCTGGATGTTCTTCTCAACTGCTGGGTAGACGCCCTGGTCACCGCGCTTGCTGCGAGTCTGCTTGCCGGTAGCACGACTGTTGTAGTGGTTCTGGCCAGTAGCCCGTACGGTAATCTTACCAGTTCCGGTTACCTTAATCTTCTTTACTAATGATTTCTTCGTCTTCTGCTTCATAGAGTTATTATTATTCAGCTACAATCAGGGCACTAAATCCACGTGGGCTCTTCTTGACCTCTTCCTCGTACTTTACGGGTACTTGGATGGTAGCGAGGAATTCTACCAGATTTTCCTTTGCTTTGTCGAGCATGGCCTTCTCACGACCGCGGAGCCAGAGTTCGACTCGTACCTTGTGACCTTTCAGCAAAAACTTCTCTGCCTGGGTCTTCTTAAAGAAAAGATCGTGTTTATCGGTACGGAATCCAAGGCGAATACCCTTGGTGTCTACTTTTTTCTGCTTCGCTTTTTTCAGCTGGTCCTGCTTGGCTTCTTGATACTGGAGTTTTCCGTAGTCTGTAATTTTACAAACAGGAGGATTCGCCAGGGGAGAAACTTCTACCAAGTCGCTTTCCTGTTCGCGAGCGATTTCGAGAGCGCGAGCGATAGGAATAACCCCGTGGTTTTCACCGTGGCTGTCGATAACGCGCACTTCTGGTACCAGAATTTGCTCGTTAATACGCAAGCGGAGTTTGACTTGTGGTTTTGGCTTTGGCCGATTGTGCCTTCGTCGTCTCATTTTGTTGTCCTTATAATGGGTATTTACCCGTTGTTACCTTTCTTCGTTCGGAAACAAAAATCATTTTTGTTTCACTCACTTCAGACGGTAATAAAGTGGAGCTGATGGGAATTGCACCCATGTCCAGTTCGTGTTTTTCCATAATACTCTACAAGCGTAGCCGTGCTTTTAAGTTCATCTCTTTGGCTCAAAGCGGGCCAAAAACCAAGGAGAAGCTTTTTTCAGCAAGCAACAGTCATTCTTGAAAAAAGAAGAGAACGGTGTCGGCCAGATAATATAACACCAAAGGTTCCCGTATCAGGCGTCAGGGCTTTGATGGCACTCGCGATTAGGCGAGAGCAGGAGCAAAAGAAGGGGCAAATGCGTTAGCAAGAGTCTTCTTTGCGTTTGAGATGAAGTTTGCAATTATCATCGTGAAGCCAGATTAGCGACCATGCTTCAGGGTCGGCTTGCATATTATAAAAGTACACGCTGTCGAGTCTAAACAGCCCCCGTTCGTTTCACTCAGTCCAGAGAAAACCCTAGAGAAAAGAGAGATGCGAACGCGGATGGTCTAGTAAATGTTATCGTCTCCGGAGAGCGCTGCGCATGTCGCGGTCCGCTGCCCGTTTTTTGAGGGTTTGCCGCTTGTCAAACTCTTTTTTTCCTTTTCCCACGGCAAATTCAAGTTTCACAAGTTGTTTCTTAGTATACAAGCGAATAGGTACTAATGTCAAGCCTTCTTGGCGAAATTTTCCAATCAGAGAGCGGATTTCACTCTTTTTAAGGAGGAGCTTGCGGGGGGCGGTTTCTTGGTAGCCACTTTTGCTGTCTTTGTGGGCGTGCGGATAGAAGGAGATTAGGGCGTTCGTCAGGTAGAGTTCGCTTCCTTTGACGGTTACAAAGGTACCTTTTAGGCTCACATGCCCCATTTTTACGGATTTTACCTCGTTTCCGGTTAAAACTAAGCCCGCCTCAAAGGTTTCTTTGAGTTCGTAATCGAACCGGGCCCGTTTGTTGGTAGCTAAGGTAGACATATTGGTACCCTTACTCTGCCATATTTGGCTTAAAAAAGCAATTTTTGTGCTTGACAGGGAGTCGCTTTCTGGGTAGTATACAGAG
>CAZCQJ010000010.1:0-611 GCA_964500865.1 uncultured Bdellovibrionales bacterium | reverse complement strand
CAGAAATACTAAAAATAGCTAGAGTGCAGTCACGTTCTTTAAGTTGAAAGGATAAAGAGATGGTCTTACAACAACCCAAATGGAAGCGTATTTTGATGCCGGTCATTGCGTTTATGGGTCTTTCTTGGGGAATCGTTTTAGCATACCATAGGTTTGTGGGGGATAGGACACTTGAAGGGGTTCTTGATACGAGCCAGGCGTTTCTTAGTGCAGCTTGGGGTGGGGTGACCCTTTATGGCATCATGATCGTTTTCCGCTATAAGCTGAAGACGACTCATGAAGTTTCAGTAGTTGCGGTTTCTCGGGAACACAGGATGCGCTTCGTGTGCGCTTTGCTCCTGGGAATACTTATTGGAATTGCATTAATTTGGTATAGCCCTCGATTTGCAACAGAGTTTTCTTGGTTAATCTTTTGTTTTGTTGGTGCAGCGAGATTAACCCAAAAGTATTGGTAGAAGAAAGAAGGAGAAAGACGATGGAATTGACGACAACGCAGGCACCGGTAGAGGTGTGTTCGCAATGGTATTCTTCGGGAGTGGATCGTTCCGAGGACCTACTGAAAGCTTTCAATGTGAAGGTAAATCCGGGTTTTCAGGATCATATCCTGGTAC
>CAZCQJ010000009.1:26371-27309 GCA_964500865.1 uncultured Bdellovibrionales bacterium | reverse complement strand
GCTCTATTTTGAGTACCATGCCCGCACCGCCACCATACGGCGTATCATCTACGGTTTTGTGTTTATCAAAAGCAAAATCACGAAGTTGGTATGTATGTACCTCTACTAAGCCCGCTTCTTGGGCACGCCGCAAAATAGACGCACCAGTGTACGTCTCCAGCGCCTCGGGAAACAGTGAGATAATATCAAATCGCATATATCCCCAGTATACCGTGTTTAGAGGGCTATTTCAAACACGGCTGCCGCCAGAGATAAGCACAAAGTTTTCTTCCTGTTTTTTACGCTCTGTAGGAGTCAGTGCCCCATAAGCAGCAGCAGCCTCAGCAGACGCCTCTTTGGCCAGCACATCAAACGCTTTACTTCGTGGGTCCACTTCGAGCGCTCGGTTATTCATTCCTAATAGGGTTATCCCCTTCAAGCTGCGCACACGCGACAACGCCACATAACCCTGACCATACTCAAAAACTTTCGACAAATCCATAATGGCTCGGTCCAAACTGACCCCCTGGCTTTTATGGATCGTGAGTGCCCAGGCTAACCGGAGCGGCAACTGCGTCACCTTCGCCACACTCACCTCGCCCTCATAGAGCTCCCAGTCCATGGGCAGTACCGCCACCTTTTTCCCCTGCACAGTTTTGACTACCGGTAACTTGGTCGCCTCATCAAACGACACCACCGTCCCCTGAGTCCCATTCACGTAGCCACTACTCGGATTATTTTTGGTAAACATAACTAAAGCACCAATTTTCAGCTCAAGTATTTCTGGCGAAAGACAGTTCCGACGCAATACCTCGGTGAGTTTTGGCACACCCGTTTCTTGCATGGTGTAGCGAAATACATGTCCAGTCAGCGTACCAAGCTCCTTACTATTTAAACTATCAACATCGGTGTTATGCGAATAGAGTCGTGTCGTCTTCAAGGGCATATATTATTAACAC
>CAZCQJ010000009.1:7444-26361 GCA_964500865.1 uncultured Bdellovibrionales bacterium | reverse complement strand
TCTTCACTCTCTGGAAAAGCAGCCCGCAGCGCTTCGTAGTGGTGATCTTCGATAGTCCCCTGACGGATTGCCCGAAGCAGCGCCAAGAAACTCTTATCTGCCTGACGATGCTGCTCATCGAGGCAACACACTACCGGGCAAAGCCACTGCCAAGCGCTCCCTTCAAACGCATACAAAAAATCATCTTTTCCTTTTCGTACTGGCGGCAACTGAAAAAAGTCCCCCACAAGCACCACCTGCATACCACCAAACGGCAGCGTCGAGCGCCTCGCGGTCCGGCAAATTACCTCAATCAAATCGAGTACTCGTCCGTCGAGCATCGAAATCTCATCGATAATCAGCACACTCGTTTTACGAATTCTTTTTGCAATATGACTCGTGCCCGTTATTTTTTTCAGACTGGCTTCGTCAAGCTCCTGAGCAATGCCAATACCGCTCCAGGCATGAATGGTAGCCCCACCAATGTGCGTCGCCGCAATACCAGTCGAAGCTGTTACCGCATACGCAATTTTCTTCCGCTGCAAATACGCCGTATACTCATTAATCGTATGCGTCTTCCCAGCTCCTGGCTCACCAGTCAAAAAAATATTGTGGCCCGCTCGTAAAAGTCCCAGGGCTGTTTTTTGCTTCATGCGGTTACTTACTCTGTATGTCGCTCAATTTGGTGTTGCGGTTTAGTACCAGCTCCTTCGTGGTTACGCCCTCTTTTGTTTTCAGCGTTACAACAACTTTTGTGTCCGGCTTAATGCCTGACTGACGCTCCATAAGAAGATCATAGTTCTTCAAAATGTCGTCTGGCAAGGTGTAAGTGACGGTCGTGCTCTTCGTGGTTCCAAGTGGTACCCTCACTACATACCCCACAAATTTTTTGTTCAAAAATTCCCCATAGCGTGGCTCATCGGTATTCTCGGTAACGCTCTCCACAAAGGCCCCTTTCGGCAAGTACACACGCAAGTATGTTAAATAATCTTTCACTAACCAGTCCTTTTCCTTGGCTGTATGATTATACGTAACTGTCAGTTTCGCACGAGCCGGTGACACCGTGGTGTCAAGCTCATAACTGTAGGTACGGTGAATAAAATAATCACTCTTAAAAGCGCCTAGGTTAGCATCCACCACCATAAAATAATCCTTCTGCCAAGTGCTATTCATAGCCCCATCCCAGCCACTTGCCGTTACCGTTTCCTGAAGCTTCGGGTCATCAAACAATACCTGTACATCTTTCGCGTGCATATCTGCCAGTAGAAGCTCGAAGAGTCGGTACTTTTCACCCAGCGGCAATGACTTCACCTTTGTAAGAATTCCATCGGCCAAATCTTTCATAAAAGCTTTGCGTTCACCACGAACAATCCCTTGGTCAACGTATGATTTTTCTACCTGACGTTCCAGTTCAATCACGCCAGTCTTCGAATCATACGTCCCTGGGAATCCTTCTACCGAAACTGGCCCCGTAACCTCGAGAACTGTTTCTAAAACATGCGTGGTAATAGCCACCACTCCATCAAATTTTTCTTCGCCACCAAATTTGTTATAAAAAAATTCTGCCTGCTTCACATTCTCTGGGTAATGCGGCGAGAAATTTGAGTCACGAAAACTCCACTCCTTCACCCCAATTGTACTTTCCATTGGGTATGGTGCCTCCACATTGTAAGGTACCCGAAAATCAACATTCACCACATCATGAATCTGCAAATCTACCACCTCTCCGTCACGAATTTTTAAAATACCAAAAGAACCAATAAAACCGCCTCCAGGACGGAGTTCCATATTATTCTGAAACAAGACAAGGTACGTTTTTATCTGCCCCTTGGTATCAAGAACGCTCTGTGCTAAGGCAAGTAACGTTTCGTAATCTTGTTTACGCTCACCATTACCTGGTGTCACTGCTACCGCTGTCTTAAAAAACCCAACTCCATACGTACCGTTGTAGATGCTCCAACCAGCAAATAACCCTACGAGTAAAAACACTGCCCCCACTATCCAGGGCCAGCGTTTTTGAGTTTTCTTTTGTCTGGTACCTGCAGTACCATGCTCTCGGAGATGATGAAATTGTGCCATAGAAAAAAGGGCTATTAACCCTTTCATTCTAGCATAGCTTTTTTACTTCTGCGACAGAAGTTCATTTAGTCGTTTCTTGTATTCTTCAACACTCGGTTCGCTTGGTGTGCTCGGTACTACTTCTTCTACTACAGTAGCTACAGTCTCTGGAGTAACCGTCACCGTCTCTGCTTTTGGCGCTTCTTCTTTGGTAGGTTCTCCGGTTTCAAAAGTAAAAGGTAGATCTTCCATTGCTACTGATACCGACTGAAGTCCTGTTACTGGCTTTCCATAGACAGCTTCCTGCAAAACATCACTCGCTTTACGCGGTACCGCTACTACTCCCAATGTTTCATCATGATGTTCTTCTGTAGCAACTTCCGTTTCGGTTGTCTCCTGATCTGGTAATAGAAAATTTGCATCAATTTTTTGCGGCACGAAGCGCTCGTCTCGCGAGACATCTTCACCCACAGCTTTCTTTCCTCGATTACGGAAGCGCTGGATCAGAGATCCAAAGAGCCCCAGAAAAAGCATTCCAAGAAGCATCAGCCCCAAGGCCGTAAGCACGCTCTTAGCAAGAAGCTGCCATGGCGACAAAATTGCATTCGTCACTACTGGCTCATCAAGCTCCTCAATTGTTACACCATCCTTGTAGGTCGCGCGCGTCATACGCATCAGCGTTTCAACACTCTCATTCACCAAAAGCGTTGCGGTATCGCCATCGCCCAGGGTTGCGGTAACGTGAATAATGCCACTCTCTGTATCATTCGTGACCGATACTTTTTTCACCAACAGCGTCAGCTGTTCTCGGGCAGTCTGCTGAGCCACATCACTTTCCGTCACACGACTCGAACCCAGGGTCCGACGCATAAACTGATCCGTATTCTTCATCCCTGCTACGCTCTTTGCAAGTACGGCATCGCCGGCTGCTCCATGGGTATCGTGGACAACAATCACGCTTTCGGCCTGGTACCCCATATGGCCATCAAGCCAAAAGAGTCCTGACACGAAAAGGAGCCCCCCGAAGAGGGCTAGTGTCCATAACGACATCCGTATTGGAAGGTTCCTTTTCTGCATATTCATTTACTTTACTGCTACCTTACTCATGTTGACTACGTTCATGTGACCAGCCTTTGCCTCAAGCGCCTTCAGGTATACCCCGTAGGTACGGTGAGCAATAGCGTCCCAACTGTACACGGTCTCAGCACGCTCTTTTGCCTTAGCAGCAATGACAGCACGCTCTTCGGTGTTGTTTACGTAGTAAGCCAAAAGCTTTGTCAGCTCGGCAACATTTTTGTTTGGGAACGAAACTCCCGATCCATTCTGGATAGCTTCGAGGTTTGCAGGAATGCTCGAGACGATCGGCATAAGTCCGTGTCCCATAGCTTCGAGGAGCGAGAGTGAAAGACCTTCGTCTTCTGATGGCTGCACGAAAAGAGCAGCGTTCTTCCACAAAGTGTTCATTTCAATACCTGTACGCTCACCGAGCATCAAGATGTTTTCGTCGTTCTCAGTCAGTACCTTCAGGTACTGTACGTACTCGTCAGTGTGAGCACTTCCTCCTACGATCACGAGCTTAAAGTTGTTTGGCAACTTGCTCATTTTCTCGAGTTCCTGGAAAGCCTTTACGGCATAGTGCACACCCTTGTGAGCTACCAAACGTCCCTGGAGGAGTACATAACGTCCCGACTTTAGTCCCCACTGGCGAAGCAATTCTGGGTCTTCTTCGGTAGCTACTTCGGCTCCGTTTGGAATGAAATCAAATTCTTTGTTGTACTGCTTTTCGGCATAGTCACGCAGCGTCTCACTGATAACAATTGTGCGCTCCGGTACCATACATACCAACCATTCAGCAAAGTGAAGCACGGTACGAGCAAACAAACTCCACTTCTGGTGAAAATAATCACGGCTGTGGAACGTAGCAACTACACGAGTACTTGGCTTGAAGATACGCGGAATGAAAGCGAGGAGACTTGGTCCGATAGAGTGGTAGTGCACTACGTCGTACTTCTGAGTCAGAATGTGCAGTGTTGCCACAAACGTGTGAGTGATCGCATCCAAGTGCTTGGTAGCAATACTTGGCATGTGTACCAACTTCACACCCTGGTACTCCATCAAAGTTTTGTCTACATAGCTATCACGAACATAGGCCACAACTTCGTGTCCCTCCTTAGCTAAACGTACGGCGATTTGCTCAACGTGCTTTTCAACACCACCGCTTTTGGCTGGGATTCCTTTTTGTCCGATAAATGCAATTTTCATAGCGTTTTGTAGTTATCCTCAAAAAATACCTTTCTGATATAACAGAGTATATTATCACATTTTTGAGAATATGTCAATACTGCCAAAGCAGCGTCTTTCTGAGAAGAAAGTGGTGGGAAACAAGCTATTTTAGCCTTCTTTTAGCAGAAGTAGCTTCTTTCCCATACACCCACCTCACAAGAGGTACCCCCTAAATATTTCCACAGAGGCTCACTGGGAGCCGGGCACATGCAGTATGCCTAGAAGCTCCGCAGCAGCGGTGAAACTTCGCTTTTTCCGTTATCACGGAATTTGATCTTATTTACGCCATCTCCAAGGAACAATCCTTTGAAGGTTCCGGCTCGCTGTACTTTCGCTACTCCGTAGCTGGTGTTTCCAACGATCGATCCCTTCTTTACGGTCAGACTTCCGTTGCCACCATTGCTGATAGCTTCGACACCAGCCTGCCCGTTATTGCGAAAGTCAGAACTCTTAGCGGTGATAGTCGAACCATCTACCACGGCCTTCAGGCCACTCGAGCGATTCCAACGGCTACGTACGTTTTCGATCCAGGCTTTGTTCCGTCCCTGCAGATCAATTCCGTCGAGCTTGTTCGAGTCGATATCTGAGTTCAAAATAGTAATCTTACGTGATTCACTATAGATACCAGCCATACCATTCTTAGCACTGTATACCTTGTCGATGGTCAAAAGTTTCGTGTCATTCACGGCAGCAGCATCAGCATGAATACCATCACGCACTGCATTTTTGATGGTCACATTGTAAATGTTGGCCTTTGCATCAGCGGCAACACGTACCCCATGACGACCTTCCTTAATCGTTACCGAAGAAAGCTTTGATCCGTTCTTCATGGTCACGGTTGGCTTTTCGTCATTCTTTGACTTAATCGTCACACTGTCACGGTTCTCGCTATCACTCATCAGCTTTACGCCCTGAGGAATAGTCACGTTTTCCTTATACGTACCAGCCTTCACGCGTACCACATCACCCTTACCTGCCTTATCTAAAGCCTTGCCAATGGTTTTGTACGGGTTCTTTGTAGATCCGTCCTGCGTACCACTGGCTGACCCGTCTACGTACACCGTATCTGACCCTCCAAAAGAGACAATTGGGAGCACCAAAAACACCAAGAGTGCCACTCCTAAAAATGCCTTTTTTTGAGCCGTAAAATAGCCCTGTTGCATATACACTTATTGGTTAAATAATTAACGGTGAATAGTAGCAGATTTTTGGGATTCTGTCAAATCTGAGATCATAGAAATTACAACATGTTCAAGGGATGCCCAGAGTGGTCAGAAGTCATCATTTTCTCTATACTGAAGAAAAGAAAACTCATACAAAAATCACATTTCCTCTATGTCTCTTACGGAACTCTTTAACCCGCGCTCTGTCGCGGTGGTGGGCGCCTCCACGACCCCCGGTGCAGTGGGTCATATCATTGTTCAAAACCTTTTGGGCGAGCACTTTCCCGGTAAGGTTTTTCCTGTGAATCCCAAAGCCGACACACTCCTCGGAGTCCCCTGCTATCCTTCGCTGAGTGCCATTCACCAGTCCATAGACCTGGTACTCATTGTGGTGCCCGCTGCTATCGTGCCGCAGATTCTCACCGAGGCGGGCGAACTTGGGATCACGAATGCCATTATTATTTCGGCTGGTTTTAAAGAAGCTGGTCAGACTGGCCAGGCGCTCGAAGCTGAAGTCCACCGCATCGCTACCCAGTACCACATCACCCTTCTGGGGCCCAACTGCCTCGGGTTTCTGCATCCTTCGCGCGCCCTCAATGCATCATTTGCCAAGACACTGGCGCTGCCTGGTGGTATTAGCTTTTTCTCGCAAAGTGGCGCTCTCCTCACTGCTACCCTCGACGCGACACAAAACTCTTTGGGGTACGCCCATATGGTGAGCATTGGAAATAAAGCCGTCCTTGCCGAAGCCGACTTCCTCGACTACTTTATCGAAGACCCCGAGACTCGACTTATCGCTTTTTACACCGAAGACCTACACGACGCACCAAGACTTATTGAGCTTGGGAAAAAAGCGCTGCTACATAATCCACCAAAGCCACTCATCGCACTGAAGTCTGGGACCACTGCCAGCGGAGCAAGTGCGTCAAGCTCGCATACTGGGGCCGTCGCCGGCAGTAATCATGCCTATGATACCCTCTTTACCCAAGCGGGTATTCTGCGCGCTCAAAACCTCGAGCACCTCGTCGAGCTCCTGACAGTGTTTTCTCAAAATCCCCTACCTACCGGGAACCGACTCGCTATCATTACCAATGCTGGTGGCATGGGCGTGCTCGCAACTGACGCCGCCGTCGAAGCTGGCCTCGTGCTCGCAACGCTTTCGGCGGCATCAACTTCTGTCTTATCACAAAATCTGCCAGCGGCTGCGGGGATTCATAATCCTATCGATGTTTTGGGTGACGCCCCCGCCAACCGCTACGCCGAGGCTCTGCGCGTTGCCGCAAACGACCCTGGCGTCGATATGATCTTGGTGATTATCACTCCACAGGCTATGACCGAAGGCGAAAAAACTGCTGAGGTAATCAGAGAAATTCAAAAGAACAGCACAAAACCTTTGGTAGCTGTTCTTACCGATGGACCAACCCTCACAAAGGCAAAGTTAATTCTGACGCAGCATAAAATTGCGACGCTTTCTTTTGCCGAAGCAGCTGCTACTGCCTTGGGGTCACTCGCTCGCGTTGCCGAACACAAAAAAACTTTCGAAGCAGCAGCCCAAAAAAATAGCAACGCAGCGAAAGAAGCAGCTCCAAGTCGTGCCACTCTACCAGAAGCTGTAGAACAAGCACTGAGTCAAACCAAGAACGACTACCTACCAGAAGCTGCTACCAGAGCCCTCCTCGAGCACTACGGTTTTACCTTTCCAAAAACATGCATCATCTCTTCGCCCGACGAAATTCCAGTGGCGAAAACTTTTTTCGAAGGCAGCACAAAACTCGTCCTGAAAGTTATCTCGCCCGACATCATTCATAAATCAGACGTCGGTGGCGTCGTACTGAACGTAGCGCCCGAAGATCTCTTCACGAGCTACGCCAGCCTCCTCAAGACACTTGCCACCACTGCCCCCAAAGCGCACATCGAGGGTATCCTGGTAGCCGAGATGGCACCACAAGGAACAGAAATTCTTTTAGGGCTTAAAGAAGAACCTGGCCTAGGCACTTTAGTAGTAGCTGGTATGGGCGGTATCTATGTCGAGATACTCAAGGACGTTGCGTCACGCTTTTCGCCATTTGCAGAAGCTGATGCCGAAGCGCTCCTGCGTGAACTCAAAAGCTACCCCCTACTAGCAGGTGTTCGCGGTCAGGATGGCATCGACCTTGCGCTTCTTTCGCAGCACATCCTGGCACTGTCACGGCTCGCCATAGACGTCCCGGCGATTACCGAGCTTGATATCAATCCACTCATCGCTATCAAAAAAGACACGAGGGAGGGTTTCCTGTGTCTTGATGCTCGTATTAAGGTACGCTAACAAAAATACGCTACGCTGTTTTTTCTACAATCACTTTACTGAGTACTTTCTCATACTGCTTTACATACTGTTCACTTCCAAAGCGCGCTTCGACTGATGCTCGCAGTGCTTCCGCATCATACGCTTTTGTTCTGTTCCAGATAGCAGCCAGTGCGGCTGTAAATTCTTCCTCTGTTTGGGCTACTATGCCGTCTTGTCCCTGGCGCACAATTTCTTTGTAGGCGCCCGCGTCAAAACACACAAACGGTTTTCCGTGCGCCAAGCTCTCGAGGGCAACAAGACCAAAGGTTTCTGGCAGGCGCGAAGCGCTGACTCCTGCTACAGCACCCTGCCAATAGGCTTCGAGTTCGGCTGCTGTTTTGTGGCCAACATAGACTACCCCACCATCTTGGGGCTTTTTAGCGTAGCCAGGCTCTATGCTGCCACAAATCACCAAAGGGGCTCCCAGGGCCATACAGACGTCTTCAAGCCATGGGGTTCCCTTCTCGGCAGAGGCGCCTGTAAGGGCCAAAAAATAGCGTTCTGGGGTGTTTTGTGGGAGGTTTAATGTGGTAGCACCCTCCATGACTGGTGCCTGGTAAAAATGCGGCAAAAGCACCAATTTTTCGGGCGATATACCCGCTGCCATAAAGGCATCGGCCACTACCTGGCTCGGCACCAAAAAGACGCTCACGTACTTTTGATAGCCACCCAAAAAGCGCTCCCAATAAGCCCGTAATACCAAAAGCAGCCGCTTAGTAAAGTTATACTTCGGTATACGTAAGAATTTCCAGTAAGCACTGCCCACCTCTGGATAATAGGCGTCCTTGTCTGGCGAGATCGCTGCGTAATCGTGTACAGTCATCACCACTGGTATCCCCGCCTTTTTAGTAGCCCTCAAAATTGAGAACGAAAGCTGGTGGTAAATATTATGAATATGTACCACGTCTGGTTTTTCTGTTTCTAAAAAGCGATGCATTTTACGGCCAGCTTCGAACGACCAAAAAATCCTGCCCACACCAACCAAGCGCTGCCGCAGCGAGCTATCGTTTTTGTTGTACCCCACATACCCTACTAATACGTCAGACGTAACGGCGTCTGGTATAGCTAAAAAATCAGCGTCGTTCTTAGGGTGCTGCATACCAAAAAAAGAAACCTGGTGGCCATGCTGCTGCAGGAGCGTTGCCACATCGAGCAGGTGCTTTTCGGCACCACGCCGCAGATACAGATATTTATTCACTAAGGCAATGCGCATAGGTTTATTCTTCGGTGGTGACTCCCTCGCGCTGCCAGTCCATATGCGGCAGACTACGTGCTACCCCTAAGGTTATCCAAAACCAAATACTCAACAGGTTTGTCTCGAGGTACGGCTGTGACAAAAAGATGAGCGTCTGAAATGCTACCAGCGCCAGCACGATAAAGTGCACCTCATAGTACCGCCGAAGACGAATAAACCCAAAGAGGGGCCACAGGAGCGTCGCGAGAAATCCACCAAAAAAGATGATTCCCAAAAGCCCCGTCTGCACCACTAGCGCCAGCCACGAGTTGTGAATATCGCGCACCTCAATGTATTCCTGGTAGTCACCACCAAGCTCTACAGGCACCTGCTGACCAAAACCAATTCCGGTGATAGGCATTTTCTCAAAGGCTCTAATAGCGCTCGCCCAAGCAGCCTCACGCCAAGCCAAACTCTCGTCATACTTATTCCCAATCGACGAGACACGATCCGTCACGACCGACGTTACCTGCTCTGAGCGAATTGCCAGATGCGAGTCTGGCATCAGGGCCACCAAAAACCACAACACCGAAGCCAAAACAACTACAGGCACAGAGAGCAGCGCAAAGTAACGGAGCATTTTTAGGCCATACGGATGACGCATATAAAATATGAGTGAGGCAATAAAGACGAGGCCGAGTCCGAGCCACAGGTGACGCATGAGCGAAGCCAGCACCATCACCGCCAAGAGCGACCCTGCTGCCAAAAACTGCCCTGCTCGGAATTTTGTCCCCGTATAGGTTGGGTGCCACAGCACCAGCGTTAAAAAGGCTAGCGCGGCATAGAACCCATGCGGGAAAGCAATCAGACGCACACCACTGGTAGTGAGCGGTGTGTATTCGGTCCAGAGTCCACCGCCACGCAGCACCCCAATCACTAAGAAGATACCCAAACCAAGCACCGTTGCAAAAATATTCTTCGCCCAAAAAATAAGGTCTCCTTTGGTACGGATAAAAAACGGAATAAGCCACACCATTAGTGGGTAGAACACGTACTGCTTGACGGTTCCAAAAGCGAGGCCGGCGTCGGTATTTGGCAGCAGCAGAAGCGAAACGCCAAAGAGCGCCACGCAGTACCCCATAAAGAGCACCAGCCAGGCATCGCTCGTCTGCCAAATTTTTTTTGGCAGCGGCTGCCGCACCAGATACAAAAGCGCCCCCACCAGCGTGGCCACGATCATCACATCAAGTGGGTAGAGCTTATACGTCGACTCGCCGATTATGAGTGGCAGCAACGTAAAAAAACGCTCAAAAAAAAGTACCGTCACCAGCGTGGCCAAAAGCCCTGCCCGTGGGTACAGGAGTGCGAGTACCGCCGCCGGAAACACTAATACTGCATACAGCCACGGAGCCGTCAGCACAAAAGCAGCAAGCGCCGAATGAAGTCCTAAACAAAAAAGAATCATCCAAAAAATTTCACGCTCTTTATGGAGCACCGCTGTAATGTGAGTATGTATATGCATATACCCCTATTATGCAAAAAACTGCACAAAAAGTACAGTCAGAAAATCTTCTAAAATGTTAAAAGGGCCCGGATCTCATTCGAAATCCAGGCCCCTCTTTATGCGGGTGTTACCCGCGGTTCAGCTTAGCGTGTGACCACGCGGTAGGCGCCGACGATGCGACCAGTGGTCGTATCGCGCTTGCAGACCTTCTGCAGGCCTGGCCGCGCTGCCGGCTGGATTTCGCGAGAAGCACCATCCCGGTTACCACCACATTCAATGTGGTTCCAGGTAGCACCATACTGCCAGTTGGTGTCGACCAGAGTCGGGGCACCGCTGGGCAGCTGGACGCGATAGACGTTCCCCTGGGGAGCGCCCGTGATCCAGCGACCACGTTCGCCCTGCGGATCGACCCATACGGACACCTTGGTCGGCACCGTGCCGCTGAAGGTGTAGGTCAGGACGGCGGCCGAGCGGCTGACGCTGACGCGCGTGTTTTCGCTCGCGGTGCGCGCGCAGGTGCCGATGTCGCTGTCGTCATAGCCATAGTCGCGCATAGTGTAAGCCATGTCGGCGTTGGCAGTGGCAACGGCGCGATCGATGACCGTGTCGTCGTCGTGACCCGGGTGGGCCATGGCGGCCGGCGCGGCAATGAGAGCGGTGGCAACAGCAATGATCGAAAAGAACTTACGCATGATGTTTCACTCCAAACTATTTGATGACTTACTAATATTCTAATTACCAAGGCTTATCCTTACTAATTAACGAGAGTCATCGTCCCGTTCCCCTTGAGCCTCGAGCTTCCAAGGAGAGTAGTTAACAGCTTAAAGGTTTCCCTTCTCACTGTCAACATAGTAGTATACACCCATATTGCATTCTTGTCAAGAGCAATATATGGCTCAAATAAAGCATTAATCACCTGCCTATTTGAGTCATTCTTAAAAGGCCTCCCAAAAATACAAAGAAAAAACCGCCCTCGAGTTTGAGAGCGGCATCAGTGCCAGCATTGCTGGCGATGGGAACCGGAAACAATAAGCTTCTTCTAATCGATATTCAACACAATCTCTGTACGGGCAAGCGCTTACCCACACTTCGTTCGTGATCCTTGACTCCTACATAGGCAGAAGCGTCCAGATTTGAGTGAACTTACGAAGGGGCCCCTTCGCGCATCGATGAAATGAATCAGCGTTGTTTTAAAGGTTACCCATCGCCGAGCGAATGTAGGTTACTCGCTGGCCGCCTGAGCGACCTGCGAGCCGTCGGCCGTCAGTACCGGCAGCGGCGTTTCGGATCCCGGCAGCAGGTCGCTATCGCTAGCTTCCACGCTGGTCGTTACCGTTGCACCACCAACCGTTTGGTCGCTGAGGCGATACTTGCGAAGCTGGCTCTTTTCGTGAACCCGACGCGCAAGACCACCGGTCTCGGCACGAATGAACGCGCCCGGCGTGATCAACTTGGACCACGACACCCCACGGTAGGCCGAAGCCTTGCCGATGGGGAGACCTAGCGAAGGGCCGATCATCACGGTGTTCTTGTAACGGAACTCCGCGGCTGCACGCAGCCACGGCTGATGATCATAGCTTGCCCACGACAGACCACCGATTGCACGGAGGTCCCAGTCCTTCGACAGCTTGTGCTGGTGGAAGACGCTGGCGTCAACCGAGAGCGGGCTCTTCGCCCGATCACCAGAGTAGCTTGACGAGAACTTGTGAGCACCAAGCACCTTCGACACGTCCAGCGTGGCGCCAACCAAATCCCCATCAGCTTCCTCGCGGATATGCTGGAGATTCAGGCCGACACGCGGAGCAGACTGCTTGAAGTGGTAGCCAGCAGCTTTATTGCGGCCAGACATACGATAGCTCGGTTGGTGACGAAGCTTGAGCTCCGTCGCATCCGCACAGTCGTTAATCTGACCAAAGCTGTCGGTGCAGTTGTGCGTTCCGGAAACCCGTCCGCCAATTTCAACACCAAAGCCACCTTCCTTGCCACGATAACCACCGTGACGCGAATGGTAGCGGCCACCTGAGTAGAAAGCGCCGGCGCCAAGTTCGGTGTTTGCACCCGTCTTGACCCAACCCATTGCTTCCACCCAGTACCACATACCGCGGCCCAGGCCGTTGCCATACACGCCGACTGCCGCATTGGCGTCTGCATGCAGGCGCACCCCGCGTCCCTTGCGGTACATGGAGAACGACTCGGGTTCTGCCTTCGGCATCGCCACTCCAGGAGTGTACCCTTCTGCTTCCGCAGGGGCCACCGCCACAGGAGTGAACGATTCCACCGGACCCGCCTTGAGAGCAGGTACCGGCGTGAAGGTTTCCAGCGGACCCGCCTTAGGGGCGGGCGGCAGCGGAGCAGGGACCTTGCGGACCCGCTTCACCACCTTCTTCGGCTGCGGCTTGGGAGCCACGACCTTGGGAGCCGGCTTCTTGACGATCACGACCTTCTTGGCCGCAGGTTGTTCCGGACACCAGCACGTCTTGCCATCCTTGCAGATGGACTTGATGTGCCGCACCCCGTTAATGAGAATGGTCTTCTCATTAACAACCTTCGCCGTCAGAGTCAGCCGCTTCGGTGCCACTTTCGTAGCAACCGAAGCGGTGCCAACACTCGAGATCAGCGACTGACCATAGGCAGCCAAAGACTGCCCATAAGCCAAAAGCCCACAGAGGAGCAGAAGGAGGAGGAGAATTCCCCCTGCGATCTGGTCCTTTTTCTGTTCGTAGTCCATTTTTGCCTCCTTTGGCAATGTGAATGGGAGCTCGTCGCCGAGAGCACCCGAATTTGGGTTGTCCCCGGCGACTAGGATTCTTTAAGCGCGACAAACGCTCGTTTTTTCAACGAAGAGCTGCTGCATCCAGAGCGTCCGAAGACCTCCTTCTGCACCAGTCATCGAAGAACCAAAGTCGAGCCCAGAGGACTTGACTCCAGCAGCCTTTACGATATCGATCCCGAAACCAATGGCTGTCATTGTCAGATCTGGCGACATTTCACCGCGGAACGAACCGCGGAACTTTTGCCAAAAACTGTAGTTGGGGTTCATCACCGCCAACACATTGACATCCTCTTGACTCAGGGGTGTTGCCACCCCTGCCCCTGGCGCGATGCGCCATTGGTCGAAAGCGGATCGTGCATCAGGAATATCTTGGGCTTTCGCCGTCGACGTTCCCTTCTGCATGACTTCCTTGCGGTACGCCCCGTCCTTCCGGAACTTGTCGGGATTAAACCCTTCAATATTCCTTCCGTCCAAATCGTATGCGAGCTTCCCCTGGGTTGAAACCAGGATGGACCGCACATTGGCGTCCGAGGTCCGAAGACCAGGAATAACCGCCGCTAAGTCGAGCTGGTTGTCGCAATCAGCGTAGCCAAGCATTGCTGCGTGACTGAACTGACCGACACCCGTTTCCATGTTCATCGAGTAGATGAGGTAGCTCACCCGGAGTGGGTGAACTTCCCCGAGCATCCTCGGATCCCTATCGGGATACGAGACATGGAGTGCAACATAGTCGCCACGGAGTTCTTCCGTGGGAATACCGAGGAAGTTTTCCGGTTTGACCGAAACCGATGCCTCACCAACTTTGAGGGTATTGCTACCCGCCAGAGCCGGCGATGCAGTCAGCGTTACGATTGCAGCGAGCGCTGCCAGAAAAATCTTTTTCATGGTTCATCTCCTGTGCTCACGTAAGGGCGTGAGCTCCCTTATATTGGGTTGTTGAATAGTTTTTCCGCTTGCATAAATGCTTACGGAGTACTTATTGTTTGTAAAGGTTCACGAGGAACCAGAGGGATGAGCCGATGGCTCTAGAGCATTGCTGCTCAGGCCGTCGATCTTCATCTACCGTCCAGCCCTCTTGGTACAACTCTTTTTTAAAAGTAGTACTAAGAGTGCTTAACGACACTGTTTTTTCTTTTTTATGTAAAGAACCACAAGAAACCATTAGTCACTTTCTTAACATAGTATTATAGCATAGAAAAACAATCCTGTCTAGGGGCAGTTTGTGCCTTTACTGAGCCCTGTTTTTGGCTCATTTCGCCCCCTACCCCAAAACCCCCTGCCGTGGCGTTGTGACCACAAAACAGAGGGGGTTGCAGAAAACTTTTTTTGTTTAGGCACTAAATACTAATGCCTTTTTCCAGTGACGCTCTTTACGAACATACAGAACGAAAGTAGCGAGGATGAATCCAAAGAGGAAACCGGCCAAGAGTACTGTAAGAATTTCTGTCAGGTTTGGGTTCTTGTCAGTGATTGGTCCCGAGAGAATCGAAACAGCCACACCAGCATCAGTTGTTCCCAAGAATTCTTTATTGCGTTCGCGGAGTACCTGAGCTACAGCCTCTGATACCATCTGTGCTTCCTTGCTGTCGTCTGAAAGCACGGTAACATGGAGGATTCCTAGGTCAGCTTCGCGACGTACCTTTACCATGTTTGACCAGGCCTCGATACGCTTGCTTTTGTCGAATGGCAGTGAGGCCTGGTTGACCTTCCCTGTTTCGACAGCAGCGTTGATAAACTTCTCACTGTAGATGACTTCGCTGAGCACCTTCCCGATATAATCTGAAGAGCGCGCCAGCGTGTAGTAATCTTTGGTTTCGGCACTGTTTTGGTTGACCAAGAAGTCGGTACGTACCTCGTAACGAGGACTCGTAACAATAAGTGCTACGAAGCCAAGTGCGGCTACAAAAAGACCAGTCAAAATCAAAGTACCAAAGTTTTTCTTAATGATACTGAGAAAAGAAATGTTTGCCATTACTTTATACTTAGATAAATTACGCTACTGGTGTCACTCCCCCTCTCGAGTGAATAACGTATAATAATAGCATCTTTTTTCATGTCTGTCAAGAGTCGGTTTGTGGCATTTTTGAGGGCTAAAAAACAGCCTTTTTTAGGGCTGTTTTTAGGGATCTCTACTGCTAGTTTCTGGCTGATTCTGTGGCGTTTAGCTAAACAGGCCAACGAGCTTCTGAAGGAGCTCGAACTTGAGGACATCACGGGTGGTGATAAAGACCATAAGGAACATGAGGAGGAGAAAGCCAATCTGGTGAATCATTCCCTCGGTACTACGCTTGATTGGGCTCCCTTTGAGTTTTTCGATAATCACAAACAAGATGCGACCCCCGTCGAGAGCTGGGATTGGCAAGGCATTAATAATAGCGAGGTTTACCGAAAGCAGTGCTGCGAACTGCAGAATGTACACAAGTCCTAGGTCGCTCATCTGCTTGGTGATGTAGACAATACCAACTGGGCCGGTCAGGTCCATCCCGGATGGCGCACCAGTGCTTGTAAAGAGGCCCGCGATGAGTGTCCCGAAGGCTCCGAGGATAGCCAGCGTAACTGCGACGGTTGTTTTGACGCCCTGGGCAATAGCCTCGAAAATACCCGACTTAACCGTGGCGGTATGAGTCAGAGCTATCCCAATAGCACCTTCAGCTGGAACAGTTCCTTTGAGTAGATGTTCTTCGCCTAAGCGACTCACCGTAAGGATAACCTCCTGGCCAGCTTCAGCATGAATAGCTTGCTGGATTTCCTCGACACTCTGGACTGGCTTTTTATCGACTTTCTGAATGATATCGCCAATGGTGAGGCCCATGGATTCGGCGGCGCTACCTGCACGGACTTCGACGATCTGAATTTTAGTGTCTTTGTACTGACTAGCCTGGCTCGCGTCGATAGGGCGCTCGATGCCAAGGGTAAAAACTGCTGCGAAGAGCACAATGGCCAACGCAAAGTTCATAATCACCCCAGCGGCCAAAATAAGTACGCGCTTCCAGGCAGCCTGGGCCGAGAAACTGTCAGGGTCTATGGTATTACCGTTCTCGCCTTTAATAGCAACGAAGCCACCCAAAGGGAGCCAGTTGAGTGAATACACTGTATGTGGGCTTGTTACCTGCTCGCTCCCCTTTACGATGCGGTACTTTTTTGTCGCGTCGTCGTACACGGCGCCAATGGCCCGCGGCGGGAATCCAAAACCAAACTCATCAGCTTTGACACCAAAAAAGCGTGCCGTGAGGAAATGACCAAGTTCGTGAATAAAGACCAGGAGCCCGAGGATGACAATAAATAGCAGGATGGTGAGCAGCATAGCGGTGGTCAGTGGTGAATTAAACGGTCATGATTTCCCCCTCTTTTTTCTTACGCATATCTTCGATCTGAGCGTTCAGGTCGTCGATCTCCTTTTGAAGCATATCCTTACCAACGAATTTATCGTCTTCAGAGATGTCGCCATTTTTCTCGAGGCTGGTGATTTCTTTCCAGATTTCTTCGCGGATGTTACGGATAGCGATACGGGCGTCTTCGGCGCGGTTGTTAAGGACTTTTACTAGGTCGCGGCGGGTGTCTTCGGTGAGTTGTGGCAATACTAAACGAATGCCGAGTCCGTCGTTTCCTGGGTTTAATCCTAGGTCACTCTCGCGGATAGCCTGCTCGATAGCCGGCAGAGCGCCACGGTCCCATGGCTGAATCATAATCTGACGAGCTTCTGGAATAGAAATGTTTGCGATCTGCTTGAGCGGCGTTTTGGTGCCGTAGTAATCCACCGAAAGATTTTCGACAATACCTGGGTTTGCACGGCCGGTACGGATCTTCATGCACTCTTCGTGTAGGTGGTCGAGTGCGGCCGAGAAGTTTTCTTTTTTAATGGCGATGAGTTCTTTTTTCATAGATTTGTAGTCAGGATTATTTAAGGAGTTTTATGTACAGCGTGTTCGGATCGTATGGGTCGTACTCAAGGATATTGGCCGTGCGGGAGATAGGAAGGTTAACAGTAGACCAGGTAGAGCCGTTGTCGGTTGATTTGTAGAAGGCGCTGCCAGCTACATAGACGATTTCGCGGCTGTTTTTTGGATTGACGCCAATAGCGCGTATAGGAAAGTTCTTTGAGCTCTCGAGAACATTGAGTGCCTCCCAGGTAACGCCGTAGTCATGACTACGGTACAACCCCTGATTGGTACCGGTATACAAAAGCCCGGGAATATACTGGTCTGCCAAAATAGTATTTTGGGCGCCGGTGTCGGCTGACTGTGGTTCTTGATCATTATTGAATGCAGGAAGTGGCAGAAGGCTCTGTTCTTTTTCTTCCCACGAAGCGCCGTTGTCACGCGAGATAACTACCTGCTTCCCTTGCTTTAAAGCCAGGATGGTCCCAGGTGCTTTTTGAATAAAGATGAGCTGCGTAATCGCGTCTTCAAAAGCCTTGAGGTTATTCCACTTAGCACCACCATCGCGACTCTCGAGAATAGCTCCGGTGCTAGTGCCCATAATCACATGGCTCCCATCGTTAGGGTCTATAGCGAGCGAGGTAATCACCGCTCCCTTACCTGGTTCGGTGTAAATTTCTCGCCAGTTCGTTCCGGCATCATCAGAGAGATACAGCTTAGCGATACCTTCGTACACGCCGCTTGCAAAGAGACGATCACCATTCCGTGGGTCAATAGCCATGGCGTACACCTTCTCTGGTGGAAAATGCAATGCCTCCCACTGCTCGCCCTTATTAAGGGTGCGGTAAATACCGTCCTTGAGGGTGCCTACGTAAAAAATGTTACTGTTCGTGGTATGGAAAACCCATGAGAGAATATCCATCCCCGCCAGATTCGTTTTACTGTCGATGGTCGCTCGTGACTCGAAAGTTTTTCCACCATCAAAGGAAGCGAGAACACTGGCATCAGCCACCTGGGCTGGATCGTTTGTTTGTGTCGATGAGGACCCGCAACCAGCCAGAAAAACAGCTGCGAGCACGACAAAAAATACTTTTTTCATATGCCAATAGTATAGCACAAAACAAATACTTTCCAGGCCACTCTCTCATTCGATCCCTAAAGAAGCTAGTATTTCTTTTAATTAAAAAACACCCTCCTAAATTAAAAGGGTGCTTTTAATGGTGGGTCGTGTAGGGATCGAACCTACGACCATCAGCTTAAAAGGCTGCTGCTCTACCGACTGAGCTAACGACCCATACGAAGTATGGCAGTGCTAAAGTATTCTTTTTATCAAAAGAAGCTTGCCCCTGCAAGCCTCTCTACTATAAAGAATCCCTCCGAATCCGTCAACTCCTACGCTGTCCCCGTACCAATCCTCTGCTTCCCTCCCAGGTACGGCTGCAGTACTTTCGGGATGCGCACACTGCCATCTTCTTCTTGGTAGTTCTCGAGAATCGCCACCAGGATACGGCCGATAGCAAAAGCCGTGGCATCGTTCATGTGGGCGTACTCTAAGCTGCCATCGGTGCGACGAACGCGGATCATCAGGCGGCGTGCCTGGTAGTCGGTCATGTAATCTGATGTGTTGGTTTCGCGGTACTGATTTTGACCCGGGAGCCAGGTGTTAATGTCTATCTGGCGGGCGTCTGGTTTACCCATGTCTCCGGTACACACGGCCATTACCTGATACGGGAGCTCTAATAACTGCAGCAGGTGTTCCTGGATCGCTACAATAAAGTT
>CAZCQJ010000009.1:443-7434 GCA_964500865.1 uncultured Bdellovibrionales bacterium | reverse complement strand
GCTCATCGAGCCCCATTTCTGGCACCGTAAATGATTCCATCTCGAGCTTGTCGAACTGGTGCGTACGGATAAGTCCCTTCATGTCTTTACCATAGGTGCCGGCTTCGCGACGGAAGGCAGTATTGTACCCGATGTAACGAATTGGGAGCTGCGCTTCGTCGAGGATCTGATTCATATGGATTGGCCCCAAGCCATGCTCGGCTGAACCCGTCAAATACAAATCGTCTTCGGCTAGGTAGTACTTGTCTTCTTTTGGCTCGAGACGATCCATCTTATCAAAGACTTCTGGACGGATGAATACTGGCGGAATAATCGGTGTGAACGGCGTAACTGGCACCACAAGATTATTAGCGTCCGCAATTTTTTGGAGCGCTTCGCGACTCGTCAGGGTTTCGAGTACCAGCTGCACTAAGGCGTATTGTATACGTACGAGGTCGCCCTTGAGATATGCAAAACGGGCACCCGCTACATTTGCGGCGGTTTCGCTGTCGATGAGGTCAAGGTCCTTACCAATCTCGAAGTGCTCCTTGGCGGTAAACGTAAAGCTTGGTACTTCTCCTACTGTTTTTATAACAACGTTCTCGCTGTCATCCTTACCAACAGGTGTGTCTTCGGTGGCAATGTTTGGAACTTTTTTAAGAAGCGCTGTGTATGCAAGTTCTGTTTCTTTCAAGAGCGGCTCGGTTTTTTCGAGCGCTGTTTTAATTTCCTTCCCCTTCTCGATAATTTCGGCACGTTCTTCGGCGCTGGCGGCGTTCTGAATAAGCTGATTAATATCGTTCTTGAGCGAGTTCAGTTGCTCTACCTCTACCAGCCTCGTGCGACGCTCTTCGTCGAGGCGCAAGAGCTCACTAATATCTACCGAACGTCCTTTGACGTCGGCATTCTTTTGTACGAGTTCTTTGTTGTCACGAATAAATTGAATATCGAGCATATGTTTTTATGATACTTCTTCGAATCTCTTTTGTAGCCAATCTTTGTCGAGTACGCTCAAGAGGAATCCAGCCTTTGGTCCACTAGACTTTCCCAGGGTCGCCATATAGATAGCACCAAAAAAGTCTCGTGGATTAATGGCAGTTTCTTCTTTGATAGCGTGAAGTGCCGTATGAAGGTCCTGACCATCAAGTGAATCCTGACTTGCAATGTACGCCGCAAGCTTCGATAAAGCTGCTTTCTGCACTTCTGAAAATTCTTTTGTTCCTTCTGGAATAACCGACTCTTGGAGCGTAAAGCGAAAGTCCTCTGCAGCATACTTACTCAGCCACTGTAAGGCATACACCTTGCGTTCTTCAGCCTCAGTACTATCAGCCTCGGTAAGTGATGCTTCTTTGAGCATGGCTATTTCTTTTGCAAAATCCATGTGCGGCATCTGCGCCAAGAAGGCAACGGTCGAAAAACGTGGCAAGAAGCGCTCTGGTATAGCCTGTCGTTCTGCAAGTGGGTACGCTGACTGGAAGGCTCGCGAATAATCATCTTCTAATTTTGCGAAGTACCCCGTTGCATATCGATCATAAAGATCATAGAGTACCGGGATGGTATCGCCGTCCGGGATAAAATCAATCACCTTCTTTGGCTCCTTAAATAGGAAGAGTGCCCGAAGTAGCGTTGTTGGAAGAAGTTCGCTGATTTCGAATGCAGAAGAACCAGAACCTTTCGAAGACGACATCTTCTTACCTCCAACCAAAAAGAACTCATACGGGATATCGTATGGTGATTCGTATTCAAAAACCTCACGACAAATGCGGTTAGCAATCTCGCGAGAACCACCCTTAGTTGAATGATCTTTTCCGGCGCCTTCGATATCAACATTCATCACTCGGAACTTTGCAGCCCATTCTACTTTCCACGGAAGCTTTGCGTTGCCGTCAAACGGCGACTTTTTACCGGCATGTCCACACCCTTCTGCCCACTGCACCAGGCGAGGTTCACATGTATAGGTAACCTCTTCACCGTCAAATGTTTCTACTCGAGTTGTACCTACCTTGTGACAATTATCACAAAATACCTGAAGTGGTAACCAGTTTTCTTTTTTCTCTCCGCCAGAAACTTCCTTGTAAATGCCTCGGATTTTTTCGGCATTCTGGAGCGCTAAGCGAATCACTTCGTTATAAGCACCATTTTTGTAAATATCGCTCGAGCGGTAGTATTCGATAGGCACCTTGGTTTTAGCTACCGCTGCCGCAAAGTCATCACCAAAAAATTCAGGGAAGTTTTTATGCCCAACTTCTGGCGAAGGAACTTCATTAAGGATTTGTCCCATGTATGGACGGTAGACAGCTTCGTCCAGGTACACCGGGAGACCATCCATAACATCGAAATCATTGAGTTCGAAAAGGAATCTCACAGCGATACCCTTTTCCATAAGAGCTTCCGCTACAGCGCCGTGTACCATCACTCCTCGGAGCGAACCAACATGAACTCGGCCTGACAGTGTTTTTTCATCACGAATAATCAGCGTTTCGCCACGAGCAATTTTATCCGCAAAGCGCTCTTCAATTTCTGCTACCATTTTATCTACCCAAAACATAGGCTTCTTTCTTTATAATGCCTCTAGTCTACCTCTTTCCCTGGTGTAAATCAAGCCAAACAAAAAACCTCGTCGCAGGGAATGCAGCGAGGTTTGTAAGGCCCTTGGAATGAGAATTATTTTACCGAGATGATCTCGTACTTAATTTTTCCAGCAGGAGCTTCTACCTCGACTTTATCACCCGCTTTTTTATCCATAAATCCCTTACCGAGTGGTGACTCGTTTGAGATCTTTCCGTGGGCTGGATCAGCTTCGTTCGAACCAACAATTACAAAGGTCATCTCCTTGCCGGCAATCTTTACCACCAAGGTTGAGCCAAGTACCACGGTACCACTAGCCCGCTGCTTTTTGCTGACAACAGCATCTTTAAGAAGCGCCTCAAGTGCCAACACGCGCGATTCATTTTCGTTCTGACGAGCTTTGGCATCACTGTACTCTGCGTTCTCGGAAAGGTCGCCCTGTTCTTTGGCCTCTTTAATCGCCTGAGCAATCTGGTGACGAAGTGTCCCCTTGCGCTCGGCTAATTCGCTGCGTAATTTTTCAATTCCTTCTTGCGTGTAAATACGTGCCATCTGTTTTTTTCAAAAAATTATTACTCCGGCAAACTGCCATTGACTGTTTTTTGTACGAAGTAGCCCCTATGGTACCTGTTTTGTACTAGGCTGTCAACACCTTTTTTTGTGGCTTATATGAGCCCTCTTTTTTACTCTTTTGTAGTATCTTGTGCTCGTTCGGCTCGTTTTTGCTTCTGCTCATCACTGAAGTACCACGAGTACACTTCTTTCGTCACTGGCACACCGTTATATGTTTCGGTTTTATCCTGCCCTTCAAAAAGAATTACGAGCGCAAGCTCTGGGGACTGGTACGGAGCATACGAGACAAACCACCCCTGGGTTTTCTCCTGACTCCCAAACTGGGCAGTTCCTGTTTTCCCGGCCACCTCTACGGGTAGGTCCTTGAGCGGCTGGGCCGTACCGTCTGTTATAGTTTCGCGCATCCCCTCGCGGACGATTTGCAGGATATCTGGCGCGACAAACCCAGAGCGCTTCGCCTGCGGTGTATGCCATTTTATGCTGCCATCAACTGACTTCTCGGCAGCGACCACCTGAGGTATATAGAGTATGCCGCCATTAGCAATGGTAGCAATAGAATTCACAATCTGCAGCGCCGTCACCGTAATATACCCCTGACCAATCGATGAGTTGTAGTCGTCACCCAGGTACCACTGTTCCCCAAAGCGACCTTTCTTCCATTCCTTGGTGGGGAAAAATCCCGGCACCTCGCCAGGCACATCGATACCCGAAAGCTCGCCATAGCCAAAGAGGTTATCGTACTTCTTCATGCGCTCGATACCCAAGCCCTGAATGCCGCCGTACCCACCACCGACTGAGTAAAAGTACACGTCACTCGAAACCGCGATGGCTCGACGAAGGTCAGTAAAACCATGAGCCTTCCAGTCGCCAAAGAAAAAGCTTCCTACCTGGATACCCCCGCGACTCTCGATTTCGTATTCTGGGTCAATAATCTTCTCGGCCAAGGCAGCAGCAGCATGAAGCGGCTTAATGGTACTTCCTGGTGCATAGGCTCCAGAGAAGGCACGGTTAAAGAGTGGGCGGTCTTCACTGGTTGCAAGCGGAGCATATTCATCCTGCGTAATTCCCCTCGCAAAAAGATTGTTGTCAAATGATGGCAAACTCACCACCGCACGCACGGCACCACTGCGTGGATCGATAGCAACTGCTGCTCCACGTCGAATCCCCGCCCTCTGAAGCTGCTGGAGCATTGCGTCGGTCAGTTTCTGCTGCAGGTCCGCATCAATATGCAGCACCAAATCCCTCCCTGTTTTTGGCTGGATAACTCCAAGATCTTTTTTAATGCGCCCCAAAGAATCAACCTCCCCCTGCTGGTAACCATACTCGCCTCGGAGCGCTGCTTCGTATGATTTTTCGATACCCTGTTTTCCGATGGTATCGGTCAGGTGGTACTCTGGATGCTCCTTCAGTTCTTCTTCGTGAATCTTCCCTTCGTACCCCAAAAGGTGCGAGAAGACTGGTCCGTTAATATAGCTGCGCTGAGTTGTTTTAAAAAGAGTCACTCCTGGCAAACGGGTACTGCGCTCTAAAAATACCAGGGCTTCGTCCTGAGAAATATTTTGCTTGAGGAGTACTTGCTTTGGTGATTTTGGATCAAGTGTCTCGAAGGTGCGTTGCAACACGTCGTCGGGCACATTCAGTGCGCGGAGTTCCCCTTTAAGATTTGCTTGAGCTAGAGTGTCTGTTGGGACATCAATTGGCGTGAGTACCAAATCAATACTCGGTACGTTGTTTACGAGTGGTTGCCCAAAACGGTCTGTGATGATTCCACGTGGTGCCGGAATAATAATCGAACGAATACTGTTACGCTGTGAAAGTGTACGGTATTCGGCACCCTTCACTCCGTTGAGGTACACGAAGCGCGAACCAAAGGCTCCGAGAATAAGTATCGCGAGAACAAAAAACGCCGTAAAGACTCCCCGACTGAGTGGCCATTCAATTTTGGCACGCTCGCCCTCGGACAAGGTTAACACAGCATCATTGATTTCCATCTGCTGGTCTATGCCCGCTACTTTGTAGTGTTTGTTTTTTGCCATGGTTTCTTTAGCGAATTTTTTCGGCTGCTTTACGGTAACTGGTATCAAGCTTTTGCTCTACCCACACAATAAGACTCCGGATGAGCGGGAAGAGCACTAAACTCAAGAGGAAGGTACGAAGCCACTGAGCAGCATCAGCTATTCCATACGGTGCCCACCAGCCTTTTTGCTCGAGTAAAATTGTTGTGGCCACAAGGGCGGCGTATATACCAAACGTCAATAAGCGGGCGCTCTTTTCTATACGCACCGAAAGAAAGGCTACCAGCACAACCAACGCAAACTGGAAAAAGAGCGGCCGACCAAGTGCGCCATCTAAGAAAATGTCATTCAAAAGAAGAATAGGAAGGGTAATAATGAGGCTGTTCCGAAACCCCAAGATGAGCGTCCAGAGAATAACTGCAATGAGTACTATCTGCAGCGCGTCACCCCAACGCAAAAATGCTGCCTGCCAAAAAGCCTGAAGAAAGAAGAGGCCGAGTACTAGAGCAAAGCGATAGAAAAATCCCTGCATAGTGTTACAGCTTTACCACGAAAACGAAACGGAGCGAATGAATATCGACTGGCAACTGAACCGTTGCTTGCTGAAACAGCTTATCGTCTGAAAGACGAATGTCGTGAATGGTTCCTAAGAGGAGCCCTCGAGGCAATTCACCACCGAGCCCACTCGTCACAATACCATCGCCGTCGTGGAGCTCTTTGTTTTGCTCTACCATATCGAGCTTTACTGCCAAGCCCTTGTCGCCACGCGCCACACCGCGCACCGCTTTACTTGTTGTTTCGACATTAATAATACTTTCTTCGGCCGTGATGACACGAACCACAGCGGTGTTCGTAAAAACTTTTTCTATTCTGCCCACCAAAACACCTGCTTCTACTACTACCGGCATACCAACACGTACGTCGTTCGTTTCACCGACATCAAGCAAAAATGTATTCGCCAAGCCGGCCTGGTCGCGACCGATGATGGTGGCTGGTACTAGCGATTCCTTAGCTTGTGGCAGCAGGTTAAGGTTACGGCGGAGTTCAGCATTTTCGTTAGCTGCTTGGTCGCGATGAGCTACCTCGCCCAAGAGGCGCAAATTTTCTTGGCGGAGTGCTTGGTTTTCTTCTTTCAGACTCCCCAGATTAGCGAGGGTTTCGCGAATATCACGCACCTCATATCCGGCCGCGCTTCCAACGCGCACAAAAGGACTCAGCACAAATTGCGCTACCGACTGCACGGGTGACCACACCGCTGCCGGCACAAAACGAGCAAACAGAAAAATAACGCCAAAAATAAATGCTGCGAGAAAAAATTTTGAAGCAAAGAAAGTGCGTTCTGACGTGTGCATAGCGCTTACCCAATAATTCTTGATTCTTGGTCATCGGCAATGAGAACCTCCTTAAGAGTCTCTAGATCATCTAAGATTATTCCCGTTCCACGGACTACTGCCGTGAGCGGATCCTGCATCAAGCGGACCGGCATGCTCGTCTGGTTCGCTACTAATTTGTCGAGTCCACGGATAAGACTGCCTCCACCAGCGAGGATAATGCCCCGGTGCATAATGTCCGAGATGAGCTCTGGCGGAGTTTCTTCAATAATGGTTTTGACGTTGTTAATAATAATACGGATCGAGCGCGACAAAGCATCACGCATATGCTCGTCCGTCATCACGACTTCCTTTGGAAGACCCGAAACGAGGTCACGGCCGCGGATACTGAAGGTAAGTTTTTCGCGTTGCGGGAAGGCGCTCCCAATGGCGATCTTCGCCTCTTCTGCAGTGCGCTCACCAACTAGCAGATTGAACTGGTCGCGACAAAAACGCACGATATCTTCGTTCATTTCGTCACCAGCA
>CAZCQJ010000009.1:0-433 GCA_964500865.1 uncultured Bdellovibrionales bacterium | reverse complement strand
ACGCAAAGAGCGCGAGGCAACTACCCCGCCGAGCGAGATAACAGCGATCTCGGTGGTGCCACCACCGATGTCTACTACCATGTTTCCGGTGGCGTCGATAACCGGGAGGCGCGCACCGATAGCTGCGGCCATTGGCTCGTCCACCAAGAATGCCTGGCGAGCACCAGCGGCAAGTGCCGCTTCGATTACTGCGCGCTTTTCTACTTCAGTAACACCAGAGGGAATACCGATAAGCACACGCGGACGACGCAAAAAGGCATAGCTGTCTTCGGTCACCTTGTCGATAAAGTAACGGAGCATCTGCTGGGTGGTTTCGAAGTCGCTAATGACTCCATCTACGAGCGGCCGAGTAGCCACAATGTGCCCTGGAGTTTTTCCAACCATTTTTTTCGCTTCCTTCCCGATGGCGAGGATCTGCCCGGTCTTCTGGTTC
>CAZCQJ010000008.1:0-36101 GCA_964500865.1 uncultured Bdellovibrionales bacterium | reverse complement strand
TTCTTCTATCCAGAAAACAATCTTTTCGTCCGGATAACGTCCCTCTATGGCGAGCCGAAGTAATTGTGCCTCGTGCACCCTGTACTCTGAGATGTCAATGAACAGCGTTGGGTTTGATTCCCACATAACACTTCCTCCTTCTGTCCGTAGTTTGTATTAAAACTTACCCCGAGCTTAGCACATCTCCAGGGTTTCATCAAGGCTCCGAAATTACTGTAAAAAATCAGCTATTTTATTCCAGAAAAACTTTTGGACAATTGAACGAGTACCCAGGTGTCCACCCTTTGGTTTGTAGTAAACGGCCATTTTACATTCTGCAACTAAGTTGCGTGTATTATCGGCAGGGCAAATCGTATCGTCTAAGGCTTGAAGAATAAAACATTTCTTTGGGTCAATCTTCCCCTGCATGGTTATCGGATTATAAAAATTATTCCGCAAGAACTTCTGCCAATCGCTGTGCTTGGCCGGCCGGTACACCCCTTCAAAACCCGCTTTCGAAAAACGCACAAAGTCTTCGAAGCTCTCATCTTCCCCTGTTTTACTCCAGTCAACTACTGGCGCCAAGGCAACTACCTTGCGGACTTTTTTGTGCTGACTATTCAGTAGTACAGCCGGCCCACCGAACGAACCGCCGAAGAGATCCGCATGGTGAAATTTTACAGTCATCTTTTGTCCCGTCCAGGCATCCACAACAGAGCGTTCTTTAGCGAGGTAATCAATAATATCCGTTACATCCTTCGCTGGTGAGTTCTTTAAAAAAACGCCGCCACTCTCCCAGGTACCCCGGTAACGCATACCCAATACAACATACCCTTGGGCTGCTAAAAAATCGAGTACCTCTCGCCGTACTGGCGCTGCGGGAGCACCCGGACATACAATAGCTACCTTGCCGGTTTGCCTCGCCGGCATGGCTACCTCACACACAATATCCTTGGCCACCCGAGTCCGAATTAAAAATTTTTTGTGCATATCTTATGCTCAAATCTTATTAGTCTTCCGCACTAATTCACCATCCTCAAGCCGTACTGTAATACCCAGATGCCCTCATTTCTTTTTGTTTTGATCAGAACGAAAGTGCATACTCACTGGTTTAAGCCCTGATACAAGACGCCTCATTGACGACTTTTAGCTATTTTTTTCTACAAGTAAATAAGATAACACCATTCCCCTAAAAAATACCTCATTTAGATTTATTTTACTCTCCTCCCCTGTATAAAGCAAAAAACCGCCCTCAAGTGAATGTAGCGGCGGTATTATTTTTGCGAATCGAACCCGAGAACTATACTCCCATTTTTTCAGAGGCAGCGTCAATAGCGCCACCAGCCGTATCTTTGGCTTTGTCAGCAACGTCTTCTACCATACCAGAAGCAACTTCTCCAAGGCCTCCCATTCCCTCGAGTGTTGAGCTTGCAGCTTCTGTGGCCTTGTTAATGACACCATCCGCCATATCCCCAGCCATTCCAGAAACCTTATCCTTTAAATCATCTACGATACTCATAGTTTTTTATCTTAACAAATTATATGGTTAGTATAGCACTTTATGGGTATTCATGCTTGATGTTGTTTCTCATCCCTATTGGACATCAACGCCCCGTGCTATTGCCTGAATATCTCTCCAATAAAATCCGCTTAACAGTTGCGTACGTGGGCCTCGAAACTGACCAAGTGTTTCCAAGGGTGACTCATCGACAGTAGATGCATTAACATGCATAAAGATACTATCTAACATAGCAATTGTTTCTTGTTCTGGAAATTCAACGAGATGGACTCCAGATGATTCATCGAGTAAAAGTCGTGTGAAAATCTCTCTATCAGTCACCGCTTTCGACTGATAGAGAGATGTATACATGAAAATCACCATATCAATTACGCCTTGCGATTCTTTCTCTAACTCTGGATTAACATAAATAACAAAATGGCCCTCGTTGGTATTCAAAAAACTAATCTGAGGGGCATTTGTTTCCGAAACAAACACTGATTCTACTGTTGACGGAAAAGTATTCTCAAAATCTGCCAACATTAATGCCTCAATAGTTTTCTTAATTTTTGGATACTTACCCAGTGGATATCTTATCTGCATGTCTTTCTTTTCTGTTTTTTGCAAAAATAAGAAGGTTGGTCGCACTCTTTTCCAGGTATCAATTTCCAGCGTCTGTCTCTCTTTTAGATATCTCAGCATCTTATTATATTTAGATAGAGTACCCATCCCAACAGAACACATAGACGTGTACTCTGTTTGATCAAGATGACACTTACTCAGTAGCACTGAATAAGTAAGACCCTCTTGCCACTCTTGGAGCATACGCTGATTAGTAGTAGAAGTTACGTTTAAATTTTCAATTTCCATATCAAGAAGCAATAAGCCGCCTATGATCATCAGGCTGGCATTTACTAACATAAAGACTACTAGAATTGGTTGAACTTTTTTTTGAAACATAAATATTACCTAAGTTATGTCATAAATTTAAAAAAAATAAATACAACCAACAAAGTCCACGCAAGTATATCTAACATTACCTTTTTAAAAAATCTACCAAATATCAAAAATTTCAAAGTTATAACTACATAGGAAATTAAACCAATCAGCAAAAAAGATTCCTGATCACTCAAAAACATATGTCCCGTATAATCACTTGCTGTTATTGTAAATAAGAATGTTATGATGAGAAGTATCTGTGTCGAATACTCCCAATTGAGAGCTGTCTGCATATTTGTTAGTAATTTAAAAACATAGAACATTATGATTTGAAATACAATGACGAGAAGAAATAGCATTAGGACATCCGTGTTTTCTCCAATTAAATAGTTATACTTTTCCTGTATTAAGATCACAATTCCGAACACAACGGGAGCAAGATATAGACGAATATCGTCCAAGCGAATTAACTTCCCATCTTGCTTGTACTGAAATAGTTTAAAGAGAATTAAACAAAGAATCGTAGCAATTCCTATATAACATAGACAATGTATGTACAACGCATTAAGAGTTTCGCTATAGCGCTGACATGCCTCGCCATCACCGTATTTCATTGTATCCGGTATTGCGTCGTACAGTCCGATTGTATACTCATTTACCGATTTCTCTAGTGTTCTCATTACGATGTAAGAAATATGCAGTGTGAAAACAACATGAAGAAGAGTTAGTAAAGGTAATAAAATCGAATCATAGACCCTATTGAAGATGTAGGAGATCAAACTCAGATGCATCCCAAAAAGAAAGATCACAAATGCAGCATAAAATGATACCGTAATAGCCAGCCACCCCGGTGAAGAAAAGAAGATCGATAGCTTAAGAGCATCTATAAAGAAAACTGGGGTACTCAACAAAAGCATACCCCAAGCAAGACGCCGTAACGACTTCATGTAGTCATTATGTACTATCATTCGTAATGAGACTATAAAGGCACCGAGAATAAAAGTTCCTTGTAGTATGCCTACCGCATACATAGTTGCTATTGTCTTATGTTGACATGCGAAACTATTATAATAAGATAAATCGTAAAGTTGCCAGCAAAAATTTTGAATAAAGAACTGATTAAGAATAATGACTTCAAGAAAAAGAAAGATTGGCCATGGAGAAAAATCTACCAGTTTCTGCGTTATTGTAACCATTGGTATTGATTTATTAACCATACACTAGCATATTTACTTGTTACAATTATTCATTCTTAAACCACATATGTCTTTCGTTTCTTAACCTGTGTTGTTTTTTCTTGTTTTCTGGTAGTAGCTTTTGTTTGATTCTTTTTGCTTTGTGATACTACCGTAATGGTCTTTTTCTTGTGGATATTGAACTTGGTAGTGAGTGGTTTATTTTTACGTCTGTAAGTATATTTTAGGTGGATCCTAGAAATACACACTCTATACCATTAGTAATAATCGTTTCGAATCAAATTCTTTTTCGTATATTTTTATGCGGCCGTTTCCCATACACTACATCCACGAAAATCCAGAAATGTCTTAGGGCATTTTAATTATTTTTTCTACGAGCAAATAAGATAACACCAAGTGAAATTACTGGATACAGGATGAGGGCCGTAAGGCAGACCGTTTCTTTATAAATTGGCTGAAGAAATCCTCCATCTGCTGGTGAAAGTAAGTAAATAAGTAGTAAACCGTAAATCTTTTCCATTGTAAAAAAATAAGATTATTATTTCTAATACAAAATCCTATTATTGAAATAGGAAGAAGTATACTCAAAAGTGAACTAACAAAAAGGCATAGCGGCACATCTAGGAATATCTGATTCGCAAGGCAACTATCTGAATAACTTCGCACTACCTCTAACACTAAAGCAAATATACCAAGAATGAAACTTCCTAATAAAAGATTTTTGTGCATATCTTTATACTTAAAATTTAATTTTACCTCATTGCGAATATCTTTGCCACTATGATGCTCAGCAAAGAAAAAGGTATGTATACCATAGATAAAACCATGGCGGCAACCTGCTTAGACGGAGTAGTAAAGTCAGAATTAAATGGCAATAGTAGATAAATAAATATGTAGATAAATAGATAAATAAGTAATGGTTTTAAAAATATAGTACACCTTGATACACTAAGAAATCTCGCTAATACTATTGATACAAAAACAAGAGGCATAATGAATGCAAAACCCGCAAAAAAGTTTAACAACAGATAATCATTAATATAAATATAATCATAACGATCCACTAGAAAAAATAAACCTAACATGATCGAAAATGCCCCACTAACTCTAAATAGCATTCGTTCATTCTTCATAAATTTTAATTTTACCTACTTAATCCCCCACATTAATTCATCGCTACCCACTCGAAACACTAGATTCTGCTGTCCCCTAAACTTCTTCTTACTGGTTATCTTCTTTTTGACTTGGCTCTTTACTACGGTTATGTTCTTTTTTTGATCGTAAGTAAGGGTATATTTTTTCTTCCCCTGCCGTACGGTGATATCCAGATTCCCGCGCTTCTTTTTATTTTGATCAGAACGGAAGTGAATACTTATTGGTTTAAACCCTACTACAGGAGTGGCATTTTTTATCAAAGAATTAAAGGTTATTTTGAGTTTTGTTTTGGATTCTTCTTGAATTATATACTGAAGAATATATTCATCTTCCCCTTGTGCAAAGGTGACGATTTTATTGACTACGTCGTGATCAAAGTTCCCTCCTGTGTACGTAAGTTGTTTACTAGGTTGATCATAAGCAAACGAGAAGCCGCTAATTGAAGTTACTGTGGATGAATCTGGTGCCGTTTCTTCTTCTGGCTCCTCTGAGTCAGGGGTTAGTTCTGGCTCCTCTACTATGTAGAGAGCTTCAGTACCAAGTGAAGCTTTCTGTGTGGTGTCTACTGATCCATCGTTTTCAAAATCAATATCTAGAGAGAGATCATTCGTTGGAAGTACCGATACGCTCGTTCCTTCAAACACGGGTATGGCCTCTAGTTTAGTTGAGCTTACAATAGTCGTGTCTTGTAATTCTTGCTTTACAAAAGTAAATGATCCCTCTGCATAAGCAGAGAGAGTTATCTCTGTGGGAGTTTCTTTGGGGATAAGCGCTATTTTTACCTCTCCAATCTCAAAATACTGTGAGCCTGGTATTGCGTCAGTTGCTCGTTGTTCGAGAGTATTATACCCAGTAATATTGCCCTGCTCATCTTTGATGGTAAGGTGGAGTGGTGAATGAACTTGGTAGCTGTAGTAATTTTTAGGCGGATGAGTTGGTTTTATTTGAGAGATGTAGTCTGCCGACTGTGAGGCGTTAGTAAAGACAGAACGAAGGAAGCCTGGGAAAGTGTTAACTTCGGTGATATCCTTGTGAATTCTTGGAATATTTAACTGAGAGAGTCCTCCATACCTATACAAGTCAACCCACCACTGCTCACCTACTCCTCCTAAGGCGCTTTTCTCGAGCACTACTTTATCACCATCTAAGGCGAATTTAATATTTGGTGTGTAACCAAATTCCATAGTAATGCATCGCACCACATCTCTATCGCGCAAAGGATTGCAAAACCGATTTCTCTCAAGCAGTATCTTCTCTGGTGTATAAATTCCTGTTCCAGCGATTTTAATCACCTGCGTGCTTGCTGATGGCTGCCAATTATCCAAACGACTATGTAAGCTTTTTACTTGCTGCAAAAGAGGGTTGCTAAGTACCTGTGGACTATCCGTATCGGCATATTCTGCCTCCACCCGCCCCTCTTCGCCAAGTAGAAAATCTTCAAACTCTCCAAAGGTATTAAGGGTATCTCCATAGCGATTGATCCAGCTCTCGGGTACACCATCGAAACTCACCTGTGGACTTACCTCGGGGAAAAAAGTTTCACTTGGAAGAAGTCCATACATTCCCGGCATATGCCGCGCTAAGTCACGACTACGTTTTGCGGAGACCCCTAGACCAAAAGAACCTACCGTTGATCCATGTAGCAAACCAATGGTCGCATCGGGTGTCCCGAGTTGAGGAACTGCCACCAATATTACCTTGTCGATCTGATGGTAGAGGGGATCGTTTACTTCTTTGAGTTTTTGTACAAAAGCCTTAATAACTAATCCCCCATTCGAGTGCCCAATGAGGGTCACCTTTTTATTTTTTGAGTTTTGTTGAAGAGTTTTTACTTGTTGGTAAAAAAAGCTCTGCGTAAGATCCGTATTGTTCTGTGTATAGCGCAGTTTTTCCTCAGTTACACGTCCATTCATAACGATATCATCCACAGAGAGTCTCCAGTCGTATGGAAGGAAAGCGTAGTCATTATAGAGATCTTGGTTTTTCCAATCAGCAAGAGAACCCAAGAGTGTTTTGTAGATGTTTTGCCCGTAAGTTTCATCTACGAGTGAAGTACTATTACTCGCTCCTGCTGGAAGACGTGTTTCTGGCAAGAGATAGATATCGTGTGTACTTGTGCCATCTTCGTTCAAAGCCAAGCGAGCTTGTCTGGTGTCGTTTCCATTAAACCAAAGCTCCTCATTATTTTCGAAGAGCTTTGATCCCATAATCCCTGGCACAAACAAAACATTAGAAAAACAATTCTCTGTACAGATTGGGTTTTCGGTAAGAAACGGTGCGTAGTTCACTCTCTGACTCACTTTTAATTTTTGTGGGTCTTGTGGTGAGGCAGTATTCAACTCTGGTCCATTTACATTATCCCAAAAGTTATTGGTAGCATCAATGGTTTTTACTCCGGTCCCGGTTCCCTGATGTATCACTGCGCTCGGAAGAGGTCTTAGGAAAGAGCTTTTGTGTATTTCAATAGCTGTAGTACCCCCCGCAGAAGAAGTCGCTCCTATAGGGCTTCTTGTAAGGGTTGAATCTGTCACGTGGATGTTTCCAGAAAACCCTCGTATCAAATAAAGACTCGAGTCAGAAAGGATGCTGTTTGCAAGATTTACTTGAGCTGTATCCAAAAACGTTTCAATAAGACCGGTTCCGCCAGATCCCCCGTATTTCAAATGAGCATAAACACCATTCAGGGTCCCTCCAGAAACAGAAACTCCACTCCATTGACCCTGAGTCCCCGAGGTAATGAGTCCATCCTTGTTTCTGTCAACCCCCCGCTCATCTTGAGAGCTGGTTATTGTGAGCGGATCTTCTGCCGTGCCTTCAAGGGTCAGTCTGCCCTGTACGGAGAGGGAATGATTCATCATAAGAGTCAGTCCCTTCCCAAAAGAAACATCTATTCCCAATGGGACACTTAATCGATGCGCCCTGTATGGCATTTGATCTCCCTTAAGATTTGTTTGTAGAACAAAAGGTACTTCAGTATTAGATCCTTCTAAAAAGATAGTTCCTGTTCCCTGGTTATTCCCTTCATCTGTGAAGAGTACATTTCCTCTAAGATTAATACCTTTGTTGTGGAACGTATTGTTTCTGAAAGCAGTGTGTCCTCCAGTTGCTTCAATACCATAGTGGGAGTTGTCAAAAGTAGAATCTATTACAGTAGTACTACCTCCTGCCTGAACTATAGCTGTTTTTCCGTATTGAAAAGAAAGATTAGATAGCGCATGTGTGCCACTTTGGATAGCGATTGCTTTGTTGGCTATAAATGGCGAAAAGTAAAAGAAATCTGCATTAGTAATAGCACCCTGCCCTGACCAGAGACTAATTCCTCCCTTAATAGAACCCGCCTCTTTCGGTACTTCAGTTTGTGAGGGCAAGCGAGTAACTCCCCCTCTCGTATCATCGAGAATTGAAGTAAAGATAACTTTTTCTGACAAGACTTCCCCCACATGAATAGCACCCTGAGAAAAGATAGATCCTGTGTTCTCGTCAAATTTTACAACTACTCCCGGATCAATGGTTAAAGAAGAACCCTGAGGGATACTCAAGGTTTGGCGGATGAGGTAAGGACTATTCTCTTTTGTCCAGCGTACATTTCCTGTGATTTTGTTGTTGAAAGCAAGCGGTGTAGCTTCTGTAGCGGCAGAAACAGGGGTGGCGAAACTAAGTAACTGTACCGAGAGTACCAAGAGAAGTAGTTTGCGCAAAAAGAACATAACTAAAGTTCTTTAGAGAGGATATTATTTCAGGTATCGGAGTGGGTTGACGCTGGCGCCAACTGGACCCTTTTTGCCTTTGGCAGAGCTAAATGGAATGACTTCGTATGACTTAGCGGCATACACAGTAAAGTGTACGTGCGATCCAGTGGAGAATCCGGTGCTACCCATCTCGGCAATCTTATCGCCTCTTTTAACGGTATCACCTGGCGAAACATCAATCGTGGAAAGGTGTCCGTAAAGGGTCACAAGTCCGTTACCGTGGTTAATGGTAACCCATTTTCCATAGGCAAACTGGCCTAGGTCTCCAGTGCCAATCACGCGACCATCAGCAGCAGCCTGAATATCGGTCCCCACCTTATCGGCAAAGTCGGTTCCGTTGTGCATACCAGACTTATAGTTCCCCGAGAAGCTGGTTTTACCGTACCCCTGGGTCATCCGAGGATTTTTAACAGGATACCCCAAAAGTCCACCCCCCTTTGGCAGACCAACGAGCTGGTTAATCTTCCCCGCTTCGATATCGGTAATTTCTTGTTCTAGGGCTTCTTTTTGTTCTTGCAAGTCGTCGATCTTGTTGTCGAACTTCTTGGCATCCTCAGCGGTACGAGAAAGGAGCTGCTCCTTGTTGGTCTGCGATAACTGAAGGTACTCTGTTCGGGCTGTCAGTTGTTCTTGTAGGTCGTTTACTGATTGTTTTTTTTCGTCGAGAGAAGACTGTTCTTTAGCAAGGCTATCACGCAGATCCTGAACCGAATCCAAAAGCTCACTCACCTTCTGGCTCACGTCAGTGTTCCAGTTGGCGTTGTTCAGATAATCAACAGTTTCTTCCGGAGTAAGCAAAGCTGGTGTGACGCTATAGGAAAAATCTTGGTAATAGGTTCGCAAAAGTTCCGACAAAATACGCTTCTGTTGATTCACCAGAGAACCCTTCTCGTCGATGCGATGCTGCATTTGTTCTATCTCCTTATTGAAAGCATCGATCTGCTCTTGGTTAATACTGATCTGTTCGTTTAAAGAATTAGTTTGTGCTTCGATGCCGCTAATCTGTGATTCTAGACTGTCTTGCTGCTTATTCTTCAGCTCAAGAATTTTTTGATAGGCCTCAATTTTCTCGTTGATTTGGTCGATCTTTTTCGTACGACTATCTACTTCCTTTGATGAACCAAGGCTCGTAATGCTGTCTGCTGCGTATACTGCGCCCGTAGTTACCAAAAACAAGCCTCCTGCGAGAGCGATGGCTCGTATATTTTTTGGTGATGGTTTTTTGGAAAAAGGTTTTTGTATTTTCATGCGCTTTTAAAACGAGCTTACTTCTACCGCATAGCTTCATTGTACCACAAAAAAGGAATCTCTGGAAGGACCTCGCTAGAAGTTTAGCGTGCCAAAGCAGCTGTTATTCGGCCCAAAGAAGCCTCCTTGCCTAAAATAAAAGCCACATCACTCGGTGATGGTGAGCGCTGCGCCCCAGTGAGAGCAACACGGAGTGGCCAGAGGAAGTCCCCTCGTTTATCTCCGGCTGCTGCCAAAAGAATTTCCTGAATGCGCTGCCGACTTGTAAAATCGTCATCAGAAATCTCACTCAGTACCTCGTGCGCTTTGGTCAACGCTGCGCTGGTTTCTTCGTCGCTATTTTCTTTCCAGCGGAGCAGTGCCTTGTCATAGCTTAATTCTTGAACAAAAAAGAATGGGTTCTCGGTACCAAAACCACCGAGGGTTGCTAAGCGCTCTTGTTCTACCGCTAATACGCGTCGTAAAAAGTCTTCGGTCTGACAAACAGCTGGAGCGGCTTTAATAAAGTCGCGGTCAAAAAACTCGCCATCTACCATTCTGTCATAGAGCTCATCTAGTGAAAGTTTTTTAATGTACTCACTATTCATCCAGTCGAGTTTTTTGTGGTCAAATACTGCACCTCCTTTATGAATATGACTGAAGCTAAACTGCTCTACGAGTTCGCTCAGCGTAAAGATTTCCTGCGTACTCCCCTTGCCTGGATTCCACCCAAGAAGTGCCACAAAGTTCAGCAGTGCCTCTTTGAGGTACCCCTTCTTTAAATAATCTTCTACCGCTACATCACCCTGACGCTTCGAAAGTTTTGTTTTATCTGGATTCAAAAGCAGCGGAAGATGCCCAAACAAAGGCGTCGTCCATCCAAATGCCTGATATAAAAGAATATGTTTTGGAGTACTCGGAAGCCATTCCTCTCCGCGGATAACATGCGTAATGTTCATCAGGTGATCATCAACCACGTTCGCTAAATGGTACGTTGGAAAACCATCACTTTTCATAAGTACCTGATCATCTACTTCGCGGGTATTAAATATAACCTTGCCGCGCACTAAATCTTCGAAAGTCACTTCGTTACCTGTCTGAACATTAAGACGGATAACAAACTGTTCACTTGCAGTTTTCTTTTTTTCAACTTCCTCTTTGGCAAGAGCTAAACAGTGCTTATCGTATTTCGGTGCCTGCTTATTTTTTTGTTGCTCTTCGCGGAGTGTCGTCAAACGCTCTGGTGCACAAAAACAATAGTAGGCATGTCCATTTTTCAAAAGCTCCTCAGCGTATTTTTTATATATTACTAAGCGCTGACTTTGTTCATACGGACCCGCCCCACCAGCTTCTTCTAGTTGGCCTTCCTTCATGTGCACGCCCTCATCAGCATTCAAGCCAAGTTCATCTAAAATCTGTACCAAACTTTCTTTGGCTCCAGGAACAAAACGCGTCTGATCGGTATCTTCGATACGGAGTGCATACGTACCACCGTGATTTCTGGCAAAGAGGTAATTATACAATGCGGTGCGCAAGCCGCCGACATGCAAATACCCGGTGGGTGATGGAGCAAAGCGGACTCGTGGTTTCTGTTCTGAAGACATAGTACTTTATTATGAGAATATCCCTATTTTGCCACAAAAAAAGCTCTTTGTCACGCTGCTTTTGTGTCTTTAAATCTTCTTGTAAATACACACCCTATAAACACGACTGTCGCATTTATAATACGCCCAAAACGTTTTGGATTCTGCCCTAGGCGCCATAGCCATTCTAAGCCGACTACTCGTATACATTTAGGTGCGCGCTTTTGAGTACCCGTAAGATAGTCGATAGCGCCACCAATACCCATAGCAACCCCCTGCTCTACCTTTGCTGCCTGGTATTCCTGCTCTGGCGCCCCTAAGGCAAACAAGGTGATCCCTCTCTGAGAATCTTGTTTATACTCATCTTCGTAACACACATCCACCCGTAACCGTGAGTAATCTGCTTTCAATATATTTTTTACTGCTTCTTTGGTACTCAGGCCACTACGAAGCAGCACGATACAAACTTGCTGCCCTTGTGATTCGGCAAGCGCTAACAGTGGCGTAAGTATATCGGCGCCGGTAATACGATCTGTACGGAGTCCTTTTGTGCGGAGCGCCAGCCAGAGGCCAAAGCCGTCTACTGTGCGGATATCTGCAGCAGCAAGCGACCGAGCAAAACGTTCATCCTTCCTGCTCGCCACGAGAAATTCTGGGTTTACGGTAGCAATCCGCAGGCGTCCACCAGACTGCCAGACGGCAGCTACCTTTTGGAGCACTTCATATTGCGTCAGCGCCACGAAGTCCTGACCCAAAACCGTATAGATTTTGTTATGCTTGTTCATCGGTAAACAAAAAGGTAGCCAATGGATCATACGTATACTTTCCGTTGATACTCGTTGACTCAAAAAGCGTAATGCCATCTACTGGATCATTTACGTTCAGGCACATCTTAATCTTTGGGACGGCGCTACCAGACACCTCGGCTTCCTTCTGTAAAAATTTTGCTTTCTTGATTTTCGCCAGCGTCACATGTGGGCGGTAACTTTTGCGCTCGGTCACAAATACCCCCATCGCCTTCTCTATTTTTCCATGGAGTACTCGTAGCGATTCATTTGCTTCGCCAGTTAACCATACGTGCTTCGGGTTCTGCAGGCTATCCAAAATTTCGATCTGGGAAAAATACACATCAAAAGGGACTACTCCTTGTACGGCTTCCTCGAGACGCTCACAGATTCGCGGGATCTGATCTTCCTGAACAAAACCCAAAAAATGGAGTGTGATGTGGAGATTTTCTTCGCGGGTTGGTAAAAGTACCTCGCTTTCCCAGCGGCCAACTTCGGCAGCGAGGCGTTTACGGAGGAATGGTGTGAGGTGAATCCCCACAAAGAGGCGTCTTTTTTCGTAGTGCATAGCAGATGGATGTAAGAGGGTTTGCTTAAGAATTGCCCTTAGTATGGCACAAAACCAGTATTTTGGCGAGATTCTTGCTATACTAGAGCTATGTCAACAAAATGCTTTCAGCTCGAAGTCGCTCCGCTTACCGTCCTGCCTTTTCAGAAGGCTGTTTTTAGCTACCTCTCTCATGAGCCAGTTTCTCCGGGGGATCTCGTACGCATTTCTTTCGCTGGCCGTACGCTCTCTGGTGCTATTATGCGTGTCACTCCCCTCGAGGAAACAACAGATGATTTGAAGCGCCTGAAATACATAGGCGGAGTTATAAACCCAAGTGCCTTCACCGAGCACCAAATACAGCTCGCTCAGTCAATCAGCCAAGACACCTTTACGTCTCTCGGAAAGGTCCTCAAACATATGGACCCCAAGTGCGTTACCGAGCGCGTCAAAAAAACGTCTGAGAATGGTGCGCCCGTCATCAAACCGCCTCGTACTACCAAAGAGGACGCTGCTCTCGTGACGAGCATCACCGCCTTACCGGCCGAAGAGAAACGGATTTTTTTAACACTCCCGAGCACTCAGGCGGGTCTTCTTTCTTTGGTACGGGTACTCCTGGCGCACAAGAAGAAAGATTCGCAAACGCTCGTGCTGGTCCCAGATATTCTCCTCCTCGAGCAAGTCCTTTCGCTCCTTACTACCCTCGCACCGAAAGAAACTTCTTCGGTAGCTGTACTCCATAGTCATCGGTCAGCTGGCGCTTACTATAGCGCTTGGCAAAATACTCAAAATGGATCCGCACAAATTATTCTGGCCACTCGCCACGGTATCTTTGCACCATTTAAAAACCTGGCTACTATTTTTCATATCGAGCCCAGTGACGATGCCTACAAGCAGTGGGATATGTCGCCGCGCTACCAAACAAGTGCTGCTGTCGATACCCTTCTCGGACTTACTGACGCCAGACTTTTTTCGATAGGTACACTCCCTTTTGCAGCAACAATAACACTTGGCGAACTCCCTGCGACGAGCATTGCTCCGGAGTATATTAACCTCCGCTTTGAGCGTTACCAAAAAAACTTTGGTGCCATAAGCACACCCCTAGAAGCAGCTCTCCGTGAAACGCTTTCGCGCGAAGAATCAGCCCTTTTGTTTATTCACCAGAGTGGACTCGAAAGTTTTAGTGTCTGCGCCGAATGTAAGACTATTTTTCGCTGTCCACAGTGCACGACGCCACTAAGACTCACGGTATCGGACGAATACACCTGCCACCAGTGTAACTACAAAAGCTCGCTCTTCCCGAGTTGCCCAGAGTGTCACAGCATTCACTTTAAGAGCGTTGGTTTTGGGAGCGAAAAAGTAAAACGCGAAGTCCAAAAAATGTTCCCTGGAGCCACTGTTTTTATAGCCGACAAAAAGCACCTTGCGGCCGAAAAAGATCTTACCGAGTACCTCCAAAAAATAGCAGCTACCCCAAAAAGTATCCTCATTACTACTGGGTCACTCCTCCGTTTTCCACCCTTGCCAAAACTCACCTTGACTGCTATAATCGACGCAGACAGTTTGCTTTCTTTTCCAGATTTTCGCAAAGATGAGCGCTTTTTAGAATACATTACCCGTGCCAAAAGCCAGCTCCCACCAAATACTGGACGACTCTTGGTACAAACCTTTCATCCAGAAAATCACTTCTTTCAGAGCGTGAAAGAACGAAGTGTTGCATCACTTTCCGAAAGCCTCTTCGAAGAACGTGAGCTCCTCCTCTATCCACCTTTTGCTCGCGGTATTACTATCAGTCAACGTCCCAAGAAGAAAGGTTCCGCCGAGGCCCTACCGCTCCTCTTTACCGAGCTTTCCGAGCTCGCCAAGACAGAAAAACTTCGTCTTCAGTGGCACACAAAAAAAATGAAGCTTCGCACCACCGAACATATTGTGCTCCGCTACGTTCCCCCAATGACCCCAACGCTCACAGCGCTCCTTACCCGCTTCGCAGATATTACTCTTATTGATCAAGATCCGCTCACTCTTATCTAAACGCTCGTCTTAATATACTTTCATGTCGCACGATACTTCTACAAACGAAACTCTGCCACTCGTAACCGGAAAAGATACGCCCATACTCGTGACAAAAACTGAGCTCGTCACGGACCCTCTGGCGCCAGAAATCCAGGAGCTCCTCCCAAAGATGATTACTACTATGCACAAGGAAGTTGGTGTGGGGCTTGCCGCTACCCAAATTGGACTCCCTCTGCGTTTAGCCGTAGCTGAAGTCGAAGGGAAAGAATACTACTGGATTAACCCAGAAATCACTTCGCTCTCCGAAGAAAAGATTATTTTCGAAGAGGGCTGCTTGTCGCTTCCTGGGCAATACTTCCCTATCATTCGCAGCAAGAGCCTTACGCTCAAATATACGAACGAGAAAGGCCTCCCAAAGAAACTCCGCGCCTCTGGATTTCTCGCTGTGGTGATTCAACACGAAGTAGATCACCTCGAAGGTATTCTTATCTGTAACCGATTTCAAAAACAAACCAAGTTACGCGAAACAAAAATTTATGGACGTATTGACTAATTCTTCTACTGCCCTGCCGCGGGTAGTCTTCATGGGTACCCCAGCGCTCGCCGCAGAACTCCTCGAAGCCCTTTTGGTAGCTGGCTTCCCGGTAGTCGGTGTCGTCACCAAGCCCGATAAACCAGTGGGCCGAGACCAAAAACTTTTGGCAAGCCCCGTAAAAGAAGTGGCTCTCGCAGCAGGTATCCCTGTATTGACCCCCGTAAAAATAGACGGTGCGGCTATCGAAGCGATTGCTGCTTTTTCGGCCGATGTTATCGTCGTAGCGGCGTACGGAAAAATCCTTCCTCAAGCACTCCTCGATATTCCAAGACTTGGATGCTTAAATGTTCACTACTCACTCCTGCCGCGTTTTCGTGGAGCCTCACCTATCCAGCATGCCCTTCTTTTTGGTGACGCCCTCACCGGCGTTACCCTTATGCGTATGGATGCCGGTCTTGATACCGGTGACATCATTGCTACTCGTAACGTTGCTATTGCCCCAGATGATACCAGCGAGTCACTCACACCAAAACTTACTGCCGCTGCCAAAGAACTCGTTTTAAAAGCGCTCCCCTTGTGGGCAACAGGGAATATTGTTGCTGCCCCGCAGACCCGAGAAGGCGTGGTGCTCTGTCAGCTTATCGAACGCTCTGACGGCCAGATAAACTTCGAGGAAAGTGCCGAGGCAATCTATAATCGTTACCGTGCCTTTACTCCTTGGCCGGGTATTTTTACTCACTGGAAAAAGAAAGACATTTTTCTACGCATCAAGCTGCTTGATATACTGCCGCTCGAAACGCCCCATACAGACGATGTATCGCTCGGACAAGTTTTTCTTTCGTCAGATGGTCCTGCTGTGCAAACTGCTTCAGGTGCCCTGCTTTTAAAGACAGTTCAACTCGAAGGTAAGCCAAAAATGCTCGCCAAAGATTTCCTGAATGGCAACCCTGATTTTATCGGTGCTTTTTTGGTATAATACAGACAGAGTATTCAAAGCATTGTTCTTACAAATATGAAAACACAAAAAACAATTGGGTCAAAAGAAGAGGTGCGCATCATTGCAATTGGTATAAGCATCATTCTCCTGATCGGAGTGTACTTTACTGGGCAATATATGTGGCACTCACACAAACAAAACGAAGCATCTTACAATGCGCTCGCTGCCGATGCTGTCGCCGCAGATTATCCAACAATCAGTGTTGATTCTCTCCAAAAGTTAATTCGTACGCCTGGCGAAAAATTTATTCTTATCGATATCCGTCCAGCTGAAGCTTACAACTTAGCTCATATTCCAAACACCGTGTCGTATCCTGGGGACGCGCTCCTTTCTACGAATTTTTCAGTGAGCGATAAAATTATCATCATTAGTGATGATACTGACAGCGTACTGAATAATAGTGTCGCGGATTTCTTACAACAAAAAAATACTCCATTCGCTTTTGTAAAAGGTGGACAAGCGGCCTGGGAGGCTTTGCGCGAACAAACAGTAACAACCGGCGATCCCGAATCGATTGCCGACCAATCAAAGGTACGTTATATTTCGCCAAAAGATCTTAAATCTCGCTTAAGTACCGGTGAAAAGTTCTTTATTCTCGATACCCAGGATAAAGATCGATTTGCAACAAAGCACCTCAAGGGAGCCACGAATATCCCCTTCACCGAACTCGAGCGCCGCATTAACGAAGTTCCCAGTGGCTCAAAAATCGTTCTCTACGGAAACGACAACCTCGCATCATTCCAAGCTGGTATTCTTTTGTTTGATATGAATATCTTTTCGGTTCTGGTACTCACTGGGGAAAATATTTTTGACCCAACAAGTGGCCTCTTTATAGAGGGTAAGTAAAATTTCTTTGCCTTATCTTGCTCAAAAATCCCCACCGCTACTTGTCGGAGATTTTTGAGTATTCTTTCTCTAAGCAAGACGACGTTTCAGTGCGGCTGCCACAAAAGCAGTAAACACTGGGTGTGGCTTCAGAAGTGACGACTGGAATTCTGGATGAAATTGCGTCGCTATGAAAAATGGATGCATCTCTACAGGAAGCTCGATAATTTCTGCCAATGTTTTATCTGGCGAAAGCCCCGAGAGGACAAGTCCCGCATCACGCAGTGCCTCCAGGTATTCCGGATTCACCTCGTAACGGTGGCGGTGGCGCTCGTGAATAACACTCTTTCCGTAGAGTTCTGCAGCTATACTCCCCTTTGTCAGGTGCGCCTCATACGAACCGAGTCGCATTGATCCGCCGTAATCTCTTTGGCGGAGTTTTTCTTTTTGCTCAGGCAAAATATCAATCAGTTTATAGGGTGTCTTTGGCGAAACCTCAACGGTGTGTGCCTCAAGAAGCCCTAAAACATTACGAGCAAATTCCACCACTGCAAGCTGCATACCGTAACAAATTCCAAAGAATGGAATATTATTAGCGCGGCAATACCCAATAACCGCAATCTTCCCTTCGATACCCCGCGAACCAAAGCCACCCGGCACAAGGACGCCTTGGTAGTCGTCGAGCTCCGCCAGCTTTTCTGGCGATTCTTCAAAGTCCGTGCTATCGAGCCAGGTAAGCTCTACCTGTGCCTTATGGGCGATACCGGCATGCTTGAGTGCTTCGATAATACTAATGTACACATCCGAGAGCACATAGTCCCCTGTTTTAAAATACTTCCCCACCACCGCAATTTTAACGTGCTTCTTGGCGGTATGGTATTGCCTTACTTTTGCCTCCCATTCACTCGGACGAGTTCGTTTTTTTGGAAGCGCCAGGCGCGTAATAATTCGCTCAGCTACCGAGGCCTTCTCAAAGTGAAGCGGTACGTCATAAATACTCTCTACATCTGGCGCACTGATAACGTCTTCCTTCCGCACGTTACAAAAGAGCGCGATCTTTTCACGGCGCTTTTCGTCGAGCATTCGTTCAGCACGAGCCACAATCATATCCGGTTGAATCCCTGTTCCATTTAAGGTACGCACTGCGTGCTGAGTCGGCTTTGTTTTCATCTCGCCAATCTTCGAGGGCGCTGGTACATAGCTTACCATCACCGTCATCACGTTTTCTGGCTCCTCAATCTTAAACATGCGGACAGCCTCCAAAAACAGAATGTTTTCGTACTCACCCACCGTGCCACCAATTTCTATAATCACCACGTCAGCTTCGTGACGCTCACCCGCACTTTTAATACGCCGAATAACCTCTTGTGGAATATGTGGTACCACCTGAACACACTGTCCTTTGTATTCCAGGTTACGCTCCTTCTCGATAACCTCCTTATAAATCGATCCGGTCGTCATATAATTCCCTCGATCCAGGGTCACGTTCATAAAACGCTCGTAGTTTCCCATGTCTTGGTCGGTCTCATAACCGTCAGCCAGTACGAATACTTCGCCGTGCTCCGTAGGATTCATCGTCCCGGCATCCACGTTAATATACGGGTCAATCTTCAATGCTGTTACCTTATAGCCTCGTGACTGCAGTAATTGCCCAATCGATGACGTGGTAATACCTTTTCCTACACCACTCATCACACCGCCCACCACAAAAATATATTTCGCCATACGTTTTGTTTAGACTTACAGAGAAAGAGCCACAGGATTCACTGTGACTCTTTGTTAAATTACATTATATCCAGTATATCACACCCCTACAGAATGAGCATGCTATCACCGAACGAGTAGAAGGAAAATCCTTCTCGAATGGCCTCTTGGTAAAGTTCAACAATACTGCGCCTGGCTTTTTTGTGCTGCAAAAAGGCCTCTACCAAAAGCATCAGCGATGACTGCGGGAGATGGAAATTGGTCATCAGTATATCCACCTTCTGAAACTGATATCCTGGCAGAATAAAAATATCCGTCACAAAAGTCCCCGATTCAGATCGATTCTCTTTCGCTAAAGATTCTAGGCTCCGCGCCACAGTGGTCCCTACGGCCAGCACTGGCCGGCCAGTTGCTTTGCTTTCAGTCAGTCGCTCAAGGGTCTCAGCAGTAACCGTGACCCGTTCTGGATGGAGCTTGCCGCTTGTAAAATTCTGCTCCTTCAGTGGGGCAAATGTTCCTAACCCAACGTCAAGCGTCAGGTAACAGGGCTCGATCTGTTTTTCTCTGAGTGAGGCAAATACTGCGTCGGTAAAATGAAGTGACGCAGTTGGTGCCGCTACTGATGCTCCGTCTTTTTTCTTGGCAAAAACTGCTTGGTAACGCTGACGTAAATCCTCTTCTGCTACAGGCTCGTCGCCCTCCAGGTAGTGCGGCAAGGGAGTTTGCCCATACATATCAAGCACCTCGCGCAGAGTTTGATCCGTATTTTGTAAACTCACAAAAAAGCGATTCTCCTCTTGTTCTCCTACCAAGAAATGTGCCTGGTTCGAAAAGAAGAGTTTTTGTCCTACCATCACCTTGCGGTCAACGAGCACTGGAATCCGCGTCTCGTCCTCGAGCTCGTTCATCAACACAAACACTTCGATCTTGCCACCTGTTTCTTTGGTGAGCCACAGCCGAGCTGGCACCACACGAGTATTATTCATCACCAGCGTTGTGGCCTCTGGTATGTACTCGGCAATGTTCTTAAAAGTATCAAGAGTAATCGCATCCGTCTTTGTATCATACACAAAAAGGCGCGCGCTATCCCGCGGTTCCACCCCCTGCTTTCGGATAAGTTCCTCGGGTAATTCGTATTGAAATTCCGCCATATACTGTTCTCCTGAGGTGGCCATCCCTTTTACTGCTACTGGTTAAGTGACGTGCAAAAATACCCAAAAAATGGCATACTGGGAGTATACATCTTGCACGCTCTTCCTAGTATACTACATTCCCTATGCATATCGATCAACAGAGTTTTGACGGAAAAACCGTACTTATTTTTGGATTCGGCACCAATGGTGGCGGACTCGGTACTTTGGATTTTCTCCTCAGCACACAGGCCGAGCGCATTATCGTTACTGACCAAAAAACGTCCACTGACATTACGGCTGCTGGCGTAATACTCCCCAATGACCCACGTATTGTGTGGCACCTTGGCGAACATACTGCCGATGATTTTAGAGCTACCGATATCGTTATTAAAAACCCTGCTATTAAGTGGGACCATCCTCTGCTTTTAGTCGCAGAACAAAATGGAGCAAGTATCCTGATGGACTCAACTATTTTTATGGCGCTCTGCCCTGCCCCGGTGATCGGTATTACTGGGAGCAAAGGAAAAACCACAACAGCGAGCCTAGTGGCACATATCCTCGAAACCGCCGGCCATAAAGTAATTCGCGTGGGCATTAGTCAAACAGGAGTCCTGAGTGAGCTCTCCAAAGTCACTCCCGAAAGTGTTGTGGTTTTTGAGCTATCTTCTTGGCGTCTCTCAGGTCTGAAAAATATTTCCGAGAGACCACACGTAAGCATTCTAACTAACCTCTACCCAGATCACCTCAACTACTATTCAAGCATTACTGAATACGCACAGGATAAGTTGATGATTACTGACCAACAAACACAGGATGATTTTTTTATCCTGCCCGAAGAAAGCGAGTGGGCGAACTACTACCAAAAGCACACTCAAGCACAGGTGAAAACATTCGGTACCTCTCCGGTGGCCGCTGCCTGGCAAGATGCCGAAAATCTCTGGCTACGCCCTAGTGCTCCTGGTACAGGTCCACGACCCCTTGCATCCAAAGACACAACCCTCATTGCTGGCGAGCACCTGTTTAGTAATATGCTAGCTGCTGCCCTCGCGGCAGAGTGTTTTGGGGTAGCCCTCGACGACATTCAAGCCGCCATTCGTACATTTACTGGCGTACCTCACCGCTTCGAACTCATCCGCGAACTCCATGGTGTACGCTACATTAACGACACCGCCGCTACTATCCCTAGCGCTGCCCTGGCATCCGTACGGTCTGTACAGAGCCCTGTTATTCTTCTGGCTGGTGGGAGCGACAAAAACCTCCCTCTCAATGAACTCCTCGTAGCTATTGCTACCACAAAACACACCATTCTTTTTCAGGGCACCAGCACCGATAAAATTCTTGAAGAACTCTCACTCGAAACAAAAGATCACTGTACGGTGGTCACGAGTATGCACGAGGCTATAACAAAAGCCGCCACTCTCGCAGAGAATGGCGACACTGTGCTTCTGGCTCCAGGGGCAGCTAGCTTTGGAATGTTTCGCAACGAGTTTGATCGTGGCGAACAATTTGTAGAGAGCGTTTTAGCACTCCCTACAGAAGTCTAGGTTAACGGACTTATACCGTTACCACCAAAATCATATTGGTGCTACCGGCTGCGGCAAATGGCACACCAGCTGTTACCACAACCTTGTCTCCCTTCTTGGCAAGCTTTTCCTTCTGCAAGAACTGCGGAATGAATTCAAGTACCGCATCAAATGTTTTGAGTGACGGAATTTCGAATGGTGTAATGTTCGCTGTCAGAGTCAAAGACTGGATAGTTTCTTTTACTGGGGTCAGCGCCAGAATCGGTACATTCGGATCAAAGCGTGCCACCAGACGAGCGCTCTGACCAGTTTCTGTTAGCGCAATAATATACTTGGCACGCACGTTAATGGCAGTCTTATACACACTGCGGCTAATCGAGTCATCGGTCGGTACTTCTGGTAAATCTGAAACATCTTCAGGAATCTCGTTTGCATGAGCTACGCGGGTCATCATTGTCACGGCCTCTATTGGAAACTCTCCTAAGGTACTTTCTTCCGAAAGCATCACGGCGTCGGTTCCGTCATAAATAGCATTAGCAATGTCACTCACTTCAGCGCGGGTTGGTACCGGGCTATGAATCATAGACTCAAGCATCTGGGTAGCGGTAATAACTGGCTTCCCAAGTTCGTTACAAAGCTCAATAATGTGCTTTTGGTATACGGGCACCATTTCTGTTGGTACTTCGATTGCTAAGTCGCCACGAGCCACCATAGCACCGTCAGCTACATCCAAAATATCTTCCAGATGATCAATAGCTTCTTGGGTTTCGATCTTCGCAATAATCGGGATATACTTCGGCGCTTTCTTCAAAAGCTTCCGTAAATCAAGTACATCTTTCGCGGTACGCACAAACGACAGCGCTACAAAATCAACGCCGTGTTCAATTCCAAAGGCAAGGTCTTTCTTATCCTTCGCAGTAATAGAGCTCACCGAAAGATACGCACCCGGAATATTGACACCACGTCGAGGCTTCAGTTCTCCACCAACCACTACCTTACAGATAATTTCGGTGCCTTCGATTTTTTCAACAACCAACTTTTTCTTACCGTCATCCAGCATAATAACCGAACCACGTGTCACTTCTTCAGTAAGCTTTGGGTAGTGAATCGTGAAACACTTCTCACTTCCCACAACTTTCTCGGTTGTTACGATAACCTTCTTACCAGCCACCAGCGTAATACGCTCGGTGCTGTATTCTCCGGTACGGATCTTCGGTCCAGAAAGGTCTAAGAGGATCGGTAACGGCTGCCCCGTCTTTTTCTCGACCGTACGAATATTCTTAATCTTGGCGGCATGCTCAGCATGGTCACCGTGGCTCATATTCAAACGTGCCACATTCAGGCCCGCTTCTACCAATTTTGTGAGCATCTCTACGCTTTCGGTAGAAGGCCCAATCGTCGCTACAATCTTCGTTTTTTTCATATAAAAAATATCAAGGAGTCTTTACTCTACACCCTTCTCTCTAAAAAATCAAGTATTCTTATGTAAGCTCCGCTGGTCCTCTACCTCGCGGATCTCTTTTTCGAGCACAGCATCCCCTTCTCCAAACAAAAAGCGGGTCCGCAGGTACTTACCATCCAAAAAGAGTGGCAACCAGTATCGGTCATCTGGCCACATTTCGTCATAGGGAAGAGCGTCTTGCGCAAACCACTCTGGGCGCATCTCCTCGGTCTCCTGCGGCTCACCTTCCCAGCGAGTCGCCAGAAAAGTATGTACTTCCAGCGAGTCGCCGCCTGTCTGGAATGAAAACTCGTGCACTACCCTCTTATCAAGCTCCAATACTGTTATGCCGCACTCCTCGAGTACTTCTCTTTTCGCTGCTACTTCAATACTCTCGCCGTCCTCCACCTTGTCACCAAAACCATTAAAACGCCTCGCTCCGAAGCCGCGTTTTTTGAAACCTAAAAGCACCTGGTCTCCTTCTGTAATAAGCACGAGTGTGAGCAGTTTCTTCATGACAGTCTCTTCGTGAGTTACGCGTTATGTTATTATTTAGTAGCGCAGTTCACCATCCACTTCATACCGAATTTATCGGTCAGTGATCCAAAATGATCTCCCCAAAACATTTTTTGCAGTGGCATTTCTACCTTGCCGCCTTCGGATAGTGCCGAAAATAATCGACTCGCTTCTTCCAGTGTATCTGGCTCAAGATTCATAAAGACATTATTACCCGGCTGCAGCGAAAACCCCATAGATTCTGGAGCATCCGTACCCATAAGCACATGTCCTCCTAAAATTGGGAGCTCCACATGCATCACCATATCTTTGGTGTCCTCGGGTAGAGCTGGCTGGCCCTCCGTAGTAGGGACATCACCCATACGCTGAATCTCGCCAGTAAACTCCCCACCAAAAACACTTTTATAAAATAAGAAAGCCTCCTCGGTATTCCCTGCAAAATTCAGATAAGTACTTACGCGTGCCATAGTTTTTTGTTACTGATTAATACCTACAGTATACAAGGAAACTGGTCGTCCTAAAACGGATATTACCCCTTGCTTTCTGTCCCTGTTTCAAAAAATACTTTCCCTGTTTCGAGTGCTTCAAAATACTGTGGGATAAGCCCAAACACTGGTTCTGGCAAATTCTTCGGATCATACCATCCCCAAGATTCGCACTTATCTGGTTCACAGACTACTGGCTCGCCACTCTGCCAATCTGCCACCATACCAATGTCTACATAATGTTTATCGTAACCACAAAAATTTACTAAGCGTAAAAATCGTACGTTGGTAATTTCGATACCCGTTTCCTCCCGAGTTTCACGCCGAGCGCACTCTTCAAACGTCTCACCAAACTCTAAATGGCCACCGGGCCAAGCATACTCACCGGCGCCATGACTCGCAATACGCTTCCCCATAAGCACCTTACCGTCCTTCCAAATCATCACACCTACTCCTACTTTTGGTCTCTCTTGATTCATAAAGTTTACCCTTATGTTTACTCTAAAGTTTTACTCAGTTCTGAAAATGTACTTACTACATATTCCGTATGCTGCCGTAAGAGCTCTGGCGAATTCAATCCCCAAGATACCGCCACGATCGGTACTCCCGCCCTCCTGCAAGCCTCGATGTCACGAAGTTCGTCTCCAATATACCACACATCACTAGCAGAACAATCCTCTTTCTTGAAAATTTTTGTAAGACTTTTTGCCTTCCCAAAAAGTGACGAATGCTGAACAAAATCTACCTGAATCTCTGCGCGGTTCAGTATTTCTTTAATATTTTTTACGTCGTTTGACGAAAGAATCCCTAGGCGAACACCTGTTTGCCTGAGTGTATCAATACATTCTTTAGCACCGGGAAACACCTTTATTTCGCTGCGATATTTCTTATATTCTGCCAAAGCAGAACGTAGCACAAAAGGCAATTTCCAGAATGATATTTTTAGTCGATCGGTGATAAATTCCTTAGCTCCAATAGAACGAAGCGCTGGCAATTCTTCCTCGGTAATAGCTGGTAACTTATAGCGCTCAGCCACTACTCCGTATACCTTAAGAAATATTGGCTCAATATCTGCCAGAGTTCCGTCAAAATCAAATATGATAAGCTTTTTCTGCATGCTTCTATACTACCGCTTCTGCAAAGAAAAAACAAAAGTCCCCCAGGCAATGAGTACCAAAAGACCTCCGACGAAAAATGGGAACGAAAGGCCGAAAGCCCCTGCTAAAAATCCAGCCACCAGTGGAACGATTCCCTGGGCAAAAGCATTCAGCGAACCATTAATCCCTAAGGCTGCCCCCTGCTTTTCGGCCGAGACACTCTTACTAATCAGTGCGGCTACGTTAGCCATCGAAAGACCTACCGGAAGCGCCACAAATGGCACCAGTGTATAAATCCAAAAGGCAGCCGGAAGGAGCGGGTATGTCGCGATACTCACCGAGAGCATAAGAAGTGTTACTTTAAGAATCTGTTTCTCGGTGTACTTCCCAGAGAGAATCCGCAAGACAAACGCCTGTGTAATAACGATCCAGGCACCGATGACTCCAAAATATGTTCCTACCTGTCCTTCGGTAAAACCAAAGCGGTGCACAATGTACACACTACTAAACGAAGTAAAGAAAGCGAAACCTGCGGGGAACAAGAAGCTCACCACGTAAAGCGGCCGCGCGTCTACATCCTGAAAGGCCGAACGAAGATTTCGAAACCCCTGATTCATGGATACTCGTCTCTTGGTCTTTGGAATAGCGTGCGTTTCTGGAAGTAAAAGCGATACGAGGATAAGGTTGATAATTCCCAGAAACGAAGCAAACCAGAATGGTATTACTGGGCTATTCGTCGCGCTTACCAGCCAGCCAGAGATAACTGGCCCCAACACAAAACCAATACCAAAAGCAGCGCCCATGAGTCCAAAGTTTTTAGCACGGTCCTTGGGTGCAGTCACATCAGCAATAGACGCCTGCGCAATACTAAAGTTTGCGCTGGCGATACCGGCAATGGCTCGGCTCAGCAAAAGGAGCCAGATAAGCTTCAATGCAATACCAACACCGAAGAAAAACTGTGACACCGCGAGCATTCCCACGCCCACAATCAAAAGCTTCTTGCGACCATACAAATCCGAGAGCTCGCCCAAAATCGGCGCTGCCACAAACTGCATAATTCCAAAGAGTGCCACCACCAAACCAGCCATCAAAAGCTGATACTGGTTACTGTGCCCAGCCAATAAAAACGCTGGCGAAGAAGGGTCCGTAAAGAGGCTCGGGATGAGTGGAATAATCATCCCTGTACCAATCATATCTAACAAGAGGGTCACAAAAAGCACCGGGAGTACCTTCCGTCCACTTTGGTTCTGCATACTATTTCTGTGCTTCAATGCTCTTTTTTAAGAGTTCGGCTAACTGAGCTGTCATAACACCTGGCGTACCAGTGCCAATTGTCTTGTCATCAATCGTCGTTACTGGTACCACATACTTATTCACCGCCGTCAAAAAAGCTTCGTCTGCTGTCAGGGTTTCTTCGAGACTCGGATCGCGCTCCTCAACCACAATACCAGCGGCTTGGGCAAGCTCGATAACTAAATTACGGGTTGTTCCCAAGAGGATATTCTCCTTCGCAGTAATCAGAGTACCGTTTTTCACAATAAAAAAATTACTCGTGCTCGCTTCTTTGACCGCGCCATTTTTCACAAAAAGGATCTCGGTGGCGCCCGCTTCTTTTTTTAGGGTACTATTCTGGATCGCCTTAATATAATTGGTCACCTTTGCCTCAGCTAGGTCTCGTTGGTGCTCCAGGGTTATAAGCTTCGCGCCAACCTCGTAAACCTGAGCTGGAAGAATCGAAAAAGGCGTCGTCAAAATAAAAAAGGTTTCCTTCCCCTGTTCCGGGTGAAAAGCATCGCTACTTGGGCCACCCGTCAGCACTGCCCGAAAGTTAATTTCTGGTACAGCCTCACTTACATTGGCTGCAGCGAGCCGCTCAAGAATGTCAGTAAACTCGGCTTCGGTTACCGGTATAGTCAGCCCCAAAAGCGCTGCAGAATTGGTAAAGCGCTGCCAGTGTTTCGTAACATTATACGGCTTTCCGCCTTCGGTTCGCATCACATCAAAAACACCATAACCGCGGAGTACCCCTAAATCAAAAGCACTTATCTGTATCACTCTATCTTCCACAAGATTTCCTTGCCAGTAGGCTATCATAGTTTTCTTTTTAGTATTTACGCCACCATCTTATGCTCTGGCGCACCAATGGCACCGCACTTTTTATACTTTTTGCCACTACCGCATGGACAAGGTTCGTTACGACCAATAAGATGTTCCGTATGTGCCGGACCATTTTCTGCTGGCGTAGCAGCTGATGATTCTTCACCGAAGTGCGACTGATTGTCACTTGCTCCCTGGAACGAAAGATTCTCCGGTGCTGCTGCGGCAGACTGCGGTACCTGCTGACTGACCTCTAAGCGCAAAATGGTATGAAGGAAGGTTCGGCGAGCACTCTCAATAAGGCGCGCGAACATATCGAAGGCATCTTTTTTGTACTCCACCAGTGGGTCGCGCTGTCCGTACCCACGAAGACCAATACCCTGACGCAAATAATCCATTTCGTCCAAGTGATTCATCCACAGCGTATCGAGTGATCGCAGATACACTTGTTTTTCGATATCCTTCCAGGCTTCGTCACCTGCCTTCCCCTGCTGCACAGCAATATCACTGGCTGCGATGTCTACAAAGTGTTTAGTAATAGCGACACGCTTTTCCTCTTCGTCCAAAGCATGATTCTCTTGAATATTCTGAATCACCGACACAGAGTTTTCCTGACTCGTCTTTGGCAAGAGTGCCGAAAGATCACCGGCGAGCGTTGCAGTATCCCAGGAGCTTTCCTCATCAAAGGTATGTAGCCGCACCAGAGCTTCAATTTCTTCGGCCACCATAGTAATGGCACTTACCTCACCTTCACCTGTAAGCATCTCCTGGCGCTTCCGGTACACTACCTCGCGCTGCTTGTTCATCACGTCATCATATTCCAGTACGTGCTTACGAAGGTCAAAGTTAAATCCTTCAATTTTTGACTGAGCATTTTCGATCGACTTTGAAATCAGTGGATTCTGGATCGCTTCATCATCTGGTAGCCCCAAAGTCGTCATCATGCTCTTCATTTTTTCACCACCAAAACGGCGCATCAGCTCGTCTTCGAGCGATACGTAAAACTGACTGAGGCCCGGGTCACCCTGACGCCCCGCACGACCACGGAGCTGGTTATCGATACGGCGCGCCTCGTGACGCTCCGAACCCAAAATCATCAGTCCGCCAAGTTCCTTTAAACCTTCTCCGAGCTTAATATCGGTACCACGCCCTGCCATGTTGGTAGCAATGGTAACCGCACCCTTTTGCCCTGCGGCTGCCACAATCTGCGCTTCTCGCTCGTGATTTTTGGCGTTCAAAACTTCGTGCGGTACCCCGGCCCGATCCAAAAGCTCGTGCAGGTATTCACTTTTCTCTACCGCCACAGTTCCAATCAAAATTGGCTGACCCGTCTTATGAACCTCCTTCACGCGCTCCACAATATTCTTGTACTTCCCTTCTTCGGTCTTAAAAATTACATCGGGTAAATCCTGACGAACAATATTCCGGTTTGTAGGAATCTCAATAACGTCGAGCTTATACACCTTATTCAATTCTTCGGCACTGGTAAGCGCAGTACCCGTCATACCTGCGAGCTTGTCGTACAAACGGAAATAGTTCTGAAAAGTAATGGTTGCCAAGGTACGCGTCTCTTTTTGGACCGTTACTTTTTCTTTGGCTTCGATAGCCTGGTGAAGCCCCTCACTGTAACGGCGCCCCTGCTGCAAACGCCCGGTAAAGTCGTCTACAATAATCACCTCGCCATTTTGTACTACGTAGTCTTTGTCTCGCTGAAAAATAACCCCCGCCTTCAGCGACTGCTCCAGGTGATGCACGTACTGAATATTCCCACTGGCATAAATATTTCCTTGGCCAAGCAGTTGCTCTACCTCGTTAATGCCTTCGTCGGTCAGCGTGACGGCACGCATCTTTTCGTCAATCACGTAGTGTACTTCTGGTTTGAGTTTTGGCACGATGCGAGCGAACTGTTCATAGAGCTTTGTCGACTCAGCATCTGGCGCAGAAATAATAAGTGGGGTGCGAGCCTCATCGATCAGGATTGAATCGACTTCATCCACAATAGCGTAGTGGTGCTCTCGCTGCGACATCTGATTCACATCCTGCACCATGTTGTCACGCAAAAAGTCGAAACCAAATTCATTGTTAGTCCCGTAGGTAATATCAGCCGCGTAGGCCTCTCCTCTAGTAATCGGCACCAAGTTTGCATCTTCGATACTCACTTCATTACCATCATCCAGAACTGTACTTGTATATCGGTACGAAACCCCCTGCGAAACAATACAGGCAGTGGTGAGTCCCAGCGCCTCAAACACGCGTCCCATCCAAGCGGCATCACGCTTCGCAAGGTAATCGTTTACTGTCACCACGTGGACTCCCTTCTTGGTAATAGCATTTAAATAAATCGGCAGCGTCGAGGTCAATGTTTTTCCCTCACCCGTTTTCATTTCAGCCACCTTCCCCTGGTGGAGCACAATCCCACCGAGGAGCTGCACGTCGTAATGACGCTCACCAATGGTTCGACGAGCCCCCTCGCGCACTACGGCAAATGCTTCTGGCAGAAGCTGCTCCAAAGTTTCACCCTTGCTATAACGCTGGTAGAATTCTTCCGCCTTCGCCTTTAAAGCGTCATCCGACAACGCCTGTATCGCTTTTTCCTCAGCGTTAATTTTTGCCACGATTGGACGGATTTTACTCACTTCTCGATCATTCGAACCAAAGAGTTTTTGTAAGAGAGACATATGAAAAATCACTACCATTTATTCCTTAGATTCCCCTATTTTACCAGCATTCAGCACCCCCGTCAAAAAGAAAAGCGCCCTGTTTAGAGCACTTTTATTGCTTTTATACCTTTTTACAATCGGGCGTCTTCTGCTACCACCAACTTCTTTTTGATCGAGCGGCGTCCTCGCAGAAAAAGATCGCGGAGTTTACCATTTTTCTTGGCAAGCTGCGTTTCTAACTCATCAACCACAGCATCAATGCTCGCTTCAATACTTACCGTGGTCTCCTCGGCCCGCAAATGGCGCTTCGGACCAATGACCATTACCTCTACTCGTTTTTTCTCCTGTTTTTCGGCCCCAACCTCAATCTCGAAGCGGTCTTCTTCGGTCACTAACTTTTCAATTCGTCCAAGACGCTTCTCAATATATTCCCTGGTTACATCATCAACCAAAACCCCCTTAAACAAATAGCGGACCTCCATATATGTTTTTATTACCGATTATGCCTTTAGTATACCAGACAATATATCGGTCACTCCACTATAAGGCAATAGCTACTACCGCAAGGGTAAAGAAAATTCCAAAAAGCACCATAGAAATGAGGCGCAGACGCTCAATAAACTGGTAAATTTTGTCGATCTTCAGTTCCATCAAAGCAAAACGCTCCTCTGGACTCAAGCTCCTATTCTCGTTTGGCATCATACTCATACTTCTTTTTGTTAGTATAACCTACCACCTAATGGCGTATTCACATCATCTGGCGCTATCAGTATAACATTTTCTTTCTGGATTAACACTACACCTCTACCTACTCTCTAATCGATATACATCATACGTGACTTCTTCATACGGATGGACTTTCTTTAGAGCAGCAATGACTCTATCGAGTACATCTTCTGTCACGGTTACCTCAATACGCTCTTCTGGTGTTGCCTCCGATATTCCTACTGCACCAATATGTGGCTCCGCGCCTTCTAAAGGCAAGAACCTTCCGGTGCCAATACTCGAAAAACTACAGTGCGCATAGTTTCCGATTCGTCCAGCTCCAGCCAGTCCCATTGCTTCACGTACCGCATCGGTGTGCGTAAGTGGCACATGTACCACCAGTTTATACTTTTGCATATTCTTAAAAACCTACGAATTGAATTTCTTCTTTTAATTGTACGCCCAGTTGATTACGCACGCGAGTTTTTACGAACGAGGCAAGCATCACCACATGATCAGCCGTTGCCTTGCCGGTATTTACCAGGTAGTTTGGGTGTTGGTTACTCATTTGTGCGCCACCAATTTTCTTGCCGCGTATTCCTGCCTTGGTAATAAGCCAACCGGCAGGCAAACGATTATTCTTACTTGGTGCGCCGGTTTCTTCGGCAAACTCTCGAAGAAGCTTCTCATCCTTTACTATCGGATTCATGAAAAAACTCCCCGCACACTTAGCAGACTGTGCATGTTTTTCTTCTCGTTTCGCTCGGATTTCTTTTGCTATTTGAAATAGCTCATCGCGATTACCTCCCGGAGTCAGTCCAAGTGTTACCTCGAGAATCACCCATTCGCCATGACATTTAAACAGGCTCTGTCGGTACACGAACTTACAGGCTTCGTGAGTAAACTCCTGAACCAGGCCCGTTTTTTGATTTACAGCCCGCACACCCACAACAACGTTGCCAATCTCCTGTCCAAAAGCACCAGCGTTTCCACGAACAGCGCCGCCAAGTGATCCTGGTACACCACTCATCCGCTCAATACCTGTCATGCCACCCTCCATAGCCATATTAATTACTTCACCTAAGGGTATCCCAGCGCTCACGTGTACCAAGCCATCCGGTGTAATTTCGATATACCGACTCACCAAATGTACTACCAATCCGTCAAAACCAGCATCCGCAAAAAGTACATTGCTCCCACCTGCTAAAATAAAGAGCTTTAATCCTTTGGTCTGAGCAAAACTGACCGCTTCCATAACGTCAGCCACGGTTTCTGCCTCCACAAAAAACTTGGCTGCCCCACCAATCTTAAATGTAGTCAGCGGCGCCAAGGGAATATTTTCTTGTACGTTGATCATAATTTTTTCGTAAGCTTGTGAGTAATCTGCCAAACATCGCCAGCACCCAGACTCACGATGATGTCATTTTTTCCCATAGATTTTTCGATGCTTTCCTGTACAGCGGCGTAGTCACTTTCGACACGCGCTTTATTTTTATCACTACTGTACTGGTTAATCAGCGCTACAAGCTCTTCAGAACTCACGCCTCCCTGTTCTTCGCGAGCGCTTCCGTAAATAGGCAATACGATCACGCCGGTTGCCTCATCAAAGCTTTGTGCAAATTCCTGAAGCAACGCCTTGGTTCGCGTATAGGTATGCGGATGAAAAATAACCCACAGATTTTTTGCTGGATACAGTTCCCGAAAAGCACGAAGCGTCGTGCGAATTTCTTCTGGGTGATGAGCATAGTCATCATAAATAAGCGCCCCAAAACGTTCTCCCAAATACTCAAAGCGTCTAGCCGTCCCCAAGAACCCTGCCATATGCTTTCCCGCCTCATGAAGCGACAATCCAAAATGATGCAGTAAGACGGCAACGCTGGCAGCGTTCATAGCATTGTGTCGACCAGCTAACCGGAGCTCAAAGTGACTCAGTGTTTCGTCATTATGTACAAGTGAAAATGACTGCAAAACTCCATCGGTATGCATATCCTCTACTGGCTGTGGTACGTGTTCGGTAATCTGGTAATCATTCCCCGGTAAGAATCCATAGCTCAGTGTGGTGCAGCGTGCTCCCTTAGCTACACGCGCTACGTCGGCGTCATCACCGTTATACACCAACACGCCGTGGCGCGGAATTTTTGCTATAAAGACTTCAAAAACAGCCTGATAATCAGCGGGTGTCGCAAAAAAATCTGGGTGATCATAATCCACACTAGTGAGAATAACCGAGAAGGGTTGGTAAAAGGCAAGTTTATTCTGGTACTCGTCTGCCTCGAGCACAAAAAAACGTCCGTCACCCACGAGGGCACTACCGCCCCACTGACGAATCTGACTGCCAATAATTGCACTCGGGTTTTCGCCCAAGGCCCGCAGCGTCTCTGCTAAAAGTGAGCTCGTCGTCGTCTTCCCGTGCGTCCCACAAACAGCCAACGTTAAACGCTCTTCAGTTAGCTTACCAATAGCTTCTGGGTACGATAAGACGGGCACACCTGCCTCCCTCCCAAAGACAATTTCTGGATGTTCATCTGCCTTATACGCAGTAGAATGCACCACCAAGTCAACATCATTCGTCATGTTCGAAGGCGCAAAATGCTCAACATATCCAATCCGCAAACGCTTCAAAATTTCGTCTGTGTAAAAATGCTCACTCGTATCAGAGCCAGTCACTCGTAACCCTCGGCCAACCAAAAGCTCCGCCAGAGCCGTCATGCCAGCGCCCTTAATCCCCACAAGGTAAATGTGTTTGTACTGTGAAAAAAAATCGGTCATACAGCTACGGCTAATTCCAAAAGAGCAACAGCAATGCGGTCTGCTGCATCGGGGTGGTAAAACAGAGATAAAGCACTACCCATACGCTGACGCAATCCCTGGTCACCTAAAATACGCTCGATATTTTCTATCAGTATGTGCTCACTCAGATTCCCTTCTTCAAGCACTATGGCTCCACCTGCCTCAAAGACCTCGTAGGCATTGGCTCGCTGATGATCGTTGGCGGCTGTCGGAAGCGGTACTAAAATCACCGCTTTTTTATTAGCGGCAAGCTCAGCAATACTCCCGGCACCCGCGCGCGAAACTACCACGCCAGCGGCCGCATACACGTTAGCTAAATTTTGTGCATTCAAAAATGGTACCGGTCGGTATGGTCCAGTTTCGATATTGAGTCCATACCCAGTTACTGCCTGTACCAATGGCGCGTAGTTCGCCTCGCCCGTAACATGAATAATCTGAAAGTTTTTTTCGATAAGTGCTGGTAAAATACTCAGCAAATGCTCATTCAGCGCTCGAGCACCCTGACTCCCGCCAAGTACCAGAATAAGTGGCTTATCCAAATGAAACTTGAAAGTATCGATGGCCTCACTCATAACCCCTGCTGTTATCTCTCTTCGCACCGGGTTCCCCGTCACCGCAGTTTTATCAGCTGGAAAATACTGCCGGGCTCCAGGGTACGCTACTGCTACTCGCTCGGCAAAGCGAGCCAAAAACTTCGTAGAGGCACCAGGCTTGGCATCTGAGTCATGTACAATAACCGGAATACGATACAGCCATGCAGCAAGTACTACTGGTACCGATGCCGACCCACCCTTCGAAAAAACTGCGTTCGGCATAAACCAAAGCAAGTGCCAGAGCGCCTGCAAAAATCCCCAGGGTAATTTGCAGATATCAACAAAATTCTGGAACGAAAAATAACGACGCCACTTGCCGGTTGCCACAAACTTCATTGGGATTCTAGCTTCCTGCATAGCGTTTTCCTCAAAAACACCCCGCGAACCGACAAATAAAAACTCTGTAGGAATCGGTGACTTACGCCGCACGGCCTCGGCCACCGCTAAAAGCGGGAACACATGCCCCCCAGAGACTCCTCCTGTCAAAACAATGCGAATTGGCTCCTGCATACAAATACACCTTATAATTTTTGGATATGCGACTGCTTACTCACGTTAAGTACCATACCAATAGCTCCCAAAAGCACAGCGAGCGAGGTACCCCCATAACTAATAAGTGGTAGCGGAATCCCCGTCAGAGGGATTAACCCTATAATAGCAGATATATTAATAAACGCCTGAAACGTAATCCAAGCTACTACTCCCACTACCAAAAACTTCCCATAAGTATCCGGGGCACTCTGCGCAATACGCAGCCCTCGGTAAGCCAGGTATACAAACAGAGATACCAAAATAACTGTTCCTATAAGCCCAAATTCTTCCGAAAGGACCGCAAAAATAGAGTCAGTTACGGGTTCTGGTAGATAATTAAATTTCTGACGACTCTGTCCAAGTCCTGCGCCAAAAAAACCACCACTCCCAACAGCTAACAGCGCCTGACTCACTTGGTACCCAGCGCCACTCGGATCATGATCTGGATTTAAGAATACTGTTAAACGAGCGGCTCGGTATGGAGCAATTAAAATCAAAAAATACACCGATAACATACCCAGTCCAGCGAGTGAAAAGATGTGTCGCCACTTAGCACCAGCCACAAAAAATATACTCAGGGCAATAAACGTCATGACGCCCATGGTTCCCGTATCCGGCTGCTTCATAATCAACCCCCCAAGCACAACCAAAATTCCGAGAAATGGCACCAGGCCCTCCTTAATATCTCCTGTTTTTTCTTCCCCTTTTGTACTAAACCACGCAGCCAAATACAGAATAAGTGCCAATTTCATAGCTTCTGCTGGCTGGAAGGTAACTGGACCAATCTCTATCCAACGCTTAGCGCCGTATACCTCAAACCCAATACCGGGCACAAACACCAAGATCAACATTACTAAAGCGCCTATAAAAACAGGACCAACAAACGGACGCCAAAAACGGTAGTCAATTTTTGAAAAAATATACAAGCTCATACCCCCAAAAAAAAGTGAGATAATTTGATTCTTAAAGAAATGATATGAATCTCCGAAACGCACCTGTCCGTACGCTACACCAGCACTCATGATCATGAGTAACCCGAAAGCCAGAAGAATACACACGGTGATCAAAAAAGGTTTATCCATTGGAAAACGAGGTCCTGTTTGCTGACCAGCTTTCTGTACACTGGTAAGAACTACCTTCTTCGTTACTTTTGTTGGTTTGGTGCTCTTCGCTGACGCCCCCTTAGCCGGTAGCGCTACCGATCGTGTCTCCTTTGTGGACCTGGTTGATTTTGTCGCCTTCTTTGCCTGAGTCGAAGCAACCGGTTTTACCACCGTTCTTTTGGCCGCTCGACCAGGAGCCTTTTGATTTGAAAAAAAATTCTGCAACATATCTGTATTTTTTGTTTTGATCTTCCGATGTGTTTCTTGCTATCCCTCTTGTTCTTTTCGCCATTCGGCAATTTTTTGATGGTGCCCAGAAAGCAGCACCTCTGGCACTCGGTACCCTAAAAATTCTTCAGGCTTCGTATATTGTGGGTGTTCGGTAACACCGGGCTCGGTATGCGATTCTGTTACCGCGCTTTCCTCATTTCCAAGTACTCCTGGCAAAAGCCGAGCTACACTATCTACCACTACCAGCGCTGCTAGTTCACCACCAGTCAACACGTACTCACCGATACTCACTTCTTCATCACAAAAATGTTCAATAAATCGTTCATCGATTCCTTCATAACGACCACAGATAAGCACAATCCTCTGATAAGTCAATGCTAAATGCTGAGCCGTCACTTGCTTGTATACTGGGCCTTTGGCACTCGTTACCAGAACTCGAGTCTTTTCTCGCGAAATATCACTCT
>CAZCQJ010000007.1:47585-49551 GCA_964500865.1 uncultured Bdellovibrionales bacterium | reverse complement strand
GAATAGTTTAAAGGGACTGTTAAAAGTACAAACCACAGCGAACGAAGCCAGAAACATTCAGCTTATCGGTGAGCGTTTTTACCAAGCGACTATTGAACACTAGGGCGCTTTGTTGCTACACTAAAAGAAAATACCACTATGGGCTTACAAGACCTGAACGAGCAGCTGTATAATCGCGAACACGCTGCCGACCGCGAAACAGTAGATATACTCACACCAGAAGAAGAGGTGAGTCACTTAGAAATTGATGGCGAAGCCTGGAAGCCAGTGACACACAGAGAGAGCGTTACCGAAAAGACTGGTTTTTGGTGGGCAGATCACCAGCGGATGATTTTTAGTACGTTAGCACTTTTGGTGATCCTCGGCGCCAGTGGCTTTTTTGGTTTCCGTTGGTATAAAACATTTTTCTCAGAAGAACACGTAACAGCACAGGTAAGTATTGCCGCAGAAACAAAGAGTGGTGAAACGTTGCCAGTAAAGGTCCACGTCGAAAATGCGAACCGCACTTCGCTCGAAAATGTAGAAGTAGTTTTGGAGTACCCAGAAAGTTTTGTTGCCGAGATGCCTTATGAAGGGTGGAAGGTAACCAAGAGCAGCGCCACGTTGACGCTGGGTACCCTGGCGGGCGGTGCTCAAAAAGACGTGGCGATTAACGGCAAGATCTTTGCTACTAAGGGTACGGCTGTTCCTGTAAAGGTATCGCTTCGGTACTCACCCCAGAAGATTTCGGGCGAGTACACAGCTGTTTCCGAAGCCAGCACCCGCGTTTCTTCGTCACCTTTTTTTGTTGAGGTACTGGCGCCGCAGAATCTAGTAACCGGACAGCCTTTAGATTACCAGATTACCTACCGAAACGAGAGTAATCAGACGCTCGACAATGTACGCTTGAAGGCAGAGTTCCCAGAGGGTTTTATGTTCCAGAACGCTAACCCGCCAAGTACCTCGCGCGACGTGTGGCTGGTGGGGACATTCCGTCCGGGGGATACCGGCAAGATTGTGGTGAGAGGTATCCTTACGGGTGTGTATAATGAGAACAAAGAAGTAAAGGTAACGCTTGGCTACGAAGCAGGCAGTGGTGAATTTGTAACGTATAATCAGGGGAGTAGTATTACGAAGATAACTGCTTCGCCGCTTTCCGTGGTCTTACTTGCCAATAACCAAAAAGAGCTCACTGCAAATGCTGGTGATATTTTAAGTTATACCGTGCAGTATCAAAATAATGGCGAACAGGGGCTGCGTGACATTATTGTAAGCACTACCTTTGAGCACCCAGAGTTTTTAGACTGGCAGAACCTCGACTTGCCACGTGGAGCCTTTGACGAGGCAACAAAAACACTCGTGTGGCGCGCTGCCGATATTCCAGAGCTCAAGACCCTCGCTCCAGGACAAAAGGGTGAGGTTACCTTTACCGTGCCAGTGATCGGTGACTTCTCAGGGAAGGGTGTTATAAAGAACGCTACTATTGTAGCCAAGACAACTATCGACAGTCCAGATATTCAGAGCTCGCTTGCTGTTAACCGTTTAGTGGGGAGTAATACTCTGCAGGTAAAACTAGGTACCCTCGTAGGCTTCCAGGTATTTGGGTACCACCAAGATGACACTCTCCATAACGACGGACCAGTTCCGCCAGTCGTGGGTAAAAAAACGCAGTACACTTTGCGACTCAAAGTCTCGAACCCCATTAACGATGTTACGAATGCAAAGGTAGCGCTGGCCTTGCCGGGGTACATGAAGTTTACTGGTGCTAAGACGCCAGACGGGGAGTCGCTCGAATACAAAGACCGCACCAACGAGCTGGTGTGGAATATTGGGAGTATGACACCAGGTACTACCCGTGAGCTCCGCGCACAGATAGAGTTTTCGCCATCGAGCCCTCAGGCAGACAAGGACTTCCTCATGATGCTCGGAGCACAGCTAACGGCCCAGGATAGTTTTGCTAAAGAAGCTATTGTACTGAACCTAGGGG
>CAZCQJ010000007.1:29470-47575 GCA_964500865.1 uncultured Bdellovibrionales bacterium | reverse complement strand
GTTATCAGAAGACACAAGTCTGCCGCCAAACGCCAGTCGCGTGAAGGCGAAGGAGTAAAAAGAGGTGCCGCTCCAGAGTTCTGGAGGTGGCACTTTTGCTATTGACATTTCTTGAGGAGAAGAGTATATTTGACCGTTGATCGTTAACAATATATTCACCATAGCTTTTGGCTTATTTGCACCAAGTAACTCAAAGGCTGTGGCGAATACCAGCAGCATTTTGTTTAGTGAAAATACTTTACATAAAGGTGAAAGCCAGAAGGAGAGAATCATGAAATGTCAGACTTTGTTCGTCGAACCGGACCTCACCTCTGAGGAACGAATTGAACGCGGCAACTATATTCGTTGGCTTAGCAATTTTAGCTCGAGGCCATTTGCTGTTACTGAAGATCAGTACGGCCAGTGGGAATGGAAGATCTTTGGCTGGAGTCGAGCGATCTATTTTCCAGAAGCTAGAGAGCTAATCAAGAAAGATGGATTTGAACCCGCCAAAATGGGTCATATCTTTGCTTTTGGGGAGCAGTATCCTGAAGAACAGAGGAAACATCCGATCATCGGTCTCGGTACGTTCGCCCTAATCTTTCTGCAGCAGCATGTGCCCGTTCTGTATCACTATGAAAATAGACGCAATCTCTATACCCGAGGGTTTATCGGTGATTGTAGAGACGATGACTGTTTTCTTGGTGTAAAGCGTCCTCTTGGGTACCCAGAAACTTCTGGTACCTAAGTCGCTGTCTTTGGTCCTACCAAACAGATATATTGTAATGCTCCCTCTTGCAGCGCAGGAGGGAGCTATTTTCTTCTTCCGAAAAAAATTTGCAGGGGCGCACGCTTTTTGTTAGAGTGAGCTGTACTCTTAAATACTGCCATGCAGCCATTTTCCATCATTACTACTAAGGGTCGGGCCCGTCACGGAACGCTTGCTACGCGCCGTGGCGATCTTGCGACGCCTTTTTTTATGCCAGATGCAACCCGTGCCACCGTGCGCGGCGTGTTGCCAGCAGCGCTGAAGCAGGTGGGTGTATCAGCGCTTGTGGTGAATACCTATCACCTCTTTCTGCAGCCCGGCGAAGCGCTTATTAAAAAGGCCGGAGGCATTCACCAGTTTATGGATTTTGACGGGCCAGTGCTGTCGGACTCGGGTGGGTACCAGGTGTTCTCGCTGATTCACAAGCACGAAGGTCTTGGAAAAATTACCGAAGAAGGTGCTGAGTTCCGCTCGCCACTCAGTGGAGATAAACATCTTCTAACGCCAGAGCGTTCGATTCAGATTCAATTTGATTTAGGCGTCGATATGATGGTCTGCCTCGATGATCCTCGGCCAAACGACGTGCCATACCAAGAAATGGCGGAGAGTGTTGAGCGCACGCTGCGCTGGGCCAAACGTTGCAAAGAAGAATTCGAACGACAGGTGACTGCCCGCGGGCTCAGTGACGCTACCCGGCCGCTGCTTTTTGGAGTGGTGCAAGGAGGCAAAGAAAAAGAGCTGCGTACCCAGTGTGCCGAAGGACTGGTGGCCATTGGTTTCGACGGCTTTGGTTTTGGTGGTCGCCATATCGACGAAGCCGGAAATTTTTTACAAGAAATTGTTGAGCATACCGCTGCCGTGATTCCAGAAGAATCAGTACGGTTTGCTTTGGGCGTGGGAAAGCCTGAAGACATTGTGCGTTTTTATGCTGCTGGTTGGGATATGTTTGACTGCGTGATTCCAACGCGTGAAGGCCGCCACGGAAGACTCTTTATTGATTTACAGAAGACAGAGAGCGGAGAGCTTACCTACGCTACGCTCAATATTCGGAACGAGCAGTTCCGCGAAGACCTGACTCCAGTAGATGTGGCCTGTGACTGCCCACTCTGCACAAACTACACCCGCGCTTATTTGAGGCACCTTTTGGTAGCGGGCGAGCCACTCGTGCTTACCCTGGCATCGCTCCATAACCTGCGCTTCTACGCCCACCTTCTCGAAACACTCCGGAAGGATGTATAAAAAAGAAAACGCGACGCTCATGTTTGAGTCGCCGCGAGGTTTCGTTTGGCTGCCAGCCGGTGTTCAACCGAAAGTGCAGCAAAAAGTTTCTGTAGATTTCTCAGCCAGACCAAGTTCTCATCCTTTAAATCTAACGGAGTGGGGATAAGGGCATCGAAGGCAAAAGGTTTTTGCCGATGCGTTCTCTTATTATTGAGTTCACGCACAAGGTCGGTCCCATTTTTGAGTACCGCCGATGCGACCTGAGTATAGTTACCACTCAGAATAAGCGGGGTAAGCTGGGTCTCCATGCTTGCTGCTCTGGCCAGTTGAATAAGTTGCGTATTCGTATCGGTACCAAGAGTTACCATATTTTCCTCCATATTGCGAAGCTGCTAGCGAAAACTAGCCAAAAAAGGCTTCATTACGGTATACTACTTCTATAATGAATTGTCAAGCAATCCTATGTCAGAAATCACACCGCTTACACTCGAAAAAATTACGGCTTTTGCCAAACGTAAGGGCTTTGTGTTCCCTTCATCCGAAATTTACGGTGGTTTTGCGGCGGTGTATGATTTCGGTCCGTATGGCGTAACGCTGGCCAAGAATATCCGCGAAGCCTGGTGGCAGGCTATGGTAGGTGACCACGATAATATTGTAGGCCTCGACAGTGCTATTTTTATGAGTCCAAAAGTATGGGAGGCAAGCGGCCATGTGGGTGGCTTTAGTGATCCGTTGGCAGAATGCAAAGAGTGTCAGTCGCGTAGCCGTGTAGACCATCTGCTCGAGGAAAAAGGCATTTTTGCCGACGAGAAAATGAGCGAGGCAGAAATTAACGTGCTCTTTGATGAACATAAGGCAGGTATTTTGTGTCCAAAGTGCGGCAAGAGTAACTGGAGCGCCGCCAAAAACTTTAATCTGTTGGTGGAATCAAACCTGGGGAATTTTACCGGGAGCGATGAACAAAAAGTGTACCTGCGGGGGGAGACTTGCCAGGGGATTTACGTGAACTTTAAAAATGTACTCGACTCCACACGTGTAAAGGTGCCTTTTGGTATTGCACAGATTGGAAAAGCCTTCCGTAACGAAATCACCGCCCGTCAGTTTATTTTCCGCAAGCGTGAGTTCGAACAAATGGAGATGCAGTTCTTTGTGCACCCAAGCGATGCCGAACGTTTTTATAACGAGTGGAAAGAGAAGCGCTGGCAGTACTATTTAGATTTAGGAATTAAGCCAGAGAACCTGCGCTGGCACGAGCATGAGAACTTGGTGTTCTATGCCAAGGCTGCTTGGGACATTGAGTATAACTTTCCATTTGGGTTTAAAGAGCTTGAGGGGATTCATAACCGTAGCGACTACGACCTAACCCAGCACAGTAAATTTAGCGGTGTTGATTTAAGCTACCGCGACCCACACACCAACGAAAAATACATTCCGTGGATCGTCGAAACATCAGTCGGGCTCGACCGTTCATTTTTAATGGTGCTCTGCGATGCCTACACCGAAGAAGTCATAAGTGAGGGAGACGCACGCATCGTACTGAAGTTCCCCAAGAAACTGGCGCCGGTCCAGGTGGCGGTATTCCCGCTCCTCAAGAATAAGGAAGAGCTCGTTGGTAAGGCGCGCGAAGTGTACGATGTACTGCGTCCGCACCTCCGCTGTGAATTCGATGACAATGGCAACGTAGGAAAGCGCTACCGCAGGCAGGATGAAATTGGAACACCATACTGTGTAACGATTGACTTCGACACCCTCGAAGACGATACAGTAACCGTACGTGACCGAGACACCATGGAACAAAAACGAGTGAGCATAACCGAACTGAAAGAACTTCTGACAACAACTCTATGAAATTCATTTTTGACGAAGCCGGGAAAAAAGGGACAGGAGTACGTTTCGAAGCCGGGCTCTTGGCCCACCAGTACTCTCGGGAGGCGCTCAAGAATGGAGGGGAGCTACGTATAAGCACCAGCAAGGAAGCGTACAGCTTGCGCCGCTTTTTGGTGCTTATACGAGAAGTAGTGCGCGTTGCGAAAACGCATGGTATCGAAACATTGGTGGTGTCGTGGAAGGATATTGCTGCTTTGGCCCCGGAGGGGGTTCCTGCCGAGGAGCTGGCAACGCTGGTAGCAGAAAACATGCTCATGGCTGGGTACCAGTTTTCGTTTTACAAGAATCAAAAAGCTAAGACCGTAGCGTCTGCAGTAACGCAGGTGGTGTGGCGCGAAACCGGAAAGAAAACGAGCCTGCTCCGTAGGGCTATGGCCGAGGGGGTTATCCGTGGGACCCACATTAACTGGTGTCGTAACCTAGCGAACACACCAGGAAACGACATGACTCCGCGAGTGCTGGCTGCCGAGGTGCGCCGAGCCATCTTAAAAGAAAAGAATCAAAAACTCCGTTGCAAAATCCTTAGCGAGAAGGAAATGAAGAAGCTTAAAATGGGGGGGGTGCTCGCCGTGGGGAAGGGGAGTAAAGAGGCTTCACAGTTTATTATCGTTGAATACCGTGGTGGCCGCGAAGGCGCTGCGCCCGTGGCCTTAGTCGGGAAGGGGGTTACCTTCGACAGTGGTGGTATCGATACCAAGCCGTCGCCTTACGCTCTGGATATGATGATGGACATGAGCGGTGGCGCTGCCGTACTCGCAACAACACTCATTGCTGCAAAGCTGGGGCTGAAGAAAAACATTATCGCGCTGGTGCCAGCGGTGGAGAACATGCCCAGCGGCGAGAGTTTCCGTCCGGGGGATATTATAAAAATGCTGGATGGCACAACCGTAGAGATTGGCCACACCGATGCCGAAGGACGTTTGATTTTGGCCGACGCAATTAGCTATGCCAAGCGTTATAAACCAAGCGTGGTGATCGACGTGGCTACTCTGACGGGCGCCGCCAGTGTTGCTTTGGGCGAGCGTGCCACAGCCCTGTTTAGTGCCGATGACAAGCTGGCCGAAAGTTTACTTGCTGCTGGTGAACGCACGGGCGACAGCGCCTGGCGTCTGCCTTTGTGGGAAGAATACGCCAGTGAGATTGTGGGAAACGTAGCCGACATTGCTAACGTGCGTACTAAGGGGCGTGACGGCGTCGGCGGCGCTATTACAGCCGCTACCTTTTTGGCGCACTTCGCCAAGGAACACAAGCGCTTCGCACACCTAGACATGGCACCAACTATGACTCCTGCTTTTGACGAACAGCTCGCCAAGGGCGCTAAAGGCAGTCCCATCCGTTTGCTGGTTGAATTTTTAAAGAAGAACTAACGCAAAATATATGCCAGTCATTCGAATCGATTTTGATGTGAAGAAAGTTTCTGAAGAGGAGGTGCAGAGCCTTTGTGAGGGTGTACAAAATATTGTTGCCACTGTAACGGGGATAGAAGACACATTTGTGTATGCAAATAGTCCGCAGATTGGATATAAGATTGCTCCTATAGAAATCTTTATTCAGCTCAGCGCAAAGCTTATACCCGATGTAGATGCGTTGGTTGAACAGATTAAACAAGACCTTCATGACTGGAAGCAGGAGACGGGTTTTCAATGGCCAATAAATTTTTCGTTTATACCAATGAACTGGAAGATAGAGATTGATGTTTAAATATTTTCTTACCTAACTATGAAATACCAAAAAATACTGTTACCGAATGGACTGCGTGTGATTCTGGCACCGATGGCAGAGGCCGAGACAGCAACGGTACTCGTGATGACGGGCGTGGGGAGTCGTTTCGAGACCCGTAAGGAAAACGGCCTGGCGCACTTTTTAGAACACATGTTTTTTAAGGGGACAGAAAAGCGCCCGACAGCGCTGCATATTTCGCAGGAGCTCGACGGCCTAGGCGCAGAGTACAATGCCTTCACGGGCGAAGAGTACACCGGGTACTACGCCAAGGTGGCGGCCAAGCACTGGGGCACAGCCCTTGATGTTATTAGCGACCTCTTTTTGAATGCGAAGCTCGAGCAGGAGGAAATTGACCGTGAGCGCGGGGCGATTCTGCAGGAGATTAACATGTACGAAGACATGCCGATGCGTCGTGTGCAGGAATACTTTAAAACGCTTTTGTATGGTGACACACCACTCGGTTGGGATATCGCTGGACCGAAGGAAAACATCAAAGCCTTTATGAGGAAAGACTTTGTGAAGTTTTTACAAAACGGATACACGGCCGATAATATCGTGGTGGGCATTGCCGGGAATTTTGATGTAAAGCTCGCCAAGAAAGAAGTCGCCAAGCTTTTTGGAAGCGTCGCCAAAACCAAAAAAGCAGTAGCGAAAAAAGCAGCCGACAAGCAGCAATCGCCACAGCTTTTTGTGAAGGAAAAAAAGACTGACCAAACGCAGTTTGTAGTGGGGTGCCGGGCATACCATGCGACACACAAAGACCGCGCAGCACTCGCCGTGTTAGCTGGTGTGCTTGGTGGTGGTATGTCGAGTCGCATGTTTACCGAAGTACGTGAGCGTCGTGGACTGGCCTACCGAGTAGGCACCGGGGTTGATGTCTTTGCAGATGCAGGGTACTTGGAGACGCACTGCGGCGTTGAGCACGAGAACCTCGAGAAGGCACTGCAGGTGGTACTAGATGAATACAAGAAGATTTGTGCCGAGCCAGTAGGGAAGGAAGAGCTCCATAAGGCGAAGGAAGGCATTAAAGGACGTATGGCCATGGGCTTCGAGGGGAGTGATGAAATTATTGAATACCTGGTAGGGCAAGAAGTTTTGACGGGCGAGATTAAGCTTTTGAAAGAGAAGATGCGAGAGATCGACAAGGTAACTGCTGCCGACGTGCAGCGGGTAGCCAAGGATATTTTTAAAGACAAAAAATTGAACCTGGCAGTAATCACTCCGAAGGCGAATGTGGCAAAACTCAAAAAGATGCTAACATTAGCGTAATAAGTGTATAAGTGGATCCGCTATGGATGAACAAAAAATTGTAGATATTGGCTTTCGGCTGATCTTGCGCGTGGTGCTGGTGGCGCTGGCGTTGTGGTTGGCGTACTACCTACGGGGAGTTGTTTTGCTGGTGGCAGCCTCTGCCCTAACAGCGATGGCGCTTGACCCGCTGGTACGCCGCTTGCAAAAGAAGGGGCTCTCGCGGACAGTTGCTGTTACTTTGCTCTACGCCGTACTTATCTTTGGTGCCGTTGGATCAGTAGCGCTCTTTGTACCGCTGTTGTTTACCGAGCTCCAGAGCTTTGCTCGTGAGTGGCCGACGTATTCGCTGCGGTTGTACACCGCGCTTTCAGTTGTTCAGAATTATTTCTCTCAGTTTGGCATTGTCTTTGACCAGAAGACATTAGAACAGGGGTTTGCCCTTTCGGTAGACGGTAACTGGCTGCATTGGTTCTCATATACACGAGAAATCTTCAATGCCTTTGTGCACTTTATTGGATACATCTTTTTAGCCTTGTATTTGTCGCTCAATACCAAGGGGCTCGACCAGCTGGCGCTCATTATGGCCCCAGAAAAATACCACGAGCAGGCTCTGCAGATTGTCAAAAAGATTCGCCTCAAGGTAAGCCAGTGGCTCTATGGACAGCTCATTCTCATGCTCATTGCTTTTGTAATCTATTACATCGGGCTTTCTCTCCTTGGAGTGCCGTACGCCTTGGCCATTGCGCTTTTTGGGGCACTCATGGAAATGCTCCCGTATATTGGCCCAATTTTAGCAGGGATTCCAGCGGTGTTCATTGGTCTTTTAGTATCGCCAGTTGTGGGTATCTCTGCCCTCATTTTTTACACAGTAGCCCATCAGGTAGAGGCGCACGTACTCGCGCCGCAGGTGATGAAGCGCTCGGCCGAACTGAACCCAGTGGCATTTATTCTGGCAGTACTTATCGGTTACGAACTCGCGGGTCCTTTAGGAATTATTCTCTCGGTCCCAGCAGCGATGATTTTGTCGGTCTTTGTGGAGGACTTACTGCAGCAGAAGCAAAAACGTCATGAAGTCTAACGAAACAGCAGTGGCCCAGCAGCCAGGAATTTTGTATATGGTAGGGACACCTATTGGGAACCTCGAAGACATTACTCTTCGGGCACTACGAATTTTAAAGGAAGTAGATGGAGTGCTCTGCGAGGACACGCGAGTTACCAAAAAATTACTGACCCACTTTGGTATTCCTCAGAAGACGCTAAGCTTCCACGAGCACAGTGATGATCATAAGAAAGAGGCTATTTTGCAGAAGCTTTTAGCAGGGGAATCGTGGGCGCTGGTCACGGATGCCGGAACACCCGGCGTGAGTGACCCAGGGAATGCCTTGGTAGAGAGGGCCCTTGAAAAAGGTATTCGCGTGGAGCCGATTCCGGGCGTTGCTGCGGTAACAGCCCTGGTGAGTGTTGCGGGTGTAGATATGCGTGAGTTTGTCTTTTTAGGATTCCCACCGCACAAGAAAGGGCGCCAGACGTTTTTCCAGGAAGTACTCGCTAGTAAGTACCCGAGTGTGTATTTTGAATCACCACACCGCATTGTAAAAAATATTGATCTCTTGATCGAACTTGGCGGGGGAGAGAAGCAGCTTATTGTGGGGCGTGAACTTACAAAACTCTACGAAGATGTGATTCGCGGTAGTGCCTTGGAGGTACAGCAGTATTTTGTGGATTCACCAGACAAAGTTCGCGGCGAGTTTACGATTATTGTTGTGTAAGGTATATAAAAACTTTCGAGACCGGCCCAGGAGATTCCCAAGCCGGTCTTTGCTTTATTTCTCGCTTATTCTTCTTCAGATGGTCTGTGTCTTTTTGCTTGGAAATTCCTCCAGGCAAAAATGACAATAAAGATTGCGACGAGTCCACCAGGGGCAGACACAATGAGTATCAGCAGCACGCCGAGCAAAATCTTGATGATCGACCCAGAGAAGAAGAGATCCTTCCCGAGTGTCAGAAGATCCTGACCAAGCTGCCGAAAATCAGCCCAAATATTTTCCAATGAATACCTCCCTAAAAAAGTGAAGCCCGGGACACATGTTAGCGCCCCGGGGTTCTTGTTGGCTAGCCGCGAGAAGCGAAGCGCGTCTCCATTTGACTTGCTTCACGCCCAGGTGGTAGCTCGATGAGCATCTTCCTGGTTGCTCCATTGCAGGTATGAAACCCGCCAGGAGCAACAGTCTCGTTGCAGAGTGGACAGATGAGTTTTCCGTCCTTTGTTTGGCCAGTCACTTGAGTGCACATGTCACTGACCTCCTTGCGCATGGCGTCGGCTTTTGTTGGCAGTGGCCTGGTCATGAAAGTCCAGGGCGCCTTGGGCTTCGCCGCCTTCGAGCATCTCGTCGGCAATTTCTGCGTCAGGGTCTTTGTTGGCACCGGCATCAAAGCCGGAGCAGCAACTTCCTGCCTGCTGTGGTAAGCCATCTTCTGTGTCCGGAATAATACCGTTTTGTTGAGGTGTCATTTCTGGTCTCCTGTGTACGAACTGCCCCTTGCAGCTGTACCCAAACAGCCTACTCCTCTCGTTTGTGGTTGTCAATACATTTTTCCTGTGGCAGACTACAGGCAAGACAAGTGCGCTATTTCTTGAAAAAACCTTATGGCAAAACCTTTTTTTGTGACCACATCAATCCCATACGTGAATGCTGTTCCGCATATTGGTCATGCTACGGAGTTTGTTATGACTGATATTATTGCTCGCTACGCTCGCCTTACACAGGAGACGTACTTTTTGAGTGGAACGGATGAGAACGCGCTGAAGAATGTCCAGGCAGCCGAGAAAGCAGGAATACCAGTAGAAGAATTTGTCAAAGAGCATTCCCAGTCATTTTTCGCATTGGGCGAAATGTTGGATATTTCTTTTGATCAGTTTATTCGCACAGCTACCCCAGAACATTTTGGTGGCGCACAAAAACTCTGGAGCGAAATAGTAAAGCGTAACCCAGACGATATTTATACAAAGAGTTACGAGGGCTTGTATTGTGTTGGCTGCGAAGAATTTAAGACAGAAAAAGATCTTGTAGATGGGCTGTGTCCGGATCATCAAACAGCGCCAGAGCATATTCACGAGCAAAACTATTTCTTTCGACTCAGTAAATACCAAGATCAACTTCTTGAGCTTTTTGAGAATGGAACCATACAGGTTTTTCCAGAATTTCGTAAAAAGGAGGTAGAGAGTTTTATCCGTATGGGCCTTGAGGATTTTTCGTTATCGCGTTCTCAGTCGCGAGCCAAAGGATGGGGGGTGCCAGTGCCGGGCGATGACACGCAGATCATGTACGTGTGGGTAGATGCTCTTTCGAATTATATTACCGCACTTGACTATGAACACGAAGGAGAGCTCTATAAGACATTTTGGGAGGGCCAAGGAGACCGGGTGCATGTTATTGGAAAGGGGATTCTCCGTTTTCATGCTATCTATTGGCCAGCGATGCTTTTGTCGGCTGGCTTACCTTTACCAACAAGAGTTCTTTCGCATGAATACATAACGATTAATGACCAGAAGGTATCGAAGTCGCTAGGGAATGTTATTAACCCAGGTGAGCTAGTGGAGCGTTATGGCTGTGATGGCACCAGGTTCGTACTCATTTCTTCTTTGCCGAGTACCCGAGATGGTGATGTGTCATGGCAGAAAATGGATGCTCTTTATAATTCAGAGCTTGCTAATGGACTTGGAAACCTTGTTTCACGAGTCATCAAGCTTTCGGAGCAGCTTACTTCTCTGCCAAATGTAACAGATATTCGAGGGGAGCAATGGAGCGAACCAGAACAGGCCATGCTGTTTGATATTTTGATTTCTATCATGAGCCGCGTGCGAGTTGCCAATAAATATATGGACGAGACAAAGCCATGGGTTTTGGTAAAGGAGGATAAGGCTACTTTTGAGGGAGTAATTCAAAATCTTTTTGAGCAAATTGCTGTTATTGCAGACGAGCTGCAGCCATTTATGCCAAGTACTGCTGCCAAAATACAAACGGCGCTCAAGACGGGCGAGGTAACGCCGCTCTTTCAGCGTCTTTCGCAAAATATTTCATAGTACAGCGATGCAGGATATCCACACACATTTGTACTGGGAAAGTTATGACGTCGACCGCGAGGCTGTGCTTTCGCGTGCTGCGGCTGCAGGTGTCACCACGATGCTGGTGGTAGGAACAAACCTTGAAGAGTCTACCCAAGCGATTGCTCTGGTACAAAAGCACGAAATGCTTTTGGCGAGCGCGGGTATGCATCCGAATGAGTTTCGTGATGGAGCGGATGTACCTACTGACTGGCTAACAGAACTTACTGCGCTTACCGAAAATCCAAAGGTAGTGGCGATAGGGGAATGTGGCCTCGATTATTCCGAGAGTCACGGCCTAATTACTGCTGCCGAAAAAGCAGCACAAGAGGAGGCCTTTGTAGTGCAGCTGACGCTAGCGAAAAAGAAAAATCTGCCAGTAATTGTGCATTGTCGCAGTACCAATAGCGCCACCGACGACGCTTACCGTGATGTGCTTGCTCTCCTTGAGATCCATGCCACAGAAATCCCTGCAGTCATTTTGCACTGCTACATGGGGAGTCAGTCCGTGACAGAAAACTTTTTGCGTGTCCCGAATATTTATTTTTCTTTTACCGGAAACATCACCTACCCTGTGAGCAAGAGCCGCTTAGGGGGTGATTTTGACATAACCGAAGTCGTGAAGCAGGTGCCCCCCGAGAGGCTTTTTGTCGAGACCGACTGCCCATTTTTGACGCCCCAGGGGAGGCGTGGTGAGCGGAACGAACCAGCCCTGGTGGCCGAGGTAGCTACCAAGGTGGCCGAGCTCCAGGGGGTTTCTGTCGCTATGGTAGCCGCAAAAACACAGGAAAACTTTTGCCGCGTCTTCGGTATTGACGCTACCGCCTAAGGGCGCTAAGGTGAGGGTACCTTAACAAAGGAGAGTGAGATGAAGTACTCAACGATTTTTCGCCGGTTGTTTGATGCCGCGAGTGTATCGTATGTGCAGCAGGATGATGGGCGTGCGTATAGAAAGGAATATAATGTGCTTCGGGATGAAGCGCAGAATCTTTACGTGTATGTCACACGCACAGATACTGTGGTGGACTGTGTAATGCTTTTGAGAGGCCCCGAAATAGCTTACACGGGAAAGCTATTTGGAGGCATCGTTGCAGCAGGCATAGTCTATCTTCCGAGTAATCAGCGGCTTCAGGCCTATGCTGGAGTGCCGCTGGGATCAATTCAAGAAGGTACTATCCGTTACTCGCACGAGTTTTTGGAGGGGGTGCCCGGTGCCTCACCAAAAACTATTCGGCCATTTTCCCCAGGACTTCCAACGGACCTGTGTCCAGGGCTGCGGTACTTGCTTCTGGCGGAGCTTGGTGACGATGAGCACAAGGAGTGGGTGGCAGAACTTGCCAGAAGACCGTATTCACACAATGTGTCGAGTTCGTTCTACAATTCCTGGCCAAGCGATAGCCACGTTTGGCAGCAGCTGCTGGAAATCCAGATGGCATAAGGGCCACATTCGAACTTGGGAGGGGCGTCCATGTATGCCCCTCTTTTTTCGTATAAGTTTCAAAATTGACGAAGTAGCATTTTTTCGCTATTCTAAAGAAGAAATACCTAGGGCCAGTCTAAATTTTGTGCCCTTTTTCTGTTTCTTAAAGAGCTACCGTTATGAATATTTCTATTGCTGCCGAACCACTCTTCACCTTAGGGGGAGTGAGTATTACCAACTCTTTAATGATTGGTGCCTTGGTGAGCGTTCTTTTGATGATTATCCTGACGAGCCTTGTGCGTAAGCGTCAGGCAGTTCCGGGCCGCGTACAGGCTGCTGTTGAGGTTACCTTTGAAGCCCTGGTCGACCTTATCGAGAGCGTGACGCACGACAAGCAGCAGGCCAGAAAATTTTTCCCACTCGTCACGACCATTTTTTTGTTTGTGCTGTTTTCTAACTGGGCAGGACTCTTGCCAGGTGTTGGTACTATAGGGCTGACTGCCGAGCACCATGGCGAAGCTACGATTATTCCGTTCCTCCGCAGTACCTCGGCCGACCTCAACTTTACGCTGGCCCTGTCGCTCATTGTGGTTTTTGTGGTCCAGTTTGCGGGTATTGCGGCCCTGGGGGTACGTAAGTACGGCGCCAAGTTTTTCATTAGTCCTTTTCATAAGCCATACGGCATCGGAACACTCGTGGGTATTTTGGAGCTTATCTCAGAAATTGGAAAAACCATCTCGTTTACCTTCCGTTTGTTCGGAAACGTGTTTGCCGGCGAGGTTTTGCTGACCGTGATGCTCCACCTGGTACCCTATGCGTTGCCAGTTCCCTTCCTGATGATGGAGGTTTTTGTGGGGCTGATTCAGGCGCTTGTTTTTGCTATGCTTACCCTGGTATTCCTGAAGATGGCGACGGTCGAGGCGGTCCACTAAGGTGACCCTTTAGGGGTTCTTCGGCACTTGTTCATTGGACAGAAATGCTTGTGGTGGGTATAATAGAAAACAAATTGTTTTGTTTATAAATAATTAAGTTATACATAATTGTATGGAAGTAGAAGCAGCAAAGTTAATTGGCGCCGCTCTGGCGATGGGACTCGGAGCTCTTGGGCCTGGTATCGGACTCGGACTTTTGGCAGCAAAGGCTCTAGAAGCTATCGGACGTAACCCAGAAGCACAAAGCAAAGTGCAAACTACAATGATTTTGGCCATTGCCGTAACTGAGGCAGTTGCTATTTATGCACTCGTAGTTGCTCTCATGATTCTCTTCGCTTAAGAAGATTTATTTTTTGAGCATCTCCTTCGTTGCCTGTTCCGCCCTGCGCTCAGTGTACAGTCATGTACACTTTCGCTTAGGTGCTCACAGGTGCCTCGGATATATCTCAAAAAAGTAAAATCTTTAATTGTGATAGTTACTTTATGGAAATTTTGCACAAACTCGGTATCGATTGGAAGCTCCTCCTGGCACAGGGGGTGAACTTTTTGATTCTGCTGTATATCCTGAAGCGTTTTGTGTACAAGCCAATGCTGGCTTTTTTGGATGAGCGCGGAGCAAAGATCGAAGCGGGGCTCAAGAGTGCCGAAGCCGCAACGGAAAAGCTGGCAGCTGCCGAAGCCGAGCACAAAGCGGTGCTTCAGGCTGCCCAGCAGCAGGCCAAGGGAATTATCGAAGAAGCCGTGGTAGCCGCCAAGCAACGTGATCATATCGAGCTCGAGAAAACGAAGGCCGAAGTCGCCAAGATGCTCGACGATGCCACCAAGCGTACCGAAGCCGAAAAGGCATCGCTCCTGCGTGAAGCAAAGGCCGAGCTTGCTGCATTGGTGCTGACCGCTACCGAAAAAGTAGCGAAAGTAAAACTCACTACCGAAGAAGACCAGCAGCAAATTGCTTCTGCTCTTGAAGCTACCAAATAAGACTAAAGTAAGACTAGGTTACAGGGTAATTTTTATACACGAGGACCGCTATGAATGCCAGCATCACACAATATGCGAAAGCTCTTCTGGCCAGTAAGGAAGGGCAGGAAAGTGCGGTCGTTACATCGTTCCTCAAGATGCTGGACAGACGCGGTGAGAGGTCGAAGGCACGAGAAGTGCTCGAAGCCCTCGAGAAAGAAGTACGGCGCATCAAGGGTGAGCAGCTGGTAACCATCGAGGTAGCAGCGCTCCCGACCGAGGCCAACAAGGCGCTCCTCGAAGCCAAAGCCGCCGAACTCTTTCCTGGTAAAAAAGTACAAAGCACCTTTACGGTGATACCAGGGCTCGTAGCAGGGTACCGGATACGGACCACAGAAATACTCTTAGATGCCTCGGCACAAACCAGGCTCAACAAACTATCGCAAACACTTACCAGCACTAACTAACCAGACTATGAATCCACTCATTGAAGAACTGAAGAAGCAAATTGAAAGCTTTGAACACGTTGCTAAACCAGAGGCAGTTGGAACAGTGCTCGAAGTAGGGGATGGTGTAGCACGCGTAGCTGGTTTGGCGAATGCTATGGCTTCAGAAATGATCGAGTTCGAAGGTGGCGCTATGGGTGTAGCCTTAAACCTCGAAGAAGACGAAGTGGGTGTCATGCTCCTCGGTGACGCACAGATTGTTGCCGAAGGAGTAACTGCAAAAACTACGGGACGTATTTTGTCTATTCCGGTTCATGAAAAAATGGTGGGGCGTGTGTTGTCGCCGCTCGGTGTGCCGATCGACGGCAAAGGCGCTATCGTTACCGATACCTTTTACCCAATCGAAAAAATTGCTCCGGGTGTTATTACTCGTCAGTCAGTGGGTGAGCCACTCCAGACAGGTATTAAGGCTATCGACGCTCTGATCCCTGTGGGCCGTGGACAGCGTGAGCTTATTATCGGTGACCGTCAGACCGGAAAAACAGCCGTAGCCGTAGACACCATCATTAACCAGAAGGGACAGAACGTGGTGTGTATCTACGTAGCAATTGGTCAGAAGGAATCAAAGGTGGCCCGTATTGTGGCCGAGCTCGAAAAGGCTGGCGCTATGGAATACACCAGCGTTATTGTGGCTGGTGCTTCGCAGGCCAGTGCACTTTCGTACATTGCGCCATATGCTGGTTGTGCCTTGGGTGAATACTTTATGGACAAAGGGCTCGACGTCTTAGTCGTGTACGATGATCTTTCGAAGCACGCTGTTGCGTACCGTCAGATCTCGCTCATTCTCCGTCGTCCACCAGGACGCGAAGCTTACCCCGGTGACGTGTTTTACGTGCACTCACGCCTCCTTGAGCGTAGCGCCAAAATGAATGAAGAAAACGGTGGAGGGTCACTGACCGCACTGCCGATTATCGAAACTCAGGCTGGAGACGTTTCTGCCTATATTCCAACCAACGTTATTTCTATTACTGACGGACAGATCTACCTCGAGTCAGACTTGTTCTACAAGGGTATTCGTCCGGCTTTGAATGTTGGTCTTTCGGTGTCACGTGTTGGTTCGTCGGCTCAGATTAAAGCCATGAAGCAGGTGGCTGGAACGCTGCGTTTGGACTTGGCGCAGTTCCGCGAACTCGAAGCCTTTGCTCAGTTCGGTTCGGACCTCGACGAAAAAACCAAGACCCTTATCGAGCGCGGAAAGCGTGCGACCGAAGTACTTAAGCAGCCTCAGTTCCGTCCGCTGACCGTAGAGAAAGAAGTTGCCGTGCTGTATGCGCTGACCCGCGGACACCTCGACGACATCACTGTGGAGCAGGTAGGTGTTTTTGAAACCGACTTCTTGGCATACCTTGATGGCGAAGGGAAAGATGCAATCGCTGCTTTAGAAACCAGTAAGGCCCTGAACGAAGATATCGAGGCGCTGCTCGAGAAGCACATAGCTACTGTTAAGGCTCGCTTGGCATAACCCACGTATTCTACTTGAATGGCGAACTCACGAGACATTAAACGCAGAATTGTAGGAGTCAAGAACACGGGGAAAATTACCCGTGCCATGGAAATGATTTCTGCTGTCAAAATGCGCAAAGCCAGCGCAGCTGTATTTGCTATTCGTCCGTACGCCGAAAGCGCCACGCTCGTGCTGCGTCAGTTGGCCCAGGCCGTTTCTGGTGAGTCGCACCCGCTCCTTACCGAGCGCCCGGTGAAGCGCGAACTCTACATTGTGTTCTCGAGTAACCGCGGACTTTGCGGTGCCTTTAATGCGCAGCTCACCAAGAAGATCCGCCAGGTACTCAAAGAAGACGAAGGCCGCGAAGCCGTGTTTATTGCGGTTGGAAAAAAGATCGAGCAAAGCCTGCGCCGCATGAACGGTACAATTTTAGCTACCTTCCCAGACCTCGCTACCGAGGCCACAACCGAGGGTCTGCGTCCGATCGCGACCATGGCCATGGAAGAATTTACGAGTGGCCGAGTCGACCGTGTGATTATTCTGTACACCGATTACGTTTCGGTGATGTCGCAGGTAGTGAAGATTAAAGGTCTCCTGCCAGTCACCATTAAAGAAAGTGAGAAGACCCTGATGCGCATCGGAAACGAGCCAGTAACTCATGACGAGGCGCCAGTCACCAGTGAATACCTCATCGAGCCGAGCCCGAAGGCAGTCCTCGAAACCATGGTCCCCAAGCTTCTGACAATGAACCTCTACCACGCTGCTCTGGAATCGAAAGCGAGTGAGGAGGCGGCTCGCATGATGGCCATGCGTAACGCTACAGACGCCGCGAAGGATATGAGTGCCGAGCTGACCCTGGCCTACAACCAGCTCCGTCAGCAGAAGATTACACAGGAGATTGCCGAGCTCTCGGCGGGAATGGCAGCAGTATCATAAAGAAACAAGACGCTACACTAAAACACGTAACATATACATGTATGCAAGGAAAACTCATTCAGGTTATTGGTCCGGTAATCGATGTCGAATTTGAAGGAGGAAAGCTCCCAGCTATTTACGATGCCCTCGAAATCCAAAACGGTGACACCCGTTTGGTAGTAGAAGTGCACCAGCACTTGGGTGGTGGTCGTGTGCGCGCCGTTTCTATGGGCAGCACCGATGCCTTGCGCCGTGGGATGGATGTTATTGCTACGGGTGCGCCGATCTCGGTACCAGTAGGAACCGCTGTACTGGGACGCATGTTCGATGTCCTTGGTGAGCCTATCGATAACAAGGGTCCTGTCGCAGCAACCAAGAAAATGTCGATTCACCGCAGCGCTCCAGACTTTAGTGAGCAGAGCACCAAAGCAGAAGTTTTTGAAACCGGTATTAAATCAGTCGACCTTATCTGTCCTTTCATGAAGGGTGGAAAGGTGGGTCTCTTTGGTGGTGCGGGTGTTGGCAAGACCGTGGTGATTCAGGAGCTCATTCGTAACATCGCTTCGGAGCACGGTGGGTACTCGGTGTTCGCCGGTGTGGGTGAGCGTACTCGCGAAGGAAACGACCTGTACCACGAAATGAAAGACTCTGGAGTACTCGACAAAACCGCACTCGTATTTGGTCAGATGAACGAGCCACCAGGAAGCCGTCAGCGTGTTGCTCTTTCGGCTTTGACTATGGCCGAGAGTTTTCGTGATGACGAAGGCAAGGATGTGCTGCTGTTCGTGGATAACATTTTCCGTTTTACTCAGGCAGGTTCAGAAGTATCCGCACTCCTCGGGCGTATCCCAAGTGCCGTAGGATACCAGCCAACCTTGGCCGAAGAAATGGGAGGACTCCAGGAACGCATTACCTCTACCAAGAAAGGATCGATTACATCGGTGCAGGCCGTGTACGTGCCAGCCGACGACCTTACTGACCCGGCTCCAGCTACAAC
>CAZCQJ010000007.1:26558-29416 GCA_964500865.1 uncultured Bdellovibrionales bacterium | reverse complement strand
GGATCCGCAGATTATTGGTGAACGTCACTATGCTGTTGCCCGTGGAGTGCAGAAAGTGCTGCAGCGCTACAAGGATCTCCAGGACATCATTGCTATTTTGGGAATGGAAGAACTGACCGACGAAGACAAACTCCTCGTGGCTCGCGCCCGTAAAGTGCAGAAGTATCTGTCGCAGCCATTCTTTGTGGCTGAACAGTTTACCGGTGCTCCTGGTAAGTACGTGAAGCTCGAAGACACGATTGCTGGCTTTGAACGTATTTTGTCTGGTGAGCTCGATCACCTGCCGGAGTCTGCCTTCTATATGAAGGGAGCTATCGAAGAAGTGATAGCCGAAGGAGAAGAAACCAAGTAAGAAACCAAGTAATTCCAGATAAATTATAGAGAGCCATGTCGCCTGTATTTACCCTCAAAATTGTGACTCCCGAAAAGCTCCTTCGCGAACAAGAAGTAGCGAGCGTGACGCTGCCCTTGCAAGATGGGGAGGCAACGCTTTTGGCGGATCACGAGGCCTACATTGGGGTGGCCCGCCCCGGCGAAGTACGCGTGCGGAGCGCGAATGGTGAAGAAGAAACCTTTGCACTGTCTGGCGGGTTCGTAGAATTCCACAACAACGTGTTGGTAGTACTGGCTGATTCGGCCGAACCAGCGGCAGCTATCGATATTGCAAGGGCCGAAGAAGCTAAAAAACGTGCCGAAGAACTCATGCAGCGTGCCCCAGATATGGATGAAGAGGCTTACCAGCGCACCGCAGCCCTTTTGGAAAAAGAACTTACACGTCTTAAGGTGGCTCGCAAGCACCACTCAAATCGTGGTACACTACCATCAAGTGAATAATTATAGCGTAACCCTATGGCAGAAAAAGTGATTTGTATTATCGACGACAACGATGATATCCGAGATATCTACCGAATGAAGTTTAAGAATGAAGGCTTCGAAACCGTACTGGCGAGCAATGGTCTCGACGGACTCGAGCTCATTCGTACCCATCACCCGGGCGTGGTGCTTCTCGATATCGAAATGCCAAAGATGAATGGTATCGAAGTATTGCAGCACATTAAGGCTGATCCAAGTATTCAGGATATCCCGGTGATTATTCTTTCGAACGTTGATTCAGCAGATATCTTCCAACAGGTGATGACCTGGGTGGTGCTGAGTACTACATGGTCAAGGCGTTGGTTCCATTCGACAAAGTCATCGACACAGCCGTCGAAGTAATGGCAGAGCACAAAAGCCAGGGAGACACTCCAGCAGAGTAAATGTACAAAATTCCTTCTTAAAGTCCCCGCCAGGGGATTTTTTGATTCTATGGCTCAAACACGCTATACTAGGGGTACTTTTCGTAAAAAACGCTTATGGTAGCAAAATATACCCCAACCAGTATCGAGAAAAAGTGGCAAGAGGCCTGGGAGCAGGCTGGCCTGTACCGGGTCGAGGATACTGTGCCGGGCAAGGAAAACTTTTACCAGCTGGTAGAGTTTTCATATCCTTCGGGGAACCTACACGTGGGGCACTGGTACGCTTTTTCTGTACCAGACATTCACGCTCGCTTTTTGCGTATGCAGGGAAAGAATGTGCTGTACCCAATGGGCTTCGATGCTTTTGGGCTGCCTGCCGAGAACGCGGCTATTAAAAACAACAAGGACCCACGTGAGTGGACCTACGCGAACATGGCGCATATGGAGCAGCAGCTCCGCAGCATGGGGGCAATTTTTGATTGGTCACGCAAGGTGGTAACCTGCGACCCAGCCTACTACCGTTGGACCCAGTGGCTTTTTTTGGAGTTGTTTAAGGCAGGGCTCGTAGAACAAAAAGAAACATTGGCCAACTGGTGCCCAAGCTGCAAGACAGTGCTCGCAAACGAGCAGGTGGTGAACAATACCTGTGAGCGTTGCGGTAGCGACATCCAGAAAAAAACCATGTTGCAGTGGCAGGTGAAAATTACCCAGTATGCCGACCGTCTTATCGACGACCTCGCAAACCTCGACTGGGCCGAAGAAATTAAGACTGCTCAAAAAAATTGGATCGGCCGCAGCGAAGGCGCCGAGATTGATTTTCCTTTGGCAGGGCGCAGCGAAGTAGTAACCGTTTTTACGACGCGGCCAGACACGTTGTACGGCGTCACCTATATGGTGCTGGCACCCGAGCACAGTTTGCTTACTGATTTACAAGGAGACATCGAAAACTTTGCAGAGGTAGCCGCCTACCAGGCCCAAGCCAAAAAGAAGAGTGAGATCGAACGCACAAATGCTACCAAAGAAAAAACAGGCGTTGAACTCAAGGGTATTCAGGCGATAAACCCAGCAACTGGTGAGGAGATCCCCGTATTTGTGGCGGACTATGTCTTGGCGGGCTATGGTACCGGCGCTGTTATGGCCGTGCCTGCTCACGACGAACGCGACTTTGCTTTCGCTAAGCAGTACGGTCTGAAGATTCAGCCGGTGATAGAAAATGGATTCGATGGCAGCGCTGCTACGGGTGAGTTAGGGGTATTGATGAATTCGGCAGAATATACAGGATTAACCAGCGAAGAAGCCAAGTCAAAAATTGTTGAAAAGGTAGGGGGCCGAATGACCAAAACCTACCGACTGCGAGACTGGGGCGTGAGCCGTCAGCGCTATTGGGGGTGCCCAATTCCGTTGATCCACTGCGAAGCCTGTGGCTGGCAGGCAGTACCAGATAAAGATTTACCGGTAGTGCTGCCAGAGGTGGACAACTATCTGCCAAATGATAATGGACAGAGTCCGTTGTCGAAGAGCAGCGACTTTGTAAACACGACCTGCCCGGGTTGTGGCGGCACTGCGACGCGCGAGACAGATACCCTGGATACTTTTGTAGATAGTAGCTGGTACTTTTTGCGC
>CAZCQJ010000007.1:0-26548 GCA_964500865.1 uncultured Bdellovibrionales bacterium | reverse complement strand
GGAAGCATTTGCCAGTAAGGAAACGCTTGCCAAATGGATGCCAGTAGACCTCTATAGTGGAGGGGCCGAGCATACCACCATGCACCTTTTGTACTCGAGATTTTTCCACAAGGCTTTGTTTGACTTGGGATTGGTGAATGAGAGTGAGCCGTACGCGAAACGTATGAACCGTGGCTTGATCTTAGGGCCAGACGGCAACAAGATGAGTAAGAGTAAGGGCAACGTGATTGATCCAGATGCAATTGTAGCCGAGCTTGGTGCCGACACCATGCGCATGTACCTGGCGTTCATTGGTCCGTACAACGAGACGGGGAACTATCCGTGGAACCCGGAGAGTGTTATCGGCGTGTACCGATTTTTGGAACGTGTGTGGCGCTTGCAAGAAAAAGTGACGAACGAACTACCGGCTGAGCAGCAGGCTGCTATCGAAAGCAGCTTGCACAAGGCGCTGGCCATGGTGAGCGAGAGCATCGCGAGTATGAAGATGAATACGGGTGTTGCGGCGCTCATGACGTGCTCGAATGAACTGCGAACCTTTGAGGGTATTTTACCAGAACACCTTGCGCTGTACGTGCAGATGCTCGCGCCATATGCACCGCACATTGCCGACGAACTGTGGCAGATTCTTGGGAATGTTGGATCGGTGCACCAGAGTAGCTGGCCGGTATTTGATGCTACTAAAAGTGCAGAGGCTACCGTGCAGGTGGCGGTGCAGGTGAACGGGAAAGTCCGTGGCCTTCTAACGCTTACTGGCGAAGAAAGCGAAGCCAAAATCCGCGAGATGGCTTTAGCCGACAGTAAGGTTGCCACTGCTATTGGCGAAAACCAGATTAAAAAAGTAATCATCATCCCTCGAAAAATTGTGAGTATTGTGGTATAGTGACGGTGTAAAAATAATTTCTTTTAGCTTTCCACGAGGGAGCAAAAAAGAATATACCTATGAAACAGGTCTTGAGAGTCGCGCTTTTTTCCGCTTTCTCGGTAAGTCTTTTCTGGTCTTCTGCTGTTATCGCGCACGCTGCTACTTTGGTAACGCAAAATATTACTACGCCTACAACATGGTCACCAGCCGGGGCCCCGTATATTATTCGGGCAGGTGCAGCACCAACATATTCGCCAGTAGTAACGGTTTCTTCATCGCTTACTATTCTTCCTGGTACGGTTGTTAAATTTGAGAGCACAAAAAGTATATCGGTCACCGCTACAGGCACCCTCTCGGCAGATGGTGCTGTTTTTACATCTGTGCATGATGACACCTATGGCGGAAATACTGACCAGGAGCTATACAATACGAACAAGGTGCCTGCGTTGATAGGAGAGTGGAATGCGATTTATTCATCCGGGAATACAACTATTACCAACAGCACCATTTTGTATGGTGGCAGGAGCGGATCAGATGCTATTACCGTTGATGGTGGCAAAACGGTACTTGAGGACAATACGTTTCAGTACGGGTCAGATGCAGTACGGAGTAACGCTGGCGAAACAGAGGTGCGGCGTAACACGTTTAAGAATATAGGGCAGTATGGCATTTGGCATAAGGGTGGCAAGTTAACGTTTGGGAGTAATGCCTTTCAGGATATGACTAAAGAAAGCATCTGGCTCCAGTCGAGTAATTTTGTGAACGAGGGCGGTAGTGTGAACGCAGGTAGGATTGTGCTGTACAGTGTTGTGTGGAGTAGTGACATGCGCCTTGTAAAAGATACCGCGCCGTATTTTCTGTGGGACCCGCTGACGGTACCTCAGGGCAGGACGCTAACGCTGGATGCTGGGTCTGCCGTAAAAATGACGAGTGGTCTAACGAATAACGGAACAGTAGAGAGCGCAGGTACGCGCGAGGCGCCAGTAATCGTGACGAGCCCTAAGGATGATACTGTACTGGGAGATAGTAATAAAGATGGTACGGCGACGGTGGCTGCGGGTGGTGACTGGACAACCTGGGGAAATAGCACTGGTGGTATGATGCATCTTTCTTGGACCGAAATGCGTTATGGCGGGGCGGGTACTTCTGGGATGATTCAAAATAGCGGGGGTACACTTTCGATAGAAAATAGCACGCTCGAAAACGCGAAGTATCGTCCGTTAGTAGAGGTAGTGAGCGGGACAACAAATATTCAAAAGAGTATCTTGAAAAATGCGAACAGCCAAGCGATCCGGAATTACGGTACCTCCCCAGTAACGATTCAGTACAGTGATATTTTAGGAGCAGGAGTGCAGATCTACAATATGCGACTTGGCGGGAGTACAGCGTATGTCGATGTGGATGCGCGCAACAATTACTGGGGAAATGATATTGGGCCAGCGGTAAATTTTGCTCTGTCGCCGTCACAACCAATAGTGACCACCCGCGTTTTATTCGAACCATTTTTAACACAGTCAGCCAACTGCCGCGTGGACTGCTTCTCGAACGTCGCCTTTTTCCCGGGGATCATGGGCAGCCGGTTGTATGAAGGCGGTGAAGAATTATGGGTAAGTAGTAGCGATGGCAAGCAGGAGAAGCTCTCTATGAACAGCGACGGCAGCAGTAAGTATGATGTGTATACGTCACCACAGACGCAGTTCGTGGCCAATGCCTCGCCGCTTGTGAATACCACGCAGCCAGGTATTGTAAATGAAGCCTATGGGCAGAACATCTACCAAAGCTTCTTGGAGGATATGCAGCAGTGGAAGACGGATGGCATATATAATCAGTATGCTTTTATTCCGTATGACTGGCGACTCTCCGTAGAAGATGTGGTGATGAATGGGAAGGTGACAGACGGAAAGCTCCGCTATACGACGCAGAATACAGATATTACCCAGAGCTTTATTTATAACCAGGTGAAGCAACTGCAGGCTTCGTCGAAGTCCGGTAAAGTAACGCTCATTGGGCACTCTAATGGTGGGTTGGTTATTAAAGCATTTGTCCAAAAGCTGAAGGATTTAAACGACCCGCTGTATTACCAAATCGATAAAGTAATCTTGGTGGCAACGCCGCAACTTGGGACGCCAGATGCAGCGGTGAGTTTGCTCCACGGTAGTAGAGTAGGCGTGTTTCCGTTCGGTGTTTCGGCGGAACGCAGCAGGGATCTCGGGAAGCGTATGCCAGGAATGTATGGCTTACTGTCAAGTGAAAGACTCTTTGGCGATGTGAATCCGTTAGTAACTTTTGACGGAGTGCCGGATAACTGGACTGATTATTATGGGCAGGCCATTAACAATATTGGCGAATACGAGGACTATCTTTTGGGTAAAGAAGGGCGGCAAGATGCCGCGTACCAAGAAACCGACCGCCCAGCAGTACTGAGTGAGGCGCTGTGGCTTGGGGCCAAGGCGAGCCACACAAGGCTCGATGATTGGCAGCCAGCGCCCAGTACACAGGTGATTCAGGTGGCGGGGTACGGGCTCTATACGCCAGTGGGTATTCAGCTCAAGAAGAACAAAAAATGTAGCCCGCTGCAGGGGGGTACTTTGGTGCGCTGCGTTGGCGGGAGTGACACATACGTACCAACCATTAAACTCACTCTAAATGGCGACAAAGTCGTTCTGGACCAGAGTGCTCTTGGTGGAGTAGGAGAAAAATGGTGGGTGGATATACAGGAGTATAACGATGATACAACGGGATTAATTTCACAGTATTTTATCTCTAAAGAGCACAAGAACCTCCTAGAGGTTAGCACGTTGAGATTATTCACGCAGTCTGTTGTTAAGAATAATATTCAGTCATTTAACTATATTTCTCAAACAAAACCAACCCACATTGGCCGTAATTACATAAAATACGAAGTGCATTCACCACTCAACCTAACCGTCACAGATGAAACAGGAAATGTTACTGGTTGGGATCCAGCTGCAAGCCAGATAGCTGAGCAGATCCCAGGAGCGCAGTACTTTGAAATAGGAGAAGTAAAAACAGTAATTGTACCAAAAGAAACAGAGCACACAGTGGGTCTAACGGCCTATGCTGATGGATCATTTTCCTTTACCAAGGAAGAACTTGCCAATGAGGATGTAATAACCTCCACCACTATCGATGAGGTTCCAGTGTTTAATGGCACACAGGTAACGGTGTTGCCTACAAGTAACCTTGTCCTCGATATTGATTTTAATGCCGATGGCACAACTGATAACACACAGACGGTCCCCAAAGGGAGCGAATTGATCTATACTCTTCCGGAGGAACCAGTGGATCCTATTGATCCTGTTGACCCTGTTGATCCGGTGGAACCAATAGACCCACCTATACAACCAGAAACTCCAGTGGGTGACTTTTCCTTTCTCTACAATCTTACGCAGAGGGGCATAGTGTATACTGGAGGAGAAGATGACGGAGATCAAAAAATAGTCACGTTTACACAGGATAACAAGAAGTACAGCCTGCATTATACCATCCAAGAGCAATCTAAAACCAAGCTCAAAATTACTTTTACAAAACTCAAAAAAGAAAGTGAAGTAGTAGCGGGATTCCAGTCAACGAGTGTACATTTCCGTTCGGATCAAAACACTAAGAAGCGAGGAAATCTAGACATCACAGTACGCCAAGGGAAACAGAAGTATATGTTAGTGTATGACCAAAAAAAGAATACAACCGTTATTAAAAACCAGCAGAAGAAAAAGGTGACTAGTAAAAAGAAATACCATGGAAAGAGAAATCTTCTCTTCCGGATAGAGGGAGAAAAATTAGTTTGGAGCCTTGTTCGGTAATGTGTAAATTGTTTAAGGAGAGGAGATAAAATATTAAGTGAAGTGTATGAAAAAGAAATTTATAATTGTGACAGGGCTACTCGCGGGGGCAGTTATTCTCCTTGATTATTTCGGATCATATCTTAAGCCCAGATACTGTGGTTACGGTGGGCATATCTGCAAAGAAATCTACAATGAAATTTTAGTACTCGGAGTTATATTTCTACCAATTCTAGTGGTTTCTTTGGTCGCTACTAGGCTTACGGAAGCCAGTTTTAGAAAGTTTGTTCAGTTTACCATCTGGAGTTACACTGCGTATTCTATCGTTGTCTTGTTAACTCCATGGGATATAGGTAGTGGTCTGGCGGGTCCGAGTTTTTCGAAGGGACTTATGGCGCTGCTTCTTTCCTTGGTTTATTTTATTGTTGCCATCATCTATATTCTGATACTCAAAAGGAAAGAGAAAAAATAAAACCAAGCTCAAAAAAGAAGGCGCGCCAGCAGCGGGACGTAGGATGCAGTATGTAGAGAAATGATATGAAAAAGTTATATGTAGCTATAATTTTAGGACTTGCCGCTGTTTTGGTAGCGACATTTTTCCAGAGTATTCAAAATTCAGGATTCTGTATAAATAATAGTTATGGAGCAGGAATCATATCCTTCTGTGATGTTGTTTTTTACGGATTACTAGTATCTTTCCCGGTAACATTTTTTGGGTGCTTGTTCGTCATTTTATTTAACCAACAAAGGACATCCTTGGCCGATAGTTGGGCTGAATTTACATGGATATACCTCGTCCTGTACTTATTGATTTATGTAATTGTTCCAACCGAGGATAGTGGAGATATGTCCGTTTTTATAAAAGGTATTGTAGCAATAATAGCAGTAGGTATCTACACGGTGGTTAGTGGAGTGTTTATTGTCAGAACCTTTAGACTTAAGGATATAAAGTAAGGTGTGAAGGATTTTTTAAAAAATAGCATCTGCTTTAATAGTAACTGTATTCATTGGGGGCGCAGTAATCTTTCTGCTTAATCCACAGGAGTTCACGTCACTTTATTCTAATTCTTAGGAAGAAAAAAGTAACCAGCAAAAAGAAATACCATGGACAGAGAAATCTTCTCTTCCGGATAGAGGGAGAAAAATTAGTCTGGAGCCTTGTTCGGTAAGGTAAGGAGTAATGATTGGCTTGGATAGTGAAAATATAAAAAATAGAAGGGGTATTTTTGTAGTTACAGTATAAATAGTTAAGACATAAATCTATGCGATATGTTCAATTAATAAGTCTGATTTTATCAGTAGCACTACTTGTTTTGTTTATTTATTTCACGGACATTAAAATTGCCATTTGCCCAAATAGTGCAAGTACATGCGGGTACTGGTTGGAATCAGCAGTGTATGTGTTATTCTTGGCACCAATCGCGCTAGTTGTGTCTCTTGTGAAAACAACCGAAGATGCCAAGATAGCTCGTCTGCTGGCCATATTTCTAATAACCCAGTTTATTTTTATGACACTTCCTTTAAACTTCGGTAGTGGTCTAGCGGGTCCAAGTTTGAGCAAAGGATTGATAGCTTTTTTGTTGGCTGGCATTTATTGTATTATCTCCATCATCTATATCCTGATCTTGAAACAGAAGGAGAAAAAATAATCCCATGTCGAAACCATTGCGTCGGGCTGTATCTGTAGTGATTCAAAATGAAGAGGGGAAGACCCTCTTTGCTTTGCACTCGGCGCATAAGGATCCGTACCCAAATACGTGGAGTCTGCCGTCGTACTACATGCAGCCTGGTGAGGAGCCAGAGGATACTGCTCGGCGAATTGGTACGGGTAAGTTAGGAACGGTACTAGAGGTAGGGGAATTACTCAATGAGGGAACGTCCGAGCAGGAGGAGTTCTTCCGGCAGATGTATGTTTTTCGAGTTACTCCATTTGGCGAACCGAAGATTATCACCGATGACTATTCGGAATTCAGATTTTTCTGGCCAGAGGAACATATTGCTACCATGCCGATTTTAGGGGATTGCACTCGGCTTTACAAAGAATATTTAAACAAACAATAGGCCACATGAAGATACATGAATTAGGACACTTAGTACTCTTTGCAACGAACCTCCAGCGGTCAGCTGACTTTTATCGCGATACTTTGGGGTTCCACGAGATTCACCGTGATCACCAAACCGCGCTCTACAGTAGTGGACGTACGCATCATGAACTCTTGCTGATTGAAATTGGCGGTGTCACGGAATCACGAACGCAGCCGCGGCCAGGACTGTACCATATCGGTTTTAAGATTGGTGACAGCACAGAGGAACTCAAAAAAGTGTACCAAGAACTTAGGGTAGCCGGAGTCATTATCGTAGGAACAGCAGATCACACAGTAACACATAGCTTGTACATTCTTGACCCAGACGGCAACGAGCTCGAGCTATACGCCGATGTCAGCGATGAATGGAAGACAAACCCGAAGGCAGTACTCGCCCCCACAAAGTACTTGTCGCTTGATGAGGAGTAGCGGGAAGGGGTATACTCAGGGTGTAATTAGAGTAAGAAAATTCTATGGCACATATTTGGGCGGTTCTTGGGCTTACACTGTTCTCGATTATACTCGGGATTATTTGGTACGGTCCGTTGTTTGGGAAAAAGTTCTCGTGGGCAAACGAGTGGCCAGACTTCAATACGCTTTCGAAGGAAGAGCAAGACAAATCGAAAAAAGAAGCGATGCCATATTACTTTCGTATGCAGAGGGTAGTTTCTCTGGTGCAGATTTTTGCCCTGGCGTACTTTGTGGATATGTTGCCTGGGGTGCCAGCAATCAAAGTAGCATTCTTGCTGTGGCTTGGCTTTATCATGCCGATTATGGCAGGGAATGTTATTTGGAGCATGAAGCCAAGTGACAAGAGGCTTACAATCCTCGGCATCGGGTTAAGTTATCAGCTAGTGCTCATGCTGGTAGCTGGGTATGTACTTGGAATGTAAACAAAAAGATAAAAAGAAAAAACGGGGCAGTGAGCCTCGTTTTTTAATGGCGCAAAAAGAGGAGTGCCACCAGCGTAATGATAATGAAGCTGATGATCGCTGGTACTAAAAGTATCATGAGGGGAGTTTTTTGGAGTCTGCCCGGGGCTGCCTCGGGCGTTTCGTCAGATGATTTGTTTGCTTGATGCTGACCCCAGGCCATCAGGCCACCATCGACGTTAATAAGGTCGGCATGTACGCCCAGGCTCTGGAGGGTTTCAATAGCCTTGGCACTACGGCGGCCACTCCGGCAGTGCACATAGACCGCCTTCTTGGTACGCAGGTCATCTACGGCACCAAAAATAGTATCTAGGGGTACGTTCCGCACGCCGGCGATGTGCTCCGCTTGGTATTCTGCCGGGGTGCACACATTAATAAAGTCGACGTCGGGGTTTCCGGATTCATCGCGCAGGATCTCTTCGAATTCTTGAACAGAAATATTCAGCATAAAGTCAGGTTACTTTGGCTCAGTATAGCATCTTTATAGCCAAGGCGGTATACTGGGGGTAGGCTATAAAAATATATGACATTTGAAAATACGGGAGAGCAGAAGTATGTCGACAAGAACGAAGGTAAGATTCAGGAGACGAACGAGGGGCGAGAGCTTTACTGGGCTGCATTCGAAAAATCTGCCGAAGTAGTAGGGAGGGGAATACTTGCTGAGCTTCGCCACCGTTACGAAGGATACAAATACCACAACGAGCACCACAGTCATGCTTTAGGCGATCAGGCCGCGAAGTTTTTAGAGGCCCTGGATATTCCTGCTGCAGAGAAAAAGCACCTACAGAATATGGCTCGCCTTGCTGGCTACGCACATGATTATGATCAGGACTTTGCGGACCCGTGGCCATCGCGCGGAGAGGGGAAGGTAGGATACCAGCGAGTGCGTCACTCGGGGATTATCGAAGCGACGAGCAGCGATGTAGTGGAGCAAGAACTACAGGAGTCACTTGAAGCTGCCGGTTATGTGTTTCTAGCCGAAGACCGCGCCCGCATTCGTGAGGCGATCATGGTTACTGTACCGGGCTGGAGCGTAGAACTGAGTACTGTTACGCAACCGAATCTGTTGCTAGAATCTCACCCGCTTACATTCGCTATAGCGGCAGCTGATATAGCAATGGCTGGTTATGATGCCGAACGTTTTGTAGAGGAAGGAGACAACATCTTCAACGAAGATAATGCGCTGCCAGTGCCAGAGAGTCTTTCTGACGAAGAAGCCGAGCAGCTCCTGGCAGAGGTTATCGGATGGAGTCAGTCTCAGATTCAGTTTGCCAAAGGACAAAAAGAACTTTGGTCACGGGATTTTATTCCAGAATTTTTGAAGAATCAACTGAGGGAATTTGATAAGGCAATTATCTTGTGCCAGGAAAAACTAGCATCACGTATTGCGCTCTTGTCAGGGCAGCAGTCGCCACAACAAAAATTACGAGTAGCACTCGACGACATGAAATTTACCCGATATATAACTTAAGTACCACCATGCCAAAATACAGTTCCATCTCTCTTGAGGACGCAAAAATTATTGAGCGCCGTTTCTGGCTTATTGCTGCCGCTGCACTCATTACCGTTTTAACCGGTAGCGCTATTTTTATGCACCTCGAGAAAGTGCCTTTCATTGATGCGCTGTATTTTTCCGTCGTGTCGCTTTTGACGGTGGGTTATGGCGACATAACTCCGCACACCACTCCAGGGAAGATTTTTGTCATGGTGTACTTGGTAACAGGCATCGGTATCATGGCGGTCTTTGTCGAGACGCTGCTCCGTCATGCTGTGGGCACCAGAGTCACTAGGCGGCACCAGCGTAAGGTAGCGAAAAAAGCCAAGCAGGAAATAAAAAAAGAAAACTAACGCTATGTTTCAACTTAACCTATTCGATCTTCTTCGACCCTTTTGGAGCCCATTTTTTATCAAGTGGTTTGCATTTATTATTTTGTTTTTGATTGTGAAGGGGTTGCTGTTAAGTTTGTTCCGTCGACGCTAAAAATATGTACTACCTGTACGTAGTCCAGTGCGCCGACGATACTCTGTACACGGGCATCACCACAGATGTGGCTCGCCGGTTAGACGAGCACAATCATTCAGCCTTGGGGGCTCGCTATACCAGGGGACGCCGGCCGGTGCAGCTCGTATGGCAGGAATCGCATCCGAGTCGCTCTGCTGCCAGCCAGGCCGAAGCTGCTTTTAAGCGCCTCACCCGAAAGCAAAAGCAAATATTTTTAGCAGCACAAAAGAATTAAGAAGTGCTATTTTGCTTTTGTAGAGGGAAAAGCGTACAATAGGGTATAATCGAGGCGTAATCCTATTTTCGTACTATGAAAAAACCAGCAGCAAAAAAAGACTCTCAAAAGAGCAAGATAGAAGAACTCCTCGCTAAAAAGATACAGGACAGGGTGCAGTTTCGGTCACGTGGCTTTGGCAATAATCCGAGTAACACTGGCAATAAGCACGCCAGCACTCAGCCAAAAAGAGGTAACCGCGGCGACCGCTAGTATACAGAAATTTTATTAAGTATTGATAAAAATAGAGGTATGCCCGAAGAACTCAAATGTCCCAAATGTAGCAGTGAGCACACGTACGCAGATGGCGCACTGATTATTTGTGCGGAGTGTGCTCATGAGTGGGTTCCGGGTGAAGATGTACCAACGGAAGAAGCAGTGGTCCGTGATAGCAACGGTGTAGAATTAAAAAGCGGCGATACCGTGACTGTTATTAAGGATTTGAAAGTAAAGGGGAGTCCGCTCGTGGTAAAGATGGGGACTAAGGTAAAGAATATCCGCATTGTTGAAGGCGACCACGATATTGATTGCAAAATAGAAGGTATTGGTGCTATGTCGCTGAAGTCTCAGTTTGTAAAAAAGATATAGGGTAGCGAGGCGGTAAACATATGCCACAAGAAAAAAGTCAAAAACCAGTACATACTCTTCCGGCAGATATGAAACGTGCTTTTTCTGCCAAGGCAGATATTTGGCAGGCGTGGCAGAGTTTCACGCCGCTCGCAAAAAACGAATGGATTTGCTGGGTGACATCTGCCAAAAAAGCCGAGACCCGCGAAAAGCGTATTGTGGTGGGTATTGATAAAATTCACAAGGGGATGCGCCGACCCTGTTGCTGGCCTGGTTGCCCGCACCGATAAACAAAAACAAGAGTGGCCAAGCAGCCACTTTTTGCTTATTCAAAAGGAAAAGTGGTAGTATGGGGTATATATAAAGCAACTGTATGCACCAAACAAACCACGCAGAAAACTTTGAAAAAGGGTACGCTCGGCTCAATGCTGCCCAGCAAAAGGCGGTCGACACTATCGAAGGTCCGGTGGTGGTTATCGCTGGCCCAGGGACCGGCAAGACACAGATTTTGACGCTGCGCATTGCGAATATTCTGCGCCAGGCAGGAGCGGGGATTGGGCCAGAGAATATTTTGGCGCTGACGTTTACCAACGCGGGTGTGGCTGCTATGCGTGAGCGCCTTGCTACATTTACCGGTGCCAGTACGGCCTACAAGGTAGGTATTTTTACCTTCCACGGCTTTGCCGAAATGCTGATGCATGACTACCCAGAATACTTTGCGCCGTTTTTTGAGAAACAAGTAGCCACCGATTTGGAGCGCCTACAGCTGGTGGAGTCTTTGGTAAAGGCTGGTCCGTACAAGCTCCTCAAAACATTCGGGAGTCAAACCCACAACACCAAAAATATTACTGCAGCTATCGATAAGCTGAAGCAAGAGGGTATTAGTCCAGATGAATTTATGTTGCGTATTGATGCCCAAGAAAAATCCATCATCGCTGACGAAGGCAGCTACTACAAACGGAACACCGCTAAGGCTAAGAAGGGCGACCTGAAACCAGAGGCCTTAAAACCAATTCAGAAAAACCGTGAACTCCGCCAGGTGTATGCGGCATACCAGGAGGCAATGGCTGACATGCAGCGCTACGACTTTAACGATATGCTCCTTTCGGTGATCGAAGTCCTTGGGGCCGAGCCCGAACTCCAGGCTAGTCTGATGGAGCGCTACCAGTATATTTTGGTCGACGAGCACCAAGATACCAACGGCGCACAGAACCGCATCCTCGAGCTCCTGACGGACTTACCAGACGGCACGCCGCCGAACCTGTTCACCGTGGGTGACGACAAGCAAGCCATTTACCGCTTCCAGGGGGCGAGTATCGAAAACTTTTTGCACTTTGCCGAGCGCTTTGCGAGCACCGTAAAGATTGACCTCACACATAACTACCGCTCCACTCAGCCTATTCTTGATGCGGCTCACCAGCTGATTTCGCACGACGCAGAAACCCACGTGCCGCTTATCGCTGGTAGTGATATTGCTCACGAGGCCTTAGCGGTGTATGTGTTTGATTCGTACAAAGAAGAACTCGCACACGTTGCTCACGAAGTAAGCGAGAAAATTGCTGCAGGGGTTGACCCAAACGAGATCGCTATTTTTTACATCGAGAATCGTTTTCTGGCAGGTATTCAAGAAGCACTCGAAAAGCGTTCTGTGCCTTACGTGGTGAATTCGAAGGACAACATTCTGCGAGACCCAGTCATGCAAAAACTCTTTTGGTTTTTGCGTGCGGTAGCGAACCCGATGAACAACGAGCGTCTTGGTGAAGTGCTGCTCATGGATATGGTCGACGTCGACGCAGTAGATGCGCTGACGCTCTTCGAGGTCTTACGTTACGGCCGCACCAAACAGTCGTTGCTTCGCTTGCTCCAAAAAGCAGGCAGCTCGCAGCTTGACCTCGTCGCCCCAGAAAAGCTCGAGGCCTTTGCCGCCTTTGTTGTGGCCCAAAAGAAGCGCGGTGAAAACATACCGTTTGTGGAATTCTTCGATGACTTTGTGCGCGAGAGTGGTTTTTTGAAATATATTTTGGCACGCCCACATCAAGAAACACATCTGCGTCAGTTGGCAGCGCTTCTGCAGACCATTAAGACGCTTGTTACTGCCTCGCCCGTGTACCGTTTGCAGGATTTTCTGCAGTACGTCGATACGCTTTTAGAATACGACGTGGCGATTACAGCACAGACAGCCAGCAGCGCGAGTGGAGTGCGTCTGATGACGGCCCATGGATCGAAGGGGCTAGAGTTCGAACACGTATACATTACGAATGTTGTGAGTGGCCGTTGGGACAACAAGAAATCGAGAGAAACATTTAAGCTACCAGTCGCTACTGAGGCGCGCACCATCGAAGATGAACGCCGCTTATTATACGTAGCATTAACCCGTGGCAAAAAGAGCGTGACACTGACTTACGCCAAGCAGAGCCCAAGCGGCAAGGTACAAGAACCGAGTCAGTTTTTACAAGAACTCGCTTCGCCACAACTGACCGAAGAAACTAAAGTAAGCGACGGTACATTTCATCAGAGCCTGGCCGCACCACGCACCTTGTTTTTGCCGAGCGTAACCAGCCCAGAATACCTCCGCGAGCGTTTCTTAGGCACCAAGCTTTCCTTCTCGGCCCTGAGTAACTTCCTCAAGTCACCACTACTCTACTTCTTTCGCAACCTGGTGCGTCTGCCGTCGAGTCAAACCAAAGTACTGGCCTACGGAGACACCGTTCACAAAGCGCTCGAAGCCTTCTTCCGCGAAGCCGCTGCCACCAAAAAACTCCCGAGCGAAGAATTTTTAGTGCGCTGCTACCAAGAGGCCCTGGCCAACGCCTATCTCCTTCACGAGTACTACGAAGAATTCCTCGAGAAAGGTGAAACAAGTCTGCGCGCCTACTGGCAGCACTGGCAGAATGATTTTGTGTTTGATATCGAAAGCGAGAAGCAGGTACTCCCAGTACCCTTCGTGCTCGACAGTGGCGAAGAAATTCTCCTCACGGGTATTATTGATAAAATTGAATATTTGCCAAACGGCACGGTGCGCGTAGTAGATTACAAGACCGGAAAATCGTGGAGCCAAAAAGACAAGAACGAAAAAGCCTCGCTCCGCCGTCAGATTGTGTTTTACAAAATGCTCCTCGATGGACAAGAACAATCTGGTAAGCAGCTGGTTATGGCCGAGGGCATGCTCGACTTCATTGAACCCAATAAGAAAGGGGAGTTTGAGCGCGAGTACATTACCGTCACCGACGCCGATGTTGCAGAACTGAAACAAGAAATTAACGCCTTTGCCCAGGCAGTGATGAGCGGTGAGTTTTTAAAGGATACCAGCGCTGCTGATGATGAATATACCGAGCTCTTACGTATTCTGCAGGGTGAAACTTTTGACGCAGAAAAGTAATGAAACAGCGCATCGTCGTCACCGTGAAAACCCGTGCCCAAAAAGAGGGCGTCACTGAAACCGAAGCTGGCTTGGTGGTGGCTGTGCGTTCCATGCCGGTAAAGGGTGCCGCTAACGAGCGAATCGTGAAGGTGCTCGCCAAGTACTTAGGTGTTGCGCCCAGCACGCTGACCCTCGTCAAAGGTGCTACCGGCAAACAAAAAACATTCGAGTATGTCTAAGAGCGTTACCTTTATCGCGCCACTGTGGCGTTTTAGCAGCGATGCTGCGAGCTGGTACTTTGTGTATACCCCAGAAGATTTTTCGGCAGAAGTAAAACAGTTGGTACAGCAAAAGAGAATTCATACCAAAGGGTTCGGATTTGTGCCGGTGCGGGTAGTTGTAGGTGAGAGTACCTGGGAGACCACTCTTTTTCCGCATAAAAAAGAGCCATACCTTTTGTCGATCAATAAAAAGGTGCGGCTCAAAGAAGGAATAGATGAAGGGGACGAGGTGGCTGTAAAACTTACTCTTCTGTAGGTCCTTGCTTTGGACGGCGATAGAGTTCGGTGGCGTCAGCATGGTCCTCCTCGATATTTTCATGTAAGACTCGTTGTCGCTCAGTTTTAGGATCAAGAATTCCATCAGCAATTTGAAGCTCGGATAAATCACTCGTTGGATTTTGTCCGATCAGCTTGGTGTACATAGCATCGCGCACATCACTGCGCCAGCCATAGGCAATTTCTTCACGCGAAGCAGCAAAGGTCTCCTTCGAAACTTCTGGGGGATTTACTGGTCCATCCTCTTTTTTCAGCTTCTCATACCGAGGATCGTTTGGTGGAAAACTGAGTTCGAATTGGCGAGGCATAATTTTATGATCAGAGCAGGTTACCATTCACTATTTTAGTATACCACCCCTCCGTAGTATACTGTAGAGAGTAAAGAAAAATCCTATGAATAAAGAACAGTTTCACAGAATGGGGGTACAGAGTGGATTTATAGCGGCTCTTGACCAGAGTGGGGGAAGTACACCGAAGACTCTGGCTGCGTATGGCGTGACCGAAGACGGTTACCAGACAGAAGAAGAAATGTATAGCTTGGTGCACACTATGCGCACCAGGATTATTACCAGCCCAAGTTTTACCAGTGAGTACATTCTGGGGGCTATCCTGTTTAAGCAGACCATGCGTAGTAAAATAGAGGGGCTCGATACCGCAGACTACCTCTGGAAACAAAAAGGAATCGTACCGTTTCTTAAGATCGATGATGGTTTAGCGGAAGAAGAAAACGGTGTACAGCTTATGAAGCCTATATCAGAACTCACTCAGTTGCTCGACGAAGCCAAAGAAAAGCATATTTTTGGCACCAAGATGCGTTCGGTGATAAAAAAAGCGAATGCAGATGGAATCGGCAAAGTAGTAGATCAGCAGTTTGGTGTAGCCAAGCAAATTATTGCTGCCGGACTCGTACCTATCATTGAGCCAGAAGTAGATATTTATGCTCCTGAGAAGACCAAGATAGAAGAAATTCTTTTAGAAAAACTACTCATATCTTTAGACCAGCTTGATAGAGATCAGCACGTAATAGTAAAGCTCACTCTACCAAGTAAAAATAATCTCTACATTCCATTGGTAAATCATCCGCGGGTCCTGCGTGTTGTTGCTCTTTCGGGTGGCTACAGCAGAGAGGAGGCTAACGCACTTTTGGCAGAGAATAAAGGAGTGATAGCGAGTTTTAGTAGGGCCCTAAGCGCAGATCTTCGTGTAGACCAGACGGATGAAGAGTTTAATAGTCTTCTTTCTCAGGCAGTGAAAAGTATTTACCAGGCTTCAGTAAAATAGCATAATAGACCGCAGAGACGCGGTGAGCATATCCTTTTAATCCTTATTTTTATGCAAGCAGTTATTTTGGCCGCGGGCCGCGGGACCCGTATGCGTGAGCTCTGTGATTCGTGCCCAAAACCAATGGTGCTCATTTTGGGGAAGCCACTTTTAGAGTGGCGCTTAGAAACCCTCCCCGCAGAAATTACGGAAGTAATTATTACTATTGGCTACTTAGGCGAGCAAATCACCGAGTATTTTGGTGCCGAATGGCAGGGCAGGAAAATGACCTATGTGGTCCAGGACGAGCTCAATGGTACGGGTGGATCGATGAAACTTTTGGAGCCGTACATTACGGGCCCGGTACTCGTAACTATGGGTGACGATCTCTACGTCACCAAAGACCTACAAGTAATTCTGCCACATCGCTTTGCGATGCTGGGTAAGTATACGAAAGAAGCCGAGAAATTTGGTCTACTGACAACGAACGAAGACGATACGCTACGGAAAGTTACCGAGCGACCACACGGACACCAGGAAGGGCTGATTAATACCGGAGCCTATATGGTAGACCGCAGCTTTTTTGCGTACCCGCTCGTAGCTATTTCTGCAACGGAATATGGTTTACCACAAACACTGGCATCCATGGTGCCAGACGAAACCATTTTGGTACGCATGGCTACCGACTGGCAACCGGTGGGCTGCCCAGAGGATATTCCTTTGGCCGAGGAGTTTATTAAAAAATATTTTCTGTAAAACAATGAAAGTATTTGTTGACTTTGATGACGTACTTTTTAATACCGGGGCTTTTGTGGCGCATCTGAAAAGTATTTTTGCGGATTTTGGTATTAATGAGGAACTATTTACCGAAACATATAATGCGATGCGTACGGATGCGCATGGTGGAAATTTTTGTTACCGCTTTGACCAGCACGTTGCTAAGATTCGCGAGTACAAGGCAATTGATGAGCAAGCGCTTGTGGGTGCCTTAGAGGCAGCGCTCAAAGACACCGAAGCTTTTGTATTTGCAGACAGTAGAGATTTCCTCCAGTTTCTTACCGAGCGCGGTCATGATGTGCGGGTACTTTCGTTTGGGGACCAAGGGTTCCAAACGAACAAGATTCAGGCTTCAGGTATCACCCCCTTTGTGCGTGAAGTTATTGTCACGAACGAAGATAAGGACGTGGCAATGGGTAACATACTCGGCAGCAGCGCCGACCCCGCCTATTTTTTTGATGATAGGGTTTTCTTCTTAGAATCCGTCAAAAAAGCATTTCCGCAGGTAATAACAGTTTTGGTACAGCGCCCAGAGGGTCGTTTTCAGGACACCGCGACGCCCCTCTGTGACGAGCGCGCAGAAACCCTTGCCGCAGCAAAGATTTTTTTCGAGTAAAAGAAGTTCTCATACGAGCCTTGACGAGGCGTGGGTCACCAGGTACAATAGCGGCACTGGTTTTAGTAAAGGAGATAAAAAGATGACAGAGCTTACTTCTGAGCCCCTAGCATAACACCTGATTAAAAAAGCAGGTGGCCATGTCGAGAATGTGCGGTTTAATGGAGCACGCACTGTTTTACAGGCTTGGTGGGATGGCTTTAAGGAGTTCGATGTCCCCACCAAAAAACAAATAGACTTCGGTCTGCATCACTTCAACCGAGGATTTCAAGAAGAGCAAAACCAGCGAGAGTCAGCGCGCTCTACAAAGGATCAGCAGCATTGCTACTGGTCCTTTTTGCTTTTGGAGTAAACAACTTCGGGGGCAGAAGCGTTCTTTCTGTGCTACAATAGGGCTATCGTTACGTAGCCTAAGTCCCAAGAATAAACACCTAGACCCATGAAAACAACCATTACCGATTACCTGCCGCTCGAGCGTCCGATGGTGATTTTTGACCTTGAGACCACGGGCCTCAGTAGCCAAGAGGACCGCATTTTGGAGCTTGCCTACGAAAAGATTTTCCCGAATGGAGAAATCGAAGCGAATGTGGTACGCCTTAATCCTGGCCGAGACATTCCCGAAGATGCTAGCCGCATTAACGGTATTTACTGGGACGATGTAAAAGATTGCCCGACGTTTGCCACCTGCTGTTTTGAGTTCTGGAATATGTTCGAAGGGGCTGACGTTGGTGGATTTAATATCGTTGGTTTTGACCTTCCTTTCTTGCGTGCCCAATTTAGTACAGTGGGAAAAAACTTTGACTACAGTAATCGCCGTATTCTCGACGCTAAAGTGCTGTATCACTCCAAGGAGCCCCGCGATATGTTTGCGCCACGTAACCTCACCGCTGCCTACAAGCTGTACTGTGGTAAGGATCACATCAATGCACACACCGGTGCTGCTGACGTACGTGCTACAGTAGAAATTCTCGAAGCCATCTTAGAGAAGTATCCAGAAATGCGTAGCTGGGAAAAAATTGCCGAGATGCATGGGAACAAGTCGGTGCTCGAGAGCGTCAAGACCGAGCACGCGAGTCTAGAAGAAACGATTGCTCAAAGGGAAAAGAACAGCCTGTTTTAATTTTCTGCCGCAGAGAACATGAATATTTTTGATGCTGTTATCTTGGGAATAGTAGAAGGACTGACGGAATTCCTGCCGGTTTCTTCGACGGGGCATCTTATTTTATCAGCTAAGCTCTTAGGACTCCCGGTTACTGATTTTCTAACGAGTTTTGAGGTGGTAATTCAGCTCGGGGCTATTTTAGCGGTAGTAACCCTCTATTTTAAGCGATTTCTGCTCAATTGGACCATGAACATGAAGCTGGTTTTGGCGCTGCTACCGTCGATTGTGGTGGGGGCATTTTTTTACCACGCGATTAAGGGGCTCTTTGGGGCGCCAGTGGTGGTGGCGGTGAGCCTGGTCCTTGGGGGTATTGCGATTCTTGTTATTGAGCATTTTCTGCAAGACCGGCCAACACATGCCGAGGCTGTAGAAGACATTACCTGGAAAGAAGCGCTGTATATTGGACTCTTCCAAACGCTAGCCGTGATTCCGGGTGTCTCACGCGCCGGGGCAACTATTATGAGCGGGCTCCTCTTGGGGCTCAAGCGTCGCTCGGTTGTTGAATTTTCGTTCTTGCTGGCAGTACCAACCATGGTGGCTGCCTCGGCCAAAGATCTCCTAGAAAGCTCGTGGGCTTTTACCGGGAACGACATGGCGCTTTTGGCCACCGGATTCATAACGGCCTATGTGGTAGCCATGCTGGTGATTACCTTCTTGCTGCGCTTTGTGCAGACGCACACGTTTACCGCTTTTGGCTGGTACCGCATTGCAGTAGGACTTCTCTTTTTACTGTTTATTCTCTAGGTTATGCTGTTTTCTGGTCAACAAGTTGCAGGGCAAATTTTTACCGAAACGCGTGAATGTATTAAGCGCGAAGGACTTCGTCCGGGCCTCGGGGTTATTCTCGTGGGGGATGATGCTCCTTCGCATTTGTACGTCGGCATTAAAGAGCGCCGCGCCAAGGAACTCGGTATTCGTTTTTACCGAGAAACCTTTCCGGCAGACGTATCAGCCGAAACCATTTTACAAGCCATCTATACCATGAATACTGACGAAGATATTCACGGAATCATTGTACAGCTGCCGCTTCCGGCGGGCTTCGATACCGATGCTATTATCGGCGCGATTGATCCAGCGAAAGATACGGATGGCTTCCATCCAGAAACTCTCGAGGCTTTTTTGGCAGGAGACGACGCTAAGCTTCCTGTCTTCCCCAGAGCGCTCCTCGCGCTAGCTGCCGCTGCCAAGCAAGCACTCCAGGCACCAAAAACAGGAGCTGCTTTGGCGCTGGTAAACTCGGCTTTGATGGGCGAAGTTTTGACAAGGGCGCTGCACGCGAGTGGCTATAGCGCTACCTATGTTACGGGTACTGTCGACGAGGAAGCTCTTAAGAATGCAGTAGTGATTATTTCTGCTACTGGGAAAGCTGCCTCGGTGAGCACTGAACTTTTGACACCGCAGGCCGTGGTGATTGATGGAGGCATTAGTTACGATGCCAAGGGCCGTGTTATTGGAGATGTGCGCCGCAGCAGTGGGGTGTATCGCGACGATATTCTCGTCACGCCGGTCCCCGGTGGGGTTGGCCCGGTAACGGTCGCCGTGCTGTTGGCCCGCGTCACCGAAGCCGCTTTACAGTATAGAATGAGGTCCTTGTAGTCAGAATGCAATCTAGAGAATAGGAGGAACAGAAAACGAATATGAATACTAAAAAACAGGGTGGAAACCCTGTTTTTACTTGGTGCCGAAGGAGGGACTTGAACCCTCATGATATTACTATCGGAAGATTTTGAGTCTTCTGTGTCTACCATTCCACCACCTCGGCATATTTGGCGCCCCTGGGTCCTTTCGGTGCCCTGGAATACTCCCATAGCTTACGTAATTGAAAGATACTTGTCAATCGCGTATACTAAGAATATATGGCAAAAGTAATTGGATTCATCAACCAAAAGGGAGGGGTCGGCAAGACCACCTCGACGATTAACGTAGCTCGTTACCTGGTAGACCTAGGGAAGCGAGTGCTTTTGGTAGACCTCGATCCGCAGGGGAATGCTTCGTCTGGCCTAGGGATTGATGCGCGCCGGCAGGAGAAAAACCTGTACCACGCCATGACCCTCGGCTTGTCGCCAGAAGAAATCATCGTGTCGACCGAGACCGAAAACTTTCATGTGATTCCTGCCGCTCAAGATTTAGCCGGAGCCGAGATCGAGATGGTGCACATGGCCGAACGTGAATTCCGCCTGTACCAGGTGATTCAAAAAATCGAAAAATACTACGACTACGTGCTTATCGACAGCCCACCAAGTTTAGGACTTCTTACGATTAACGGACTCGTAGCCAGTGACGAAGTGATTATTCCGGTTCAAACAGAATACTACGCTTTGGAGGGACTCAGTCAACTCCTCGGGACGATCGAGTTGGTCCGCGAGCACCTACAGCCACGACTGGCTATTGGTGGAGCGCTCCTGACGATGTTCGACCGCCGTAATCGTCTGTCACGCCAAGTAGTCAACGAGGTCCGTCAGCATTTCCCAGGTCCTGTTTTTGAATCAGTGATTCCTCGCTCGGTTCGCCTGGCGGAATCGCCTTCGTTTGGGAAAACTATTTTGGATTTTGATGCATTTTCGAAAGGAGCTCGCGCCTACAAGGCGGTGGCGAAAGAAATTATCGCGCGCGACGCAGCCGCCGCGCAGACAGCGACACACACAGGGCACGCAACAACGTAACATAAATATTGTATGGCACAGCAACACGGACTTGGTAGAGGGCTCGCTTCTCTTATTCCGCCACGTACGCCGGGCGCCGCAGCCGGGCCACGGGGTGATTTTCGCGATGAAGCCAGTACTGAGGCTCGCAAGGTGATGGCCTCTGGCGTACTGCCACCACGCGAAGAACAAGCAGCAGCTATAGCCGGTGAGCAGGGCGTGCGTATTCTCGAAATCCCAGTTGGGTCTATCGTGCCAAACCCACACCAGCCACGCCTCCATTTTGACGAAGAAAAACTGGCCGAACTCGCTGCTTCTATTGTAGAGCACGGCGTGTTGCAGCCGCTAGTGGTTACCCGGGTAACGGCGGCCAGTAACAGCAGTCAGGCAACCTACGAACTCATTGCTGGTGAGCGACGGTTCCAGGCATCGAAAAAAGCCGGACTCACAACCGTGCCAGCTCTGGTGCGCGAGGCTGGGGAGCAGCTCAAGCTCGAGCTTGCCATTATCGAAAACATTCAGCGTCATAACCTCAACCCTATAGAAGAGGCCAAGGCCTACGCTCGCCTGGTAAACGAATTCAGTTTGTCGCAGGACGAGGTAGCCATAAAGATGGGCAAAAAACGCAGTACCGTAGCCAACACGCTGCGCTTACTTCATTTGCCGGTAGAAATTCAGCGGGCTGTGGCAGAAGGAAAAATCAGCGAAGGACATGCCAAAGCGCTTTTGGCTATCGAGAACAAAGAAAAGCAACGTGCCATCTTCGACATGATCCTCAAGGAGGAACTGACCGTGCGCGAAACCGAAGCCCAGGTACGGAGTATCTCGGTGAAGGGACATACCCGCGCCACCAAAACACTGGCGCCAGAACTTATCGAAGTCAGTAACGACCTTATGGCTCGCTTTGGTACCAAGGTGCAAATCGCACCAGGGAAGCAGGGTGGCAAAATCATCTTCGAATATTTTTCGGGCGAAGAACTGAATGGTCTCCTTGAGAAGCTCCGCACCGAAGACGAATAGAAGATGAAGCGTTAGCGAAAAAGTAAAAAGAAAAGTAAACACCTCCCAAATTACAGGAGGTGTTCTTTTTCGTGTCTCATTTGTTCGAGGAGCTCTTTGATATCGGTCGCCACACTGTCTTTGTGGGCAATGAGGAGGGCGTCGTCGGTATCGACTACAATGATGTCCGAGAGACCAATGGTCCCAATGAATTTTTTAGGGGAAGCCTGTTTCACCAGGATGTTGTGCCCTTTGATGTCTATATGGTTACTGCCGGTAACAACGCTTTGTTTTGTTGTTTTTTGGAGTTCTTCAAGAAGGGTCGCCCAGTTGCCAACGTCACTCCAGGCCAGGGTACTGGGGAGCACAAGACGTTTTTCTCGGGGGAGTTTTTCAACGAGAGCCGTGTCTATAGGGGTACTGGCGAGATTCGTATAGGTTTCGGTGAGTTCTGCTTCGCTTACAGTAAAAATCGGAGCAATCTCTGGGGCATAGGTAGCAATCCACTCACGGAAGCTTGTGGCCAGAAAGATAAAGTAGCCAGCGTTCCACAGATATTCCCAGCGAGCAAAGTACTCGGCAGCCGTTTTTTCGTCGGGTTTTTCTTTAAAATTAGCGATATCAAAGATGCGCTGGTCATGAATGACAGTCTGTTCGTTCCCCATCTGAATGTACCCAAAGCCGGTGTCGGGCCGGGTAGGGGTAATACCAATGGTAATCAGGCTATCAGGGTGCTCCGTTAAGGCTTCGAAGGCGGTAGTAAGTGAACGAGTAAATTCATCAGGATTAGTAATGGCATGATCTGAAGAAATAGTGGCGATAGCAGCCTGCGGGTAGATATTCTGAACGGCACGTACGGAGTAAGCGATAGCCGGGGCAGTATTTCGTGCTACGGGCTCAAAAATAATACGGTCGGCCGAAACCTGCGGTAGGTCCTGTGTAATTTGTTCAGCATAGGGTGCTGCGGTACAGATAAAAATGTGTTCCGCGGGGGTAACAGTAAGGCAGCGGTTGTAAGTATCCTGCAAAAGACTCTTTTCTCCGAGAAGGGCATGGAACTGTTTTGGACTATTCTTTCTCGATAGTGGCCAGAGCCGAGTGCCAGATCCGCCAGCAAGGATGACGATAATATGTTGGTGAGTATTCATACAGACAGTATAGAAGAACTAGGGGGTTCTGGGAACCGACGAAGAGATCCAAAAATTGTGGATAACTTGGCTGTTGGCGATTTTTAAGGAAAAATGTGCTATAATTTTTTGCATAAGGAGGTAAAAAGAATTTTTTAATTTTTTAGCATGCATATTATGGAGCGAGCTTACGCAGGAGAGGTGACTCGAGACGAGTCAAGAATTGTACGTGTGACTGAATGGGTAATTTCTGTTGCCTTTGCGCTTTTGTTTTTAGGGACGCCGCTTTTCTTCACGGCGAGTACATATCAGGGACTGATCTTTGATCGTTTCTTTTATTTCTACGTACTCATTTTGGTGGCAATGGTTGCGTGGGTAACCCAAGGAGTTTCTCGCGGAAGCATGGAGATTCGCCGCACCCCCTTCGATATCCCGTTGGTACTCTTTTGGATTTGGTACGGTGTAACGGCTATCTTTTCGGTAGATCGCTGGCACAGCTTCATGGGAAGCTTTGGTGATCCATCTCGTGGTTTTGTCGCGCTTACTTTCTTTATCCTCGGCTTTTACTTCATTGTGACTCACGCTACTGTGGCTCGTATTCGTACCGCTATGCGCATGATGATTATTGCGGGAGGTATCGTAACAGTATGGTCTGCCTTGGTTCTTATGAACTGGGTATTTTTACCAAAGGCCATTGAAGCAGTTATGCCAGTAAGCTTTATGGGAACCATTACTGCCCTGGCTCTCTACCTCGCCTTGCTTATACCGCTATTTATCACGGGTATCTTCCTGAACGCCGAGGCACCGATTGCTCCAGCTCGTAAGCGTTTCACTCAGGGTCTTATGATCGCTTTGGTGGTTATTGATCTGTTCTGTCTTCTTACTCTGTACTCGTTTGTTTCATGGGTGTCGGTACTTGTGATGGCCACATTCTTTGTCATCTATATTATTGCTCAGCTTATCCGTCCAGCAGGGAACGTCTCATGGCTTCCTATGGCTGCATTCGTGGCTATTCTAGGATTCTTGATGCTTGGCCAGGTAAATCTTGCTCGCATTACTCTGCCGATTGAAGTTTCTCCAACCACGAGCCTTTCTTGGCAGATAGCAAAATCTGGTATTGGACATGAATGGTTAACTGGTACTGGTCCTGCAAACTTTGGTTACGCCTTCGGTTTGTACAAGCCAGTGGAGTTTAATAATAACGAACTCTATACCATGCGTTTTGGTCAGGCAAATAATATTTTTCTGGAAGTATTAGTGACCACTGGTATCCTAGGTGTTATTCTTTTCGCCATTACCCTCCTCGTATTCCTTGGGACTGGTCTGTATCTCTTGACTTACAACTCAAAAGCAACGAATAAAGTATTGTCATTGGGGCTGTGGGCTGGCGTCGTACTCTTTGTGGTTTCGAGTTTCTTAGTAACAATCAGTGGTGCCTTGTTACTCGTCTTTATTCCCGTCATTGCTCTCGCATACGCAGCACTTCAGAAAGAGGCAAATGTTGCTGAACAGAGTACGAACTTTTCGCTCCAGGCTTCACCAAAGTTTGCCCTCGCCCTCGCCTTTACCTTCATGGTAGTGTCTGCTGGTGTGGTATATGTAATGATCTTCTTTGGTAAGGTATATGCTGCTGATATGTGGGCACTTCGTGCAGAGAAGTCTTTCGCTAAGGGAGAGCTTCAGGACGGACTTGCTAAACTCACTCATTCAATTGCTTTGTACCCACAGGAGAGTCGTTACTACCTCCGTTTGGCACAGGGGTACATGGGTATCGCAAATCAGGAAGGTCAGAAAGGAAAGGATGCTGATCAAGGAATGATGGTTGGTGCTGTACAGCAGTCGGTTCGTGCTGGCGAAGTAGCCCTTCGTCTTGCCGGGAAAGATGTGCTTGTTGTTGAATCACTCGCCCTTCTCTATGAGAACGCTCTGCAATACGCAGGTGATGCATTATCACGTACCGAAGAACTCTATAAAATGGCTGGCGAGCTCGATGTTCAGAACCCACTGTATCTCGTAAAGCTTGGTGAGCTCAAGCGTAACGCCGGAGATGCAAAGCCAGAAGCTGAACGCGCTCCTCTCTACAAAGAAGCTCTTACCTTCTTTGATGGAGCTGTTGAAAAGAAGAAAAACCTTGGTGTTGCTTACTACCACAAGGCGCTTACTTACTCACGCTTGAATCAGCTTGATCAGGCTATTGAGCAGGCAAGTATTGCGAGTCAGGCAGAACCAGGAAACGTAAGTTATTTGTACGCGGTAGGTGCTCTCTATGAGCTCCGTAATAAAGAGGGTGACCGTGACGCTGCAGTTAATGTGTACAAGAATATCTTGAGTGCATATCCAAATATGCTGGACGTCCGTCTTGCTTTAGCGCTCCTCTACGAGAAGAAGAATGACCGTGATGCTGCTTTGGGTGAATATCAGCAAGCTATCGACCTGGTGGCAAAGTCTGGTGACGAAGCGAAGGGATTGAAAGATCAAATTCAGAAACTCTTTGATACCGTAAAGAACGGCGGTAGTAACCTGGCAACACAGGCTGCTCCAGCAACACCAGAACTTGATACCGAGAAAACTGACCAGACAAAGCCTGAGCAGGCAAATCAGGATCCAGTGCCGAGTACGGATGGTTTGACACCAGAGACAGTAACTCCAACCCCGTAGGTTTCTTAGGAGGTATAATGTGTAGTGTGGGTGAGTAAAAACAAAAAGTAACGTAGAGTTTTATGGATCAGGAAACAAAAAGTTTTCTTGAAAAAAGTTTCGAATATGCACGTGACGTGCAGGTGAAAAAGCAAAAGCGCTGGGCGTTTTTGCTTTTTCTTTTTCTGGTAATTGGGTATCTCGTTTCCTTTCCCTGTTTTTGGCATCCAATCTGGAATGTAAAACATATTTTCCAGGGATCAAACGCTTGTGGAGGATATCAGCTGGAGGCGCTCAATAAAACAGATGACTTCGACAAGTTTCTTAAGAACCGTATAGCGGTATTTTTAGGAAACAATGGTAGTATGCCATTGAATACCTTGCTTTCTGCCGCCGGAGTAGATCTGGCTACGCTTACCACAAACCAAACACCAGGCCTAGATGGTCAGGATGGTTCCCGTGGGCCACAGGGAGTACCAGGTGCTCCTGGGAGTGATGGTCAGGATGGGAGCGATGGAAGTGATGGTGCCGATGGAATCAATGGCACGGATGGAATAAACGGAAGCTCTATCTTGATGCCAGCGGGTACTAATGGCCAGGTTATGACCGTGGTCGGAGGCGTGCCAACCTGGGTGACTCCGGGCGTAGGGGGCTCCGTGACGGATATTACTGCAGGCAACGGACTTTCCGGGGGAACGGTTACTACTTCTGGTACTTTTGCTATTAATGCACCAACTTGTGCTGGTACCGACAAACTCCAGTGGACAGGCGCAGCGTTTATTTGTAGTGCCGATGCAGACACTACGTATAGTCCTGGGACAGGGCTTGCTTTGGCGGGAACAACCTTTTCTCTTACAAATGTTGGTACGGCGGGTACCTATGGAAGCGC
>CAZCQJ010000006.1:34218-51935 GCA_964500865.1 uncultured Bdellovibrionales bacterium | reverse complement strand
AGTCGCCGAGCGAAGCGAGGCGAACCAAAACTCTTTGACTTTTCCTTTCTGGTGCGCCGGGTAGGATTCGAACCTACGTAGCCATAAGGCGACAGATTTACAGTCTGTTGTAATTGACCGCTCTACCACCGACGCATATTTTTTAAACTCCCTGAGCCGCTTCTCGGATTCGAACCGAGGACCCACAGTTTACAAAACTGTTGCTCTAACCAACTGAGCTAAAGCGGCCTACAGCACAACAGATACTAGCATAGCAAACTCTCTTTCTTCTATCAAGATCTCCCCTATCCGAGCATTTTCTCCAGGCGGCGGATCTTCATTTTCACCTCGCGGTTCTGCGGAGAAAGGCGGAGTACCTGGCGATAACACTCCTTAGCATCCTTAATGTTGCCATTATCCATGTAGTAATCTCCGAGCTTCTCGTATGCCCGGAAGTCCTTTGGATTCTTGGCGATAGAAGCAATGAAGTCTTCTTCGTGAGACACTGCTTCGCGCTTAATATCTGATGCAACACTAGCCTTCTGCGTATTCTGCTCGACACGGGCCCGTAGACCCTCGCGTGTAATTGGGCGTTCTACAAAACTACTTTCTTCTCGTGACACCTCACTAGCCGTACTAGCCATATCAGTACGCGGCAGTACCGCTGGACGCACCATAGCCCCTTCTTGACTTAAGGCCTCGGGTGTTCGGTATGCTGGAACATCCTGAATGTGGCGTTCTTTTTGAGTACGAGCAGCATGTGCCAGATCACCAAAAGTATTATGCATCTTCAAAAGCTGCACACGTCCCTTGCGGGTAGCCTTCTCGAGACTTGCCCAAAAACGAGCCTTCACACTCATGATGTTTTCCTGCTGCTCACCAGCCATTCGTTCAATTTCTCGTAGGATACTCGGATCCGATTCCTTTTTGGCCAAAAACCAAAGCAAAAAGGAGAACGAGAGAATGACGATGACTGGTGGGAGCAAGAGTTGCCACATAGCAGAGAAAAGCGATTGTTTTGTTAGGAATGTTGCACGGGCACAGGACACACTACTTTACGATACTTCTATTGTACTACATTTCGTAACGAACAAAAGAGGTCACCTGAATATTCTCTCCAAGTTTGTGGATTTTTTCGGTGATCAGCTGTTCGATAGTAACGTCTGGGTTCTTGATAAATGGCTGGGTAAGCAAGGCGCTTTCGTTACGGAATTTAGCCTCTTTACCACCCAAAATCTTCTCCAGCATTTCGGCTGGCTTTCCTTCGTTTGCGAGCTGCTCAGCCCAGATTTCTTTTTCCTTGGCGAGGTCTGCTTCGGTTACTTCTTCAGGACGAATGTACTTCGGTGCCAATGCGGTAATATGCATAGCAATGTCGTAAGCCAGTTCTTGAAATTCTTCATTGCGAGCCACAAAGTCGGTTTCGCAAGCGAGCTTTACCAGAGCACCCACGCGCTGATTTGAATGAATATACGAAACCACTACTCCTTCGGCGGTTTCGCGGTCACCTTTTTTCACAGCTTTCGCCTGACCGTTTTTACGCAGGATTTCAATAGCCTGCTCTTCGTTTCCCTTAGCTTCGTCCAAGGCCTTCTTTACTTCTACGATACCAGCACCCGTGCGCTCACGGAGTGCTTTAATTTGTTCCATGCTCATAGTTTTTTCTTTTGCTTAACAAGTTACCCCTGGGCTTGTGGCGTACCCGGAAGAGCAGCAATAGCCTTTCCAATTGATCCAAGGATGAGGCGCAGTGAAGATACGGCGTCGTCATTAGCAGGAATTGGGTAATCGATACATCGTGGGTCGGTATTAGTGTCTACGATACCCACCAATGGAATACCCATGCGACGTGCTTCGTGCTGTACCAAATCAGCTTCACGAGCATCAGCAAGAATAATAACCCCGGGTACTTCGGTCATTTCTTTAATACCACCAACTCTTCCTTCGAGCTTGGCAATTTCTTCGTTTAGACGGCTTTGCTCAAACTTAGTGTACTTTTTAAAGAGACCTGCCTCCATCTTTTCTTCCGTTTCTTTCAAGTATTGAGCACGGCTACGGATCTGCTTAAAGTTGGTCAAGGTTCCACCTAGCCAACGATCGGTCACAAAGTGCTGCCCTAAACGACGAGCCAGTGACTCTACCACGTCGTGCGTCTGCTTCTTCATACCCACAAACAGCACTGGCTTACCAGCGCGCACTACAGACTGAATGAATTCTTCAGCAGCAGTAAGGCGTTCTTTCGTCTGCGAAAGATCTAGGATATTGATATTCTTACGGGTAGTAAAAATATATTCGTCCATCAATGGGTGACGACGTGATTTTATGTGACCAAAGTGGACACCAGCCTTCAGCATAGCCTCGAGACTTGTATCGAGCTTGGTAAAATCAAACCCCTCAAAATAATTTTGCACGAGCAATTTTTCGGCGGCACTCGACTCCGCCATTCGTACTTCTGACATAGGTTGTACTCCTTATAGTAATTACTCCCCCTCGCTCCTTATACTTATAGTAGGTATGCGTATGGGGCACCTACTTTCCCTTTGGCGCTCTGGACCCCGATATAGGGCAGGAAAGAGCGGAACAGAAAAGTATGCATGATTCCTGAGAAGACCCTCGGGTTTACACCAGAGTTTGGCCCTCAAAAATACAGTACCACTCTACCACCCATCCGGACCCTTGTCAATTTTCATAATACCTGCTAGAATGCTTGCATATTCGCAGGTGCCTTCCATAGGGGCCACGAACAACCTTTATTTATTAGTCCTAATGTGCCCCTGTTATGAAACAAGGAATTCACCCAAGCTACACCAAAGACGCTCTCGTGAGCTGTGTTTGTGGCGCTACCATGACCACTGGTTCGACCCAAAAAGAACTCAAGACCGAAATCTGTTCACAGTGCCACCCATTCTACACTGGTAAAAAGAAGTTCGTAGACTCTACTGGACGTGTTGACCGTTTCAAAAAGCTTACCGAAAAAGCTGCTGAGGTCAAGAAAACCCTCCGCACCGAGCCTAAAGTACGTAAAAGCGAAACCGAAGCTGCTGCTTAGCGACTTTTGGTTTCTGCTTTTTTGTTCTCCTTTTATTTTCTTCTACAAAAAAGCTCTCGACTCCCCTCGAGGGCTTTTTCTGTAAATATTTGTTACTACACCTATGAACCATCTTCTTTCCGACATCGAAAAAGAATACGCTGATGTCGAGCGAAAACTTCTGTCACAAGAAACCATGCGAGACCCAAAGCTTATCGCTACTTTAGGGCGCCGCAAAACAGAACTTGATGCCATCATGCAGCATGTGACGCGTTTCCGCGCTCTTGAGAAAATGCTGCGCGAAAACGCCGAACTCACTCAGGACCCAGAAGCAGACCCCGAACTCAAGGCGCTCGCTATTGAAGAGAATACCGAGCACATCCAGGAACAAACTGTTCTCGAAGAAACGCTCAAGAAGCTCCTTCTTCCAAAAGATCCCTATGATGATAAAGATATTATTGTCGAAATTCGTGGTGGTGCCGGCGGTGACGAGTCTACACTTTTTGCAGCCGAACTCTTTAAGTCATACGTAAACTACGCCAACAAAGTTGGTTGGCGCACCGAAATTATTCAGACAAGCCAAACCGAAGTTGGTGGCTTTAAAGAAGTTGTTTTCGAAATCAGTCGTGGCAACAGCGAATTTTCGGTATACCAAAAAATGAAGTATGAGTCTGGTGTACACCGCGTGCAGCGTGTTCCGGCTACCGAAAAAGCGGGTCGCATTCATACCTCGACCGCTACGGTTGCTGTGCTGCCACAGGTAGAAGACGTAGAAATTACCATCAACCAAAATGATCTTCGTATTGATACCTATTGTTCTTCGGGTCCTGGTGGCCAATCAGTGAATACTACCTACAGCGCCGTACGCATTACCCACCTTCCAACCGGAACCGTGGTTACCTGTCAGGATGAAAAATCTCAAATTAAAAACAGAGAAAAAGCCATGAAGGTTCTCCGCTCACGTCTCTTTCAAATTGAAGAAGAACGTAAGGCTAAAGAGCTTGGCGACGCTCGTCGAAGTCAAATTGGAACCGGCGACCGCAGCGAAAAAATCCGAACCTACAACTTTCCCCAAGACCGCGTCACCGACCACCGCATCAAAATGTCGTGGAGCAATATCGAAGATGTACTTATGGGCGGACTCGAGCCACTCTTTACCGCGCTCGAAAACGAAGACATTAAACGTAAGCTCGAGGAACAGTCTGCTTAAGCTAAGTTCCTTTCTTTCGTTCTCTTCTGAGATTTCTTATGCCTCAAGCAACACTCGCAAGCCTTACTGCAGACTGGGTGCTTAGTGGTCGTATTCCGCGACTCGATTTTCAGCTACTCATTATGCACGTTCTCGGCATTACTCAAACCGATTTTTTTCTGCTGCCCCAAGATTTTCGCTTCTCCACAAAAGAAACTACTGCGTTAACCGAGCTCCTGACTCGTCGCGCCGCCGATGAACCACTGGCTTATCTTACCGGTAGCAAAGAATTTTTTGGCGAGACTTTTACAGTGACGCCAGATACCCTTATCCCCAGGCCCGACAGCGAGTGCCTTATCGAAGATATCCTCGCGTACAGCAAACTGGTAGCACCAAAAACTATTCTTGATATTGGTACCGGTAGCGGCGCTCTCATTATTACGCTGGCAAAACATATCCAAGGCGCCCAGTGCTTTGGGAGTGACATTTCGAAAGCGGCTCTTACGGTAGCGCAAAAAAATATTCAGGATCAGCGATCTTCGTCCGCTCTTCTTGAGGGCAGTTTTCTACTTCCCTACACCGATGCCATTCTTAGTGCTGCTCCTATCTTTATTATTGCGAACCTCCCCTACGTTTCAGAAGTGCTCTTCGCACAAACAGAAACCACTGTGCACCAGTATGAACCAGCGCTCGCGCTCCTCAGTAGTAACGATGGCCTCGCACACTACTACGCGCTTCTGCAGCAAGTTGCAGCACGCAAGCTACCAAGAGGCACCGCGCTCTGGCTCGAAATCAGCCCAGAGCAAACTGAGACTCTTACCAATTTTATTCAAAGTATGTTCCCTGGGGCTGCCGTAACCGTCGGCCAGGACCTCGCTCAGCGTGACCGCTTCGTACGTATTGTTCTCTAGAAACACTCTTTTCCTAAAAAAACAAAAACACCCGAAGTGTTCTTTGGGCGTTTTTGTTTTGGTTAACCGAAACAAAAGGTAAGATTACTTACGCTTTTTAGCGGCTTTCTTTACCACCTTCTTAGCAACCTTTTTCTTGGCTACTTTTTTAGCGGCTTTCTTTACCACCTTCTTAGCAACCTTTTTCTTGGCTACTTTTTTAGCGGCTTTCTTTACCACCTTCTTTACTGCTTTTTTAGCAACCTTTTTCTTGGCTACTTTTTTAGCGGCTTTCTTTTTTGCTACTGCCATAGTGTGCTCACCTCCTTTCACAAATGTGTGCGAATAATTTTTTATTCAACATCACACGTAGTTACTTTTATTGCACAACACAATTTTATTTTCAATTTATTTTTTGTGTGTGATACGAAAGTTTTCGTACCCTTTTAGTATACAGGTTTTTAAAAAAAAGAATAGTGTTTTTTAAAAACGTGTCAAGAGTAAAAAATATTTTTTGTATGCATAAAATATTTTAAAAAAGTTTTTTAAAATATTTTCTTTTTGTACTATTCTCTACCGAATATTTTTATAACAATAATACATACTTTGATACAAAAAATATTCTTTTTTGCAAAACACCCCTAGGGTAACCCGACCTTACAAAACCAAAGCCTCTTACTCAGTTACTGTACAGCGTACTACCTGATCCATGTTCTCTTATAAAAATCCTACCTACCGTGACTACTTTTCCTCATTACTTGTCTCTGTTGTCATTTTAACGTGCTTTCCTGCCCATAATCCACACATTAGGCCACAAAACTCACCTTTTGTAACGATTGAAGGAAAGCTTTAAAACCGCTATTCTAAAGGAGAAGTGGTTGATTGTTAGGGATTTCCTAACTCTCGCTTCAACGCAAGCGGCACTTTAACAATAATTTAAAACTAGAAAGAGAGGTGACTATCATGGAACACAAAGATCCTCAGTTTGAAGAATCTCACGGAGAAGTGCGTGGTTGGTTTCAGGAAAATCTTCGCGTTATCGTTAGTATCTTTATCGTAGCGGCTATTGCCCTGGGTATTTATTCATACTCACGTCACGCTGAAAACCTGTCTGATGCAGATATTGCTTCGTTGCTCGAAACAAAGGGTGACGACACAGAATCTACAGCCGGCACTGCAACCGCAGAGACCTCAGCAACTGAAATGAAGAACGTCGAAGAAGCTGGCGTTTCTAAAGGAACAGTGGTAACACCAGAACTCAGCAAAGAAACCGATGGTGCTTTTGTCGAGACTGCTGAAGCCGGTGACGGTATGACTCATCTTGCCCGCCGCGCGTTGACCCACACTCTTGAACAAGACTCTAATCTCTCACTTTCTGCAGAACAGAAAGTGTACGTAGAAGATTACCTTCGCAAGAACGTAGACCAAAAGGCAGTCAGTACTGGTACCTCTGTTGAATTTTCGAAAGAAACTATCAGCAAAGCTATCGACAGCGCCAAGTCTCTCAATGGTGCGCAGCTCGCGAACCTGAAGAAGTACTCACAACGTGTTAGCTCTTATCGCTAAACCGTCCATCTCGTTCTTTAATAACAAAACCCCGCAACGTCGGGGTTTTTGTTTTTTTCTAAGGAAGTAGGTATACCCGCGTTCCTGGCGGTATCTTTTGTAAACTCCCTGCCGGAAGTTCCAGCACCGCGTTTACTGCGCTGGGTGGTGCAACGGTTTCGAGCGATGGAAATGCCAGGCGTTCTTCTTTTCCAATAATCCTCCCGTCAGCAATCCAGGCGAGGTCGATAGAAAACTGCATATCTTTCATCCAAAAGTGTGGCTCTGTTGGTGTTTTGAATGGAAAGAGCATACCACAATGTACACAGAGCTCCCCCCGGTGACTGAGGCCGCGCTCTTGTTCATCTGCGCTCTGTGCAACCTCTAGTGTATACCACTGCCCCCCTACCACTGCATAAAGCGGAACGCGTACCATTAAAAACCATATCAAGGCAGCGGAACCCAGCCAAAATCCAAGTATACGAAAGAGTTTCTGTCGCCCCGGAAAATGCAGCATCGCCAAAAAGCACCCAAGAGAAGTAAATGTGAGAAAAAGTAACACGAACTTCGCGCTCCCCTTCGTTGCCAGGGCCACTACTAAAAGAAAGAGGGTTATAGTACTGTACCCAAGCACAATAACTCGCTCACTGTATCCAAGACGACGGAGCGCATGGTGTGCATGACCCTCGTCTGCAGCGGTGACTGGACGCCCAGCGAGGAATCGCTTTACAAGTACCAGCGCGGCGTCGAGGAGCGGTAGTGCGAGCACCAAAAGAGCCGTAGCTACTTTTGTGCCAGCCACCACACTCAAAAACGCCAGCGTAAGACCAAAAAAGAGTGTTCCACTGGTACCTGCCATTATCCTCGCCGCAGGAAAATTCCAGACAACAAAGGCCAGCGTAGCCCCAAGGATAATGGCCGCCAAAATAGCTACTGGTGGCTGGTACACCACTGGCGAGAGCGCCAGCAAAAAGAGAGCGAGATACCCCACAAAACTCACACTTCCACACAAACCATCAATGCCATCGAGCCAATTCAGGGTATTCATGAGTAACAGAAACCACACCAAAAGTAGCAAAAAACCTACTATACCCGAGGGAGAAAGATGCCATGCGCCCCCCAGTGGATTTGTCAGTGTTAAGATTCGTAAACCACCCACATACAACACTGCCACAAAAAAAATCTGCCAAGCTAACTGAAACTGCCACGATAGCGGCCTCACATCATCCCATGTGCCCACTACCATGGCAGCAATGAGTACGTACCCGAATATAATCCAAATCTGTGGCAACACAAGAGTCGGTAACCAGAGCGCCACTACTAGCGTTGCTACAATCAAGCCAACGCCACCGAAACGAGGTACATGTACTTTTTGATTCCTGCGATCCTCTTCAGGTATTCGCTGTAACCAGGTAACGCGCTTTGCTACAAAAAGCATAACGGCCAAACCAAACGTTGCCGTAAAAAAACTCGTCAGGAATGGCACTGTGTATAGCCAAGGAAAGTGTTCCATATGGTCAGTTGCCTCCCCTCCTTGCAGCTCCTTAAAAATTAATCATCCCCAATGCGAACGCGATTACTAAAATACCTGCATTCATAAACACACTGGCAAGCAGCAGTAAGTAACTTGCCACTCGTTCCTTCATACGATAGTAGTGTTCTGCCAAAAAGATATGTAAGCCAAGTAAAATAACCCCACACACTGGCAGCATATACACCTGCCACCAGTCTCCCAAAAGACTCACCCCAAAGTACACATTATAGCGCAGCACCACCGGAATATCCGTTGGGAATACCCGTGCGCCAAGCACTAAGACCGACCATACGAGAGGGATAAGCGCCAAAACAATCAAGATACGAGCAATATTATTGTGCCAGAACGACTCTTCTTTTTCTATCTGCAAAAGAAGTTCGTCAAATGGTGTCTGTTCTCTTTTAGTAAGCCAGGTTATCTTCATACATTCACTCCATCATCCCGAACATCTTCTAGTCGACGCAATTCGTCGTTATCCGAAAAACGAGCCCGCTCAAGACGATCTTGTACTTTTTCTAAACGTTTCTCGGCATCATCAAATTTCTTCTGGGCATTCCCGAGATGACTCCCAAGAACAGAAAATTCTTTCGCGAATTTTTGCTGTTCAACAGATAAACGTTCCAATTGTCCCATAATTTCCTTCGCGCGCTTTTCGATCTGCATTCCCTGAAGCCCCATTAAAATGGTACGAAGGTAGGCGTACAGCGAATTGGGTGATACGGGCACAATATGCTTTTCGGCCAAGTACTGCAATAAGTCACGCTCTTCTTCGTCTTTAATAATCACTTCGTAGTACACGTTTTCGGCCGGAATATAGAGCAAAGCAAAATCGAGTGTCCCCTCGGCTGGCAAAATATATTTACTCGCAATAGCGTCAATATGTTTTTTTACGTCACTTAAAAAGGTTCGTCTCGCTGCACGTTTTTCTTCGTCAGTTTTTGCCTCAATAATACGCTTAAAGTTTTCCAAGGGGAACTTCGAGTCGATACTAATAGAGCCTCCCTTAAGACGCACAAGTGCATCTACGGTCTCGCCGCTTTTAAATGTATGCTGTAGCGCAAAGTTTTCTTTTGGGAGCATCTGACTCAAAAGATCCTGTAGCATGAGCTCACCAAACCCGCCGCGAATCTTTGGGGACTTAAGGATTTCCTGAAGTGAGGCCACCTCTTTACCGACCTCTAAGAGCTTCTCGCTGGAAACACGCACCTGTTCCAGCTGGCGCTGAACATTAACGTACGAGTCCGCCGTATGCGAAAGACGCTCATCTAAGCGCTTGGTATTATCGCTGAGGCGCTGGTCAAGGGTATTCTGAAACAAAGCCAGCTGTCGATTCAGTGACTCTGTGAGTGTTTGTGAGCGGCCCTCCAAGCGACCAGAGAGCTCAAGAAATGCCTGACTGAGGCCCTCTTGCTTCTGTGAAAGAAGCTCTTTTCGTAGCCACAAAAATGCCACCAGGATTCCCCCAGCCACCACGAGCATTACAATGAGTGGGAGCCACTCCATAGGACTACTGCTTTAAGCCAGCTACAAAACGCTTGAGTTCTGGGATTTTTTCCACAACAGATTCGTACGGTCCCTCCAAAAACTCCATAAGGAAGCGGTCAAGCATATCGAGGCGATAGTGGAACTCTTCGCTATTCATCAAAACATAGCGGATCTCTCGGCCAGCTTCAGCTTCCAGGGCATCGATTGTTTTTTTCAGCTGCACCTTATTCACACTATTAATCACCAAGATCATATCTACCTTGCTCTTGGGATAGTTAATAAAAGCGCCACTGATCAAAATCAGCTTTACTTCGCCACTCTTTTTAAGGCGACGGAAGACTTCGGACTTAGCATTCACATTTAACTTAGATACCAGAGCCTTCAGTTCGTTGTAAAACGGGAACTCCTGTTGCACTTGATAAACCTTTATGCGTTTTTTGGTTTTCACCGTTACGAAACGCATCTTTACGAGTCGATTAAGCTCCTTCACTACCTCTGGTCGCTTCACAGCAATTTTTTCAGAAGCCTCCGTGGCATCAAAAGCCGTTTCTGGGTGAAGCAAAAACAAACGAAAAAGGCGCGCTCGCACCTTCGAACCAAACAGCGTGTCAAAAAGTGATACATCCATACGTTTCTTTACTTTATACCCAGTATAAAGGGTAAGAGGCCTTGCGACAAGCCCCGAACAAAAACTTGCCTTAAGTAACTCAGAAAAACTACGCTATGTAAACTCCACAGAAATCCCCGTGCTAAGGGACGAAATCGAAAAATGTGGTATAATACAAGATGACTATGAAGCCAAAACAAACGCCTGTGAGCCAGCATTCCAGCATTACCCCAGTCCTTACCGAAATCCTGGTTGCAGAAAACAAACACCTCGAGCTCTTCGTGAAGAGTTTTCATTACGAAAGTGAGAATATTACCACCAAGCATCTTGGTCGGATTTTTGGTTTTTTTGAAATCACCAATACCGACGAAGACAATGCCTACATTGTTAACTTCCTCGCCTCAGTTGTAAAAAAAGAGTACTTTCAGAACACAAAACGTAGTGCGGCCGAAAGCTTTGAGGCTGCCCTCCATAAGGTAAACCTCGCCCTCACCGAACTTGTAAAACAAGGTAATGCGGCCTGGCTTGGAAGTCTCGAGGCAACAATTGCTGTTCTAGAAGATGATACTCTCCACTTTTCGGTCACTGGCGACGCTGCTATTTTCCTCTACCGTAATACAGAAGGTCACTGTATCAGCGATGGCCTCGCTGATAAAGACGCGGCTCTCCATCCTCTCAAGACCTTTCTCGAAATTTCAAGTGGTAAACTCCTCCCTAAAGACCTTTTACTCTTTACCTCTCCAGAACTCTTTGAACTCCTTAACGAAGAAACGCTTGCGAAAAATGCAGACCGCATGACTCCCGAGGCTTTTACGCGTTATATACGCACTGCACTGGTGAACGAACTCTCCCTGGGTGCCAGTCTTGTTATGGAGATTCAAGAAACAAGAGCGGCCTCTGTACCAAAGAAAGCTACCGCTGAAAAACTTCACCACGAAGCCGAGAAGCGCCTCTCAAATATTTTTAGTGGTGCGAGTTTCAACCAATCACCAAAACTAGCAGCTCCTACCGCGCCACTTATCGAAGAAACCGAATTGGAGGAAGAAGATATCGAAGCAGGTCCACTAGAATACACCGACGAGAAAACTGGCCACATTTACGTTCAGGGTGATACGCCTCTCGAATCCCTCAGTGAACCGAGTCGCATGAGTCTTTTTTGGCAAGATAACATAACACCATTTATTAAGAACATCAAAAAGAGCACCGGGCAGAGTCTACGAAAATCTCAGAAGCTCCTTCTAGAACAAGGTGCTGCCCTTGGCAGCAGTCTTGGTGATTCCTTAGGCGAACTGAAAAACTCTTCTACTAAAGCGGTAAGTGCTGCGTCGAGCAAGGTACTCGACGCTACCACGAGTGCCGCAAAAAACCTCGCCGAAGAAACGCGAGAAAAATACCGCGCATCTAAAGAAACCCCCTCTACGGTAACCGCTGAGCAAATTACTCACGATATCTCATTCGAAGACGAAACCATCGTTGCCGAATCCATTACCTTTTCGTCATATACTCGTGTCTCCCGCACGCCCGCAGAAGAAACCCTGCTCGCACCCGAGCCAGAGCCAGTAGTGGCGCCCAAAACAAAGCCTGCAGCTCGGCGACTTTCTGAAGTAAATACCTTAGCGCCTGCTCAAGAAGCAGCTCCAAAATCCGCACTACGGCCTGTCATGACACCTCTGAATCAATCACCGGAAAACATTCACTTCACTTCGCCGTTCTCGTCAGCTCACGCACCAGCACCAACTGGCAGCATCATGACGAACCTAACGGCAGGCATCACCACGGGTCTTGCGACTAGCCTTGGGAATGGGCTCGGTCACCTGAAGCCACTTTCTCAAAAAATACGCATATCACTCCAACATCTCTGGCCACTTATAGTAAATAAGCTTTCCTTACTCCAGCCACTGCTCTCTCGCTACTTCTCTCCTTTCCTGGCTTTTTGCGAACGCTACTTAGGTGTATACACCAAAAAAGTTCTCTGGGCTCTTGGCATCCTTTTGGTATTCCTCCTTCTGTGGATTCTGTGGCCAAGCACTACGGAGACCCCTCAAGAAGCAGCTGCTCCAAGCACCACAACCGCTGCTCCGAGTACAACTTCCGGAACAACGCCTACAAGCGCCGCCACTCTTAAACGAGTCACTGCCTTCGAATGGCAAAGCGACTTCGTAGCGCTCCTCGATACCAAGAATGGTGCCTTCGTCGTAACCAAAGACAGTATCGTCTCGCAGAGCGGAAACACGAGCTTCCCAAATGGCAGCGTTCATCTGGCTACCTTTATGCCAGACCTCGGTATTATCTTCCTACTTTCAACCAAGAACGAGCTCGTTGCCTATAATATCGTCGACAAAAAGTTTACCCCTAATACCCTACCAATTCCGGAGGGAGCCAAGATTGATGAAATTGGTGCCTATCTTACTTACCTGTACACGCTCGATAACACCACAGGAGCAATCTACCGCTTCCCTCGTACAACGAACGGCTTTACCGAAAGCACTACCTGGCTCAAAGCATCACTTGGTAAAAGCACAAACCGCACTATGGCCGTGAGCGATACTATCCGTATCAGCGATACTACCACCAAACAGTACCTCAAAGGCGCCAAAGAAAAAGATCTTTCTAACGAAGCCTTCTCGGTACTTGGTCTTTCGGACCAGCAAAACTTTACCCTAGGACTCAATCCAAATACCGGCAGCCTCATTGTATGGGACACCGATGGTAATGCTGTCTACCAAAAAACCTACCCAGAACTCAGCGGAGCAAAAGGCATTAGCTATAACGAATCCTCAAAAACACTCCTCATTGCCGAAAGCAATACACTTGTAGAGTACAGTCTGAGTTGGTAATACAAAACGGAGGAAATATATAAAAAGACAAGGGTGACGTACCCTCGTCTTTTTTGGTTTCTTGGTTTCCTGCATCCTTCTCAATCTACCCAGCTAACTGCGAGCGTTCCATAATTTCTCGGTTAACAAGCTTTCCGTCGCGCCCATACTTCAGGCGCGAAAGCTCTTTCAAGGCATTGGCAAGTTCCTGGTTACCGCTGGTTGGTGCGTAAGTGGCCATGTTAAACGGCTTGGTGAGCTCATTATTCATCAGGAGCCTCGCAAAACAGTTAAAGTTATCCACATTCACCAGGTCCTGAGCGCTAAATACTGGAGCAAACTGCTTTTCGAGGAACTCGGCATCTTCGGTACCGACGCGGAACGAAATCAGCGAACCCACGTTTCCGAAGACTGCCTTACTGATTTCTTCTTTCAGCTGACCGATAAACTGGTGAGCTAAAATGAGGATCAAACGATACTTACGAGCCTCAGACAAAATCTGCGAAATAGAATTGGTGGTGACGTTCTGGAACTCGTCGAGGTATACGTAGAAGTCCTTACGGTCGGCCTCTGGCGTATCTACTCGTCCCAGGGCAGCCATCAGAATCTTCCCCACAAAAACCATACCCAGAAGGCGCGCGTTAATTTCCCCAATCTTTCCCTTCGAAAGATTCACCAGCACGATCTTCCCTTCGTCCATGAGCTTGCGGAAGTCGAGGCTACTGTTTTGCTGCGCGATAATCGGGCGCATAAAATCGTTGGCCACGAACGGGGTCAGTTTCGAGGTAATGTACGGCACCATGTTAGCGAGCGCGGCTTCCCCTCCCGCCTTCTCGGCTTCTTTAATCCAAAAATCACGCACGATTGGGTTGGTACAGTGCGAGAGCTTCATGCGGCGGAAGTCATCATCCGAGAGCACCTTCGAGATTTCCATAATGGTCGAGCCACTCTCTGGGTGATCCATAATCAGGAGCATGGCGTTACGCATATACTGCTCGAACATTGGTCCACCCGTCGCCGAAAGATCGTAGAGCTGGTCGAAAATACCGATCATCTCGTTAATAACGAAGGTCTTTTGCTCTGGATGTGCTGGGTCGTACTCCAGCATATTAATACCGATCGGACGATCCACATCGCTCGGGTCAAACACAATCACGTCCTCGGCTCGTTCCTTCGGAATGGCCGTCAGAATATCCTCGATAGCATCACCGTGCGGATCGATAAAGCAAAACCCTTTGCCACTCTGGGCATCACGCTTGGCCATTTCCTGCAAAAAGTTCGACTTACCTACACCGGTCTGACCAATCACGTACATATGACGGCGACGGTCGGAATCGGTAATGCGAATCGGTGTTTCGACACCACGGTACTTGTTAAATGCCAAAAGCATTCCCTCTTGCGGTACGTTAATTGGTGGTGGAGCAGCGCCAGCCTTGAGCCACTTAATCTTCGGTGTTTCTGTGGTTGAAATAGGGAAATGGAAGACACTCGCGATTTCTTCGGTATTAAGCACTATAGCGTTCTCGCTGTCGAAGTTACGGAAAATATAGTCGTAAACAAATGCCTTTGCCTTACGCCGTTTCGTCACCGTAAAATGGTTCACTCCGTGGTTTTCGAACTGACTAAACGAGTTCTCGAGGTGCGACAAAATTTCCTCGGCACGGTGCTGCGTGTCGGCAGATGCTAGCAACCGAATATTCACTGCAAAGGCGCCCTTACGCACTTTGCTGTCGATAGCTTTCACGAGCTCTTGCTCCTCTGGGGTCAGCGCTACTTGTTTTTCTGGTGCCTGCGAGTCACCACTAGTCGAGAGACCACGGACCACCTCGCCACTCATGCGGAGCGCCTTGCCACTAAATGAAACTTTAGACTGCGCCGCCTGCAAACGGTGCCCTTCCTGCATATACTGAGCGATCTTTGTTCCCTCCTTACGCCAGTGACCATCGGCCGGGGTAAGCAAAATCTGCACCGCGGCACCCTCGGTTTTGGTATCGAGCTTACTTAAAGCATTCGAGATGCTGTTCAACGGATCGGTATCGAGTGTTCGGTAGGTTTTGAGGGGCAACGCCTTGTGCGCGGAAAGTCCCAAACTTGCCACAGCCACCTCGCTCCCCGGACTAAAGATAGTATAGTCTTTAATTTTCTCGATAGCGGCAGACGGAAAAAAGCTATGCGTCATCTTCTCCACGCTCTCACGAAACATTTTTGGTACCGCAAAGTAAAAAAAGATTTCTTCGCTGTCGGATGGATTGGCAATCTCGAACACGATTGAAGGCTTCTCGATAAACATGTCCTTCCAAAATCCGTTATGGAACTTCATCCGTGAAAGCGACGTAATGAGCTCTTCCATAGCCAAGATTTCTTCCTTCCAGGCATCAGCTGAGCGCTGCTCTGCTCCGCCTTCTCGACGGTTGGTAACCCGAATAACTTCGAGATCAAGATTTACCGACTGGTTAATCTGGTAGCGGAAACGATAGTACGCTCGCACCAGCAAAAAAACACCGGTTATAAAGGTGAAAAATACCAAGAGCCACGTAAGTGGCAGTAAAATACTATTCCAATCAAATCCCTCCATGGCACGTACTATTCTTTGGTTACCAGTCCTTCTCTTACGAGCTCTTCATACAAATTGTCTATCAGCTCATCGTGAAACTTATCCAGCGCATAGTAATCCTTTAACCGCCGTGCTACCGTCACCGCATGAGGCAGTCCCTTGGACTTCGCAATCTTTACGAGATGCTCTATCTTTTCCTCCTCCCCCTCCAGACTCCGTAGATGCGTAATATCTACTTTTGTTTCATCATCAGAGCCTGAAGCAGCGCTACTTACTTTGGTAAGCAGTTCTGAATATTTTTCTTCCGTGGCTTCTGGAATAGCTTCTGCTCGCTCAAAATTTGCCACTGGATTTTCTCGGTCCAGGGTGCTCTCGCGTGAAGCAAAATCATCCGCTTCTGGATTTTCGATTCCGGCTGGCCCAAGGCCCAAGTGTTCATCTGGCATACGGTATGGTATTCGGTAATTACTTGCCAGGCAGTGCCTTATTCTTGCACCACCAAACTCTCTTTAAACTCAGTCACTATTTCTCTTACAAAGATAGTATACCCCGGAATCTTGCTTTCCAAAAATGCCGCGATCTCATCCTCACTATGAGCGCGCTCCATGACTCGTTCGTACTCTACCATCCCCGATTCACCCAAGCGATCAAAAGTTTTTACAAGAATCGTTTTCAAAATTGCCTCGAGCATTTTATCGAGGATTTTATCCTGATCTTCAGGCGTCATTTGCTCAAGATGGAAATGAGCAATGAGTTCCTGGCGGATCTCTACCTCATTTAGCAGTCCTTTCTGTGTTGTCTCCATAACATTATGTATTAAAAGTGAAATCTATAATTACGATCTTCGATTTTCTTGCGAGCTACGAGCGTCCCGATACGCACTAGGTACTGGCCAGAGGTCTCGGTACTCGTTGGTTTTCCAGCCTCTCCAAACTCACGAACAGCCGCATTCGTCATGGCAGCAAAGCGCTCCATATATCCCGTATGCATGTCGATTGCGAAGCGTCCAGCTCTCGGATCTGGTCCATCGTTGAGATCTGGTCCTATGTTAGGAATACTTGGTCGGTCAAAGTGATACTTTTGATCGAATATACCGATACTACGGCCATCCATACCCGCACTCATATATGTGCCATTCCCCTGCCTCTCTAGCATCCAGGTCATTGGACGACTATTGTACGTTGCCTGAAGCTCTCCAATGCTTGATTTACTAAATACGTGATTTTTCCCGAACTCGGTCGTATCAATATCAAAAAGCTGTTTACCAATCTCAAGTTTACCAGCGGTCAAAAATGATTTTACATCTTGATTTGGAAATTCTACAGCAAGCTTTGCTGGATTACTTTGTTCAAGCGTATAATTCCCCGCAGCACCGACTACTCGCTTGGTTTCTGTAGCTATATCATCAAAACCACCTCGTGCCACTCGATCCTGCAAGAGCTCACGACTTCCTCGGTACACGTCTCCCTGGTCAGTGCTCACATAATTCCCCTGCATTTGATCAATAACATGACCACTTCCTACTTCAACCATCTGTACCGTAGAACTTAACTTGTCAGTAACCCTTGTTAGTGTTTCGCTTGTCGAATTACCCATACCAACTGAATCCAAAGATGCTTCGTGTGCCGCCTCAACCACAGGAGTACCAAGATTACTTCCTATATCTATTCTACCCTCCAAGGCAGCAGCATAGTCTTCTTCTGTAAAAAGGGTGTTTAATTTTAGGGTATCCTCATCGTAAATGAGATCAAGCTTGCCACTACTAAAACCGTACAGCTCTTTTAGCTCTGCAGGTGATTTTCCGTTAAATTTTTCTTTTGCAATAGCCTCCAAGCGAGCAATCACCTGATTCCGCTCGGCTTCTGGCTGGTGCTGCGCACCTGGCTGAGCTGGCGCGGGCGGCCCGGCGACGGCCGGCATGACAGGCGGCATGATTGGAGACTGGTGCGCTTTGGCCTGCTGGGCGGCGTCATCATCGGCGCCAGCAACATCTACAAGCGCCTGACCCTGCCCGGCATCAACGCCTGGGCCGTCCTGCTCGCGGCCGGCGCGCCGACCTTCACCGACTCGGCCAACGTCTCGCTGCAGGT
>CAZCQJ010000006.1:0-34208 GCA_964500865.1 uncultured Bdellovibrionales bacterium | reverse complement strand
GCCACGCGCTCGGTCCGCCGGAGTAACGTCTACTTCACCAAAGATGGGTGTTTTTGTAGTGACTGCAGTATCTACGGTATCTGCTGCACCGCCAAGGTGCTCGGTAGCAACCGAAGTCGCTCCACTACCTGGTACAGCATCTACTGCGCTTCGAGGGATAGCATCCTGATTCATACCCTGTTCGTCAGCAGATGCAACTGCACCAGAAACGTGCTCCGCAGAGGCACCAGCTGGTACGTTGTCCTCAAAACCAAGAAAGTGTGTAAAATGTGCCATGCCCCCCAAACCAACAGCACTCACAATACCAGCGACCTTCGCTCGATTCCCCCAGCGTTTGCGGTCTTCGAGGGCTTTGTCGAGTGAACTTATTTTGGTATCGAGCTGCGCGAAAAGCGCGGCGTACGCTTGGTCAGTAGTTTCTTTCTGTATAAGTTGCTCTACTTCTTTTCTTGCTCCTCGTTCACCCATCCAGTCGACGAGTTTATTTGTACCTTCGTTGGCTGCCAAAAAGCTGGCTGTGCCAGTGGCAGCACGACGCGCGCCCCACAGAGCGCCTGCCACCGCACTCGCAGCGGCTCCGCCCGTGGCACCAGCCAGCGCCCCAACACCAATAACCCCAGCAGCAATAGCCGCTTTTTGCTTCCAATTAAGATGGCGATATCCATTTCCAAACTGCGCCACAAGCTCACCGGCCTTTGTATACCACTTGTCACTTTCTGCCTTCATTTTTACACCAATCCCAAGCTCATACAAAACGATCTTTTCCTCGAATGAAAAACGGAGGAAGTGACTCTCTACTAATTTTGCTTTCTCGGCAGCTGGAATGACCACATCTTGAAGTTTTGCTTCGAGCTGCTTTCGCTCATAGCCTTCTACTGCCCGCAGGGCTGCCTCGTACTCTTCTTTATACGTAGGAGTTTTTTCGATATGTACAATACCCAAAATCTTTGCCAAGCGACTCACACTACTGGCATGGCGATAATTATCTTCAACGTACTCCTGACGTTTTTCTTCAAGAAGAGCTTTCAGTTGTTTGAAAGTTGCATCTTTTTGTTCAGTCGCTGGTGCTTCTGGAGTAGCTGGATCTTGTACGGGTACTGTTTCTGGACTCTTTGTCTCTGGTTGCTGTTCTGGCTGTGGTATAGCACCGGTAGGCATTGGCCGCATAGCCTGCGTTGGATACGTTGCTGCCGCAGCAGCCACCGTAGCGGCACCAGCCATAGTAAAGGCATCCGCCGGAGAGGTTGACTGTAAACTAACGCTCGGATTTGACGGTGTCACCGGAACGGGCCCTGGCTGGGTTACTTGCTGGGGCTCTACATCATCCGGATCCTCAGCACCCCCTTCTTCTGCAGGTCCCCCTGCTTCTTCGTAAGCAGCTTTTTCTGCATCAACTGACTCTATACCCTGCCCTGGCTCTACACCTTCCTCAGCGACCCCTGAGTCCAGCACTGTATCTGTTATATTTTTTACAGCTACAAAATCTCGTATCAGTGCAATTTGGGGAACACTCGAGATTAATCCCGTTTTTACATCTCGAATCAAAATGGTTTTTCCTCGCGTAGCGTTCGCCAATACATCTGTATTCAGCGTATACACTTCGCCCGTCTTTTTATTCACTACTTCTTGTCCTTGAACAAAGGTCAATTTTTCAGAAAATTGCTTCTTAAATTCCTCCATCGGAAGCTTTTCTTCCCCTTGTTTGGTACGAAAAGTGATCGGCTTATTAGCAGAATTTAGGTCCACCTTAAGAACCGTCGCTTTATTCCCTTCGGAATCACGAAAAATCTCACCCGTAGTAATTTTCTTTGACGGCCCTCCTTCTTGAGCTGCTCTTCTTCCCATAACGATTTTATTTTTGTCTCTAGATGCTATAATTATACTAGAAAAGAAATATAAAAGAAATAACGTTATGGCTCATATTTTCTCGTGGCGGAGCAGTGGAATGTTCCTCTTGGTCACGCTCCTCCTTGTTACTGCTTTTGTTGTCCGCACCTGGCACATTGACACCCTTCCGGCAGGACTCTGGGTAGACGAAGCCGTGAACGCGGCTGATGCTACCACAGCACTAAGCACGCACCAATTCAAACTCTTCTACCCAAATAACTACGGGCGCGAAGGACTCTTTATAAACCTTCAGGCGCTCACTCTCTTTATTTTTGGCAACACTATTCCTGCTCTTAAGTTGTGGTCGGCTCTTTTTGGGACACTCGCCGTACTCGGGGTCTACCTTTTAGGGAAGGAACTCTTTGGGCGCCGGGCACCAGCCTTTTTCGCTAGTTTCATGATGGCTTTTGGCTACTGGAGTATTAACTTCTCGCGCATTGGTTTCCGAGCCATTATGACGCCAACTTTTTTAGCCTTCTCGTTCTACTTCTTTTTTAAAGGGCTGCATCGCGAAAAACACACTGACTTTTTCTTGGCTGGTATTTTCCTGGGGCTGGGACTCCACGGATACATTGCCTCTCGCCTCGTGCCAGTTATTTTTGTGCTGCTTTTACCGTTCCTCTTTTTGGGCTACCAAAACTTTTTACAGCGCTTCTGGAAGCAGCTTATCATCTTCGGTCTCGGAGCATTCCTCAGCGCCGCACCCATGTTCTATCATTTTTTTGTAAGTCATCCAGAAGATTTTATCTCTCGCTCGGCGGCGGTTTCTGTATTCTCGCCCGAAGTAAACAACGGCAACCTGCTTGGCACTCTAGGGCAGAGCTTCCTCTTGAGTATGCAAAAATATAATGGTGTAGGTGATGCCAACTGGCGCCACAACTACCCACCATACCCACTTCTCGATCCGATCACCGGTGCTTTCTTCCTGACGGGATTTCTGTTTCTGTTTTTCCAATGGTTCACCCTCCTGTGGCAAAGACTCGCACGCAGTATCCGTGATCCTCGGCTCGTACGTAATAGTTTCCTCCTTATTACGCTCGTGGTTATGTCGGCTCCAGAATTCCTCACTACCGAGGGTCTGCCGCATGCCCTACGCTCAATCGGCACTCAAATTCCTGTCTTTCTGATTGCTGGTTTTGCAGTGCACTGGCTGTACCGCTATGGTGAGCGATCACTACCGCTCTCAAGAACTCTTTTTCATGGCCTCGTACTACTTCTCTTGGTTTCTGCTGCCAGCATCAACCTGGTAAAATATTTCGTGTTCTTTCAACAGAGCCCAGACCAAAAAGCAAGCTTCACGTACACACAGCGCCAAATTACTCGCTATATTAACGAGCTTCCGCAAGATGCTCGCCTCTTTATCGCTACCAATGACCGAAGTCGCATCCAGGGTAACGGCCTCCCTATCGACGTACAGCCGCTGGCATTTTACCTGTCTGACGAGGCGCGACCTATCACCTGGCTTACTCCGGGCGCCGACGTAACCCTGACTCGCAATACACTCCTAATTATGACCTATAAAGATCCCGAGGTTGTGCGAGCGATTGTTCAAAACTTTCCTGAGTCTACTGTCGAGACTGTTGACTCTGAACCCGGAACCAAGAGCGATTTTACCGTTATTCACTTACGCTAAACCTTATGCCCTTCCTCAAGCAACACAGCAGTGCCATCGCACTTGGTATTCTTACTGCCTTTACTCTCCTTCTCGTATTCCTCGCCCAAGCTGATTCGCTCACCTACGACGAACGTGCACATATCCCTGCCGCCTACAGTTATGTACGCTATGGTGATATTCGCCTCAACCCAGAGCATCCACCGCTCCTCAAGGATCTCGCTGGCTTTCCGCTCCTCTTCCTGCCCGTCACTTTTCCGATTCAGGCTACCGAATGGATAAGTGGCACCAATGAGCAATGGGCCATGGGTGATAAGTTTCTTAACTGCACGAGTCCAAGCGAAGCCTGTAACAACACAGCGCTCATCACTTTCTGGGCCCGCCTACCGCTTATTCTTGTGGCTGTTTCTCTTGGGGCATTCTTGTTTTGGTGGACGCGCAAAGCAGCAGGACCACTCGCTGGCCTCTTGGCGCTCACCCTCTTTGCCGCCGACCCAAATATTATTGCCCACGGACACTACGTAACTACCGACGTTGGCATCGCTGCTTTCCTCTTTTTTGCCTTCTATTTTTTCCTTGAGTTTCTTAAAAGACCTACCTGGAAAAATACGCTTTTAGCCGCTCTCTTTTTTACCATTGTCCAGATGATAAAATTCTCGGCCGTACTCCTGATTCCTATTTTTGGACTCTTTATTATCGTCTACGCGCTGGCTCGCACAACTACGCTTACTGGGGCTACTACTACTCGAATCCGCTCACTTTTTTTCTACCTCGGACGCAGCATAGTTGTGTTTCTTGTTTTTATCGTGGGTGTCTATATTGTGTATACCCTCCACACCCGCATCACACCGCCAGAGCACCTGGTTGCCATTGCTCATATGATGTTCCCCGAGAAGCAGCTTGGACCTCTGGCTCGCACTATTGTCGAGACCACGAGTCAACAAACCTGGAGCATGCCCTTCTCGGCCTACCTCTTGGGAGTCCTTATGGTATTTGGTCGTGTGGCTGGTGGTAATACTCATTATTTTCTGGATACCGTACAAAGCGCCGCTCAAAAAAGTTACTTCCCTATTATCTTTCTCGCCAAAGAAACCCTACCCTTCCTAGCGCTCACTGCGCTCACTCTTTTTTACACCCTGCGTCGTTTCTTCCATAAAACAGTTACCCAAAGAACTCCTCTGAGCACCCTCATTACCGACCATATCGACTCGGCCCTGATGCTCTTCTTTATCGTCTTCTACTCCTTTTTGAGCATTATCGGAAACTTAAACATTGGGTTCCGTCATCTCTTCCCAATCCTTCCCTTCCTCTATTTTTTGGTGGCAAAAAATGCCCTTCAGATGACCCGTGATCCGCTCTTCTCGAAAAACACCCAGCGTGCATTTGGGTATACTATTGGAGTACTCGCCTTCCTGCAGCTCCTCACGCCACTTTCAGCACACCCGTACTATCTGTCGTACTATAACCTCCTTGCTGGCGGCACTCCCAACGGCTACAAGGTTGCTACAGACTCAAACTACGATTGGGGCCAAGATCTCCATCGCCTCAAGACCTTCATTACTGAGCACAATAGCTGCCTCGCAAGTAACGGACAAAGCACCAGCGAATGCCCGAAAAATCTTCAGAAACTCCCCCCTATCGAAAAGATTCATGTTGATTACTTTGGCGGTGCCAGCGCCCAGCACGAACTTGGTACATTCTTTGATGGTTGGTGGAGCGAGCGCGATCCAGAGCCAGGCTGGTATGCCATTAGCATCAACACACTTCAGGAGAACTGGACAACAAACAATAACCCGGCAACCAAACAAAATGACAAAAATTACTTATGGCTTAAAGATATACCTCTTGCTGGGCGGGCTGGCACCTCAATCTTCATCTACTATCTCCCCGAGCAACAGTAATCTTCTTGCGTGAAATAAAAAGCTCCCTTCCTCGGGGAGCTTTTTATTTCCTTTTAGTTTGTTTGCCCAGCGTCCGTAGCGGGAATAGTGCCCGAGATATTCTCGCCCTGAGAACTGTCTCCAGCCTCGCCTGCTTTTTTTTCCTCCTCTTCAGCCGCTTTCTTTTTCTCCTCCTCTGTGAGCTCCGGCTTCTTATCTTTACGTGTGTAGTAAATACGATTCTCTGTACGTAAATCAATGTAATTCAACTGTTCCCATTCGTTCTCTGGAATTTGCTTCTGCAAAAGAAGCATCATATTATTCAGAGCTTCGTCGAGTGAGTCCTTCGTATTTATATATACCCAAAATCCCCTCTTGGTATGCAGACGTATTTCTTGCGCGTAACGTGAGGGCCTTGTAAGTTCTTCATCTATCTCAAAGCCCGTTCGCAACGTAAAGTCCTCTGCTACTTTTCCGATAAAGGCCACCTCGTCTTTACTGATCAAGGCTTCATTTACACCGGCGTGCTGACTGCTATCGTCACGAAGAGTAAAAAACTTTCCCTGCTCATCTTTTCGTTCAAAAAATACCGAGGCATCGCGCAATATCCCTTCGTCAGTTAATAAGAAGCAATCGGCGCCCGTACACCACACCAGCTGATAGGGTTTTTCGATCAACGTAATATGGATGGTTCCTGGAAACTCTATAGTCGTAGTAACATTCTTGAGCTTTGGGTAACGCTCTAAAATATTCGTGCTCAACTTATTCGTATTTACAAACCACACATTATCCTTATTAACTACATTAAAAAACTTTCCCTGGTATGAACTCCGCACAAATTCTTCCACCGATTGCTCACTTACCGCGCCTTCGTGAGTAAACTGAATACTTGTAATACGGAAAAATCCCATAAAGAAAACGAGGTAAATACCCTCGGCCATAAAACAGAGCCACAGGAAAAAGACCAGTATTCCCCGCCAGGGTGAACGCCGTGGAAGAACCGCTACCTTTTCACCACGAGCAGGCGTGATTGTACTGCGTCCTTTTTTCTGGAGTGTCTTCTTTGGGATATACATCTCCTTCCGGAAGGTTACTCTGCGGGCTGCCCCTGCTTCTTCTTGGGTTTTTGAAGTATCTGTACGAGCCATAAAAAATCTTAACGAAGAGAAAGGAACAAGGTTTCTAAAATAAGACGTGCATTCAGTTGGCGCGTCTTCAGGTCTCTGGCAGCCAGCAGCGCTTTTTCCAGCAGCTTATAGTACTGCGCGACACCTCGTCCTTCGGCACGCAGAGCCTGCGCACGAAGTCCTGGAATCCACCACTCTATAAGCTCCGCGGCTCGCGCTGGGTCAGTAGCAAGGTGCTCGGCTAGAGCCAGACGCTCGGCTGTCGTTAGAGCGCTCAACCCATAGAGCTTTGCTAGTATCTCCTTATGCTCTCTAAATTGCTCAGGATGTTCTTTGGCCCATTCTAACACTCCTGGACGTCCAAGGGAACGGAAGAAAGCCGGAATACCCGCCTCCTTCAGCCAGTCATCTGTATAGCGCTCTGCTAAAGTATCCTCGGGGACCACCGAAAATACTTCGGTGGTGACTCGCGAGTGCACTGTAGCCAAAAGCGCCTCTGGCTCATGTGTTACCAAAAAAATAAGAGCGCTGCTTGGTGGCTCTTCGAGTGTCTTCAAAAGAACGTTCTGCGCTGTGCTCGAGAGCATATGAGCATCTCGGATAATCAGTACTCGGTACTGACCACGACTTGGGTACTCCTGTAAAAAATGTAACGCCTCACGCAGGTCCTCGGCCGCAATACCCTTCTTTTTTGTTATGCCTTTTTTTGTTTCTTCTACCGGTGCCAACACAAAAACATCCTGCGGCGTCGGCATTTGTTCACTCGGCGCAAAATCTGGCATCCCCGTAACTGCATGAGCAAGATTCAGGGCAACCTGGTATTTTCCCACTGCCTCCGGGCCACAAAATAAATAACTCTGCGTTAAAACTCCCTGCTGGTAGGCAGCAGTAAACCTCTTTTCAATATGACTGTGACCCACTATATCCATACACGGTTCTTAGTCCACTTGTTGATACTGCTCCATAGCGAGCGCCTCTATATTCTTATGAAAAGCCTCTCGCGAAAATTCTCCCACCTTGCGATGCATCTGCTCCTGGTTATACTTTCCCTCATTCTGAGTAAATCGTAAAATAGCCTCACTAATAATAGCTGGGCTTTTGGTTTCGAAAAGCTCCCCCGTAACACCTGGCTCCACGATTTCACGAATGCCACCATATTCAAAAGCAATCACTGGTGTCCCCTGGGCTAATGCCTCGGCAGCCGCCAAGCCAAAATCTTCTTCACTCGGAAAAAGCAGCGCCCGAGCCCCCGTGTAGAGCTTCGTCAGCTCTTCATCACTTACAAACCCTTTAAACTGCACGTTGTCACCCGCTATTTTCTCGAGGTACGATCGTTCACTCCCCTCACCCACTACTACGAGTGGGTACCCCAGTTTACTCAAAGCCTCGACAACCGCATCAACATGCTTAATTTTTGTCAGGCGCGACACGAGTAAAAAATAGCCTCTCTTAGGGCGCGGCTCCGTAGCAACAGCCGCAATCACTGGCGGGTATATCAGTGCTGCTTCGCGACGGTAGTATTTTTCGATGCGCCTTTGCGTATACCGTGAGTTAGCTACCAGTACCTCTGGTCGCTGACCAGCCTCAAAATCCCAGATGCGCAGGTACGACAACACGCCGCGCAAGAAAATATTACGCTTCTTTTTGAGTACCTCTAGGTATTCTTCGTGACTATCCCACACGTAACGCATCGGCGAATGTATATACGCAATATGCTTGGTGTAGAGGCGCGTTACAATGCCCTTCGTCCAGGCACCCGATGACGATATAATCAAATCAAAATCACGTAGATTGAGCGCCTCGGTCGCTACTGGATAAAAAAGTAAAAGCCACTTGTGTCGCTTTCGTAAAAAGGCAGGGAAGCTCTGCAAGAAGCTCGTCTTCACGATTCTCCCTGGGAAGTGCTTCTTTAAGAGCTCCTCATCTGCCAGAAGCGTATAAATTGGCGCCGTGGGGTACAGTGCTGCGAGCTCGGTTAAGACTCGCTCTGCCCCACCCATGGTGAGCAGAAAGTCGTGTACTAAGGCTATCTTTTTGGGTTTTTGGTGTGGCATTCTCTATACGTATTGCTGTAAAAAAATCAGGGGCTCTGACTGCTCCTGTGAGCGCTTCTTCTATTATACCATCCTTTACCTATCACTCTCTTTACTACCATTACTCCTCCTATTTCACCCTCAGGCGTTCAGCAATTTCTCGCGCGCAGTGCTCCCACGAAAAACGCTGTGTATTTTTGTAGCCCTTTTCTTTCAACAAAGCTGCCTCATCATTACTCCTGAGTACCTGCTGAATCCCCACGGCTATTTCTTCGGCACTCATAGGGTCAACGTATACCGCAGCGTCACCACCAACTTCTGGTAAAGACGATGTGTTACTTGTCACTACCGGGGCGCCTACTGCCTGCGCCTCGAGCACTGGCAAGCCAAAGCCTTCGTAGAGACTCGGGAACACAAAGACACTCGCTGTACCTAGGAGCGTTTCTTTCTCTTGCTGACTTACGAAACCTTTTTCCAAAATATCTTCTGCGTACGGCGAAGCACTTCTTTTTTCGGCAATAGCCTCATAACCAAATCCGGGCCGGCCGACTAAAACGAGCTTTCCGGCAAAACCAGATTTTTTAAGTATCTCGAAGGCCTCGATAATACGCACCACGTTTTTCCGTGTTTCTAGGCGACCAATAAACAAGAGTGTTTCTTCTGAGCTCGGCTTCTTTTCTGCTAGTGATTGTATTACTCGCGCCGTGTAGCCTTCGTAAATGACGTGCAGCTTGCTCTCTGTAATACCGTACAAGCGTATGACGTCACACTTCGTGTTCTCGGAAACCACAATAACCTCGTCTGCCATCCGGCAAGAATGCCGAATCGAAAGACGCATATACAGACGCTCCCACCACGAGTAACTTTCAGGTGATACCTCGTATTCAAGGCCATGTACCACTACAATGTTTTTCTTCGTACCAACAAGCGGTAACGTGTGGGCTGGCACAAATACTATATCTGGCTGATATAAAAGCATTTCGAGCGACAAACGAAACTTTGTCCAAAAACGTGGCGACCAAAGCCCGACCACCTGCCAGTTGGCGGGTAACTCAAAATCAATAACAGGTAACACAAACGTCGGCAATATCCCCCGAAAGCGGAGTTTCTTTGGAACATAGAGTCGTACGTTCTCCTTGCTAAGCTCTGTACACAAATGACGAATCACCTGATAGCTGTATTCTTCGATACCCGTTCGCTGCTTCAAAAATGCCCGACTCCCGTCAATACCAATGACCATAAATTACTTAGTGAGCATAATAGACCGCTTATAGACATCAAGATTCTCAAGTACTATACCTGTCCCCTTCACTACACAGTAAGCAGGGTCATCAGCTACGTAACAAGGCACATTAATCGTCTTCACAATTAGCTGATCAAGGTGTTTTAACTGAGCTGTTCCACCCGAGAGTACCATACCCTTGTCCATAATATCGGCAGCGAGTTCTGGTGGAGTTTCTTGGAGCACCTGCTTAATCGCATTAATAATCTCGCGGAGTTCATCCTGAATGGCCTCGGTGATTTCGTTCGAACCAACATTCACTGTTTTTGGCAAGCCTCCCATAAGATCGCGGCCGCGCACCTCCATGTGTTCTTCTTTTACCTGAGCCAGAGCACTCCCGATTGTCTTTTTGATTTCTTCCGCGGTACGGTCACCAATAGCCAAACTGTACTTTCGTTTAATGTAGTCAGAGATCGCCTGGTCGATACGATTACCTCCGACGCGAGCGCTGTTCGCAGCTACTACACCACCAAGCGAGATGATCGCAATTTCGCTAGTGCCGCCACCAATGTTAATAATCATATTTCCCTGGGCACTGTGAATAGGAATCCCGGCACCAATCGCAGCAAGAATCGGCTCCTTCACCACGTAAGCAGCTTTAGCGCCCGCTTTCACTGCAGCATCTACTACGGCGCGGCGCTCGGTCGAGGTAATTCCGGCTGGAATCGAAATAATAACTTCTGGACGAATAAAACGGAAACGGCCACTCACCTTCCCTAGAAAGTATTTGAGCATGGCCTCGGTAATACGATAGTCGGCAATGGCGCCATCACGGAGCGGCTGCGATGCCACGATAGAATCTGGTGTACGTCCAAGCATTTCTTTGGCCTCGTTCCCTACAGCCAACACTTTGTTTTCGATAAGACTGACTGCCACCACCGAAGGCTCGTTAATCACTACCCCCTCGCCCGGCACAAAAACCAGCGTATTCGCTGTTCCGAGGTCAATCCCAATTTTACGGAGAAACATATTTTTCATAGGATTTTTTGTGGGGTATATATAAGGATTCTTCTGTCGTCACTTTTCGTCACTCGTGCACATTTTTACTGCAGCTCTACGCGCTGTATATCTGCACCGATAGCCTGCAGGCGTTCCTCTATCTGCTCATAGCCCCGGTCTACCTGGTAGATCTCTTCGATCGTAGTGGTACCCTCGGCACAGAGCGCCGCGATGATGAGCGCAGCCCCGGCGCGAAGGTCGTAACTTTTAATTGTGGTGCCCATCAGTTTTTTACTGCCGGTGATCTCCACCTGGTGCGGGTTCAGAACTCTGGCTCGCACACCCATTTTCTGAAGCTCTGAAACATAGTTAAAGCGCCCTTCAAAAAGCGGATCGTGCACCAGCGTCGTACCCTCGACCACGGCCGAGAGCACTCCAAATGGCGCTTGAGTATCGGTTGGGATCCCCGGATAAATCATTGCGTCCACTTTAGTAACAGCCGTGAGCTTTTCTTGTGGCACCACCGTAATGCTGTCTTTGGTAATGGTAAAAGTAGCTCCAAATTCGCGGAGTTTTTCGAGTACCACCAATAAATGTTCCTCTCGGGCGCCGACTACTTCGATAGGACTCTTGGTTGCTACCCCCAAAATTAAAAAGGTGGCGGCTTCGTTGGCGTCTGGGATAATTGCGTGTTCCGCCGCCTGCAGCTCTGCCTGGCCCGTCACTACCAGTGTATGTGTTCCAATGCCTTCGATAACAGCTCCCATTGATTGTAGAAATACACAGAGATCAGCCACATGCGGCTCGGTAGCAGCAAAATGAATGGTTGTGGTAGCAGGGATGCTCGCAGCGATCATGAGGGCGTTTTCGGTAGCGGTCACCGAACATTCTTTCAGAACGAATGTGGCAGCGGCCTTATGACGAGCATCTACTTGGTAACCCTCGGCTGTACCAATTACCGTAACACCAAGTTTTGCAAGAACATCGGTGTGTGTATCTACCGGACGAGCACCAATCACACAGCCACCAGGACGGCCCAGCGTAAATGTTTCGCAGCGGCCGGTCAAAGCGCCGAGGAGTAAGATTGACGAACGAAGTTGTTTCACGAGTGTCTGATCAAGTGTCTCTGGGTGTACTTCTTTCGGATCAATTTTTACAGAATGATCATCAAGCCAGGTAACGTTCGCACCAAGACTCTCGAGAATTTCGAGCATGCGAAACACATCTTCGATACGAGGAACATTATGAAGTACTGATGCCTCGCGACTCAGTAACGTAGCCGCCATAATTGGCGTCGTGGCATTTTTAGAACCACGCGCTTCAATTTTCCCAGCGAGTTTTTTTCCGCCATTTATGGTAAATGCCTGCATAATAATCCTGCTTTATTTCTTTACGTTCTGTTTATGACACTACTGCTTACGAAGATAGTCATAGGCACTCAGGGCCGCTACCACACCGTACCCTGCCGAAATATTATTCTGCTTATACAGAAGATCCGTGGCATCACCTGTTGCAAATATTCCTGGCATGCTTGTTGCGGCACTACGGCCATCGACGATAATTTCGCCACGCTCATTGAGGGTAAGTATATCTTTTACAAATTCAGTATTTGGAATCATACCAATCTCTACAAAGACCCCCCCGCATTCTAACGTTTCTTCAGCGCCTGTCTCAAGATTCTTGTACTGTACTCCCGTCACTGCAGTCTCACCCAAAACTTCGGTAATAGCAACTCGGTAGACAATACTTACTTTTTCGCTCGCACTAATTTTTTCGAAAGTTACCTGGTCACCCTTAACTTCGCTTCGTACAAACAACACAATTTCTTTCGCATACGGCAACAGGTCTTCGACGGCTTCGAGACCAGCGTTACCACCGCCAACTACCACTACTTTTTTGTCACGAAAAAACGGTGCGTCACAGGTCGAACAATATACAACACCCTTTCCCTGAAATGTGTCCTCACCTGGCACTTCTAAGTGGCGATGGCGCCCACCCGATGCAACGATAACAGTTTTTGTTTGGAACGCATCACCCTTCTCGGTAGTCACGGTAAATGTATTATCTTCATTTTTCGTAATGCCATTTGCTCGCTGTCCCGTTTGAATTTCGAGCCCCTCCTGAGCACGCAGGTGCTTTTCGAGGCGCTGCCCAAATTCCCAACCAGCCAAACTTACGTCACCAATCCAGTTCTCGATTCCTGCCGAAACTGTCGACTGACTCTGAAAGCTCTCGGTCAAAAATAAGGCCTTCAGCTGCTTGCGAGCGATATATACTCCAGCTGCTACACCGCCCGGTCCACCGCCGATAATAATTGAATCGTACATGGGGAAATTTTTAGTGTTTAGTCTTCTTACTATAGCGCGCCTGCTCGCCATAGTCAACAATATGGCTTATATAAGCCAGAATCTAAAAACCCTCGGCGTTTTTACCAAAGGGTTTTCGTTGTTTTCTTTTACCAGTGGTACCACTTTTTTTGTGGTTTTCGCAAGACCTGTCCGGCGAGTACCCCCCTGATCTTCCCCTGATCGTAGGCCAATGCTCCATTTACCAAAACATATTCCACTCCATGAGGGAACTGATACGGCTCATCCGGTGTAGCAGTGTCGATAATGGTCTCTGCATCAAAAATAAAAACGTCAGCAAAGTTCCCTGGTTTAATAACACCTCGCTTTTCGATTCCGAATACAGCTGCTGGCTTCCCGCTCATTTTGTGAATCGCTTCTTCGAGACTGAGGATCTTTTTCTTACGAACATACTCACCAAGAACACGCGGGAAGGTTCCGAAGTTTCTTGGGTGCACCACATCACCTGTTTTTCCGTGGTCGAGTGAATAGCCAGCGCCATTACTACTCACGATTGCATGTGGATTTGCTAAACATTTTTCGATATTCAAAGGCGATAATACTTCGTGGTTCACAATCGCCCGCCCCTCACTCGCCAGAAGCACATCAATCACGGCTTCTTCTGGAGTTACCCCTTGAAGCTCGGCAATCTCTGACATCTTCTTGTGTGCAGCTACTGTATTTACTTTCGAAATAGCTACCTGTAAATCTTTATAATTATGCGGTTCCTTTTGCATATCCTGAATCACCGCTGCCCGTACTGAAGGATCTCGTAATTGCGCCAGCATCATCACGCGCCCCTTACGCGTTACCCATTCCGGGAGGAGCGTATAGAGCACCGACGAGGTTGACGTATACGGATAGACATCGAAAGAGATCTCAATCCCCTGGAGCGCTGACGTACTAATCCGTTCCAGCACTTCATCCATCTTTCCCCAATTCTCTTCGTACACTGCTTTCAAGTGAGAAATATGCACTCTGGCTTTTGCCTCGAGTCCAATAAGTACCGCTTCCTCGATAGCTGGGATCAGCGCGTTAGACTCATTGCGAATATACGTTGCGTAAACACCTTTTTCTTTTTTTACGGTCTTCGCTAAAAAGGAAAGTTCTCGCGGAGCCGCCGTAAGAGCATGTGTATACTTGAGGCCTGTCGACATACCGAAAGCGCCCTGCCGCAGAGCATTACCAAGCATCTGATTCAGCATATCGACTTCTTCTGGTGTAATTGAGCGAGACTGGTCACGCATCACGGCGCTAAGCATAGTACCATGACCCGCCAACGTCGCAAAGTTGACACCGATTTTCCGTCGCTCTACTTCGTCCAAAAATTCTTTTGTTGTCAGCCAGTTAAAGTTAATGTGGTCAACATCAGTCCACTTTTGGATCGAACGAATGTCCTGCTTTCGGATAAGTGGGGCCAGCGAGGAACCAGCGTTACCTCCAATAACCGTCGTTACCCCCTGCGCGACCATACTTTCCTGCAAGGGACTATGGAAGAGCTGCCAAAACACATCGGTGTGACTATTCACGTCGATGCACCCCGGAGCTACAATTTTCCCTCGAGCGTCAATCTTGAGCCCAGCATCAGTAGTGGCTAAATTTCCAACAGCAACAATCTTATCATCCTGAATTGCGATGTCACCCAAAAAACGTGGGCGACCCGTGCCATCAATAATTGTTCCGTTGGTAATAAGAATATCGTACATAGAGTATTTATTCGTTCTTTTTGAGAAGTGCTTCTACTTCTGCCATAAAAGCTTTGTCTTTTTGGAGTACCATCGGTACCAAAGCAGCACTAAAATGTGCACCTCGCTGAGATTTGAGCGCCTCACAAACCCCCTTCTTTGCAATCGCCAGAATCTCGTCGTACTCTGGCATACGCGGATCCACAAAGCGAACATTGCGAAAATCATGCTGCACGCCCAAAAGCACCACTTGCCCTGTGCGCATTTCCGGAAGCATTTCTGAAAGCGGATTTCCTGTATTCCGACGATTTGGCAGGGCAGCAACGCTGACGTTAAATGTTTCATCTTTTTTCAGGGTATCCTTGTCAGCATAATGAATAGCATAGGCTGGGTCTATCTTTGCTACCTCAAGCATAAAGAAACGACTACGCTTCACGGTAGCGGGAAGACCCTGGAGGAATGGCCCAAGTGATTGTGCATTTGCTTTCAACTCCTCAAGATACTCTTGGTATTCACCCGTTGGTGACTCCGTAACCTGAATACGTTCTTCACTCTTTGATATACCCGAGAGCGCCGAGACCTTGCCGGAAGGGGTAATATAACTGGTTTGAAAATGTTCTTCTGGTGCTGCTACCAGAGGTCCATCTGTGCCCTTTTTAGCAATCTGTATCCGCTCATCAGGCGCCTCCGTTTTGCTTTCTGGTACCACAGCAACTGGCTCTGCTTCTGCTAACACTACATCCTCTCTTACTGAGGCTGTCACTGGTGGCACTACTGGCCGCTCTTCTTCTTTTTCCTCTACTCCTACTAAAACCTCCTCGACAGAGGAGCTTGTAAGCTCTGGTTCATCGAGTGCAGTCTCTGACCCTGACAGAGCTTTTTCGTGCGCAAGTTCCGGAGGGATCACTACTGCAGCTTGTTCTGTCACCTGCTCTACGTTATTTGCCATACTCACTGGTGCTGGCCCAAATGTTTCACGGAGCGCTTCGAGCTCTTTACGTTTTTGAATGAGCTTTAGGAGAACTTCATCATCCTGGCTTGGTGTAATCTGCTCGTTCAATTGCGCTATCTGGACCTCAACGGCTTGACGCTGCTCTCTCTTAGCGGTTTCGGCTGTCTCGCGCTCTGCTGCCCGGAGGCGCAATACCTCTTCTTCGAGCGCCGCACGTTCATCGAGGAGTGCGTGAATTTCCTCCATGGTTAAAGACCCGATTTTTTGCTCGGCTATAGCAGTAAGTCTCTGTGTAATTTCTGCAAGGGTCATAGGTGCTGATTTTTTAAGCAATCGTTAAAGCAAGTTCAACGAGGCGGTTACTGTACCCCCACTCATTATCATACCAGGCCACCACCTTCACTAAATCACCATCAACGACTTTCGTCATCGATAAATCTACGACTGATGAATACGGATTACCAATAAAATCGGATGACACCAATGGTTCGTCGGTTACTGCCAAAACGTTACCGTAGCGTGGTTCTTTGCTCGCGGCTATCAGAGCTGCGTTAATAGCTTCGCGAGTTACCTTGGTACGAAGCACAAATGTGGCGTCGGTAAGTGACACAACCACAGTGGGTACGCGCACCGAAAGGCCATCAAACTTCCCTTCGAGCTCTGGTAATACCTGCGTAACCGCAATAGCGGCACCCGTTGTAGTGGGTACAATATTCTGAGCCGCGGCGCGAGCTCGGCGCAAATCTTTGTGCGGACCATCCTGCAAACTTTGGTCGGCGGTGTATGAGTGGATCGTTGTCATCATGGCCTTCTCAACACCAAAGACACGGTGTAATACCTCGGCTACAGGAGCAAGTGAGTTTGTGGTACACGAAGCATTCGAAAGAATTATCTCGCCTTGGTACTGCTCTTTATTCACCCCCATGATATAGGTGGGTACAGCACCGTCGTCACCCTTTGAGGGAGCCGACAGAAATACTTTTTGAGCGCCCGCGGTAATATTCTGCCCTGCTCCGTCTTTGTCTGTGAAGCGCCCCGTACATTCGAGTACCACATCGATACCCAAATCTTTCCACGGAAGTTTTGTTGGGTCTGGCTCGGCGAAGACCGGGATGCGAACCCCGTTCACCACTAAGGCGTGCTCTTCGGCTTCGACATTCTGGTGGTAGGCTCCATAGGCGGTATCGTAACGCAGCAAGTGTGCCAGGGTTTTGGTGTCGGTCAAATCGTTAATAGCTGCAATTTCACACGCTCCCCCTTCGAAGGCAATTTTAAATGCAGCTCGACCTATGCGTCCAAATCCATTAATGGCTATTTTTTTCATATATTTTTCTGTTAGTCTGTATAAAAGTGTTCTGCTGCCTGGAGCATCTTTACCATTTCGTAAGGCGAAAGTGATTCACCGCCCACAAGAACTCCATTCATTCCTGCTTCGAAAGAAACGCTTCCGAGGAGAGCTGTTTTCACCGATCCCCCATACACGACACTGATGCGGCGCATAGTGTTTTCGTCAAAGAGTTCGGTGAGCTTTTGGCGAATCAGTGTTCCTACTGACACAATTTCTTCGGTTGTCGGTACCTCACCCGAACCAATCGCCCAACGTGGCTCATACGCAACCACAACTTTTTCGGCCTGCATCTTCGGAAGTCCTCGGAATAAAGTTTCGAGCTGTTTTGAAAGAAGTGCGTCACGCTTACCAGATTGACGTTCCTCTCTGGTCTCGCCGATACACACCACTGGATGTACTAAATATTTCAGGGCTGCCTCGAGGCGTACACGTGTTGCTTCGTCGGTTTCTCCAAAATAATGTCGGCGTTCGCTATGACCCAAAATAACATACTCCACTCCCATATCTTTAAGCTGTGCAAAAGAAACCTCTCCGGTAAAGGCACCACTTTTTTCGGGGAAACCATGCTGCGCTCCGAGGCGAATCCCTGCTGAAAGGTCCTGATAAAGCCCAAGGTGTACAAACGAGGGACAAAGAATGCCCCGTGAATGACTCAGTGTAACTGTGGCCATTTCGCGCCGCAAAACTATCACGTACTGCTCGGCCTCGGCACGTGTTACCTGGTTCATTTTAAAATTACCAATGACCAAGAAAGGAGTTGTCATAGACTACTGTGCTTTATGAAGGATTTCTCGTAAAAAGGCCGCGGCTTCTTCTGGAGCCACCGTGCTTATTTCCATGCCTGCAGAAAGTTCGAAGCCACCCCAAATAGCCGTGCGTGGCACAATCTCAATGTGCCAACGGTAACGCTGGTAATCCTTTCCATCGCAGGGTGCGGTGTGAATATAGAAATTGTAAGCCGGATTCCCGAGTCCTTCGTACAAAGCGAGAAGCGCTATCTGCAGCGCCTCGGCTACGGCATGCTTTTCGTCGTTGGTAATGCGCTCAAAGTATGGATTCTGTCGCTTCGGAAAAATAGTCATCTCAAAGGCAGCTCGCGAAGCAAATGGACACAACACTACAAAGTCATCATTCTCAAATACAATACGCTCTTTATTCTCGAGTTCAAAATTAAGGATCACGTCAAAAACATTCTGCTTGTGCTGACGGTAATATTCTTCGGCTCCGTGCAAACTCTTAGTGCGGTCTGGATCGAGGACAGGAATCGCCACAATCTGAGAATGCGGATGTGTAATAGAGGCACCAGATGCCTTGCCATGATTATGAAAAATCTGAATATACTGAACGCTTTTTTTATTCATCAAAGCAACATAGCGTTCCTGATAAGCATCAAAGAGCTCGGCAACTCGCCAGGTTTCGAGTAGCGGAATCGAACGCTCAGGGTCATATGTTACCACCACTTCGTGATACCCAACACCGGCCTGCGCAACATACGGCCCTTCTGAGATATTCTTGGTACGCTTCCCTCGAGCAAAGGCTGGGTACTTATTTGGGAACACACGCAAGCTCCAGTCACCATTTTCATGACGGTAAATCAGCACATCTTCTTCTTGGCCACTCGCCTCTGGGTGCAAAAAGGGATCCGGATGTCCAGCTGATTCTTCTTGGTGTGGCGGCGAAAAATGATCTGGACGCTTACTTCGTCCAGTAGCCACAACTACCCAGTCGCCAGTAATAATGTCTTGGCGTAGCTCCGAAACATCTGTTGCTTTTTTTGTTGTCTTTTTCTGTCCCTCCATAACCTCCTTGTTACGCTTTTATTTTTTGGTGTACTTTCGAATGCTGTACCCGCCCGTGAGCAGGCGCCACTTCGTTTTAAAAAGATCAATAATCACCTGGATATACCCGTTTGGCCCAGTCAGCTTTACGGTCGAGCCCTCTTCGTTCAGCCAACGTACCGGCATCTGTTTTACAGTAAACCCTAAGGCAAATGTGAGCGCGATAACCTCAAAGTCAAATCCAAAGCGGTCTACCTTCATGCGCATGGCCACTTCTTCGGCAGCTTCGTCCGTCAGCATCTTAAACCCACACTGTGTGTCTGGGAAGCTCCAGAGACCCAGCACAATACGAATAAGCCAGTTACCCATGTTCCCCAAAGCTACTCGGTAGCCTGGCTGACGGATTTGCATATACGAGCCTTCGATATCGCGCGAGCCCATAACAAGACCGTAGCCCTTATCGAATTCCGGCAAAAAAGTGTCGAGGTGTGTAATACTGGTCGAGCCATCGGCATCCAAAAACAGGCGTCGCTGACCCTTGGCTTCCAGGAGCCCCTGCCTTACCACATAGCCCTTCCCGTGATTTTTCTTATTTTCAATAACCCGAATATGCGGAATCTGCAGAGCATAGTTCCGAGCTACTTCGGCGGTGTTATCGGGTGATCCATCCACCACAATCACAATCTCGTAGGTGTACGATTGCTTTTTGAGGTACTGATCAATTTCTAGTAGGTTGCGGCCAATACGCTCACCTTCTTTGTAAGCGGGTATGACAACAGAGAGAAAAGGTTTTTCCATAACTTCTTGATTCATATACCTGTATTGTAGCATACAAAAAGCGGCGGAGCACCTACAAAGTTACGCCAACCAATCAGTCAGCATAATGCGGGCGGCTTCGGCGTCGTCGTAGGCTTGGATATATTTTTTCTCAGCTTCTTTACGGGCAGCACCAGCCATTTTGGTGGTAAACATTTCGTTTACGCGCACCACCCGCACACCAAGCTGCATAAGTCTCGCCTCTACAGCTAAGAGCTCCTCTTCGAAGCTTTTTTCTGGGTGCTCTGGGTCACCCAAAATAACCATGCCAATTTCTTCGGTGGTCATAACCTCCTCTAAAATGCCCCACAGTTTTTCGTCGACAGGCCAAATACCATACGGAACCGCAATACGCGTTTCTGCATGCGCCAAAGCGACCCCTACCTTGGCCTTCCCCCAATCAATGGCTAAAAAGTTTTTCATATACACAGTATACCATGATGAAGCGAAGAGATTTATAAAAAAGTTGACCCCCTCCTGCGCTGCAAGAGGGGGTCTTATTCAAACTAAACGGTCAGAGTGCGGCGTTGCCTGGGCAGAGAACCTGGTGGCCAGCATTCCAATTGCCATCCTCGCCGACCTCCCAGCCGTAGACGCCCCACCCGCGGCTGCCGGAGCCCCAGCGGACACCCACGGCGAAGACTTCACCGTTTTTGCCTTCGACGTAGAAGATGTTCGCATAGCCGTTGTTCAGCAGGAAACCAGGGCTTCCGTCCGGCCGTGCTTCGATCAGGCCTGCGATGTCTTCGAGCGTCGAGAGATGGGTTTCCGGCAGTTCCTTGCGGATGTCCTTGTCGTAGGCGTTCGCCTTGAGAAGCAAGGCCACGTAGGGACGCGCCTCAGAAGTAGCCGAGTCCAACTCTATACTCTTCCTGGCGTTCACGTCGAGACGATCGGCAAAGGTGCCGTAGACGTAGAGGCCGGGACCGGTCTGGTAGAACTCCACCGCACTCCAGGGCTTCGTCCGTGCCGGAATGGTCGCTTGGGCGACGGGCTTAAGGAGACTTGTCTCCACAAGCACCGGGTATGATGTATTTGGAACGACCATCATGGCCCTTCTCCCTTTCTTAAATAAAGCTCCCATATGCCGGGAACCGGGGGCAGAAGCAGGTTTTTACCTGCAACACCCGATTGTACATCTTATTAAGCTGTGTGTCAATAGCAGCCGCCTACAGTCTCGTTAAAATCTCGGCGCCGGTGTCGGTAATCACCACGGTGTCTTCAAAGTGGGCCGAGAGTTTTCCGTCGGCGGTCACAAAGGTCCAGTCATCATCTGCGAGGTCCACCTGCCAGGTACCCGCGTTAATCATCGGCTCCAGGGCCAGCGTCATGCCTTTTTGTACAGTAAAGTTTGGTAACGTACGCGTTACGTAATTTGGCACCTGCAGCTCCTCGTGAAGCTCGTGCCCCACGCTGTGGCCTACCAGGTCACGCACCACACCATAGCCAGCGCCTTCGGCTACTCGCTGCACGGCCTCGGCATACTGCATGACTTTTACTCCCGGGCGCAGCGCTTCGATACCTGCCAACAAACTTTCTTCGGTCACGCGGAGCAGCCGAGCGGCTTCGTCACTAATAGCACCAATACCAATGGTGCGCGCCATGTCGCTCACCATACCGCGGTAACGCATACCAATATCAATTTTCAAAATATCTCCCTCTTTCAAAACACGGTCTTTGCTCGGAATGCCGTGTACTACTTCGTCGTTGAGTGAGCTGCACACGGTGGCCGGGAACGGCGTACCGCTACCAGCGCCATAGCCCTTAAAAATAGGGATGCCACCCTTCTCACGGATCAGGCGTTCGGCAAGCTCGTCGAGCTCAAACGTCGAAACTCCTGGCGCTGCCGCAGCCAGCACTTCGCGGAGTACCAAAGCAAGCCCCTGGCAAGATTCGCGCAGGCGGTCAATCTCGTCTTTGGTTTTAATATGTGGCGTCGCCATAATTTTCTGTTTATTCTTCTTCCGTACTTTTGAGTCCAGCAACAATTTGTGCGTCTACTTCTTCCGGTGTCTTCGAGGCGTCTACCTCCAAAAGGAGTCCCTTCTCGCGGAAGTATTCAATAACATCGAGTGTTTGACTGGTGAATACCTTGTAACGCTTTTCAACTCCTTCTGGGGTGTCGTCTTTGCGGTGTCCTACCTTCCCCTGGCAAACAGAACAAACTCCGGTTTCTGCTTCCTCGTCCTTCCCAAACATATACGGCGTCTCGCAGGTGAGGCAGAGCATGCGGCGCGAGATGCGCTCGATAGCAATCTCTATCGGAAGGGCCAAGTAAATAACGCGGTCGATAGTGTGGCGGTGCCCTTCCAGGGTGTCGAAGATATCATCGATCTGCCCTACCGAACGCGGCGCTCCATCGAGCAGTACGCCGCCGTCATAGGTATCGAGCATAGCGCTCAAAACGTCACGCACCACCTTGTCTGGCACCAATTCCTTTTTAGTGTAGATAATATCGGCAACCATTCTGCCGAGTGGTGTGTCTTCGCTGGCAACGCGGCGCAGTGCGTGACCCATTTCCATGTGGCGAAGCGCAAATTCTTTACACAGAAGTTTTGCTGCCGTACTTTTGCCACTCCCCGGTGGACCAAGAAGGATATAATTTTTTTGCTTCATTGTGAGCGTTTTGGAGGAAGAATTAAAGATAACTTTAGAAAGATTCGTAACTACGCATGGTCATCTGTCCCTGTGTATTTTTGATGAGCTCCAAGACTACCGAGACAACGATGAGTACACTCACGCCCCCAAGTGACAGCGCCTGGACATTCGTAATCCCCTGCACAACATTTGGCAGAACCGCCACCGCGCCAAGGAAGATAGAACCGGCGAGCGTAATGCGATTGATAATATGATACAAATACTTTGTAGTGGAAGCGCCCGGACGAATTCCTGGAATATAGCCACCTTGTTTTTGCAGGTTTTCTGAAATTTTATTCGGATCAAAAACCACCGCGGTATAGAAGTAGGTGAACACGACCACCAAGGTAAAGAAGAGGATTCCGTACACCCAGCCATTCTGAAGCCAGGCACTCACCTTAAGGGCGCCACTGGCCAACCCAGTAAATTTACTTTGGGCCAGCATATTGGCTACCATAGTTGGAATCAAAATAAGTGACACCGCAAAGATAATCGGAATAACACCAGCTTGATTTACCTTGAGCGGGAGGTGCGAGGTGGTACCGCCCGAAAGCTCGGCACCACGCATACGCTTAGCGTAGACTACCGGGATGGTTCGCTGTCCTTCGTTAATAACAATCACCGCAGCAATAGTGATTAACGCGATTGCGAAAAATAAAATATACGAGAAAATCTGCGCCGGATCCCAGTTAGCTATGAAGCGCGAAAAGTTAGTAGGTAGCGAAGAAACGATACCCGCAAAAATGATAATAGAAACACCATTACCCAAGCCCTGTTCGGTGATGAGTTCACCCAGCCACATAAGGAAAACGGTTCCGGCTACGGCGGACACGATAATCACAAACATAACGAATGGATCCATCGCTCCAAGAATATTTTGCGAACGAAGCAGCGATAACATACTGAATGCCTGAAGCGCAGCCAGCGGCACAGTTAACCAGCGAGTGATCATATTGAACTTCTGACGACCCTGCTCGCCTTCTTCCTTATACAAACGCTCGACGCTTGGCACCAGCGTTGTTAAAAGCTGCATGATAATCGAAGCGGTGATGTACGGACCAACACCCAAAAGCACGAGGGAGATATTCGAAAGTCCCCCACCCGAGAAAATATTGAGGAGTGCTAAAAATTCATTCCCCTCGAAGAGCTGGCGCAGCGCCACAACATCGATACCCGGAAGCGGAACATTCGCCAAAACACGGTAGGCTACCAAAATACCTAGGATAAACAAGATCTTCTTGCGTAACTCTTTGACACCCCAAATAGCTTCCAGAATTTTTTGCATAAAAATACATCGATAAATACAGCCCCAGTATACCATACTTTTTGGCTCTTTGTCGCTCTTTTTACTGGGTTTTTGCGGTATTGACAGGAACTTGTTCTTATGATATACTACAAAGTCTCATCAATCCCGGTGAGAACAACAAAGGAGGTCGCCATGGCCAAGGTTAATCAGCGGCTCGTTATTATTCCCCGTATGGATGAGAGCTACACCCTCATCAATGGAGGCCTCAACACCATTCAGCTGCAGCAGTTTTCCGCAAGCGTGTGGTATCCGAGGAGTAACGTCCGGTACTCAACCTACGCCGAACTAGTGACTGATGCAATGGGTGTTCCCGGCGCCACCGGTCTCTGGATCCGCGCTCAGTTGCATCCATGGGAGCATCGAGCAACTTTCCTTCTTGGGGAACTTGATTCTGTCATCGATAGATTTCAGCAATTGGTGATTGTTCAAGAAAAACCCGAAGCTCCACTCGATACCTGGCTCTGTAATGGGATCACAAGTCGCGAGACGCTTCTTGCAACCTGGGGCCTGTCGTGGTAACGCCTACGCCCCCTGCCCCCGCCGGATACGTTCCAGCGGGGGTAAACTTTTTTCTTACAGCCACGGGCTGTTTTTTTGTTTCGAAAAGAGCTTTTTGGCAACAAAAAAGAGCCTCTTGCGAGGCCCTTGTCATTTTTACTGTATACTTCCTGACTTTATTTTCCAAACTGGGCACGAGCACTTTCTGAAGCAAAGACTGCTTCGTCGAGTGTCAGTTTTTTCGTCAGGGTTCCGCTCGAGACAATCTTGACGCCAGCGACGCGAGCCTTACGGTCAACGACTTTCTTGGCGATCAGGTTTTCAACGGTTACTACCTCGCCATCAGCAAAGGCACGGTCGATTTTGGTCAGGGTAACGGTTACCTTCTTTGGGTTTACCGCCTTGAATCCCTTGACCTTCTTGAGGCGATCGATGAAAGTAGAACGACCACCTTCGAACAGTGGGTCTACGTTACCACCTGAACGGGCCTTCTGCCCTTTAGTACCCTTACCCGATGTTGTACCGCGCTTACCACCGCGACCAATAGTCTTCTTCTTTTTGCGGGCCGGGAGTGTGAGTTGATGAATTTGCATAACGCTTTCCAAATAAAATTGACTATTGACTTACTTCTGCTCTGCTTCTGCAGGAGCTGCTTCGGTTACGGTAGCAGCGCCAGTTGGCTTGAGAGTTTCTAAGGCCTTAAGGGTAACACGGGCTACGTTCAGTGGGTTTGATGAACCAAGTGACTTAGCAACAATGTCGGTAATACCTACGAGGTCAACAACGGCACGAACGGCACCACCAGCGATCACTCCTCGTCCTTCTGAAGCTGGCTTCAGGAGTACCTTGGCGCTTCCGAGCTTCGCTGAAACATCATGAGCGATACTTGAACCAACAACTTCTACGTCAATCATGTTTTTCTTCGCGTCGTTGAAGGCCTTCTGGATAGCTGAGGCAACGTCTGCTCCCTTCGCTACACCGACTCCTACTTTTCCTTTACGGTTACCAATCACCAAGGTAGCACGGAAACGGAAACGGCGTCCTCCCTTTACCACACGAGTAACACGCGCCAAATCAAGCATCTTCTGCTCGAATTCTGGTTTCTCTCTTCGTGGTGCTTTGCGTTGTGGTTTAGCCATAACTTAATGGTAAAAAATACTTATAAAAGGTTTAGAAACTCGGTTACAAACTAATGTCTTCTGCACGGAGTCCATCGGCCAATGCTTTCACACGACCATGGTACTTATACCCACCGCGATCAAAGACTCCTTCGGTAATACCTGCCTGCTTCAGGCGACCAGCAAAAATCTTTGCGAGCTCTTCGGCTGTCTTTACAGACAAAGTTGCCTTCTTACCGACTTCTTTCGAATGAGCCTGTGCCAGAGTTGTTCCGGTAGTATCATCAATAGCCTGCACAGAGAGGAAACGCAAAGAGCGATGCACTGCCAAACGTGGTTTGGTAGCAGTACCACTCACCTTGCCGCGAACGCGAGCATGGCGCATATCCTTCTTCTCTTTTCGATTGACCGTCTTTAACATAAACGTAGAGTATTCTTCTTAGTGCGAGTTTACTAGTTAGCTCGCTTTCCTTCCTTACGACGTACCAGCTCACCAACGTAACGGAATCCTTTTCCTTTGTATGGTTCTACTGGGCGCTTCTTTTTAATAACCGCGGCGAGCTGACCTACCTGCTGCTTGTCGATACCACTGATAGTCAACACGTTGTTTTCGATTTTCGCTTCGAGTCCTTCTGGAATGTTCATTTCTACAGGATGCGAGAATCCCAGTGCCATAACCAACTTGTTCCCCTGGAGATTCATACGATACCCAACACCGTTGAGTTCGAGCTGCTTGGTAAAACCAGCGGTTACTCCCTCGAGCATGTTAGCGACTACCTTAGTAGTTGTTCCCCACAGGGCGGAAGCTAACTTCGTGCTCCCAATCTTGCTTACGGTGATCTCGGCCCCTTCGATAGCAATAGCTACTTCACGACGGTGCGTAAAAGAAAGTGTTCCTTTTGGTCCCTTCACCGTTAAAACGTTTGCAGAAAGCGTTGCTTCTGCGCCAGCTGGGATAGTGACTGGTTTTTTTCCAATTCGACTCATAGACTTACCAAACTTTACAAATATATTCCCCCCCGAGGCCCTTAGCGTATGCTTCACCGCCAGTCATAACTCCCTTTGATGTAGAGATAATGGCAATACCGTATCCGTTCTTTACTTTCTGAATCTGGTTATTCTGAACATAGATACGACACCCCTCTTTACTGACACGGGTAATCTCGCTGATGGCTGGCTGACGCTTAGTTGGTGACACCTGATTGTACTTAAGGGCGATAAATAGTTCTGGGAACTTTTCTCCCTGTACTTCTTTGGCTTCCACTACAAAACCTTCTTTGACAAGAATATTTGCCAGCGAGTGCTTCATCTTTGAATGTGGCATTGACACCGTCTTCTTTCCTGCGCTTTGTGCATTCCGGATGCGTGTCAACATGTCTGCTATTGGATCTAACATAATTTTCCTTTAATCCTTTCTTACCATGAAGCCTTCTTCACTCCCGGAATCTGCCCTGTTGTGGCAAGCTCCCGGAAACAAATGCGGCAAATATCAAACCGGCGCAAATATCCATGTTTTCGACCACACTTCCAACATCGACGCACGATACGCGTAGAGAATTTTGGTGTTTTCAGAGCTCTTGCTGCTGTGGATGTTTTAGCCATACAAATTTCTGTACTATCTATTAGTAAAAATTATTTATCTTCTGTTCGAATTGGGAGTCCCAAGTTCTTAAACAGAACAGTTCCTTCTTCACGGTTCTTGGCGGTCGTTACGATCGTTACCTGAAACGGGAAGAGGTGCTGTACTTTTTCTGGGGAAATTTCTGGGAAGATAATCTGTTCTTTGATACCGATGTTCGCGTTTCCGTTCTGATCGATAGAGGTTACCGGGATACCCTGGAAGTCACGTACACGTGGCAACGCTACCTGGAGCAAACGATCGAGGAAGCTCCACATGCGGTCGCCATGAAGCGTTACCTTGGCACCAATTTCGAGTCCTTCACGAGTCTTGAATCCGGCGATAGCCTTACGAGCCTTCGTCATAACTGCCTTCTGACCAGTGATGGTTTCGAGGGTAGCCACTACTTCGTCTACGCGCTTACTGTCCTTTAAGATGCGTCCAACACCAACGTTAACCACTACTTTTCCAACACGAGGCAAGGCCATAGGATTGGTAATCCCGAGGTCTGCTTTCATGCCGGGAACGGCTTTTTCGGTGTAGAGAGTTTTAATGTTTTTCATAGTATATTACACTGCCTTACCGCTCTTTTTACTAAAACGCACCTTCTCAGTTCCTTCCATGCGGAATCCTACGCGAGTAGGAACCTTCTTCTCTGGGCATACCAGCATCACGTTTGATACATGGATAGGAGCCTCTTTGGTAACACGCTCACCCTGGGCGCCCTGCTGCTTTGGCTTCATGTGACGAGTCACCATATTGGCACCCTTCACGATAACCTGGTCAGCTACTGGAAGCACTTTCAATACTTCACCCTGCTTCCCACGGTCTTTTCCGGCCATCACTTGTACTTTGTCTCCTTTGTGAATTTTCATAACGCTTACAATACTTCAGGGGCGAGTGAAACAATCTTTGCGAAACCTTTTTCGCGCAGCTCACGAGCTACTGGTCCAAAGATACGACTTCCCTTTGGATCCTTTTCATTCTGCAAAATAACAGCGGCGTTTTCGTCAAAACGGATGTACGAGTTATCTTTACGGCGGTATTCCTTGTTCACACGAACAATCACTGCCTTAACCTTATCACCCTTCTTTACAGCGCCACGAGGCTCAGCAGATTTCACCGAAGCAACAATAACATCCCCCAAAGAGGCGTATCGGCGACGTGTTCCTCCGAGTACCTTAATACACTGAATCTCTTTGGCTCCAGAGTTATCTGCTACTTTTAATCGGCTTTCTACTTGAATCATAATACTTTGAGTTTACTCGCTCACAACTACGTGCTTCTTATCTTTACTGTACGGCTTACATTCACGGAATGATACTACGTCTCCTTCGTGATAGGTGTTCTCGGCGTCGTGCACTTTGTATCGCTTGCTCGAGATATAGCGCTTCTTGTACTTGGCATGAGCCTTGAGCGTGTCCACCTTTACCACAATGGTTTTATCCATTTTGTCGCTCACAACAATCCCCTTGTGTGTTGGGGCCTTGCTCTGCTTCGTTGTTATTTCCTTGTTTTCCATAGGTCCTTAAATTGCTATACTACTTGACTTCGTCTGTATTGTCAACCTGCGAGACTACCTCGTCTTCACGATTGACCGTCAAGATGCGAGCGATATCTTTCTTCATTTTGCGGTATGATCGGTGGTTCTTGGCTTCACGGAGTGAAAGGTCGAAGCGGAGCTTACGAGCCTGGTCCTGGAGTTCTGCCAAAAGGGTTTTGCGCTCCCCCACTGATTTTTCGCGAATTTCGTGTGCTTTCATATGCTTACTGCTTTACAACAAATTTCGTCTTCACAGGAAGCTTATAGGCAGCAAGCTTCATAGCTTTCTCTGCAGCTTCGCGAGACACACCATCCATCTCGAAGAGCACTTTTCCTCCGCGGATCTTGGCAACGAAGTGATCAACACTTCCCTTACCCTTACCCATAGGAGTCTGCTCACCCTTCTTCGTCATTGGCTTATCAGGAAAAAGACGAATCCATACCTTTCCACCACGCTGGACCGAACGAGTCATCGCACGACGAGCAGCTTCAATCTGACGAGCAGAAATGAGTCCTGGCTCGAGCGCTTTCAAACCGTACTGACCAAAAGAAACACTGGCTCCACGTGTTGCTGGACTTTCGTTCCAACCACCACGATGGATCTTTCGGTGCTTTACTTTTCTTGGCATTAACAACATAGCCTCTTTTTAACCCTGATAATTTATTCTGCAATCTGCTCAAACTTCTCTCCCTTGAAAATCCATACTTTTACTCCGATGATACCGTACACAGTGGTCGCTTCGTAGCGAGCAAAGTCGATATCGGCGCGCAGTGTATGGAGTGGAATTTTTCCTCGTGACAACCATTCTTTACGTGACATTTCTGCTCCACCCAAGCGGCCAGATACTTCGATCTTGGCACCCTGAGCTTCTTTGTTAGCTTCGATTTTGTCGAGCATAGTCTTGAGTACTCGACGGAACGGCATACGTTTCTCGAGCTGTTCGGCAACCTGCTGAGCGACGAGCATCGCGTTGAGGTCAGCTTGTTTGACTTCGATAACCTCGACTTTCAAGCCTACGCTATTCTTGTTGGCGAAAAACTTGCGTTTAATGATGCGAGTCAGGTCCTCGATACCACTTCCGCCGCGTCCGATGAGGACTCCCGGGCGTGAGGTGTGGATCAAGAGACGAACTTCGCTTCCGGTACGCTCGAGTTCAACGGCAGCAATTGCGGCTGACTTCCACTTCTTGGTAACGAATTCACGGATCTCGACGTCGGTACGGAGCTGACTGCTGTACTGCTTCTTGGTACTAAACCAGCGGCTCTGCCAGTCTGTTGTAATGCCGAGGCGAATTCCTGTTGGATTGACTTTATTTCCCATAGAATTAGGCGTTTTTCTCTTCTTTGGTTACCACTTTCTTTGTTACCTTTTTCGCCACCTTCTTGGTAACTTTCTTTGCGGCTACTTTGGCAGCCCCTACAGGTGCTTTGGTAGCAGCAGTTGTTACAATAACGGTAACATTACAGCCACGGCGAATGAGGGGGGTTGCACGACCAAAGGCACGAGGCAACCAACGCTTCAGACGCATACCATCCCCTACGCGTACATCAGCAACAATAAGGTCTTTGCGAGCCATACCGTGGTTGTGTTCTGCGTTCGCAATAGCGCTCTCGATAAGGACAGCCAACGGTGACGAGGCTTTCTTCGTCTGCTTACGCAGCTGCAGAAGCGCTTCGTCTACCGAAGCACCAACCAAGGCACGCGTAACCAAACGCGTTTTGCGAGGTGAGATACGAAGATTTGGGAGGGTTGCTTGTACGTTCATACTTATTTCTTCTTAGCAGTAGCTGAAGCCTTAGCAGCTTTGGCAGCGTCGATTTCACGCTGCTTAGCAGCTTGTTCGAGTTCTTTTTGCATCTTACCACCATGACGGTAAAACTTACGCGTTGGAGAAAACTCTCCCAAACGGTGCCCTACCATTTCTTCGGTGACAAAAACAGGAGTGTGTTCGCGTCCATTGTGTACTCCAAAGGTAAACCCAACCATTTCTGGTGAGATAACACAGGCACGTGACCAGGTTTTAATAACCGTGCGATCACCAACCTGCTTCCCCTCAATTTTCTTGAGGACGCGAGGATCTACGTATGGACCTTTTTTGAGACTTCGAGACATAGCTTATTTCTTGTTACGACGGCGAACGATGTACTTGTTGGTTGGATTATTCCGCTTACGAGTTTTCTTTCCGAGTGTGAGCTTGCCCCAAGGTGTACGTGGGTGCATACCCAGCGGCTGACGTCCCTCTCCACCACCGTGCGGGTGATCTACCGGGTTCATGGCACTACCACGGACAGACGGACGACGGTTCTTCCAGCGGCTACGTCCGGCCTTACCGATACGCTCTGCACTGTGCTCGAAGTTACTTACCTGTCCGAGCGTTGCAAAACAGTTCTTGTGAACCAAACGAATTTCGCCAGAAGCGAGCTTCACCTGAGCCAGCTCTCCATCGAGAGCCATCAGCTTTGCCTGACTACCGGCACTGCGGACGATCTGCCCACCCTTACCGACTTTCATTTCAATATTACAAATAGTAGTCCCGACGGGAATGTTACGGAGCATAACGCGGTTTCCGTTTTCGATCGGCGCGTGTTCTCCGGAAACAATCGTCTGCCCTACCTTCATACCGTTGGTAGCCAAGATATATGCCTTCGCACCATCCTTGTAGTGAATAAGGGCGATCAGGCCAGAACGGTTTGGGTCCTTCTCCAGGGCAACAATCTTGCCAGGGATGTCGAACTTCTGCTGTTTGAAGTCTACCATACGGTAACGACGCTTGTGTCCACCACCTTGGTGACGCACAGAGATCTTTCCGTGTGAACGACCAGCTTTTTTGTGCAGCGGGGCCAAGAGGCTCTTTTCTGGAGCGCGGTCTACTACACCTTCTGGCTTCACCACAGACATATTGCGGCGACCAGCAGTATTTCGTTTGTAAATCTTAATTGCCATAATACTTGTTTATACCCCTGCCTTAAAGAGTTCGATTGACTGACCTTCCTTGATGGTAACGATTGCCTTTTTCACAGCACCACGAGTTCCTGGAGTTGCCTTGCGACCAAAGTTTTTGGTTTTAGATGGCAAGTTCACAGTACGTACGTCAATTACCTCTACGCCGAAAGCTTCCTGAATCGCTCGTGCAATAACGGTTTTGTGAGCATCACGAGCTACTTCAAAGACGTACTGGTTCGCAGCGTTCAGTGCATACGACTTTTCGGTAACGCGTGGACGAAGAATATAGCGGTGAGCCAAAGCACTCGGCTTTACCTCGATTGCCTTCTTAGCAAAACCACCCTGCTTCTTTGTGGTCTTTGCTTCTTTGGTTGTTTTTTGAAAAATTGCCATAGCGATTACAATAGAGGGGTTTATTTCCAGTCAGCGAAACGCTTCTCGAATACTGGGAGCGAAGCGAGTGAGATAACTGCGTATTCGTTATCGAGAAGTTCTTTCACGTTCATGTTTTCTGAGAGTGTCACGTTCGTACGTGGAATGTTCTTGAGGATACGTGTTACGGCAAGCTCCTCACCTTCGAAACCAAACAGAACGCTGCGTCCTTCGATACCAAGGGCCTTTAAGGCTGCGGCAGCTTCTTTGGTTTTGGTGCTGGTGAATGCTAAGTCTTCGAGAACGATCAATTTTCCTGAGCGCAGTTTTTCTGAAAGAGCGATCATGGTTGCCTTCTGACGCATACGAGCAGTCGTCTTCTTCGAGAAGTTACGATCTTTGGTAGGACCGAAAGTCACACCACCCTTACGCCACAGTGGGCTACGTGAAGAACCAGCACGAGCACGTCCTGTTCCCTTCTGCTTCCATGGCTTTTTACCACCACCACGACGATCACTACGATCTTTCGTGTGTGCAATCGCCTTACGGAGATTTGACATCAAAGCAACGTATACCTGGTGAAGCAAGGTGTCGTTTGACTTAGCACCGAAAATAACCTCTGAGAGATCCTCTTCGCGAACTTCCTTTCCTGCAATGTTTTTTACCTGAATCTTTGGCATACTCTATGACTATTTGCTTGAAAAAATCTTGACGATGCGACCAGCAACACCTGGCACTGCACCACGGATGGCCAAGATACCTTTCTCGGCGTCCACGTGTACTACTTCGAGTCCACGGGTTGTGATCTGCTTTCCACCCATGCGACCTGCCATACGACGTCCTTTAATAACGTGTTCTGGGAAGGTAGCACCGATACTTCCTGGCTTACGCATATCGTGCTTTCGTCCGTGACTTGCAGGAGCTCCTCTAAAGTTGTAGCGCTTCACAACACCCTGGAATCCCTTAGCCTTACTGATAGCGGTCACGTTTACCTTGTCACCGATAGTAAAGGTTTCTACGGTTTGGTTACTGCCAACCTCTACGGCCTCGAGTTCTTTCGCAAGAGCATCTACAGCGTCAAATTTGCGGTCTTTATCGAGACGGAATTCGCGGATAACGCTTTTTCGAGCGGTCTTTGGAGCTTCTACAGCAACAGCCAAGTAGCCATTCTTTTCCATAGTACGCTTTTCTACCACCGTGTTTTTTTCACACTCCAAGAGTGTCACGTTCAAAGCCCCTCGTTCTTCGTCGAAGAGAGTGGTCATGCCTAGTTTTTTGCCGATGAGGAATTTCATAAGTAATAACAGAAATTTGAGTGAAAAAAACTGACCTTTCTACAAGAAGAGCCAGTCTTAAAGAAAATCTTTATGATGGCTCGAGTAGTATCTCCGCTTCGCGACAACACTGAGTGAAGCGAGACTTAATCGAGTTCTTAGAGAGTATATACGAGAACGAAAATTTTGTCCAGTCCTACATTTTTATTTCGATATCTACTCCCGCAGGAAGGTCCAAGTTAGTGAGGTTATCTACCGTCTTTGGATTTGGGTTGATGATGTCGATAAGACGCTTGTGAACCCGCATTTCGAACTGATCTCGTGAGTTCTTGTGAACGAAAGTTGAGCGGTTTACGGTCATTCGGTGAACTTCGGTAGGAAGTGGCACTGGACCAACGATGCTGGCTCCGGTTCGTTCGGCGGTCTCGACGATCTTGCGAGCTGACTGATCGATCACTTTATGATCAAACGCCTTAATCTTAATGCGCACACGCAGTGCGGCTGGGTTTTCTGTCTTCGACATAGGTACTACGGATTTGTAAATATCTTATTCTCACACACTGTGATCTCGCTGATTCGAGGGAATCTTTGTGGGAGCAATCCGGGAAGATTGCGCCCACTTGATACTCTTGAAAAAGAGAACTCTACTTGATGATCTTGGTTACCACACCGGCACCTACGGTTCGTCCACCTTCACGGATGGCGAAGCGCATACCGTCTTCCATAGCAACTGGAGCCAAAAGTTTTACCTTAAGAGCTACAGTGTCACCAGGCATAACCATTTCGGTTCCTGCTGGAAGTTCTACTTCACCGGTCACGTCTGTGGTACGGATGTAGAACTGAGGCTTGTACCCCTTGAAGAATGGAGTGTGACGTCCCCCTTCTTCCTTTGAAAGGATATATACTTCGGTTTCAAATTCAGTGTGAGGAGTGATTGATCCTGGCTTGGCCAAAACCTGTCCACGCTCAACGTCTTCTTTCTTGATACCACGGATGAGGATTCCGGCGTTATCACCAGCCATACCCTTATCGAGGTTTTTGTTGAACATTTCAATTCCGGTAACAACCGTCTTCTGGGTGTCACGGAGACCAACGATTTCTACTTCGTCAGTAAGGTTGAGGATTCCACGCTCGATACGTCCGGTTACTACGGTTCCACGTCCAACGATTGAGAAGATGTCTTCGATAGGAAGGAGGATAGGCATTTCGGTATC
>CAZCQJ010000005.1:45517-52617 GCA_964500865.1 uncultured Bdellovibrionales bacterium | reverse complement strand
AAAAATGCCTTCAAAATTGCGGAAAAATACCATGCCGAGGCGCTTTGCGCCGAGGCTTCCAACCTTGATTTTTTGAAATGTGATTCTTGGCGGTGTTTTTTGAACGAAGTTCGAACATTTTTTGACGAAAATCCGAATTCCGAATTTTAAAATCCAATCGCTCGGGCGGGCAAAAAGGAAGGGGGTTGGGGGGAAGGAATTTTTGCCCGCCCTCGCTTTCCGATTCCAATTTTTTTCCGCCGCCGCCGAATTTCGTATTTCGCTTTGCGAAATGCGCCGCCAACAAAGAAGTTGTGTTTGCCCCGCCCACCCGTGCGCACACAACAGATTTACTCCCTCGCTCTTTACTATTTTTATTTTTTGGTGTAGCATTAAAGTAGTTGAAAGTTAATATTACTGATACTTTAATTCTACTACTACGATATTAGTATGTCAAACATTACAAAAACACTTAGAAAATTTAGAGAAGCAAGAGGTTTATCTCAAGAGAAATTAGCGAGATTGGCCGATGTTGCTAATAATACAATTATTAAAATAGAAGCTGGCAAAAACCAAAACCCAACACTAGATACACTTAAAAAGATATCAAAAGCATTGGATGTTAGTGTTGATGAATTAATAAAGTAGATTATGATTTTTGGAAAAATATTTAAATCGAATAATGACCCCGAAGGATATATTGGATATTTTAATTTGAAAGATTGGTGGTTGAATACTTTTACAGAAGAAGAAAGAAATCATATGGTTGCTATTTTTCAGCCGATGGGTGCATCAAGAGATACTCTGATAAAAGGAAAGTTTGAAATGTTAAGCAATAGTAGCCCATTGTCATTTCTTACTTCTTTGACTGGTTGGTTTGATAATCCAAGAGACAGAAATCTCGCACATAAAATAATTTCAAAAGCGGAAGATTTTATTGGAACGGAAAAAGATATACTTAACTTGCATTTTTTCTATCCAACTAAAATGAAATTATTTTATAAGAATAGAGATAGCGATCCAAAGTCATTACAAATTTTAATTGACTCTGCCTTAAAACAAATAGAAATTGCAGAAAAGGCAGCGGCGGAATTTAAGAAAGAATATCCTGATAGTCCACTGCCAGCTCACGAGGGATATTCTCAATTTTGCATCATTTTAGAGAAACAGGGAAAATTTGATGAAGCAGTAAAATATGCCAAACAAGCTAAGGATCAAGGTTGGAATGGAGATTGGGATAATCGTATTGCAAAATGCCAGAAAAAAATTGAAAAAATGCAACAAAAATAATATAATTTAATAAATTAAAGGAACAAAACTATGGATAACTTATTTTTACTTTTATTTCTCGTGTCGTTTGTCTGTTTAATAATCGGGTTAGTCAAACCAACGATTTTTTCTCGTTTTATCAAAGGCGAAATCACAAGGAAGAAAATAGGTTTGATTTTTGGTATTGCCGCCGTTGTCTTTTTTGTCATGTTTGGAATGACAACTGACACTAGCAAACAAACACAATCAAACACTAACGAAAAAGCGGCAGAACAAAAAACAGAACAAAAACAATTAAGCCCAGAGGAACAAGCCAAGAAAGACGCTGACGAAGCTCTCGCCAAGAAACAGGCAGACGAAGCTAAAGCAAAACAAGAAGCTGAGGCAAAAGCACAAAAAGAGGCCGAGGAAGCAGCGAAAAATGTGCCGGCCGAGTATAAATCTGCCCTCAACAAAGCCACTTCATATTCTAACACAATGCATATGTCCAAACGGGGTGTTTATGATCAGTTAGTTTCAGAATATGGCGAGAAGTTTTCGGCAGCCGCCGCACAGTATGCAATAGACAATGTAAAAGCTGACTGGAATGCAAATGCCTTAGCTAAGGCAAAGACCTATCAAGACACTATGAATATGTCCCCAGCTGGCATTCACGATCAGCTCACTTCTGCGTATGGCGAAAAGTTCACACAATCAGAGGCGGATTACGCCATTCAACATCTTAATGACTAGTAATTTTTAATTTTAAAAAATATAGCACAGGATTAAGCTAAAAAAATTATGGGAATTTTCCAAACAATCGTAAATAAGTATAAAGACGCCAAGCAAAAATCTCTTAATAAAAAAGATTTTAAGCAGGCGTTGCTTCGAGCTGTCAATGACGGAAAAATTACCAAAGAAGAAATTGACGAACTTGATAAAAAGAAAAGCGAGTTTGGTTTAACTGATGAAGATGTAAGAGGAATGAGAGCTGAGATTTTTGCGTCGGCTTTTTCAGCTACCAAAGAAGATCAGCAAGTTACGAAAGATGAGGAGCAGGAACTTGAAAAAATTCAAAAATTTCTTGGTTTGGCGGATGACGAAATTCAGCACAACAAAAAAGAACTTGCTCGTTTGCGTCTTTTGAACGAAATCCAGCAAGGCAATATGCCCACGGTGCAAGTAACGAATTTAATAATGCAAAAGGGCGAAAAAGCATATTGGATTGAACCAGCTACATTAGCCGAAGAAAAAGTTTTACGCAGAAAATATGAAGGCGGTTCACAAGGAATGAGTTTCCGAGTTATGAAAGGTGTTAGCTACAGAGTAGGCGGACACCGTGGGCATATAACTAGCGAAACAGGAGTTGTTGCTGTAAGTAGTGGCGAACTAATCATCACCAGCAAGCGAGCTGTTTTCCGAGGTGATAATAAATCTTTTGCCGTCAAACTAGATAAAATTTTAGATATTCAGCTTTTTACAAATGGATTACAATTTTCGGAAAACAATCGTTCAAAACCAAGATTGATAAAGTTTGCGCAACAAGGAAATCACGATATAATTGGAGCCGTTCTTTCTTACGCAATTAATCATTACGGAGACAAAGAATAGGCGGCGCGCCAGTTTCACTGGCACGAAATTCGGCGGCGGCGGAAAAAAATTGGAATCGGAAAGCGAGGGCGGGCAAAAATTCCTTCCCCCCAACCCCCTTCCTTTTTGCCCGCCCGAGCGATTGGATTTTAAAATTCGGAATTCGGATTTTCGTCAAAAAATGTTCGAACTTCGTTCAAAAAACACCGCAATGAGTAGCTAGCGCAAGATACGCTACTTTAAAATAGTTTCTAGTGGGACTTCTTAGGTGCTTACTATGAAGAACTTAGAGGTAAATACTTTTTTTGATATCAATAAACTCCCACCAGAAAAGGGATTGCTTTTGTTTGGTCTTTCAATGAATAAGCTCTTTCTTAGACAAAGCCCCGAACAGTGTATTAACGATGTAAGGCATTTTCATACAGCAAAAGTTTCTAAACCGCTCATCGGCCTTAACTTTATTTATAGCGACTTCTTGTATCTTTATAGTAATAGATCGGCCCCAGAGCTAAAGAATTCTATTATGGCTCAGATTGTTGACCACAAGAATGGTCTTCAGAGAATTGTAGAAAAGAATAATCTGGATTTCCAAATTCAGCATGCCTTTAGTTATATGGCTTGGGCACAATTATATGTTGGGACTAAAAACTTCAAAGCCCTGTTCGATTCTTTAAAAAATATTTATAACGAAGATAAGTTGTTTCAAAAATATATTCAAGAAGACTGCGAGGTTTACGGTAGGGAGATGGGAGAGAATCAGGTTAACTTCTTTTTGGAAGAAATCTTAATGTTCTATCTTCTTACAAAAAACGAAGTAAAACTTCCGAATGAATACATTCAAGGACAGCAAAAGTGGGTGTTGTTTTGTTACCCGGGGCGTCCGCTAAAAAGCACGGTGTATATGTACCAGCTGAATCCTTTCAATCTGGACTGGAAAGATAATCCTTACCAGAACGCTCATTTTGATTTAGAAAGCAAACAGTTGATCGATTTTACGCGGGTTGATTTAGATACGTATCTGTCAAAATAAAAAACGCGGATCTATGATCAAGGATATTTACCCAAAGGATTACCAGGGCTCACGAGGAATCTATTCGCCAGCAAAAAAGATTGATCTTGGGAATGCGTATCTTATCTACGTGTCAGGCCAGCAAACTGATAAGAACGAAAATAACGAAGTTATAACAGATGACATCGAGGAGCAGACCGAGCTTGTATTTCAGGCGCTCGAAAAAATACTCCAAGCAGCAGGCGCTACTATAGACGACGTAGTTAAGGCACAGATATTTCTGACAGACATGCATGACCTACCAAAGGTTTCGGCTATCCGAGACAGGTGGTTTGCCAAGAGTAAACCAACAAGCACTTTGGTAGAGGTAACTGCGATGACTCGCAAGGGCGCAAAGATTGAGGTTGAAGTAACTGCGATGATTCACAAAGAATAAAAATCCACCGCAAGGTGGTTTTTTGGTATCTGATATACTAGCAAGTGTAGTGTAGAAGATTTATTGGTTGAAAATTTTATGAAAAAGTATGAATCAAATTATGAACGGTCTTACTGATGTTCAAAAAGAATCGCTTAAGTGGATCACTGCGCTACTCGAGAAACATAATATCCCATGGCAAATTTCCGGAGGATTAGCAGCTAAAATATACGGCTCAAGTCGTCCGCTTAATGATATTGACATAGATATACCTGAAGAAAGACTTTTGGAAATTATTGATGATGTTCGTGAGTTTATAACCTATGGACCCACTCGGTATGTCGACGAGAAGTGGGACGTCTATTTAGTTGTTCTTGAACGTAATGGTCAGGAGTTTGATATAAGCGCTGCAGAAAGCGCAAAAGTATTCGATGAAAAATCGAATACATGGGCGGCTATTCCAACTGATCCTGCACAAGGAAACTGGGTCGAGTATGCTGGTATGCGCCTTTCTGTAATGCCAAAGGGAGAGCTTATTGCATACAAGCAATATCTTAATGGTAATCATCAGCAAGAGGATATCGAAGCTCTTAGTAGAGGTAAATGCGATGACTCGCAGGGACGCAAAGACTGAAATCGAAGTGACTGCGATTGTAAGTAAATAAAATATTAACCATGAAAACGATTCTTGTTGATGCGGTGGATGCTTTTATAGTTGAGGCAGTAGAGGGTTTCTGTGTCTTTGGGCCCCTGCAGGAGATGTTGGATAGTTTCCCGAATACAAAGATTATTCTTACAGGCGCGAACGATGAGCAGTTTATCCGATTTGGATTAACAGAAATGCCTTATGAGGTATTTACCCTGAAGCATAATCCAGAAAAAACAGAGCCAGAATATTATCAAAAAATGCTGGCCCACTTTTCGCTGGTGCCGCAGGACGTTGTCTATTTTGAGCATAATCCAGAGGCAGTGAAAAGCGCGCAGTCTGTTGGTATTAAGGCGTACCTTTGGGATAATGAGACTCGTCCCGTTTCAGAGTTACAAAAGTTTTTAGAAGAAAATCTGTAGGGTAATTTACCGTACCACGCTGGCGACGACTATGCCGTAGACGTGTTTGGCGCCGGCTTGTTTGAGGGCAGTGGCGCAGGCGAGGAGAGTGCTGTGGGTAGTGGCGACGTCGTCAAAAAGCCACACGGTTTTCCCTTTGATACTTGCGGCATCGGTAATCGTAAAAGCATCCACCAAGTTTTCGAGGCGCTCTTGTTTGTGGCTCGTTTTTTGTTGTGGTTTGGTGTAGCGGGTACGCAGTAAAATGCCATTAGTTACGGTGAGCGGGAAAAGTGCATGCCTGGCTGTAGCCTGCAAAAGGAGTTCGCTCTGGTTAAAGCCACGGAAGCGCAGGCGACGTGGATGGAGCGGTACGGCGAGCGCGATGTCTGGCAATGGTAGCGCGCTTTTTTCGAGCTGCTCTGCCAGAATAATACCAAGAGGCTCTGCGAGACTACGGATGAACCCGTATTTATACAAATGAACCAGGCGCTGCATAAGTGGCACTTGGTAGCAGGTAGCGCTAAACACTCCGTCGAGCGGCGTTTTAGGGCACTCGGTGCAGTGCTCGCCAAAGCGGGTAGTAACCCTTTGGCACTGGTAGCATACTTGGTGCTTGAGTTGGGGGATATTTTTGGCGCAGTCTTGACAGAGGAGTGTGCCGGGGCGCGTGCAACCTACGCAGGCGCGCGGAAAAAACAGGTCAACAGCGGATTGACTAAGCGTGCTGATTATTTTTTGGAACGAGGTGCTGGCTGACACACGATTATGTCTTTTTGGTTTTGACCAGAAACTTCTGTAGGAGCCTCTTTTTTACCAGAAGCTTTTTTACCAGAAGCTTTTTTGGTAACTTTCGGAGTCGCAAGCGTAACCGTAAAGTGAGTGGCGTCTGGTGCTGCTAGCAGGGCGGTGATGATAGGGCGCTCGAGGAGTTTTTGGATGTTCTTGTGAACTAAGCGGGCACCTTGGGTAAGTGCGCTGCTCTCGGCCACTATTTTTTTATACACCGCTGGCGCCACAGTAATGGTAATGCCTTCTTGAGCAAAGTGTTTGAGGAGCAAACTGCCTTCGTGTTTGGTGATAGCGAGCAGGGCGGCTTCGGAAAGCGGCGCGAAAATGAGCGAGGTGTGAATGCGGGCCAGGATTTCTGGACGGAAGGCCTTCTCGACGCTCTTTTGGATGAGGCCAGTATGGATGTTCTTTTTGGTAGTTTCTTCGTCAGACTGAAAACCAATGCGGCCACCAGTAGTCAGGTGCTCGCTGCCTTGGTTTGAGGTGAGGATAATCAGCGTGTTGCGGAAGTCGACGCGGCGGCCTTCGGCATCGGTTAAGGTGCCTTCGTCGAGGATTTGGAGCAGAATATTAAAGACGTCTGAGTGAGCCTTTTCGATTTCGTCGAAGAGAATCACCGAGTACGGGTGTTTGCGGACGGCTTCGGTGAGTTTGCCACCTTCGCCATACCCAACGTAGCCAGCAGGCGCACCGAGCATCTGAGCCACGCTGTGGCGCTCGCCAAATTCGCTCATGTCAAAACGAATGAGTGATTTTTGGCTCCCAAAGAAATGTTCGGCGAGCAGTTTAGCAGTGAAAGTTTTTCCGACGCCGGTTGGCCCGAGGAACAGGAATGACGCCAGTGGTTTATCTTTGGCGCGGCGACCAAGGGTTACCTGAGTGAGAGTGTGGGTGAGTTCATCGATAACAGCAGTCTGCCCCATGAGGTTTTTGGTGAGCGCCTTTTGGAGGTGTACTATGCGTTCGCGTGGGTTATCGTTGGCGATAACCGCAAGGGGAATGTTACTCATACGTGCCACA
>CAZCQJ010000005.1:25410-45507 GCA_964500865.1 uncultured Bdellovibrionales bacterium | reverse complement strand
TTTTCGAGTACCGGGAGGACAGTGCTTTTTTTGGCAAGTTTTGCGGTGAGCGTCTCGAGTGTTTTGCTGAGTTCCAGGATGCGGTCGCGCAGGCTAGCAGCCTCGTCATAGCGCTCGTCACGTAGGGCGACTTGTTTTTCTTCTTCGAGCCCACGGATGCGGGTTTCGAGTTCGCCTTTACTGAGTATTTCTTTCGAGACTGGCAGGCTATGGCGCGCCAAGGCAGAGGCTTCGTCTATAATGTCGAAAGCCTTATCTGGTAAGAAGCGGTCATGAATGTAGCGGACTGATAAATCGACAGCGCGACGGACCAAGGGTTCTGGTAGGGCAATGCCGTGGAAAAGCTCGTATTCGCCACGGACACCCAGAAGTATCCGGAGAGCTTCCTCGGGGCTTGGTTCGGTGAGGGCGATTGCCTGGAAGCGGCGTTCGAGGGCAGGGTCCTTCTCGATATGTTTTTTATACTCACCAAAGGTAGTAGCGCCAATACAGCGGATTTCGCCACGGGCTAAGGCCGGCTTGAGGATGTTGGCTGCATCGAGGCCGCCCTGAGTGTTTCCGGCACCAACCAGTGTGTGGATTTCATCGATGAAGAGAATGGTGTCTGGGTTCTCGGTGGCTTCGCGAATAATTTCCTTCAGGCGGTTCTCGAATTCTCCGCGGAAGTTCGTTCCGGCAACAGTGAGGGCGAGGTCCAGCGAGAGGACACGCTTGTTACTGAGGTAGTGTGGCACCTTGCCGCTGGTGATACGTTGAGCGAGGGCACTTACTAAGGCAGTTTTTCCAACGCCAGGCTCACCCAAAAGGAGGGGGTTGTTTTTGTTCTTGCGAGACAGTGTCTGCATGAGGCGGTCAAGCTCTTCTTCACGGCCGATGAAAATAGTTGGATTGGTACGGCTCGCGGCAGTCATGTCGACGGTGAACTGGTCGAGAAAGGGGGTCTCACCCTTTTCTTTTTTCGAAGTAAACACACCTTCTGATGCCTCGAGAATTTTTCCGAGTGATGGTAGTTGGTCGAGACTCATATGTGAAGACAACGTAGCTTCGATTTTTTTGTCATCGATACCCAGAGTATCGAGTAGTGTATCAAGCGCTGCAGATTCAATCTCCATGAGAGCGTACACCAGGTGCTCGGTACCGACATAGGGGTACTGGAATTCACTAGCCAGAGAATAGGCGCGGCGAACAATATCTTTGACGGGTTCAGAAAGCGGCAGAGTGTCGCCCACGCCAACAGGGGTGAGGTCGGGGTATTTTTTTAAACAAAGAGCCGACAGTGACTCGCCCTCAAAGCCCATTGAGCGGAGTAGAATGCTCCCCAGGCTACCTTTTTCTAAAAAGAGGGCGAGCAAAAAGTGCTCGATGTTAATGAGGGGAGAATGGGTAAAGCGCGCCAGGTTCGCTGCTTCTTCGAGCGAGTGACGGGCATGGAAAGTGAGTTTGTCGTGAAAGGTCTGTGGCATAGGATGAATGAAACAAGAGAGCCAGAAAGCTCCCTCTAGGATAGTTTTTTTTGGATGAAATGTCAATTCCGTCTAGCAGGATCTTGGGAGGTGTTTTTCGGTTTGATTTAGAATAAAACTGCGTTGTGTACTGTGCAAAAATACTGTATGATAAAAGAAAAGAAAAAAGAATACACAAATTATGTTTGGTTTTGAAAAAAACTCCATTGTTGGTATCGATGTAGGGGCCTCTTCGGTCAAGATTGTTGAACTCTTGATGAGTGAGTCAAGCGTAGCCCTCCAAAATTTTGGCGAGGTGAGCTTAAGAAAAATTGAGGATGGATTACCGGCGGATGCCGAGCGTTCTTTTAGTGAAGAAATAACGCTGCGTATACGAGCGTTATTTCATAAGATACAACCAGCCACGGGTTCAGTGGCGGTGTCACTTCCGGCGTATATGGGCTTGGTAGTACTTATTGAGCTTCCTTATTTGGAAGAAGATGAATTGACAAATGCCGTACAGTTCGAGGCTCGTAAGTATATTCCGTCTAAACCAGAGGATGTGCTGCTTTCATGGGATATCCTCGAGGTTATCGCTCCGAGTGCTGCGGCTCCAGGAGGGCACATGCGCATTCTTTTGGCGGCAGCTCTGAAAAACGAGGTACAGAAGTACGAATCGTATATTACGAGTGCCGGCGCATCAATTGTTTTTGAAGAACTGGAAACATTCTCGCTAGCACGAGCCTTGACACATGGCAAACAAGGCACGCAGATGATTATTGATATTGGCTCTAAAGCAACGAACTGTATTGTGGTACAAAACGGACAAGTACAGGCCAGCAGTGGTATTAGTATAGGAAGTAAAGATTTTACCCGGACGCTTTCTGAATTAATGGGTGTAGCGCCAGAGCGTGCTGAGGATATGAAAAAGAGCGGCACTGACTATTTAAATGTATCAGAGACAAGTATTCAGTTTCCAGCACTTGATGCTATTGTTTCTGAATGTCAGCATCTTCAGGCGCTAGCAGCACAGAAGAACCCTTTGGCTCAGTGCAATGAATACATTCTCTCTGGTGGGGGAGCTCAGCTTACGGGCATTGAGAAGTTTTTAGAAAAACAACTTGGTGCACCGGTAAGTATGGGTGATCCGTGGCGGGGCATTAAGTTACCCCAGGGATTTAAACGAGATCGGTACTTTGACACACAATTCGCAGTAGCGCTTGGAGTAGCACTCGGAGTATACGAGAGTCGCGGTAAAAAAAATATACAGAAAGGATCATCGTTTTCGGGAATATGGAATAAGCTTAATAAAAAAATATAACTTGTAGTAGAGTATTTTATGGCAACATTTACCGTGGGTACACGTGATACCCGTGCAGCAACCATAGCGGCACCAGTCAGAAAGACCAGAGACAAAAGCCTCATGTTTGGGTTACTTATCTTTGGAGTATCATTCGGACTGTGGGGTATCGAGCGGCTTTTAATTTTTAGCCTTGATCGCGAAACGGCTTCCTATCAAGCAAAAACAACCGAAGCTTTACAGCAACTTTCTCCGGAGACAGCACAAGCGGCTGAGGATTTTTATGATCGAGCACAGACTATTCGCTCAGCGCAAACGGATGCTCTGAATGGTGTTGATGCTTTGGCTATGCTGGAAAAAACGACTATCCCTCAGGTACGCCTTACGAGCTACCGGCAAGTAAACGATGGATCAGTAGTGATAAAGGGAACTACAAGTGATTATCGATTTGTTGCAGAGCAGCTGCTTCGCTACCGCAGCGAGGCCGCGTTTAACGAAATGCATGTTTCAAAATCAGAGCGAACCGATACGGGACAGATAAACTTTGAGTTTGTTGTAGAGAGTAAGCCACAGGTTTCTTCAAATACCGCTATAGAGCCACAGGGATAAAAAGCTACTAACGTTAAATCTAAGAAAGAGTAAGTGCTAACACTATGAAGATAAAAATCTTGTTAATTCCAACACTCATGATAGTGGGTGTCTACGTATTGATTGCTTTCGTGAAGCCAGATTTCGATATGTACATACTAAAACGTGCTGAGCGAGACCAAGCAAGAGCCTATGCCGAAAAAGTTTCTGGTGTAGTGGCTAATTCTGATGCTGTAACTGCGCAAATGACGAGCAACAAGGATGCAGTAGAGAGCGTGGCTTCGTATTTGCCTCAAACAAAAGACGAGGCTCGCTCGGTGGATAGTTTAAACTTTTTAACAACGCAGGCAGGTCTTATAACAGCAAATATTATCCTCAAGGATGCCCCGGACAGGGGAAGTGTGCCTGTTTCTGGAGGCGCTGGTTCGGCAGTGTTTGCAGCAGATACGACAGCGGTTGTTCCAGCGGATGACTCAACAGCAGTTGTAATGACAGGGCCACAATATACTGTACCAAGGGTGCAGCAGTACGAAGCGCAACTGGAAGCAGTAGGTGCTTATGGGGGCATTAAAGATTTGATAGGTAAACTTCAGGGGCTTGATCGGTTGCACTTGCTGCAGACACTGGAAGTAAGTCTTAATGAAGGTGGTGCCGAAGGGTCTTCTGGGGCACTGACAGTAAAGTACCTCACGTTCTTTCCGTATCAGACGATAGCAAAAGCGCCAATGGGTGAGGTAGCGGTAACTTTTCCAGCTCTCCAAAACACCACTATGGACTTTTCTGTGAGTCAAGAAATTCAGAACCGTGTAACTAATCGCGTCCCTGCTTCGCCAGTTGGTACCGAAGGAAAGGCTAACCCCTTTGAATAATATGTAATCATATGGTGGGGGATACTCAGACCATTTTACAAAAAGGAAATGTGGTAGACGCGCAGTCACTTCAGACGAGAGCGAGCAATCTTGGTATACCTTATATTACTGATCTCCCCGAAAGTTTCGAGAAGAAGTTCTTAGTCTACATTCCCGAGGAGACCGCGAAGACGTTCCGGATGTTTCCGTATAACTTCGAGAAGGGAGTTTTGTATGTGGCTCTGGAGGATCCGCAGAATGTACAGACGCTCAACACACTACGTTTTTTAGCCGAGAAAGAGAGTGTGGAGATTCAGGTCGCCCTCACAGCAAGCAAAACAATTGACGCCTGTTTGCGTCAGTATCAGGGAACAGAAAAGGCTTTGAGTAATGCTATTTTGTCACTTAAGAAAGAAGAATCTTCGCAGCAGGTTGTACGGAAGGAAGGTGAAAAAGCAGCACCACAAACTTTACAAGATACGCCAATCGCTAACTTGGTAGAAATGATAGTTAGTCATGCACTCGAAGGAAGAGCAAGTGATATTCATATTGAGCCAATTAGTGAAAATTACCGAGTTCGTTTTCGTGTCGATGGTTTACTCAAGGCTGAACTTGTGTTTCCGCTCGACGTGGGGCGTGCCGTGATTTCACGTATTAAAATTTTGAGCAACTTAAAGATCGACGAGAAGCGTAAGCCACAAGATGGGCGATTTCGCTTTGAGAAAGATGGCAAGACGGTCGATCTTCGTGTCTCAAGTTTACCAGTACTCGATGGTGAGAAGATCGTAATGCGTGTCCTAGAGAAAAGTACGAGTGTTGTAGATTTTGATAAGTTGGGACTCTGGGGTCGTAATAAAGAAGTTCTTACAAAAAAAATTCTGGAGCCGTTCGGTATCATTCTCATTACGGGTCCTACGGGATCAGGTAAGTCAACGACATTATACACCTTTCTGCAGATTTTAAACCAGGATGAGCGAAACATTATTACTCTTGAAGACCCGGTAGAGTATTTTATTGAGGGAATTAACCAGAGTCAGATTCGTCCAGAAATTGGTTATACTTTTGCAACTGGACTTCGTTCAATTTTGCGTCAAGATCCAAATGTTATAATGGTGGGAGAAATCCGTGATAGCGAAACAGCTGAGTTGTCCATCCACGCGGCACTTACGGGGCATTTAGTACTCTCGACTCTTCACACCAATAGTGCTATCGGCGCTATTCCTCGCCTGGTTGATATGGGTATTCAGCCATTTCTTCTTACATCGTCGCTCAAGGCTGTTGCTGCACAGCGCTTAGTGCGTCGTATTTGTGATGGGTGTAAAGAAGTGGCACATATGATGGATTCGCAAAAAAAGTCGCTTGAATCAATTATAAAAAATATTAGTAAGGAGGAGCTTGCCGCGTACGGACTTCAGGATATGAAGGAGGTATTGCTGTATCAGGGGAAGGGCTGTGAAAAGTGTTCGAACACAGGGTATAAAGGACGAATTGCGCTGTATGAGGTAGTAGAGATAAATGATGAGATTCATGATATTATTGCTGAAAAGAATGCAAACGAAGCAATGATTATTGAAGCTGCTGGACGACAGAATATGTTAACCATGAAGGAGGATGGTATTTTGAAGGTCATTAAGGGAATTACGACACTTGCAGAAATTGAACGTGTGACCGAGGGCGCAATGGTTAGTCTGGATACGGAGTAATCCTTGTAAATAACTAAAGACTTATGGAAAATCGAGCTTACGAACAACGTCTTCGAGCACTTCTGATCATCGTTTCTCAGCGGGGCGCATCAGCCCTTCACTTAGCTGTTGGACACCATCCAACACTTCGTATCGATGGAAAACTTCATCCACTTACTGAAGAAGAGCCTCTGACACCGAAGGACACAAAGGCGTTCTCTGAGATCCTTATGACTGAAGATAAGCAGCAAGAGCTCTTGGCAACCGGACAGACTGATCTCTCGTACAGTATCGATGATAAGGCGCGTTTCCGTACGAATATTTTTATTCAAAAGGGGTATGTGGGTATAATTATGCGTTTTGTGATGGATCACTTACGAAGTCTTGAGGATCTCGGTATCCCAGAGTCACTCTACGAATTTTCAAAAGCATCACAGGGACTCGTGCTTATTACAGGTCCAGTAGGACACGGAAAATCAACTACATTAGCTGCGATTATCGAATACATTAACCAGCAATACGATAAACACATCGTCACTATCGAAGACCCAATCGAATTTGTATATAGTCAAAACAGATGTATTATTAATCAGCGTGAAATTGGTAGAGACGCAAAAAATTTCCCAGACGCACTACGAGCTTGTTTTCGTGAAGACGTAAATGTCATTCTTTTGGGGGAGCTTCGGGATCTTGAAACAATTAGTACGGCTATCACCGCTGCTGAGACGGGGCATCTTATTTTTGCTACGCTTCATACGAATGATTGTGCTCAGACAATTGATCGAATTATCGACGTATTCCCTTCGCACCAGCAACTTCAGATTCGCAATCAGTTAGCCAATGTCCTTTTGGGTGTTGTATCACAGCGGTTAGTTCCTAAGTCTGGTGGCGGGCGTGTTCCTGCGGTAGAAATTATGTATAAAAACCATGCTGTTGAAAACCTGATTCGTGAGAATAAAATCCACCAGATTGATTCGGTTATTGAAACAAGTTTGCAGGATGGTATGATTTCACTCGACAGAGCTTTGGCTACCTTGGTGCGACAGGGGCATATTACGCTACGTGAAGCATTTACATATGCTAAGAATCAGGATTATTTAGAGATGTTGATCGGTAAAGAATAAAAAAAACGTGTATGAAGTTTTTATTTCGGGCAAAAACCCAGGAGGGTGAGGTAAGAGAGGGCTCCGTGGAGGCATTAGATATTGATGCTGCGGCGAGTATTCTACAAGAAAATAAACTCATTCCTATCTCACTTAAGCTGGCCGATAAGAAGAGCCCCTTTTCGTTATCCGCGTTAGTGCCAAATTGGCATGGTATAAGCACTAAGGAAAAGCTGATCTTTTTTCAGCAACTTGTAACACTTGTAGAGTCCCGCGTACCAATTACAACTTCATTAAAAACCATTGAGGAGCAGGTATCAAATCCTCGACTAAGGTCTCTGCTTACCGAAATGACGAACGATATCGATGATGGAATGGCATTTTCAACTGCACTCGAGAAACACTCAGATATTTTTGATGCATTAACCATTGGCATGATTCGTGCAGGAGAGGCCTCGGGTAATTTGCATCATGCGATTCGCTTTGTTGCAGAAAATACTGAAAAAAACTACCAACTTTCTTCAAAGGTTAAGGGCGCTTTATACTACCCGGCCTTTGTGCTTTTGGTGGCTTTTGTGATTGGATTTTTGGTTGTAACCTTCATCTTACCAAAGATTACAGTCATTATTAAGGATATGAAGGTAGCTGTGCCGTGGTATACGAGCATGCTTATCTGGGTAGGTGACTTCATGAATGCATATTGGTGGGCAGTACTTATAGTACTCGTTGCTGGCATTTTTAGTGCAGTATACTATCTACAGAGTGAAGGAGGGAGAAGAGAATGGGAGAGTATATTGTTACGAATTCCGGTTATTGGGGTATTAGCAAAAAACATTTATATTGCACGATTTTCGGAGAACTTTAGCTCGCTTCTTGAGAGCGGTATTCCAGTAGTAAAGTCACTTGTGATTGTGAGTGATGTTATTGGTAATCATATTTATCAGGATATTGTGCTTCGTGCAGCAGAACGAGTGAAGTCAGGCGGGAATATTAGCGAAGTCTTTTTGGCAGCACCAGAAGTGCCGAGTATTGTGGGACAAATGATTCGTATTAGTGAGGAAACAGGAACTACATCACAAGTATTGACGAGCGTCAGTAAATTTTATAACCAGGAGGTGGAGCACATGACGAGGAATCTGACATCGCTTATTGAGCCAGTATTGATTGTTTTTCTAGGGGTAGGTGTGGCAATTTTGGTAGTAGGCGTGCTGTTACCAATTTACAATGTAGCAGGACAGCTATAGGTATTGACAATGCTCTTGTGCTGTTTTTTAGGTGCGCTATACTTGAAAGAGAGCAATGTGTCTCTAGAGAAATAAAAATTAAACAAAAGGAGGTGAGCATATGAAAAAAGGATTTACCCTTATCGAACTCTTGATCGTAATTGCCATCATTGGCATTCTCGCTTCAATTGTTTTGGTGAGTTTGTCAGGTGCTCGTGTGAAAGCTCAGAAAGCTGCATTTAAGAGCGAGATGACAAGCACTATTGCGAGTCTGGTTCTTGCTTGTGATTCTGCAAATATTGTAACGGCAAATGTCGCTGCTGCCGGTAACCACGCAGCAGGCACTATTTTAGGAACAAGGTCTGCAACGCTAGGAACCTGTACTGGTGGAAGCACTCAGTCGTGTGGAACTGCGGGGGCCGGTACGTTCTGTGTGCAATATACTGCAAGTAGAGTGAGTGGTTGTACAGCTGCTGTTACGGAGTCAGGGGTTACGTTCAGTGCGGCTTGTAACTAGTATTATTTTTTTGTAGCATTAGTAAATAGATTTCAAAAATATGAAAAAAGGATTTACCCTTATCGAACTCTTGATCGTAATTGCCATCATTGGCATTCTCGCTTCAATTGTTTTGGTGAGTTTGTCAGGTGCTCGTGTGAAGGCTCAGAAAGCTGCATTTAAGAGCGAAGTCTCAGGTGCTATCCCAAAGATGGTTTTGGACTGTGACACTGCTGCTCCAACAGTAGCAGATACTACTGGAACAACTTGGGGAACTGTGACATCTAGTTGTGGAGCCACAGGTAATGGAACCTTCAGTGTAACAGCTACCTCGGCAGCTGTTTCTGGTTGTACCGCTTCTGTAACTGAAGCTGGAGCCACTTTCGTAGCAGCTTGTAACTAGTATTTTTCTAGGATTACATATTAAACAAAACTCTCCGTACATGGAGAGTTTTGTTTTTTTTGTTACACGCGCTATAGTAAGGATATATGGTATTTGCTACACTCTTTATTTTTGGCTTGCTGGTGGGGAGTTTTTTAAACGTGGTTATTTTTCGTATCGAAAGAAATGAGAGTTTTGTCGCTGGGCGTTCACGCTGTCTTGCTTGCAATCATCAATTACGATGGTACGATAATATCCCGCTCGTGAGCTTTTTACAGATTCGAGGCCGATGTCGCTACTGCAAAACGACACTTTCTTTGCAGTATCCGCTTGTCGAGGTTTTAACGGCCTTCCTTTTCGCGAGCATAACCGTTCTTTCTCCCTGGCTTATGGGTAAAGAGGGTCTACTCTTTGGAGGATACTTATTAGCAACAATAAGTATAATGGTTGTTATAGGGGTGTATGATATTCGTTTTCTGAAGATCCCGACAGTCTTCTTATGGGCACTTAATGGCCTCTTAATAGCGTGTTTTGTAGCGCTGCTGTATTGGTACCCCTCAAGTATTCTGTTACCATCCCTTTCCTCGGCATTTTTTGGAGCAGTAGCAGTAGGCGGTTTTTTAGCAGCACTGGTTCTTGTATCAAAAGAAACCTGGATGGGTCAGGCAGATATCTGGATTGGTACTTGGGCGGGTATGCTCTTGGGTATAGAGCTCGCACAGATATTTTTAACCCTCAGCTTCACGTTAGGCGCAGTCATGGTGCTGGTACTCGGGTGCATTAAGCGAGGAAAGTTTACTGGTGCGGTACCATTCGCCCCATACCTTTTAGTATCAGGAGTTCTTTTGTTCGGGTGCATATTTCTGGCGCCAGAGGTACTCGAGTTTCTTTCCCCCTGGTTTCTTGATAGAATAGAAGGGTAGTGAATATTTCTATGCAAAAATATAAGAATGCGTTTTCGTTAATTGAGCTCCTAGTAGTTATTGCTATTATAGGTATTCTAAGTACCCTTATTATTTATTTGTCTACTACGAAAAAAAACGAAAGAGATGTTGAGGCAGCGGCTCAAGTGGTGTCAGCTCGTATTCGCGAGGCTCAGATCCTTGCGCTCTCAGGACGTCAGTATATAGATGGAACCATACCTTGTTTGTACCGAGTTATTTGGGGCGGCAGCCAAGTGAGTATTCAATATGTCGCTAAGGACAGTAGTGGTGTTTGTGGATCAGTTTCTTTAAATCTCCTTCCTGAAGATCTTTCTGCAAATACGTTTTTTGCTAATAGTGGTACTCTAGATTATTCCTTGCCGCATGCAGCACTTTCGAGTAATAGGACGGTAATAGTTCAGAAAGGGGGTTATTCAGTAGTAGTATGTCCAAATGTAAATGGTTCAGTAGAGGTGTATAAAAATACAAATGTATGTCCGTAAGGCAAGTAGTGAAAAAACAATTGCAGTTAAAGTACGGCTTTTCTTTTGCTGAAACGCTTATTTCATTAGCAATGCTTTCTATAGGGCTTCTAACTATCGTAAAGTTATTTCAGGTAGTGGCTCAGGATAGCTTTGTAGTGCGTGATGCGATAGCGGCAAGCGCTTTGGCACAGGAAGGTATCGAGGTAGTTCGTAATATTCGCGACGCTGATTTTGTGGCAGGAGGAACGGGATTTGCTGCTTTTGATAACAGTAAAAAACATTGCAACGTTTCGTTTTCAAGTACAACCCTGAACTGCGCTAGTTCGCAGGGTAACCCAAGTGTACAGTATGGTATGCGATACGATACTTCGTTGCAACGCTATGTTACAACATCGAGCAATGCGGAATTTCGCCGCTATATTTATATTGATTACGATAGTACTAATCTAACAGCTACGGTACGCAGTTTCGTTGTTTGGGGGTCAGCTAATCTTCCACCAGCGAGCGGTTCACCGGTAAATTGTAATATTAGTAGTCACTGTGTGTACACAGAGATGGTACTTACTAACTGGAAATCATAATATGCAAAATACTCTTTCCAACCGTAAGGGGTTTACCATGCTTGAGCTTCTTATTTCGGTAGCAATTTTGTCGCTCATTATGCTTGCAACAGTGCTGATTTTTTCGCGATCCTTTGGAAGCTATCAGCGTGCCAAAGCTCTTGAGAAAAATGTTTCCGAGGCTCAGTTTGTTATGAATCTCCTTTCAAAAGAGCTTCGTACTGGAACCGTTGTTTTGCCAACGTCACCAAGTGCCTCAACCTCGATTATTAAGTTTTTTGACCACTCGCGTGGCGCCTGTATACAGTATGCTTTTACAAATGGTAACCTCGAGGTTGTTCGAGTAGAAGGTTCAACGCTGGCTGTATGTAACAATACGTCGCAGCTTTCGGGGAGTACGGTTACGGTAGCGAATGTGGCGGGCTCTTTTGCGGTTGTACCTTCAACAGTAACGCCGCAGAGTGTGGGGCGTGTAACGATTACCGTGGTAATTACCAGTAACGACCTTCGTACTACGGCGATCGAAACTACAACATCGCTTCGGGACTACGGATATATTGGTCTGTAGAAAAATATGAACCACGCTGCCGTACCACAGGAAATATACCAGCGGGCGCAAAACCTTGCGACCGAAATTTTACGTCACCAAACCCTGTATCATACACACGATGCACCAGAAATTTCTGATGAAGCCTATGATTCTTTAGTAACAGAGCTTGCACAGCTTAAGGAAATCTACCCAGCGCTTCAGGAGGAGTATCTTACAACAGCGCGTGTTGGTTCGGTAGTCCTCGAGGCTTTTCAGAAGGTAACACATCGCCAAAAGCAGTGGTCGTTTGATGATGTATTTGATGACAACGAACTCGCTTCTTGGATGAAAAAAAACCAAAAGATTCTCGAAAAATTAAGGGCACCACAAGAAGTGTCCTACGTATGTGAGCTCAAGATTGATGGCCTTAAGATTATTGTGACATATAGCCAGGGGAAACTAGTGCGCGCCGCAACTCGCGGTGATGGTGCTGTTGGTGAGGACATTACCGAGAATATTCGTGCGGTAGAGAGTATTCCGAAAACACTTTCGCGGCCGGTTGATGTGATAGTAGTAGGTGAGGCATGGCTTTCACGGGATCAGTTAGTAAAGATTAATGAGCAGCGCAGTAAGGCAGGACAGACAACGTTTGCGAACCCACGAAACGCCGCCGCCGGGTCGCTTCGGCAGCTCGATACCGCCGTGACGCGCAGTCGTAATCTCGAGGTATTTTTTTACGAAATCGACGAACTTACTCAAGAGGGTGGCGAGGGAGAAGAATTTGTTTCGCAGCAAGAGGTACTCCAGAGGATTCAGGCGCTTGGACTGCCAACAAACCCACATCAAACACTGTGTTATACCGAGCAAGATATTGAGCGTTACTACCAACACTGGGCCAGCGAGCGTAGTAAGGTTTTGTACGACCTCGATGGTATCGTGATTAAAATTAACGAACGAGCTACTCAAAAGTTATTAGGCTACACAGCCAAGGCTCCGCGATTTGGTGTGGCGTATAAATTTCCGGCTGAGCAGGCAACCAGTGTTTTGAGGGAGGTTACCTGGCAGGTAGGGCGTACGGGAGCTCTTACGCCAGTAGCAAATATTGTACCAACGCGTATTGCAGGTACCGTAGTAAGTCGCGCGACGCTTCATAATCCAGACGAAATCACTCGCTTAGGGGTGTGCCTTGGAGACACGCTGGTAATTCAAAAAGCGGGCGATATTATCCCAGAGGTGGTATCAGTGGTTCTTGGTCTGCGCAGCGGCAACGAGACGCCTATCTCGATTCCTAAAAAGTGTCCTGTGTGCAAAAGCAAAGTAGAACGAGGCGAGACTTTGAGTGACGAAACCGCCAGTATTTTTTGCATGAACACAGAATGTTCGGCTCGCAAACAAGCAGGACTTCGCCATGCGGTGTCGCGTAAGGCACTGAATATTGATGGACTCGGAGGTAAGACAGGCGAACAACTCCTTGAGAGTGGCCTGGTGAGTGATATCGCTGACGTATACGCACTCACCTTTGCTGATGTTGTTGCTCTGCCACGCTTTGCTGAAAAATCTGCTGAAAATTTGATAGCCGCTATCGAGGCTGCAAAACATATTCCTGCAGAGCGCTTTCTGTTTGCATTGGGACTCCGGTTTATCGGACAAGAAACCGCCGAACTTTTAGTACGCTTTGTACAGCAGCGCGAAATGCTTACGGGCGAGGTAGCACCAGTAGATTTTTTGGGGCATCTTAAGAATATTACTCAGGCTGATTGGGAGGCAATAGATGGTGTTGGGCAGCGAGTTGCCGAAAGCATCACCCAGTTTGTGGCCACCAAAGAGCAACCAGAATTTTTTAAGCGTCTTACAGAACTCGGGGTATGGCTTATTTTTGCGGCACCTAAAATGGGCGCGCAGATTTTCGCCGGACAAACCTTCGTGCTGACGGGCGAGCTCCCTTCCTTTACAAGAGAAGAAGTCACCGCTATGATTAAGGACAATGGCGGGTCGGTCACGAGTTCTGTGAGCAAGAAAACGAGCTACGTGCTTGCCGGGGATAAGCCAGGGAGTAAGCTGGCTAAAGCTGCTGCCTTAGGAGTGGCTGTCCTTACCGAACAAGACTTTACAAAGCTACTAGAAACATAATTATGTTGACTCAAGAAGAAGTACGTGCCATTGGAGCGCTTGCCCGTATCGAACTTACTGACGAAGAAGTGACCCGGTTCCAGAAGGATCTTTCGGGGGTATTGGACTTGTTTACCGAGCTCGAAACGCTCGATACCGATACAGTTGCACCGATTGGGCATATTACAGGGCGTACCGGTGAAGCCCGGGTAGATATTCCCAATGAAGCCAGTGTCGAAACACGTAAACAGATCACAGAAAATTTTCCAGAGAGCGAAGAGGGGTATCTGCGCGTCAGTCCAGTCTTGTAATAGTCAACTAAAAGTATGATCCGAACACTACAGAAAAAAATACAAGAAGGAGCGACTCGAGAAAGTTTGGTAGCAGCATACCTCGATCGCATTGCCGAGCAAGAGGCCACAGTAGGGGCTTTTATATCGGTGGATGCCGAGGGTGCCTTGAAGGCTGCGAAGGAACAGGATGCCACCGACACGGTGTTGCCATTTGCTGGTATGGTGATAGGTATTAAAGACAACTTTTGTGTTGCTGGAGGCCGCACCACCGCTGGTTCTAAGATGCTCGAAAATTTTATCGCGCCGTACGATGCTACTGCGGTACGTCGCTTACGCGAGGCCGGCGCGGTACTCGTCGGAAAGACAAACCTGGACGAATTTGCTTTTGGTTCTTCGACTGAAAATAGCGCCTATCACACGACGAAAAACCCCCACGATACAGAGCGTGTGCCAGGTGGTACCTCTGGTGGGTCGGCCGCAGCTGTTGCTGCTAACATGGTAGCTTTTGCTTTGGGGTCAGACACAGGTGGCTCAATTCGTCAGCCAGCAGCATACTGTGGTGTAGTTGGTTTAAAGCCAACCTATGGTCGCATCTCTCGATACGGTCTTATCGCCGCTGCTTCGAGTCTCGATACTGTTGGGACGCTTACGCAGAGCGTCGAAGATGCTGCTATACTCCTGTCTGTTTTGGCAGGGGAAGATATACATGATGCAACGGCAGCACCACTTCCAACCGGGAAACTTTTCGAAAATCACCTAGAAACACCGCTCGCAGGTGTCCGTATTGGCGTACCAAGGGAATACTTCCCTGAGACACTCGATGCTGAGGTGCGTGACCTTTTGCAAAAGCGTCTGAAGGAACTCGAGGCACGGGGGGCTACCTTAGTAGATATCTCGCTGCCGCATGCTCGCTATGCCTTGCCGGCCTACTATATTATTCAGACCGCCGAAGCGAGTTCGAACTTGGCGCGTTTTGATGGCTGCCGCTATGGAGTGCGCGAGCAGCATAAAAAAGAAGGACGCGAAGTATCGCCATTGTTGGCGACGTATTTGGATACCCGCGCCGCTCGTTTTGGGAGTGAGGCCAAGCGTCGTATTATGCTGGGGACCTACGCGCTTTCGAGTGGCTACTATGATGCGTATTACCAGAAGGCGCAAAAAGTACGCGCGCTCTTGAAACAGGACTTTGAAAAAGCCTTTGAGGAGGTAGATGTGATTTTTTCACCAACGACACCTGATGTTGCCTTTCGTATTGGTGAAAAAGAAGATCCTCTCACAATGTACCTTACTGATATTTACACCGTTACAGCTAACCTTGTGGGAGTGCCAGCAATCTCGGTTCCGGTGGGGAATAAATTAGTAGACGGTAAGGCATTACCAGTAGGGGCGCAGCTCTTAGCGAAATGGTTTGATGAAGAAACACTTCTCTCTGTTGCGTGGCATCTTGAACAAATAGTCTATGGAAAAAGCGATTAGTGACATGATAACAGCACTGCAGCTCTTTTGGACGGAGTCATGGTTTATGGCTTTCGTGAAGTTTTTGGCGTTGGTGTACATATTAGTAGTAATAGTGGATATTGTACTGATAGTGCTGCTGACTGACATAAGGGCAAGTATGCGCGAGAACAAGACGGGCGCTCACCGTCCATCTGGTTCGAAGAAAAAGTACCGCAAGCGTTGGGAGGCTATTGAGGAGCGAGCCGCTACGGGCTTGGTGCCACAGTATAAGGTGGCTATTCTTGAGGCGGATGCCTTTGTCCTTGAGGTGCTCGATGCTATTGGGTTTCATGGGAAAAATATGGCTGAATCTTTAGCGGGGGCCTCGGGGTATTCTTTAGAAACCCGTGACCGACTCCTCGAAGCCCACGAAGTACGTAACAGGATTGTTCAGGACCCTGGATTTAGTCTGACTCCAGAGGAAGCAGCAGTTATTCTGGACCATTTTCGAGAGTTTTTGTATGAGGCAGATCTTATTTAGTCTTTTGTTTGACAGATTTTCCATATTCGGGTATGCTGTGAGTATCCAAGAAAGCCCCCAGGGGCTTTTTTTAAGAGGGTAAAAAGGTGCGAATATTTAAAAAAGTATGGAAAAAATCATCCGTTTTTTGCGAGAAGCAAAGTCAGAGCTCCAGAAAGTCAACTGGCCAACACGCGAGCAGGTGGTACAGTATACCATCACGGTGGTAGTACTCAGTCTCATCGTCGCTCTATTTTTGGGATCTCTTGACTTCTTGTTCGGTCAGATCATTAAAACCTACTTTTTGAACGTATAAATCTCAACAAAGAAACGCTATGGCAAAGCAGACACAACATCATGGACGCGCCTGGTACGTGCTTCATACCTACTCGGGGTACGAAGACAACGTGGCCCGTAACCTTCGGCAGCGTATCGACTCGATGGACATGCAGGACTACATCTTCGATGTTCTCGTTCCAAAAGAGAAGAAGATTAAAATGAACAAAACGGGGAAGCGCACAGTTGTTGAAGAACGCATCTACCCAGGGTATGTACTGGTAGAAATGGTCGTAACAGACGCCTCGTGGTATGTGGTACGAAACACACCAAACGTCACAGGTTTCATCGGACTCGGCACCACGCCAACGCCGGTTGACCCACGCGAGATCGACAGCCTCAAGAAGCGTATGGGTGTTGCCGAGCCGAAGTACAAGATCGATATTCAAAAAGGTGACAGCGTCAAGATTGCCGAAGGACCCTTTAAGGAATTTGATGGTAAGGTACAGGAGGTGGATGAAGAAAAAGGAAAGGTTAAGGTGCTTGTCTCTATCTTTGGTCGTGAGACCCCAGTAGAGCTCGACTTCCTCCAGGTAAAGAAGATTTAAGCTAATAGACTCTAGAAGAACACGATTATGGCAAAAGCAATTAAAGCAGTAGTAAAGCTCCAGGTACCCGCTGGTAAGGCTAACCCGGCCCCTCCAGTAGGAACCGCCCTTGGACCGCACGGACTCAACATTCAGGAGTTCTGTACCAAGTTTAACGATCAGACCCGTGATCGTATGGGTGACATTGTTCCAGCAGAAATAACTATCTACGAAGACCGTACTTTTGAATTCGTTCTTAAGACTTCGCCAGCATCAGATATGCTGAAGAAGATTGCCGGAATCGAAAAGGGTGCAAGCGACCCACTCAAAAACAAGGTAGCAACCATTACCGAAGCCCAGGTACGCGAGATCGCCGAGAAAAAGCTGGTTGACCTTTCTGCCAACGACGTCGAAGCCGCTATGCAGATCATCCGCGGAACCGCTCGTTCAATGGGAATTAAGATCGAAGGATAAATTACTAATCTGTGGGACTCGAGAGTTTCTCGAAAGAGAAATGAAGAGGTTTGTACCACATACACATTATGAAACACGGAAAGAAGCACCGCGCTATCGCGGAAAAAGTAGAAGCTGGAAAGCTCTATACTCCTGCAGAGGCCATCGCCTTTTTTCAGGAAAACAAGGCTGCGAAGTTTGACGAAGCCCTCGAAGTGCACGTACGCCTGGGGATTAACCCTCGCAAAACGAACGAGATGATTCGTGTCACTACTGCTTTACCACACGGAACCGGACGCACCCAGCGCGTTGCCGTTATCACTACCACGAAGGACAAAGAAGCGAAAGCTGCTGGTGCCGACCTGGTTGGCGGCGAAGAGCTGATCGACGATATCAAGAATGGAAAAGTTGTGCCAGGTGCCGCTTTCGACATCTTGCTTGCAACGCCAGAAGTTATGCCAAAACTGGCGGTGGTTGCTAAGGTCCTTGGACCAAAGGGATTGATGCCAAGCCCAAAGAACGAAACCGTTACTCCAAAAGTAGAAGAGGTTATCGACATCCTGAAGAAGGGGAAGAAGGTAAGCTTCAAGAACGACGATGGAGCAAATATCCACCAGTCACTCGGAAAGCTTTCGTTTGCTACGGGAGACCTCCTCGAAAACTTCGCTGCTTTCAAGGAAGTGCTCGACAAAGCCAAGCCAGAAGCTCTGAAGGGAAAGTTGGTAAAGGGAGCTACCCTGACCAGCACCATGGGCCCGGGTCTGCCAATCAGTTGGTAATTTTCAAAAACGCTCTGGCCGTATAGCTAGAGCGTTTTTTTTTGTATAAAATTTGCATGAAAAAAGAGCCACCAGGATTTCCTGGTGGCCCGAATACATTTCTGCAGAAGCTCTTTTTAGAGGATTGTCTTTGCGATATGTCGCCCCGCTTCTTTGAGTGTGACAATGCTGATATCTGGGTGATCATGGATTGCCTCGAGTACACCATGAATTTTCCCGAGATACCCCGCGGCAGTTTCCTGATGGAATCCAATGTGCGCATACTGGTCTTCGTCAGAGGCAGCGGCTCGGAGGCAGGTCTCGTTGATGTGTGCGATCATGTCCTTGGTGTAGACATAATCTGCTAAACAGCCGGTATCTGGCATTTCGAGGATATCGCCATGCTCAGTAGATACAACAAACGGCTGTATCTCTGGTGTGATAGTGCAATCGTCATGATTCCAGAAACTGCCGACCGCGCGCAACAGGAGGCCACAGGTAAATCTATAGTCTTGAGGCCTGGTTTCATCAGAGGCTGCTTTTTGGATCCAGGCCGCTGGCACCGCGGAGGAATCAATGAGAAATCCGGATTGAATCAGGGCAGAAACAGTGTATTTTCCAGCCATCCAACCGCCTGCTCGGAACGAGATGCCCACCGGAAACCCTGCTTCTTCTAAAACCTGACGACCTTTCATGAAGATGGCTAGAATTTCAGCCGGGGTATAGCTTCTATCGAGGATAGCCTCGGACCCCTGTTGGCCATGGGGTGCATCGGTTATCTTATGCGTAAAGCCGTAGTACGAGTAGTAGTCTTGGTTGAATTCTACCTCAGCGGCTTCTATGAGCGCACGGTGCCCATGTATATGCATGCCAATTTCGTCGCCTTCTTGCTGGAGGCTCTGCAGCTTGGCTTTGATTTCCGGGATACTGTCTCCGAGGAGAAAGTAGGTGGGGTTCAAAAAATGTACCAGGGGTACTTGAGGGTAATCCCTGCGGAGCTGCTGAAATGCTTCCAGGTTTTCTGGCAAGAGGTCACGGCCCTCGTAATCCACGCTGATGGTAAGATATACCTTTGACATCGCCCATTTCCTTTCCAAAATGTTAATGATCCGTGGCTAAACGCTACCACAGAGGCGCTCTTTGGTCAAGGCTTCTTTCTTTGGGCGAAATTTGGTAGTATGAGCAGAGGGAGCGCTGGATAGTGTGAATAAGAATTATCTTTTTTCTACAGGACGCTTGGCTTTTCCAGCGAAAGCCTGCGCTATGCTTTTTTCTCAAAACTCTTCGATGGGCTCAGAGGCCAAGCTTTTGAAAAAAAAGAATCCCTTCGAAACAAGATAATTCTTTCCAAATGAAGTATTTGAAAATCAGTATATCAGTAACAAGACACCTATGATTCTTTCAGACAGAGATATTAAAAAAGAGATTGCTGAGGGGAATATTACGATTAAGCCCTATAATAAAGACTACGTACAGCCAGCGAGTGTCGACATTCACCTCGACAAGCATTTTTTGATTTTTGATACCGCTAAGCACTTCGTGATTGATCCTAAGGAACCCGTGGCAGACCTCATGAAGCCAGTTGTGGTAAAAGAAGGGGAGGCTTTTATTTTGCACCCACAAGAGTTTGCCTTGGGGCTGATTCAGGAAGAAACCGGAGTTTCGGATAAACTTGTAGGTCGCCTTGAGGGGAAGTCGTCGCTCGGACGCTTGGGGCTCATTATTCACACCACCGCCGGGTACCTCGACCCAGGGAATAGCCTTAAGATGACTCTAGAGCTCTATAATGCTGGGCGCCTGCCGATTAAACTTTACCCAGGTATGGCGATTGGTCAGATGGCATTTGAGTACCTCTCGAGTCCTTGTGAGCGCCCATACGGCAGCAAGGGACTCAACAGCAAATACTATGGCGATAAAAAACCAGTAGCGAGTAAAATGAGTTTGAATTTCGGAAAGAAAACGGTTACCAAGAAAAGGCCAACTGCGAAAAAGTAAGGCAGGAGTAAAAAAAGGGGAAAGGGTCAGGAGCGCGGTGCGTTCCTGACCCTTGTGAGTTCCGGTGACCATCATGTGATGACCACGATTTTGGTTGCCCTTGGGAAA
>CAZCQJ010000005.1:10120-25400 GCA_964500865.1 uncultured Bdellovibrionales bacterium | reverse complement strand
GAACTGGGGCTGGCGAACGGCGTTCTTTGTCGCGGGTGCGCCGGGACTTATCCTGGCTGCGCTATCGGCGATGACCCTGCTGGAGCCGCGTCGGGCATCGAACCTGATTGCAGCTGAGGCGGCGGCGCGGGCCGCAGCCTCGGTCAGTTCTTCTCCGCCTGGGGCCGAGACCTTTTGCCGCAGAGCAGCAATGGCATTGTTATGCGTCTTCGTAGTGAAGACACTTTCGTCATCGGTACGGCCGTACTCGAAGGCACTAACCCATTCATTTTTTTCCATACCGAGCGGCGTAATGTGCGGCTCGAAAGCCAGTACCTCGGGATTCCCGAGGGTGGCTTCGACGGTGAGGTTGTCACCGTCCTGTCGAGTGGTGATGGCCACATTCCTGTAGCCAGCCAGCACTTCCGCCGAAAGAGCGAATGACACCGTCTCGGTAGTGTGCTTCCCGCCGAAGGGTCCTTCGACCACCCGGGGGATGCTGAAGGTCTGCGGCGCAACCTGCGTCCGCAGAGTGACGAGTTCTGCAACCGTCGTGTGCTTGACCACGATGGGCCCAGCAACCACCACCTGGCTCGCCTTAAGCTCGCTGATGGCGTTGTTCTGACTGTGATTCTGATACCACGTGCCCAGCAGAGCCGCGGTACAAACAAGGGTCAAAATACCCCGTACAAACTTACGCACATGTATTCTCCTATAGTGTTAGGCACGAAGCGCCCAACATACCAATATACACTAAAACTACAGTTTTGTCAATAGTGCCGAAGTAGAGGGAAAAAGCTATACTAAAAGTACGTAACACAAAACACCTATGAAGCAGTACCTCGATTTGCTCGAAAAACTGGTTACTGAGGCCGAAGCGAAGACAGACCGCACCGGCACCGGCACGTATTCGCTGGTGGGGCACCAGATGCGTTTTGACCTCTCCGAAGGGTTCCCGCTGGTGACCACGAAAAAAACCTTCCTGCGGGGGATTATTCACGAGCTCCTGTGGCTTATTTCTGGCAGCACCAACATAAAGTACCTGGTCGATAACGACGTCCACATCTGGGATGACTGGCCTTTTAAAAGCTACCTGATGAGCCAGGGCGAGGTGGTCCCGGAACCCAACACCAAGGAATGGGAAGAGGGGATTAAAGCCTTTTGTGAGCGTATTAAAACCGATGAGGCTTTTGCGAAAGAATACGGAGAACTAGGGCCAGTGTATGGCTACCAGTGGCGTCACTGGCAAACAAAAACGGGTGAAATCGACCAGTTAGCCCAGGCGGTGCAGATGATCAAGGAGACGCCGAATTCCCGCCGGATTATTGTGAGTGCCTGGAATGTAGCCGATATCGAAGCTATGACGAAGTCGGGATTGCCACCATGCCACCTGCTCTTCCAGTTCTTTGTGAATAACGGTAAGTTGTCGTGCCTGATGTACCAGCGAAGCTGTGACACCTTTTTGGGCGTACCCTTTAACATTGCTTCGTACTCGCTACTCACTATGATGATGGCACAGGTGTGTGGCCTGGAGCCAGGGGAATTTGTATGGACAGGGGGCGACGTGCACCTGTACCAAAACCACCTAGAGCAAGCGAAGGAGCAGCTAGCCCGGGAGCCGTACCCGTTGCCAACTATGCGCATCAACCCAGAGAAAAAGAACATCGACGACTTTGTTTTTGAAGATTTTACCCTCGAAAACTATCAGTCGCACCCAGGTATTAAGGCACCTATCGCGGTGTAGTGTTTGAGGTGGGGATAAAAAAGAGGCTTTTTGAAGCCTCTTTTTGACCCTTGACAGACTCCATATTTTTGTGTACACTCTGGTGTACAGTTCTTTAATGGGTTTTTTGGTGAGGAAAGCTTTGTGGCCAAGAGGGTAGAGTATGTTCTGCATACATGCATTCTTGGCCGCAAGGCTGCCGGACAACAGTGTCCGGTACAGAAGGAGACCTGCCATGACCCACCCCCCGAATGGGCCGAATTTGGCTCGAGTAATTTTTTTCACAACTGCGCGCGCCGGCAATGCCGATGCGCTGATGCTGGCCGGTGGCGCTGGTGCGGTCGCCCGATCGGTCAACTGACCGCTGATTTGGCCGCAATGACCTCAAGAAGAAAGGATGTTTGACATGTTTGTCAACGACTTCTATTAGTGGCTTTGTGTAGGGCGACCTAACAGAATCTCTCCAGATTCCGAGTGTCCTACTATCAGTACAGACCCCACTCGGGCGGCTATCATTGTATGGCCGCCCATTTTTTTACCTATAACCGTGTATTTTCCTGGCCCTTCCAAGGGTTTTTTTTGTGCGCTACAATAGAGAAATGGAAACAGAACACAAAGCACAAAACCAAGGGGTAGCAAGCAGCGCCAGGCCAGGCATCAGCATGATTGTGGCTCTCGCTGCTGGTACCCGGGCCATTGGCCTGGGGAACGCTCTTTTATGGGATATCCCAGAGGACATGGCTCATTTTAAGCGTACCACCACGGGACATGCTGTGATTATGGGTGAGCGCACATATGCGTCTATTGGTCGCGCACTCCCAAATCGGGTGAATATTGTACTGAGCAAAGATCCAAGTTTTGCTCAGGCGCTTCCTGCTGGCGTGCTGGTCGCGGGGAGTATCGACGAAGCGCTGGCCTTAGCAAGAGAGCAGGAGCAAGAAGAAGTATTTGTTATTGGTGGTGGGCAGGTATACACGCAGTTTTTGCCACTTGCAGACAAGCTGTATGTTACCGAGGTCACGGGTGACTTTGAGGCCGATACATTTTTTCCAGAGTATAAAAACGACTTTACCGAAGCGACGCGAGAAGTCGTAGTAACAGATACACACAGTATCGCTTTTGTAACCCTTACCAGAAACACAGTATAACGCAATTTATTATGGCAAAGCATATCATCGGCATCGCAGGAGAAATGGCAAGTGGCAAAGATACTGTCACAGCGTACTTGGTAGAGCGTTATGGGGCCCGTCAGTTTCGTTTTTCGGACCCACTACGAACGGTGCTCAAGGTGCTCCACAAGAAAGTAACCCGGGATAATCTGACGGCGGTTTCGGTGCATCTGCGCGCAGCCTTTGGGCAAGATTTGTTGGCGCATGTTGTAGAGCAAGAAGCAGTACATGCTAAAGAAGATATTGTGGTGATTGATGGCGTGAGGCGTCTTTCGGATATTGACTTAGTGAAGGACCGCCCGGAATTTATTTTGCTCTACACCGAGACCGACTTGCAGACGCGCTATGACCGCTTGCATAAGCGTGGGCAAAATGACGACGACAGCACGCTGACGTTTGAGCAGTTTGTTGAGGATCACCAGAACGAAACTGAACGAGGTATCCAGGGCCTGAAGCAGTATGCAGCACTGACACTCGAAAACAATGGAACCCTTGAGGAGCTCTACACCAAGGTAGATGCTTTTGTAGCTACTCTGAAAAACGCATAAAACTCTATGGCAGCAATCACAAAGAAAAAAGCGAAAAAGAAGATAATCAAAAGAGGCAAGCTGATTGTGCTCGATGGCGCTGATGGCGCTGGTAAGGCGACCCAGACCAAACTTTTGTTAGCGCGCCTCCAAAAAGAAAAGGTAAAAGTGCAGACGATGGATTTTCCGCGCTACGAGCAGAATCTTTTCGGGAAACTTATTGGCGAGTGTTTGGCCGGAAAGCACGGCGACTTCGTAGGGATGAGTCCGTACGTTGCCTCGGTACTGTATGCTGCCGACCGTTTTGAGTCGAAGCAGCAGATTGAAAAATGGCTGGCAGCAGGATACACAGTAGTGCTCGACCGCTATGTGAGCGCCAACCAGATTCATCAAGGAGGAAAGATTTTTGATACCAAAGAGCGTCGTCGCTTTTTAACCTGGCTCGAGCAGATGGAGTTTGGGGTGTTTGGTTTACCGAAGCCAGAGTGTATTGTGTACCTGGATGTGCCGTACGAAATTTCGCAGCAGTTACTGAAAGGCGCCAGCGCCACGAGCCGGAAAACATACATGAAAAAAGGCACGCTCGACCAGGCCGAAAGCAGCGAAGAGTATTTAAAGAAGAGTCGCGAGAGCGCCTTAAAAATGGTGAAGGCGAGTAACCAGTGGGAGCGTATTGTGTGCGTCAATCGTCAGGGCGAACTACCCTCGCGTGAAGATATCCACGAGCGTATTTGGCAGACAGTACAAAACTACCTGTAATATAATTTATGAAACTTCTTGTACAAAAATTAGACGAGCGAGCTGTGCTGCCGTCGCGGTCGCACCACGATGACGCCGGGCTTGATTTATGCGCCCTGGAGGCTGTAACGCTGGCACCGGGTGAGCGACAGGTGGTGGGCACTGGAGTAGCGCTGGCTATTCCGAGTGGTTATGTGGGGCTGATATGGGATAAGTCAAGTATTCCTTTTAAGTATGGGGTTAAAAGTATGGGCGGCGTTATCGATGCGCAGTACCGTGGCGAAGTGAAGGTGATTTTGGTAAACTTGAGTCAAGAGACAGTAACCTTCGAGGCTGAGCAGAAAATTGCACAGCTCTTGGTGCAAAAAGTGAAGCTCCCAGAAGTAGAGATGGTGGACGCGCTCCCGGGGTCCGTCAGAGGAGAAGGAGGATTTGGGAGTACCGGTAAGTAACAACATTTTTATGGCATATAAAGTAACGATTGGAATGGAAGTGCATGCAGAGCTCAAAACACTGAGTAAGATGTTTTGTGGTTGCCGTAATGGACTCGGACTCGAGATAGAGCCGAATATACATATTTGTCCGGTGTGTACCGCGCAGCCAGGGGCTTTGCCGGTGCCGAACCGTGCAGCCATCACTAGCGTACAGCGTGTGGGTACGGCTTTGGGGTGCGCCTTGGCAGAGGTAAGTAGATTCGACCGCAAAAACTATTTTTACCCAGACCTCCCAAAGGGGTACCAGATTTCGCAGAACGACGAACCTTTTTGTGGAAAAGGCGCTATCGAGATTAACGGCAAGACATTTGGGATTACGCGCATTCACCTCGAAGAAGACACCGGGAAATCAAACCACGCCAAGGGGAGCGGGGCAACACTTATCGACCTCAACCGAGCTGGCGTGCCACTGATGGAGCTGGTGACCGAGCCAGACTTCGAAACAGCCGAAGACACTAAGGCTTTTTGTCAGCGCTTGCAGCAGATTTTACGCTACCTCGAAGTCAGTGATGCTGATATGGAAAAAGGCCAGATGCGTTGTGAGGTAAACCTGTCACTCTACAAAGAAGGCGAGGATCGTTTATCTGGAACAAAAGTAGAGGTGAAGAACATCAACTCGTTCCGTGCGGTAGAACGTGCGGTGCTCTATGAGATTGAACGTCAGACCAAGATTTTAGATGAGGGCGGAACATTAGTACAGGAGACACGTGGCTGGGACGAAAACAGTGGCACTACTGTATCGCAGCGTAAAAAAGAATCAGCCCACGATTACCGGTACTTCCCGGAGCCAGATATCCCACCATTTATTTTTACTCCCGCTGAACTCGAAGCGCTGCGTCACACCTTGCCAGAACTCCCGCAGGATAAAGAAAAGCGCTTTGCCGAAGAGTATGCTCTGCCAGTGGCCGATGCCGTGCTCCTTTGCGAGGACAGAGTAGTGGCTGAGTTCTACGAGGAAACCGTTTCGGAACTCCTGGCGAAAATTAACTCGGGAGAAGTAAATCTACCAAAAGAACGCGTGGCAAAACTGGCAGCAAACTACTTACTGACCGAGCTCCGCAAGTATATGGGTGATGCGGGTATTACGGATATTCGTCAGATTGGCTTTACGGCCGAAAACTACGCCGAGCTCATTAGCTTGGTGGCTACCGGTGCTATTAACTCGAGCGCTGCCCAGGCGGTGCTTGCAGAAATGTACACGGGCATCGACAGTGACCCAAGTCATATCGTTGAGAGACTCGGCCTGGCGCAGGTGAATGATTCCTCGGCACTCGAAGGGATTGTGGTAAGCGTACTGGCAGCTAACGAGCAGTCGGTTGTTGATTACAAAGCCGGCAAGGAAAACGCTATGAAATTTTTGATGGGCCAGGTGATGAAGGAAAGCAAGGGGAGCGCCAACCCACAAATGGTTATGGAAATTCTTAAGCAGAAAATCGCGTAGTATGTTTAAGGAAAACCTGTATCCGAAGAGCGGTTTGCACCGCGATACTTTGCAAGAGCAAAAAGAACATAACAAGGAGATGCGAACAGTGTTCTTTGGTGAGAGTTTTGATGAACAAAAGTTTACAGATACAGTCAAGGAAATGTTTCACCTGCAAGAATCCTCAACTCTTGAAGAACTGAGAGATGTTCGTTTGTTTGCGGAACATGTTATCCCAAGGCTTACCATGAGTTCAGTTCAGAGGCCGCATATAATGCAGCGCCCAGGAGAACTTTTTTCTGGTGCACCTATCGGGCGTAGTTTGATAGCGCATGATTTAGTGCATGCTTCTGTTGCCTACTTAGATTCAGGTGGTGAAAGTTTTAGGCCCCAGTATAATGTAATAAATGAAGAGATAGAAGGCCCTCCCCAAGGGGATGCAAGTTGCGTTAGGGAAGAAATTATAACTTTAATGTTACAGGGGGAATTATTGCATGAGGAGATATTGCATTTTGGCAAGGAAATAGATGGAACATTGCTAGATTGGGTAGAAAAATCAGGCCAAAAAGATTTAGTGACGCTAAGACAAAAATATGGGGCTTCTTTAGACGAAATATTGTCTCAGAAAGCCTCTTTGCAGGGAATACAGAATTACATTGATTTTTTGGGTGTGTATATGACAGCAAATAACACCAACTTATTAGGTGAGGTACAAGCAATAAAACCAGAGTATTATCAGCAGCTTGTACAGAATATATATAATAATTCTCTTAAGGATAACCCAGACCCAAATATCTTACTCCACGAATGGCAACGTTTGATGGAGCCATTGTTAGTGAGGCTTCGAAGAAAAGAAAGTGATGCGCAGGAGAGTGAATAGTGAGTAAAATACGTATATAAAAATCCCTCGGACTGAGGGATTTTTTTACGCAGTGAATTTCTTGAGGAAGGTCATTTGGCGTTTAGCGTAGTGCCAAATGGCGGTGGGGAGTTCTGTTTCGAGTGCTTCCCAGGTAATGTCGCCGCGGAGGAGGCGCGAGAAGAATGTATACTCGAGGCCGAGTACTTCGAGCCACTCGTGAGTGACTCCCTCTGCGATGAGTCTTTCGACTTCTGCGAGTAACCCTTGGTCTATACGCACAGCCAAGCGTTTTTGAATGCGTTCTAGTAGGACATCACGTTCGGGCGCAAGAATGATAATTTCGTATGCATGTAAGTTTTTGGCGCGAGCCTCGCTTGAGAGGGGCGCTGCAGGAGGAACACTCCCCAGGGCGTCTATGATTTCGAGAGCGCGGATAAGGCGCACGGTATTGTGCGGGTCAATAGTTTGTGCTCTCGCAGGATCCTTCTCCTGTAGTTCTTCAAATAACGACTTGGAGGTTCGACCTCCAAGTAGGGTGCGAAGAGTTGGGTTTGGAGGTACTGGGGGAAAGTTACTCCCCTGAATGTAGCTGTCCATCCAAAAAAGAGTGCCACCGCAAAAAATGGGGACGTTCCCTCGTTCGCGGATTTCCTGTTCAATTTTTTTGGCGTCACGAACAAAGTCGCTGACATTGTAACTTTCGCCAGGCTCACGGATGTCTAACAAGTGGTGACGTACGCCTTCGGAATAAAAAAGGTCCGCGGGGGAATCTTGGTCGCGCAAAACCTTGCCACTCCCGAGGTCGAGACTGCGATATACCTGGCGGCTGTCTACCGAAATTACTTCGCCACCACGCTCTTTGGCGAGAGCAATAGCGGCGTCAGATTTCCCGCTCGCGGTAGGGCCGATAACAACGATGGCTTTTTGAGTACAGAACATAGAGTGTAGTGTGGCACAGCTTACAGAGCAAGGCAAATAGAGTTGTAAAAAAATATCCCCCAGAGCATGCCCTGGGGGACGGAGGTTTTCGCGGCTACAGAGAGACCCGGGTTTAGGTCTTGGACATCGCCGGAGGTGCGCTTGCAGCAGAGTCCTGTTGGAATCGGGCCTGACGCATCCGCTGCCAGAGCGTTAGAACCCCCACTAGCAGAACGCACTGCTGAAAGTGTGTATCTACATTGTGCGGCGAAAGAGTGAATCCACCGGTGTAATCGAGCATGTTGCTTTCTACGCCAAGGCAGGCGCAGCTACCAGAAGCAAGTAGTTCGGGTAGGATATTTGTGCTTGTATGGATGCGCATGCCTACGAAAAGGTTTGCTTCTCGGTGAAAGATTTTGTAGAGTCCTTTCATGCGACTCGACACATACTCTCTTATGGGATGAGGTTGTATTCCCTGAAAGTACGTCGTCCCAAGTGAGCTAAAGTATGCCCAAAGGGCGCAGGCGCCTGGTCTCCATTCGACTGGATTATTGGCACGTACAAACACTAATTGTTCCTGGTCTGGATCGTTTGTTGTTGTACAATAGTCCTCTTCGCTACCAAAATAAGCGGCGGCATCGAGAAGCGCATTCAGAGCACGAATCTCGGCACTATTTTGCGCATCGCAACCAGCCTGCAGCATGAAAGTATATGTATGCCAGTCCGGCGTAGTATACTGCGCGTAAGTCCACTCCTGATGAAGGTGGGCCTCTAGCAGGCGCTTAAGAACAGGGGTCACGTGTATGCGTATTTCGGCAAATTTTTTCTTGCGGTAGATACGCACTTCGGGCCAGTGGCTTTCCTGCCAGAACACGCCTAGTTCAGACGGATGGTACATGGGTCATCTCCCTTTCTGAGGATTTCTAAAGAGCTAAAAACACTTGGCCGCAGTGTAGCAGAAGGAAGCCTTTTAATCAAGGGTCACAAAAGGCAAGGTGGCGAGGAGGGCTCGAGCTTCGTCGCTGAGAGAAATATCTTTCGAGGTGCGGATGCGCTTGTCCTGGAAGTGGATAATTACTGCGGTTGGGCCAGCTGGCAAAGAAGACAGAGTAGTAGCCAGGGACTCAAGGTTTTGCTTACTGGCAGTTGGGGCAACATAGATGTCGAGCCCGGTTTGGACTTCTTGGGTAAAGGCGATGCGGTCTTCGTTCTCGAGTGATTCCTTGCGGACCACTTGGATACTCTCGGCACTCATACGAGGTTCGCCTTCGCGGTAGCTGACTTTGGTATCGATGGTGATGATTTCGTCTTCGCGAAGCATATCGCCACTTTGTTCTGCGACGCGCCCAAAGACGAGGATCTCGGCCTGGCCAGTGAGGTCTTCGAGGGTGATGAAGTACATAGGGGTGCCCTTCTTGGTAATGACTTTTCGAACAACACTAATAATACCGCCGAGGGTGACACGCATGTCGTCATTTTTCTCGGCCAGGTTCGCCAGCGGAAAAGTATGACGCTTCATGTAGGCAGCAAATTCATTCAGGGGGTGGTCCGAAACGTACAAACCAAGGAGCTCTTTTTCCCACAGGAGGATAGCTTTTTTTGGTGCTGGGTCGGTAGCGGTAAGACGGAGCTCTGTTTTTGGTAAGTCCATAGCGCCGAAGAGACTCTGTGAATGTACCTCGGCCAGTGAGCGCAGGTTCTTGGAATAGTGGAGCAGGGCGTCGATGTTGGCGAGGAGTGCGCCGCGTTCACCAAAGCCTTCGAAGGCACCCACTTTAATTAGGGCTTCAAGAGATTTCTTGTTGAGGTCTTTGTTCTGCACGCGCTCGAGGAAGTTTTCGAGGCTGGTAAATTTACCACTTTGCTTGCGTTCGGCCACAATGGCGGCAGCAATAACGTGCCCCACATTTTTAATGGCGTTGATTCCAAAACGAATGCGCTCGGTGCCATTTTCGGTAATCACCGCAAAGTCTTCGAAGGATTCGTTAATGTGGGGCGGCAGAACTTCGATACCCATTTCGCGAGCTTCGCGTACCTCGACAGCCACACGCTCGATATGGTCTTGGCTGCTCGTAAGGAGCGCTGCCATAAACTCGGCAGGGTAGTGCGCCTTAAGGTAGGCGGTCTGGTAACCGATGAGGGCGTAGCAGGCAGCATGCGAACGGTTAAACCCGTACCCAGCAAATGGTTCGATAAAGGCAAAAACGTTCTCGGCCACTTTTTGGCTAATGTTATTTTTTACACACCCAGCAACGAAAATTTCTTTCTGCTCGGCGACGAGCTCTTTAATTTTCTTTCCCACCGCTTTACGCAAAACGTCAGCTTCACCGAGCGAGAATCCAGCGAGGTCTCGGGCGATTTGCATGAGCTGCTCTTGGTACACGGCCACGCCATAGGTATTGGCCAGAATAGGCTCGAGCTTTGGGTGCAGGTATTCGACTTCCTTGGTACCGTGTTTTCCACCGATGAAGTCGGGGATATAATCCATCGGGCCTGGGCGGTACAGGGCTACCATCGCGATGAGGTCTTCGAAGACGGTTGGTTTCAGCTGCTTGAGGTAGCGCTTCATGCCACTAGATTCGAGCTGGAAGACGCCAGTAGTTTCGGCTCGTTGGAAGAGGGCGTAGGTTTTCTCGTCGTCAATAGGAAGCGTGTCGATGTCGATGTCGTCGCCTTTGGTTTTACGAACAATACGCAAACAGTTTTCGATAATCGTGAGGTTCTTCAGTCCTAAAAAGTCCATCTTTAAGAGGCCGATTTTTTCGACGGCGTTGGCTTTGGTACTCGAAGCATATTGTGTTACCACACCTTCGCGCGAGCCAGAAACTTTTTGGAGTGGGGTATAGGTAGTCACCGGGTCTTTGGTGATGACTACGCCACAGGCATGCATCGAAGTATGACGCGCTAAGCCCTCCACGGTTTTGGCAGCGTCGATCAATTTTTTGGCTTCGGCACTGGTAGCGTACCACTGCTGGAATTCCGGGACTTCCTCGAGCGCCTTGCTGATCGAGGTGAACATCGGAATCATCTTGCTGGTTTTGTCGCAGATGTCATAAGGGTACCCAAGAGCACGGCCAACGTCACGTACCGCAGCGCGGGCAGCCATGGTTCCGAAAGTAATAATCTGTGCCACGCGGTCTTCGCCATATTTGCGGCGCACGTAACTCAGTACGTCGTCACGGCGGGTATCGGCAAAGTCCATATCCACATCGGGCATCGAGATACGTTCCGGGTTCAGGAATCGCTCAAAAAGGAGGTTGAATTTAATTGGGTCGACGTTGGTGATGCCGGTAAGGTAGGCGACAAAAGAACCGGCAGCGCTTCCGCGGCCCGGGCCTACCACCACGCCGTTGTCTTTCGCCCAGTTCACGAAGTCTTGGACGATAAGGAAGTACGAGGCAAAACCTGTTTTTTTAATGATACCCATTTCGTACACCAAGCGCTCGCGGTGTTCGTTGGTAATGTCTGCGGGGTCGGGGTAACGCTTGGTGAGTCCTTCGTCACAGAGTTCCTGCAGGTAGTCGTCGGCAGATTTACCAGGTGGCAGCGGGAATTCGGGTAGGTGGTTTTCGCCGGTATGAAGATGAAAATCGATACGCTCGGCAATGGCCTCGGTGTTGCTAATAGCTTCCGGGACAGCGGCGAAAATATCACGCATTTCTTCGTCACTCCGAAAAGAAAGGTCGAGGCCGCGCATAGTAAAACGTTCGGTGTCGGTTACCTTTTTGTTATCGCGATTACATATAAGATTATCCTGGATTTCGCTGTCTTCGCGGCGCAGGTAGTGACTGTCGCAGGCGGCAACCAGTGGGATACCGGTCTCGCGAGAAATTTGCACGAGCCCCTGGTTAATGGCCATCTGGTTTTCGTTGTCTTGGTGCGGGCCCAGCTCGAGGAAAAAGTTTCCTGCTCCAAAAATTTCTTGGTACTCGAGGGCGACCATCTTGGCTTTTTCATAATTGCCGTAGATGAGTTCACCAGGAATTTCTCCGGTCATCGAGCCAGACAGTGCAATGAGTCCTTCGTGGTGTGAGCGGAGGAAGTTTTTGTCGGTACGCGGTTTGTAGTAAAAGCCTTCGAGTTGCGCCACCGAGATAATCTGCATCAGGTTCAGGTACCCGGTTTCATTTTCGACGAGGAGGACGATTTGGTGACGGCGGCGGTCTTCGGCTGTATTGTTTTTGCTGTGAAGATCTTTGGTAACTAAAAGCTCGGCACCAAGGATGGGTTTGATGCCAAAGTTTTTTGCGTGAGTGTAAAATTCAACGGCTCCGTAGAGGTTGTTGGTGTCGGTTAAGGCCAGGGAGGTCATGCCGAGCTCTTGGGCGCGGGCGAGCAGCTGATCGACCGTTGGGAGGGCCGTGAGCAGGGTATAGTGCGAATGGGTATGGAGGTGGGTAAACATAAAACAATGGTTTTCTCTCATAGCCCAGGTTTCCTCAAGGGGTCTGCAGAGAAAGAATAGTACCTTCAGTATAGCACAGGGGCAGGACAGATGGTGTACAATGAGAATATGACCACAGAATCGTATAAGCATATCCCCTTAGCCGAGAAGCTCCGACCGCAAACGATTGAGGATTTTTTGGGGCAGGAAAAAATATTTGGCGAAGGGAGTTTTTTGCGGCGAGCCCTAACAGAAGACCGCTTGCCGTCGCTTATTTTGTGGGGGCCACCGGGGAGTGGTAAAACGACGCTGGCACTTTTGATTGCGAAACATACCAAGGCGGAATTTTTTACGCTGTCGGCAACGGCGGCTGGCGTGAAGGAACTCCGCGAACTCATTGAACGAGCCAAAGAAAGTGAACGCCTCGGGCTAAGGACCATTCTCTTTGTCGACGAGATTCACCGTTGGAACAAGGCGCAGCAAGACCGGCTTTTACCATACGTAGAGAAGGGGGTGATTACGCTCATTGGTGCTACCACCGAGAACCCAAGCTTCGAAGTAAATGGCGCGCTCCTTTCGCGCTCGCGCGTGGTGGTGCTCGAGCAGCACACACCTGCTTCGCTGCTGCAACTCTTGGAACGTGCAGTGAAAGAAAGCAAAACGCTTTTAGGAAAAAAAATTACTGCTTCGAGTAAGGTGCTCCGCTTTATTGCCGAGGGTGCTGGTGGAGATGCAAGGCAGGCGCTGGGTGCACTCGAGGCTGCTGCGGCTGCTACCGAGAAAACCATCACTGCAGAACTCGTAGCAGAGATTTTCAAGCGACCCTATATTCTGTATGATAAAAACGGTGAAGAACATTACAATATTATTTCGGCTCTGCATAAATCAGTACGCGGTGGTGATGCCAACGCAGCGTTGTACTGGTTAGCGCGTATGCTCGAGGGTGGTGAAGACCCTTTGTATGTGGCTCGGCGTTTGGTGCGGATGGCGAGTGAAGATATTGGGCTCGCTAATTCGTTCGCGCTGCCACAGGCAACGGCTGCCTACCAAGCCTGCCAGTTTTTAGGAATGCCTGAGTGCGAAGTGCATCTGGCCCAGGCGGTGGTGTACCTGGCCAAATGCAAAAAGAGTAACGCTTTGTATGTGGGCTACAATGCCGCTAAGGAAGATGCTCGGCAGTACCCACGAGAGCCAGTGCCACTCCATATTCGTAACGGCACCACAGCACTCATGAAGGAACTTGGCTACGGAAAAGACTACAAGTACACGCCAGACTATAAAAACGAAACTGATGCTGCCCAGGAGTACTTACCAGAAAAACTTACGGGTAGAAAATATATTCAGGAATAAAAAACATATGATGACAAAAAAAGAAGATACGTATAGTTACAAAGGTTGGTTGGTTTCGGACTTTATTATAAAGCGTGCTTTTGCAGTAATGGGGCACTACATGCTTGCGGGTCTTATAGTATGGGCCTGTATGGCCGTAGTAGTGTTGGTGCTGTTCTTAGGGGCGGCACTATTGGGTAACTTTTCTTAAGCTAAAAATTTATGTACAAAAAAGTAGGCACCAAGGCACCAGCCTTTATAGCACCAGACCAGAATGGCGAGGTGCACAAGCTAGCGGACTATGCTGGTAAGTGGGTGATTTTGTATTTTTACCCTAAGGACGATACACCAGGTTGTACCAAAGAGGCCTGTAGTTTTCGTGATGGGTTTAGTAAGTTTCGCCGGGCTGGTATCGAAGTTATCGGAGTGAGCGTCGACAGTGTGAAGAAGCACGCTAGGTTTGTGGAAAAATACAACCTGCCATTTACACTTCTTGCCGATGAGGATAAGAAAATAGTTGAGAGTTATGGTGTGTGGGGTGAGAAGAAATTTATGGGCCGCACTTACATGGGCACGAACCGCGTGAGTTACCTAATTAACCCAGAAGGAAAGATTGCGAAGGTATACGATAAGGTAAAACCAGACGAGCACGCCGATGAAGTACTAGCGGACGTGAAATCCCTGAAATAAAATATTATGGCAGGCAGAGAATTTTTCTATGTGTCACCAGAAAATCTAAGTGAATCTGAAAAAGATATAGTTAGCCAGTTAGAAAAAGTTTCTGGGGTAACTTTTGTAACCAAAGATCGTTGGCAAGTAAACACATATCATCTCACTTTCGGCGAAAACCTACGGAGAGTAAGTGTAGAGATATCTTTCCATGATAGAGAAAGTGGTGCAGATATTGCTATTAAAAATATAGGAAGTTCTGTTAGAGGTGAGGGTTTAGGTAGTCAGGCGGTACAAGCTATTGTTAGTTGGAGTGTTCAGCAAAATTATAAAAAAATAGAGGCAACACAAGTACAGGTGGCCAGTGAAGAATTTTGGACAAGAAATGGTTTTGTGTATGACGATTACGAGGGGAACATCTCTAATGACTGGACTTATAAAGGAAATGAATAACTACGGGATGAGCATGTCTATGAAAAAAGAAAATATAAGACAAGTACTTGTAAATGAAGGATTTAAGCATATCTTCGAATGGGAAGATGCCCCTAATACTACGTACGAAGAGCATACACACCAGGATAGAGTGACCATGTTTATTCTTAACGGCGGTGTAACTTTTATATTTGAAAATGGTGAGATAAAATCTTTACAGACAGGAGACCGGTATAATGTGACCCCGCAGAGGAAGCATACCGCGATTGTTGGTCCAGGGGGATGTTCCTATATGGTTGGTGAAATGATAGAGGGTGATTCGTAGTAAGCTTGGTATGCCGGCGAAGTGCTAGCAGATGTAAAGCAGTTGGTGTAAAATAAAAGAGTAATTAGTTATAAATAGAAGGCTATGAGTTATTTCTTAGAAGGGCTGAAAAAGTATGCGGTGTTCGAGGGGCGAGCTACTCGTTCTGAGTACTGGTACTTTGCATTGTTCTCGATCATTACCAGTATCATTATCAGTATTGTTGTGGGTATACTTTTCGGAAGTCAGAGTACAACAGCTAATCTTTTGAATGGGGTATATGCATTGTTCCTCTTCTTGCCAAGTCTTGGCTTGGCAGTGCGCCGCTTGCA
>CAZCQJ010000005.1:0-10110 GCA_964500865.1 uncultured Bdellovibrionales bacterium | reverse complement strand
TGCACGACACCGACCGCAGCGGCTGGATGGTACTCCTATCACTTATTCCAATTATCGGAACCATCTGGCTCCTCGTTCTGTTTGTAACTCGCGGTACCGCTGGTGACAACAGATTCGGTGCAGATCGCTTGGTATAGAAAGTCGAGCCCTTCTTGTGTAAGGTGAGATAGTGTCATTGACAAGAAGAATATTTATGTATATAATCAGAGCGCCTTATAGTTTTTATAAGGTGTTTTTGATTTGGGAGTGAGAAATGACAAAAGTGACTTGGAAGGAAAGATTTCGTGTTTTCTGTAAGCAGAACTTTGTGAAGCCGGGAAATCGAAAAGGGCTTTCTTTGATTGCTCCGAAAGGAGAGGTATCTTGCCAGTGCGAAGTACATGGTGTGCTTGGTCTCAGGCAGCAGAATATGTTTCTTGCAGCGCTGAAGGTATTTTTTGACCTGGCGGACGCTATAGAGTCGAACAGGTCAACGGGTGACCCTTCGGTGGTGGCGCTTCTTGAAAATATTTCTGATCAGGTTGCAACGCTTGATACTAGTGTTCGGGAAACCCTTGATATCCCCGAAGGTAAATCATTTATGTTCAAGGAGGGTGAGCCGTTCTCTGTGACTATACACAGCTCTTACCCAGCACAGGATGGTTGCGTCGCTCAGGCTTGGGTGAACCTTTTGGTGGCAATGGGTGAGTATCACCCGATCAAGCAGGCGCTACATGACGTAGCATATTCGCTCATTACGAGGCAAGCGACCGATAGTTAGCTTGCGAAACGGAATTTGGCGCAAGGGCACCTGGAGAACATGTTTTCTTCAGGTGCCAGTTTTTTTATAAGGACACGTCAGCAGCCAGAAATGGCTGTTTTTTGATACCCAGATTGTGGATAACTCGGGTATTTGCAAAGTTTTGCTAAGTGGCATAAAATGGAGGAGTGGTTAATCGAAGTGGGGAAAAGTGGGGAAATTCAAAAAGTTATGTTTATTGGCGAGTACCAACACAGTATCGACCCAAAAAAGCGCCTAGCGCTTCCTTCGAAGTTTCGAGGGGAACTGGGAAGTAAAGTGGTGGTTACACGCGGACTCGATAACTGCTTGTTTGTATACCCCATCAAAGTCTGGGAAGAGCTCGCCACGAAACTGGGTAACCTCCCTGTAGGTGAGGCCGGGACACGAAGTTTTATTCGTGTTATGTTGGCGGGCGCTACCGACGTTGACGTCGATAGCCAAGGGCGTATTTTGGTGCCGGAGTACCTAAAGCAAGATGGTGGACTGACGAAAGAGGTCACCGTTGTGGGGCTGTTTAACCGCCTCGAAATTTGGGACACCAAGCGCTGGAATACGTATAAGGCAGCTGCTGAGAAGAACACCGGTAAGATTGCCGAGGACCTCGGTAAGCTTGGCATCTATTAACAACAAGTATTAAAAACAAAGAGTTCACAATGAGCGCAGGAAGAGAGGGTTCATCTATATGAAAATTTTTTCTTGGGTTGATTGAAATGATTATGAACGAAACGAGACACATTCCAGTTCTTTTAGAAGAAGCCGTAGACGGTATGGCCGTGCGTGCTGGTGATACTGTGGTGGATGCAACCTTTGGGGGTGGCAGTCACACACAGCGATTGCTCCAGCAGGTGGGTCCTTCGGGGCGGGTCATCGCGTTTGACCGCGATGCCAGTGCTTTTGCACGGTTTAAGGAGTACGCCAGCGTACCAGAGAATCTGGTGTTGGTGCACGCGAATTATTCCGAGCTCGAGGAATCACTGAACACGCTTGGTATTACCGAAGTAGACGCGGTACTGGCAGACCTTGGGTTTTCGTCAGACCAGATCGAAACGCCAGAGCGGGGACTCTCGTTCTTGGAAGACGGTCCTCTGGACATGCGCTTAAACCAGGATGACGCTGTAACAGCGAAGGACGTGGTGATGACGAAAAGCGAGGACGAGCTCGAGTATATTTTTAGGGTCTTTGGCGAAGAGCCAGCGGCGAGGAAAATTGCTAGAGAACTCGTGAAGGCTCGTGCGTCGCAAGACTTTGCCACGACCAAGCAGCTAGCAGACTTTTTGGAAGCGCTTATGCCGCGGAAGCCATTTGGCAAAAGTATTCATCCGGCAACGAAAGTGTTTCAGGCGCTACGTATCTTTGTAAACGAAGAAGACCAGCACCTACGGACATTTTTGCAGGCTGCAATAACGGTACTGCGGCCAGGAGGAAGACTCTCGGTGATTGCCTTTCATTCGGGCGAAGACAGAATCGTTAAAGAGTTTCTGCAGACAGCGGAGCAGTCATGTGTGTGCCCGAGAGAATTCCCAGTGTGTCGCTGCGAGCAAAAACAGCTCTTAAAGCGGATACAGAAAAAGGGGATTCGACCGAGCCCCGAAGAGGTAACAGAAAATCCACGGTCGCGGAGCGCTATACTCCGGGTGGCAGAGAAAATGTGAAAAAACAGTGAGTAAAAAAGTGCGCAAAAAGGTGAGCAAAAATACAAAAGAAAAGAAAAATATGCAAAGGAGGACAACTGTGGCCCGAACGGGCACTCAAAAAATAACACCAGAAAAAGGAGGCAGAGAGAGGCTACCAGCCTTTGGTTTTGTGGCGATCCTCTTTCTCTTTTTGGTGGGTGGGGGGTATCTGTACAGCGTGAACCAAAATGCGGTGCAGGGGTTTAAGATGAGGCAGCTCGAAAACAGCATTGTTTCGCTTAAAGAAGATAATACACAGCTTCAGATTAATGAAGCCGACAGGCGTTCGTTGGCTCAGCTAGAAGCAGCAGCAAGTGAAACCAATATGCAAAAGGTAGGCGAGGTAACGGTGATTCGGGATGAGAGCGGAGAAGTGGCCTTGAAGTAGAACGACAAAAAGAGTTTCAAAAAGTTCTCGGGAGGGACTTAGGGCTTCGCACACAAAAAGAAAGTATTTATGCGAGGCGTACACATACAAAAAACAACAAAATCAAACCAGGTAGAGTGGCACCGGGGCTCCAAAAATCGAGTCCGACTTTTGGCTATGGGAGTTGGTTTTTTAGCGAGCATGGTTGTCGTGCGTCTTTTTTATTTGCAGGTGATTCAGCATAGTGATTTTGTAGCTCGCGCCGAAGATCAGCATATGGGACGTTACAAAGTTGCTGCTGATAGGGGAGAAATTTATTTAAAGGACGGAAGTGGTCTGTACCCAGTAGCGGTGAACAAGGAATACCCGATGGCTTTTGTAGCGCCAAAAGAAGTTACTGACCGTGAGGGTGTGGCTCGGGGTATTGCCGAGAGCCTGGGGTTATCGTACGACGATGTATTAGCAAAGGTCTCAAAAGATAATGACCCTTTTGAAGTACTTAAGAAAAAGATTTCTTCTGAAGAAGAGCAGAAACTTGTGGAGAAAAAACTCGTAGGTGTTCATATTACTCCCGAAAAATATCGGCACTATCCAGGTGAGCAACTTGCCTCACAGGTGGTGGGTTTTGCAAATTTGGATCCAGACGCGAAGACGCCTGGCTATGGTATTGAGGCGTATTTTCAGCAGGATCTAGCCGGAAAGCCTGGAGAAGTGCATCAAGAAAAAGATGCTGCTGGTCGATGGATTCCGCTTGCAGACCGCAGCGTAGTGCAGGTGGAGCATGGCGACGGAATGGTACTCACTATCGAGAAAACGATTCAGCACGAAACAGAAAGAATCCTTACATCGTCTGTGGAAAAATATGGTGCCGATAGTGCCTCGGCAATTGTGATGGATCCAAAGACCGGCAAGATTCTTGCAATGGCCACGGCGCCAAGTTTTGACCCGAATAAGTACCGTGAGGTGACCGATTATTCACTTTTCTTAAATCAAAACGTGACCTTTGAATATGAGCCAGGTTCTATCATGAAGCCACTCACGATGGCATTTGGAATCGAGGAGGGGAAGGTAGCGCCGGATTCTACGTATGTCGACAACGGTGTAGTGAGTATCGCTGGTTTTGATATTCATAATGCCGAAGAAAAAGTGTATGGCTTAGCCAACATGTATAAGGTGCTCGATGAATCAATTAACACGGGGGTGATCCACGTCGAGCAGCTCGTTGGGAATGAAAAATACAAGTCCTATATGGAGCGTCTTGGCTTTGGACAAAAAACTGGTATCGAGCTCCCCGCCGAAACGAAGGGGGACCTGCGTAACCTCGAGAATACCAATAAGCATATCCAGTTTTATACCGCTTCTTTTGGGCAGGGTGTTACCACGTCGCCGCTTCAGATGACGGCTGCTTACGCGGCTTTGGCTAATGGTGGCGAATTGATGCGTCCGCAGATTATTGATGCCGTGATTAAGAGTAATGGGGAAAGGAAAGAAGTGGCACCACAAGAAGTACGACGGGTATTTTCGCAGCATACGACAGAAGAAATGGGAAAGATGCTTCGGAGCGTCGTAGTAAACGGGCATGGAAAGCGCGCCGATGTACCAGGATATTTGGTTGGCGGGAAGACCGGAACAGCACAGGTGGCCAAAAAAGGGTCGAAGGGGTATGAGGAGGGTACCTCTATCGGCTCTTTTGCGGGCTACGCACCGATTCAGGATCCAAAATATGTGGTGGTAGTAAAGATCGATAATCCTCGTAATGTTGAATGGGCGGAGTCCAGCGCAGCACCAGCTTTTGGAGAAATTATGAAATTTTTGCTAGAGTATGGACACGTCGCTGCGACCGAAGACCCGAATACTTCGCCGCTTGCGAAGCTCCCTGGAGGGCTCCCTGGCACAACAAGCACAGAAAAGAAAGAGGTGGCGCCAACAGCAGGGACCGCAACCACAACCGCAACCACAACCACAACCACAACCACAACCACAACCACAACTGCTACAGGAGGGGCTACGCCGAAGAATAAATAATAAGAGAAGCAAGAGCTATACCTCATCGTATGAAGCAAAAAATACTTCAATTAATACTCAGAAGACTTGCCAGCGGAACGCTGCGTCGTTACCGTCCTTTGGTAGTGGCTGTGACGGGATCGGTAGGAAAGAGTAGTACCAAAGAGGCAGTTGCCTTGGTACTTGGCGTGCAGTACCGGGTTCGGAAAACAGAAGGAAATTATAATAACGAATTCGGTGCACCACTTACCATTTTAGGGCTGCCTTCTGGCGGGAGTAGTATGGTGGCGTGGCTGTGGGTACTCCTGCGGGCACTATGGGTCCGTTTTGGATTTGGTGCGTATCCGAATGCGCTGGTGCTTGAGCTCGGGATTGATCGGCCAGGTGATATGACGTACCTACTTTCGTTTATTCCGGTAGATATTGGTATCGTGACGCATGTTTCAGGGAGTCATTTGGAATATTTTAAAACACTCGCAGGCGTCGCTAAGGAGAAGGGTGAACTGCTACGAAATTTCGCAGCAGATTCTGGAGTCGCTATCGTCAATGCCGATAACACTTATGCGGCTAAGCTTTTAGAAAAAAGCACGGCAAAAGAAAAAATGAGCTATGGCTTTGCTGAAGCTGCAAATATTCGGGCTATGCACGCGGCTCTTTTAACAGGCGAGCCAACAGCTTCGTTACTGCCAGGGTACAGTTTTAAATTACAGTACGACGGAAAGACGTTCCCAGTGCGCTTACCACTCATTGTAGCGGAGCATCATTTGTATGCTGCACTCGCTGCCCTCAGTGTGGCGATTGCTCTGAAGATGAATTTAGTAAATGCTGCTAAAGCGCTCGAAACATTTGCGCCACTTCCGGGTCGTTTGTTTGCGCTACCTGGTACTAAAGAAACGATCCTTTTAGATGATACCTATAATGCATCGCCCATTTCTACAAAAGAAGCGATTAAGGTGCTTGGACAGGTAGCAGCGGGACGTAGAGTGGCAGTGCTCGGCGATATGCTTGAACTTGGCCCGAAGAGTGACCAGAAGCACGCTGCTTTGAAAGAAGATTTGTATGCTGCGGGTGTTCATGTAGCAGTTTTGGTAGGAAATCACATGCGCACTCTGTACGAAGCATTGCAGGCAGATGGTCGCCTTACCGCATACCACGAACTTGATCCAACAGTAGTAGCAAAAAACATTCAGGCTATTATACAGACCGGCGACACGATTCTCCTGAAGGGTTCGCAGGGAATGCGTATAGAATTTATTACCAAGGCACTCCTTGCAGATGAAGACCTAGCTCAGCAGTACCTGTGCCGTCAGTCGCCAGCTTGGATTGCTCAGTCTTTTGCTCCGCCACAAGAATAAATAAAAAAATAAAGGAATGCCATTCGAATCAATGCCAACCTTTTCTCAAAAGAAGCCTTCTTCCCAGGAGAGGATTTTGAGTCCATTTTCGGCAGAACAAAGAGCACACATTCAATCTCGACTGAGTGTGCTGTCACTTATTCCTCAGTATATTGGACAGGATTTTTCCATGCCTGTTGAGCTGAATGAGCCAGGAGAGGGGTGGTGCTGGGATTTTGAAAAAAACGTTGTCAGGGTAGATCCACAGGATTTACTAGAGAAGCCAATGGAATATTTAAAATTTCTGCTGGCACACGAAGGAGCACATCGGAGAGTTTCTCGTACGGAGTTTATCCCGCAAGATATTTGGGGGCAGCCAGGATTTGCTTTTTTAATGAACGTGGTAGAAGATCCAAGAGTGAATAACTTTACAGCAGATATCGATGCGGTGTTTAAAGGCCATATGATAACTGCTTATCAGATAGACGAGGACTTTAAGAAAAAAGAACGCAGCAAGGCACAAGAGGCACTTGGGAGACCTCCGTTCTTTATGCAGGCAGGTTTCGAATATATTCGGCAGTGGTTCCGAGAAGCACAGGGCTTAAAGTTTCAGCCGAATGATACCCTACCACAAGAAGTGCAACAGGTTGTTCAAAAAACACTTCTCGCAGCCAGAGAGTCGTGGCTCTATTATCCATCGAAACAGGAAGCGGACAGTGGTGAGGAAAAAATTGTAGCGTATGCCAAAAAATCATACGACATAAACCTGCATCAAATTTGGCCAGAGTTTCATAAACTAGTAGAACAAGATATTCAGGAGCAAGGCATTCAGGAATTACTGAATGATTTTCGGGAGGCAAAACAGTCGGAACAGCAGAAAAGTCAGGATTCAGAAAGTGGTGGAGCTACAGCCGAAGGAAAGTCAGAGGGGTCCTCTGAAATGAGTCAAAGAATTTTTGATGAATTGACACCAGAGCAGCAGGAGAGGATAGAGGAGATGCTCCAGGATACTGGCGATAGCCAACGGCAGAATGGTGCAAGGGTAGCTATAGATATGACTCAAATACCAGAGTCTATAAAAGAGGCGCTGCGGCAAGCCATACAGAATGCCCCACAAGAAGATCGTGAAGTCCTCGAAGCCCGAGCAGAAAAAGCCGTACAGGAATTTGAAGGAAGGCTCAACGAAGACATGAAGCAGGCAGCCGAGAGCCTGGCTCGAGAAACTCTTGGTAGTACAAAACAAGATGACAAGCGCAGTAAAAAGATGATGGACGCCGAAGATGCTCCTCAGCCTGTAGATTTTGGAGAAGTTGCTCGCGTGCTTGAGAAGCAGAGAGACGTATATGACCAGGCGTATGCAGAAGTGGCCCCATACATACGAACCCTGACAAATGATTTGCGTAATGTTTTTCGTGACAGACGACGACAGAGAATAGCCGCAGGGCTCCGCAGAGGGAGGTCTATTAATATCTCTCGGAGAATACAAGAGATTGCCGGGGGCGTACCAGCGTACCAGTCGCGTTCTTTTGAAAAAAAACGTCTTCCGGAAGAAAAAGACTATGCGGTAACGCTTTTAGTAGACCTTTCAGGATCTATGCAGGGTCAAAAAGTAAAAGAGACCTTTAAGGCAACGGTAGTATTTGCAGAGGTGCTTAATAGCTTGGGAATAGCAACATCAGTTTTGGGCTTTAACGATGAAATTCATACATACCAAGCATTTGGTGAGCGGTTTTCAAAAGAGGTAACGGGCGCTATGGGTACTATGCCGCAGGAAGTAGTTTCTAAAAGGGCAAGGAATAATGATGATGCTCGGGCCCTGCAATATGCTTCTTTTGAGTTGAGTAAGCAGGAGGCGACCGAGCAGATGATTATTGTTTTATCTGATGGATTGCCAGAGGTTAACGGATCGACCCATCAGCCATCACGAGACTTACATCGGGTAGTTTCGGCAATCACAACACAGGAAAAACAGAAGCTCATTGGAATAGGTCTTTTGAGTGATGCCGTGGCAGAGTTTTATCCAAAACACATAGCAGATGTTGACTTAAGTACGATGGTAAATACGGTGGCTCAGGTAATACGTGAAGCTATTGCTCCAGCAGGACACTAAAGATATACTGGATATATGAAACAAAAAGAATTTATCAGTATTTTTCTTGCCCAAACAGAGCCCGCTTTGTGTATTCTTTCGGATGAAGATTTACGGCATGATTTTGATGGTTTTCGGCATATCGAAGGGAGTTTTGTAGCGGTAGGCGATGCCCTGCTTGAGGGGGGCAATTTAGCAGTTATGTTGACACAGGATTTTTCACGAGAACTGTACAGCGTCATTAAGCAGTATACCGAGCGACGTGGTATGCTGCAGATTCCAGTAAGAGGGAAGTGGGCTCAGTTCGAGATAGACACCCATAAAACCCATCTTCTGCTACTGGTTACTCCATCGGTATTAGCAAACATAGAGAAGGAATATCCGTTACGTCAGATTGTTGGTATGGTATGCAACGGAACAATAACAGAGTAGTTTATGCGCAGAGAGCAACCATATATCCCACACGAAAATAAAAAAGAGACGGTCTCGTATTTGGGTGTAGAAATCGAAAAGGGAAAGGGGGGTGTATTTGCGCCCCGAATTGATCGATTCAAGGATGACGTGGTGACGAACTTTGATTTAGAAGTAATGCAAAAAATTGCCACGGGACTGAAGCTCCGTCAGCCAGTACTTCTGGAAGGAGGAAGCGGCTTGGGGAAAACCCGTACCGTGGACCGAATGTGCGCAGAATTACAGAGGGAGTTCTTTATTGCAAATTGTCATAAGATGCAGGTAGAAGATCTCATTGGATCACTGACGGTAGACAGTGCTTCTTCGAGTGGCTTTGGCTGGAAGGACGGTGTTGTAATGCAGGCGGTTCGTCGGGGAGGAATACTCTTTCTTGATGAATATAACTTTATGCCAGGTGAGACTCGCGGAGGCATTCATCAGATTTTTGATGCATTGTTACAAGCAAAAGATACCGTAGTTATTTCAGAAAATGCCAATGAATCAGTCCCAGTACATCCGGATTTTCGTATTATTGCCGCTCAGAATCCACCCGGTGGAGATTTTGGGGACCGCGAAGTTCTTGACCGCGCTCAAATTGATCGCTTCCTCACCATTAAACTTCCTGAGGAGCTTCCAGAGGAAATACGCTCTTCGCGCTTACTGGGTTCTTTGGGTATAGATAACGCCATTACTGTTCCAGAAGAGAAATATATTTTTTCAGGAGAAGGCTTGACTAACGAAGCATTAGCATCGGTACCAGGTATTCAAGAGATTCTTGAGGAGTATCTGAAGGCAACAAAGGCAATAGGAATTGCCCAAGAGAAGGGTGATATTGGCAAGAGGGAATATCAGCCAGTATCATTTGGAACGCCGCGTGACGACCAGCGAGTGATGGCATTCCTGAAGCAATTCTATCAAGGAGATATTAATGCTGTTATGCAGCAAGCTTTAGAGTTGTACTATGCAAACAAGCTCAGTAGCCAAGAAGACAGAGAAAAAATACGTACCATATTAGAGAGGGTTCGCTACACTCCAAAAGTAAACTTAGAGAGAAGATCATTGGATGTTTCTTCGGTAGAGGTAGGAGAAGTGCATCAAGAAGTGCGAGAAATAAGAGAGAGTGTTGATGGTACTCGCTTAGCCGAATTGCAAAAAGCCTACGAAGAAGATGGGGTTACCAATGAGCTTTGTTGGGCCATGACTGGCTTAGGAAGTCCAGAAGCCATGACCCTCCGCGAACGCCTCCTTACAGAAGGGGCAGACGAAGACTATATTGCCCTTGGCCTCGCCGGTGTCTCCACCCCAGAATCTATGGCCCTCCGCGAACACCTCCTTACAGAAGGGGTAAACAAAGGCCATATTGCCCGAAGTCTCGCCGGTGTCTCCACCCCAGAAGCTATGGCCCTCCGCGA
>CAZCQJ010000004.1:21376-59024 GCA_964500865.1 uncultured Bdellovibrionales bacterium | reverse complement strand
CTGCAAAGAGTGCGAGGAGTCCTAGTGGAAAGCTCGTGTAGTTTGCGATACGGGCCGAAGGAATATTGACATAGAGAGCTGCCGGGAAGAGTGCCATAAGCAAAAGGACGCTACCATAAGAGAAGAGAAGTATGCCAGGAACAGTTTTACGAAGCCGCGGAAGTACCAGGATGAAAAGTAGCGCAAAGAAACTTGTGCCAACTTTGAAAGCGCTGTTTGAAGCAGTGAGTTCGGACAGGGTGAGTCCGGTGCGTGTCCCTTTGGTGGGGGTTCCAACAGCAGTGCTTACCGCGTGGGTTTCGAGGTATGTAGGGAGCGCTACGAAGCCAGCGAATAAAAGAATAGCTACCAGAGGAAGAAAGGCCGCAGGCCGTAAGAGGAGTTTGAGCCAGGACTGGTAAGTAGCGAGGGTGCTTTTACCCAAAAAGAAAAGACTTACCACAAAAAAAGCAGCGAAAATATAGAGCAGAATAAACGTCGAAAGATGATGTGTATAGGCTAGTGTTGCGAGTAGTAGAAAGGTGATACCAAGGAGAGATGCATTTTTTTCGACAAGGGTACGTAGAAGACACAGAAGAATAAGTGGGATGAAAAGATTCCCAAAGAGATTTCCGATTACTCCGCCACTGACGAATTTCATTTCTGGTGAGGCAAGCGAAAACAAGATACCAAATAAAAAGAGAGCTGCCAAGAAAATCGCTCCTGGCTTGAGCGAAGTGCCCGGAAAAGTTTTTAAGAGACTCGTCGTTATGGTGTATGCTAGTGCTGCCAGGGCAAGTACTGACAAGAGGTTGAGTAAAAAGAGAAAGAGTATCGGGAAGGCGCTGGTGTATGAAAATCCAATAAATATCTGGAGGAAGGCAAGTGGTAAGTGTTCGCCAATAATAAAATCAGCTATAGGCTCTGGATCTCCTAGGGAGTAGTGGTTCTCTGATGAAACCAGAATATCCTGCTTAGCATACTCTGGTAGTATATGAGTAGTACTGATAGCCTGTGACCAGTATAGGTGATGCCCTAAGTCAGTAGCTGTTGGCAGTATGGTGCCAGCCAGGTAAAAACTTTTGACAAAGAAAAGAGTTATAAGAATCAGCGCGGCAAGAGCAAGATCTTTTTTGGAGGCGAGTATTCGTGGCGCTTTCAAAGGGGCTGTATTTATAAAAGCGTTTTTGCGCCAAACAAAAAAAGCGAGTGGCAACAAGAGAGCTGCATACCAAAGAGCGATGTTCGTGGCAGTAAGTGCCACGGGGATATTTCCCAAAAAGAGGAGGCTGGCATCGAGAAAGAAAAGACTTAACCCAAAGGAGAGAAGGAAAGTAACAAGTGCCGGAAACCCAGCATCTTTTTGAAGAGCCTTGAACACCAAAAACCCTGGGAGGAAAAATCCAATACCCAGCGAAAGGAAGAAGAAAAATAATGAGAAAAAAAGAGAGGTAGTCATAAAATGAATACCTCTATTTTACCACAGATTATAAGCATCGCAGTGATCCTTCTGCTGAGCTCTAAGTAAGCGGTTTTTGAAGGGTTTCGACGTAGGTTTTTACGATGGTGTCCCAAGAAAAATGTTCCCGGGTATATTTTTGTGCCGCTGCGCCAAGACGTGCCCGTTTTTCGCTGTCTCTTGCGAGATCAAGAATGGCGTCGCGCCAGGCAGAAGTATTGCCACTCGGCAGCGGAATACCAACGGCGCTGTTAGCGAGGGCATCCTTGAGTCCTTCGATGTTACTTGCGAGGATGGGACGGGCACAGGCAGCTGCTTCGATAACCGCAATACCAAAGCCCTCCATGTCACCAGGTACCACGATGTTTGGTTGGATAAAGATATCGGCTGTATGCAGTAGCAGACTTTTTGTTTCGTCCGAAGTTCGCCCCAGGAGCGTAACGCGATCTGCTAGGCCATGCTCAGCAATAGCTGCTTTTACATTGGCTTCTTCGGGGCCGGCACCAGAGAGAATATAGTGAATATTTGGCGGCAGGGTACCAAGGACATTATGAATAAACCAGGCTGCGCCCTTGCGTTTCGCGAGGCGGCCATTGGTTAGTAGAAATACCTGCTCTTTTTCGGGTTGCCCTAAGAGCGTTAAAAGATCCTGGCGTGAGTAGCGTTCGGGGGTAGCCTCTACAGAGGTGCCATTCGGAATAACAGTAACCCGTTTTTCGTCGAGCCCATTTTGAATGGCGATATTTTTCGTTTCCTGGCTTACGGCCAGAAGCTGATCGAGCGAAGGGAGGAAAATATTCACCCAGAAAAAACGATAGATGAAGAGCGTTTGGCCGTAGGTGATATCGAGTCCATGGACAACCGAAGCAACCCGAACTTTGGGTGAAAAGAGTTTTACGAAAAAACCAATTACCGAAAGCACACCGTCGCCAAATAAAATAGCATCGTAACGCCTTGCAGTGAGCACTGTTTTTATCAGGGCATACGGCAAAAAGAAGGGGAGGAATTTTTTCCCATGAGTATTTACGAGGAGTGTCGTTTCGGCAACATGAGGGAAATGCCGCGCGAGCTCGTAGTTATGATTCTCGATGCCACCTACCACCGGTGGGTAGGCCCGCGAAATAAAAAGAAGTTTCATGGAATTTTTTGAACAATTAAGAATTTGAGTGGGGAGTTTTATCGCGAGAACTTTTAGATTGGTCAAAATCAATAATGTAAATACGTGGACAGCGGTCAAAGTCAACGGATCCATCTGGATTTCTAAAAAACCGCAGGACAAAGTTTTCATTATGAGCATGACCGTGAATGACTCCGAGCAAAGAGAGTGTCTCTAGGATTGTAGCCTGCTTTTCTTCTAGCTCATGGAGATGTTCGGGCGTGTCCATTGCAAGGCGTTTCCACTGACCAAAACTCATATCAAGTACTCCGGAGGCTACTCTTACCTGACCAATTGATGCATCAAACTGGTATGACTGGATTGGTTCCATGGGTACATAATCGAAGCCAGCTTTTTGCCAGGCAGAATGGTTTTCGTAAGCTTTTTTCCAGCTAAGAAAACTCTCTGCATTTATGTGACGAATAATAAGTAGGTTTTTTAGGCTTCCACCGAGGAGAGTTGTTTTTGATCCGTCTTTTTCAAAATCAGCGCGCTCAAATCTTTCTGAAGAGAGGGTTTCGTGTTTGTTATAAAGAGGAGACTGAACAAAGAAAGGGGAGATATCTGGATTTTCTGCGAGGAGCTCCTTACGGATTTTAAGATCATTAATTCGGAATATACTTTTGGCAGCGCCTTGTTGAAGTTCAATTTCTTTTGATTGTAGGTTTTTTCGAATAAGAGCGACTAATTCTTCCTGGTATTCAGGCCCTTTATGCCATAGCTGGATGTAGGTAAGATCTACGGCTACTGCCCTGACTTCTATAGTAGAGTCCTTCTGTAGGGAGGCAAGGAGCTTATCTTCGTTAAAGGCACCTGGATGGTTAAGTAGGGCATACCGAATGGCTGATTTTCGAATGAATGGAAATCTTGATTTTAAAGCGGCCTTGTAGACATCTTTTGATTTAGGGCTCAGATATCCAGCGCTGTAGCGAAGATTTTGCAGAGCTGCCTTTTGAGCTTCTTCGGAGTTTGATGCCCGAAATGTCTTTAAGAGAAAATCCTCTCGGGTTGTATCGGGTAACTGAGAAATGAGTTTAAAAAAAGGAGCAAAAATACGTTGTAATCGGGAGCCTTCTTTCGTCTTGGGAAGTAGATTTATTTTTTTAAATGCTTCAGCTCGTATTTTTTCGTTCTCAGTAGATAAAAGGCTGTAAATAAGTTTTAGTTGTTTGTCTTTAGGAACAAGGCGTAAATAGTCTATCGCAGCTAGACGAGTTGCGATAGTAGGTGAGTTTAGGAGCGTTTGAACAAAAGCGCTACGTTCTTCCTCTTTTACATCAAGTAATCGTGCATTTATGAATGCATCCTTTACAAAAGGAGGGTCATTCGGCGTTTCGGTAAAATAGAGCATGATCTCTGTCCGTTCCTCCGGAGAGAATCTGTCCATGACGGAAAGAATAAAAGATTTCTCCTCGGCGCTTCCCTTGAGAAGTGCCTGTTTTGCAAACCAACGGAAGGTTTCTGGTGGAGATGAATGAGCGGCTTCTTGGAGTGCTTTAAGTTGTATACGGCCACTTCCATGTCTATTTGCAATAATTGCATAGAGGGATTCTTGATCTGCTCTTGATAGAGCTATTTCTAAATAAGAGACCTCTTCCTCGATAGCTTTATCGAATCGTTTACTTCTTTCGTAGTGTGCAAAATTTGGTTCATCAAATCCAGACACAGCGTACATTTCTTTAGGAAAATCTAAACGCTCCCCAGTTTCTTTTTTGAGAGAAGGTTTTTCCTGAGTAGCTGGTTGGAAGGGTTCTTTGAAGGGCATCGTATAAGGCCACTATTTTTGGTAACGGTCCTTCTTCATTTGATAGAGGACTTCTTCTGTTAGGCGGCGGCTCGAGCGAATGGTGTCTGCAATGAGGGCAAAGACAAAAAACTGAAGACCAACAAAGAAAGCGGCACCACTAAACCAGAGGTAGTTACGGTAAGGCGTAATTTTAAATGACTGAGCATACAGCACTAAGAAGACAGTAAATCCGAAGAGACCAAGCGCAATCAGCAGGAGGCCAGGGATACCAAAAAATTTCATAGGTCGCACGTCACGGATGGCCCTTATGATAATGCGGAAACTGTTGTTCACATAGCTCCAGATAGTTTTTACGACACGTGATTTGCGGCCGGCGTAATAGGTAACTTCTACAGGGACCCAGGTAATCTTGAGGTCTTTCCCAAGAGCATCAATAATAGTTTCTTGGGTGTAGGTATAGTCGCCAGGGAGGTTCAAGCGCAAAAGGGTTTCCCGGTTATAGGCGCGGAAACCACAGGTGAGGTCTTTAATATTCTCATTCATAAAACTCCCGATAAGCTTGGCAGCAAGACGATTCAAGACATCCTTAAGGAAGGGGATATTTTTTGCAGCCAGATGATCAAATCGGTCGGCGCTCACTATGTCAAACTGATTTGCCAGAATGGGCGCAATCAGCTTTTCGATATCTTTTGGTTCAAACTGTCCATCGGCATCCATGTTTACCATAATGTCGGCGCCGTTTTCGAGGGCGCGCTCTACTGCGTGACGGAAGGTTTTTCCGACGCCACGGTTGACTCCGTTTGAGTAAATAAAATCTGCCTGGGCACGCTTAGCTTCGGCCAGAGTTTTGTCTTGTGATCCATCGTCAATGACTTGCACGAATACTTCGCTGATACCAGGGAACGAACGTGGGATACGCTGAATAGTTTCGGCAATTTTTTCGGCTTCGTTAAAAGCGGGCAGGTTTACGATGAGACGCATAAAATAAAGAGATAACATATAACGCCCTTACCTAGAAAACACTAGAAAAGAAAGGGTACTTACAGTATACCACTAAAAAAAGAGCCACCCGAGTACAATAGGACAATCGGGTGGGAGCAAGGCTAGTTCTTTTTTTGAATGAGAATATTTGGGTCTAGACAATTGAGTGAGCAGGTTTCCTTAGCGCCTTCTACGCCGGTCCGCACCAAGTCTTTTTGACACTGTAGAAGAGCCTCTTGGCAGGCAGTTTTGTTATCGAGGAAATAATCTTGGTTAATGGTGTACCCAAAAAAGTTTAGGACAAAATAGAGAACGACCACTAAACCAGCAAGCCAAATAGCGAGACGAATAATGAGAAACAACATAGAGTTGGATTAACGGCCAATACCACGGTAGATGAAGTGCTCGGCGTGTGCCATGAAGGCGTCGCGGTCGAGACAGTTCTTGCCATCGACAAAAGCTTTGATGTTATTTTCAATGATGAGCTCTGGTGTAAGTTCTTCGATGAAGACCTTGTGATTGGTAGCGAGGATAACAGCGTCACACTTTGCTAGGAAATCAGCCAGAGATTTTTCTGAAGAGTGCTCTGGAATAAGCGGATCAAAAGTTACTACCGTTGCATGGTGAGCCTTAAGTTCTTCGATGAGAATTTCAGCAGGGGATTCACGTAAGTCGGCAACATTAGCCTTGTACGATAGACCCAAAACACCAACAGTTTTTCCTTTCACAGGAAGTGCCATTTCGTTCATGGCATCCTGAAGACGCTCTACGGTGTAGGCTGGCATTTCGTCGTTAGTGCGGATAGCAAGACTCAGGAAATCGTGATGAAAGCCACTTTCTTTGGCTCGCTCTACCAAGTAGTGTGGGTCAACTGGAATACAATGACCACCCACACCACACGAAGGGTAGTGAGCCATAAAAGCGAATGGCTTGGTAGCAGCTCCATCAATAACATCTTTAACATCAATATCCATTTTGTCGAAAGACCGCGCAATTTCGTTTACGAAGGCGATATTAATATTGCGGAAAGAATTCTCGAGAATCTTGACAGCCTCTGCTTCGCGGATGTGACGCATCGGGCGAATCTCGGCATCAACAATAGAGCGGTAGAATTCGAGCGACATATTGAGCCCTGTTTTATCAAATGAACCAACCACACGAGGAATATTGGTCACATTCCACTGTGGGTCACCCGGGTTAATGCGCTCAGGGCAGTGACTAATATAGAGGTCTTTGCCAATCGTAAAACCGGCCCGTTCGAAAATAGGCTTCACGACTTCCTCAGAAACGTACGGGTTCACGGTCGATTCTAGAATAACGAGGGATCCTTTTTTTGCGTACTGCGCTACGGTTTCTGACGCCTTAATCACCGGGGTAAGATCTGGGTGGCGTTGCGCATCAACCGGTGTTGGTACCGCAATGATATGAATATCAGCAGCAGCGATATCTGCGGCATTGGTAGTAAGGGTAGTGAGTGGGTAACGCGAAAGATTTTCGTCGATGTAGTCATCCTGAAAAGGATTTTTCCCGTCTCGCAGAAGTGCCATCTTGGCTTCGTCGATATCGAGGCCAATAGTTTGGTAGCCGCGCTCCTGGCAACGCACGGCTAAGGGGAGTCCAACATACCCTAAACCAATAACACTAACGGTTTTTGTTTGTTCCATAAATAAAGAGAAATAAATCAAGTATAACCCCTATAGTATAAAAAAAAGCCACAAAAAAAGCCAGGGGAGGATAATTCAAGGAAGGAAATGTTGACAATATGGTTTGCAGAGAATGGAGAAAAAGAAAAAAGGCCAGGGATCCGTTTGGTTCCCTGGCACTTTTCGGAGCTTTAGAAGCTCCAGGTGACGCTCGCCATCACGCGACTTTTACGTTCATCCCAGCCCTTCTTCATCACAGGGATAATCCCAGTGACACCAAGAGAAAGGCGGTCCGTAGCATGCCAGGTGACGCTCGCCTTGGCAGTTACAATATCTGGCGAGTCGAACCCGGTTTCCCAGGTGGCGGCTACGCCGAGATCGAACTTGCTGTCAGCAAGAGAGCGATCGTAGCTGACTTGGATGCGATTTGCATCTTTGGCCGGTCCGTCGACAGCATAGTGGGTGCCCGTAAGGGTCACGCTGCTTTTTTCGTCGATGGTTTGTGTCAGGCCGATTTCCGCAACCGTTATGTCAGGCCCAGCGATAAGATATCGCTCGGTGGTAACAGTCACGCTGGTTTTTTTTGCCAACTGAAAGTCACAGCTGGCTGTGAGGTCAACCTCCCAGCCGCGGTCATCGTTGGGGTTTGCGGCGTGCAACCCCCAAGCCGCCCCGCTGCAGTTATCTTTTGTGACGGTCACGCCGGCCGTAACTGATGGCGTCGTCGTTGAGACGAACAAGTCGTCAAAAAAGTGACCGGTGTGCATAGCTGTCGAACCAGACACTTCAGCCTGAGCAGCAGCGGGGAGCGCTACTGTAGCCGAAGCCGCGAGCGTGAAAAGAACAATCTTGCGCATGAGAAATCCTCCTGTTGTTGCGCGATTAGGGGGAAATATCCCCAAAAAACCGTTAAGGTGCGGAAAGCAACTCAACAGCCGATTATAGCAAAAAAAGAAGGGTTTGTCAATAGGAAAAATGCTGGTATACTGGCTGTATATGGATATATCTACAATAGGCATTAACGGCCTCTTTTTACGGAAACCAGGTACCGGCATTGGCGAGGTAACCTTGTTTTTTCTGCGCACCCTGGCTGCTGCGAATACGAAGGAAGTGTCACCAGCGACGATACTTATTTTTACCGATGAGCGGGTGGCCTTGGCCGATGAGGAGCTACCAGGTATTACCTTTGTAGTGTTACGTCCTTGGTGGCAGCGCGATGATCTTATCCGGAAGTTTCTGTGGGAATACCTGCAGTTGCCGCTGGCGGTAAAGAAATACAGGGTAGCGCATTTTATCTCCCTCTATCAGTGTGTTACCGTGCTTCCAAAAATAGTGCGGCATACGATGGTGGTGCATGATATGATCCCGGAGAGGTTTCCGGCATACCGGGGAAACTGGCGTCAAAAAATACACTGGTCTCTTACGAAGCGGGCTATCTGTAAGGCAGGTGCAGTAGTAGCGGTTTCGCAGGCAACCAAAAATGACATAGTGGAACTTCTTTTATTGCCACCCGAAAATATTACGGTAGCGTACCCGAGTATTAACCCGCTCTTTTTTATGGAGCATAGCCAAGGGTACGAAGCAGACACGCTGAGCAAATACCAGCTTACGCCGGGGTACTTGTATACCGGGGGAGGTTTTGAAATACGCAAAAATATAGACGGACTTCTACGGGTCTATAAATTCTGGAAAGAAGCTACAGAAAATGTGCCAACTCTCGTGCTTTCGGGAAAGCTTCATGGTTCAAAAAATACACTAGCTACTCATGTAACGGAGCTAATTAAAGAACTTGGTTTGACAGACAGCGTGAAGCTTTTGGGATTTGTGCCAACAGAAGATTTACCTGCGCTGTATGCTGGAGCTCGGCTTTTTGTATTCCCGTCGCTCTACGAGGGTTTTGGTATGCCGGTACTCGAAGCGCTCAGTCAGGGGACGGCAACACTTACGCTGGATAACTCTTCGCTTAAAGAAGTGGGTGGCGCCGTGACGACTCACGTGAAAGCCCTAACACGAGAATCTCTCGAGGCAGCTTTTGCAGCGAGTGCCCAAGAATCACCAGAAGTAAGGGCTGCTCGCAAGCTCTTTGCGAAGCAGTTTCGTTGGGAGCAGTTCACGAAAGAAGTTATGGGGTACAATACAAAGAAAGGATAATTCTATGCTACAGCAATTTTTAGCAGAGTTTCGCGTGTTTGTTCAGGAGGCTTTGGCTTGGTTCGAAGGAGTGCTTCAAAAAAAGGATCAGTGGTTTGTACTCGGGGTGTCTGTACTCGGGTGTCTTATCATTGGACTCTCATTTTTTTCTGTATTCCCACTGCCAGTCGAGTATGTTGCGTTTTATTCGGTACTCATTTTTTTATTTAGCGTGTACCGACCTCACTTTTTTTGGTTGGCGTTGGTATTTTTTTTGCCCTTTGAATTACCGATTGTCGCGGTGCCGGTTCCAGGAGTAGAGCTTCGTTTGTATCAGTGGCTTGCAGTGATTCTTTCGTTAGTAACGCTTCTTTTCATCTTACAGGGAAGTAAACGGATCCCAAGACTTCGTTGGTTTGATGGTGCTCTGGTAGGATTATTTTTCGCTACGGTAGTTTCTGTTTGGGTAAATGAGTTGGGTGCGTCGGGGTATCGGCAGCTTTTCATTTTTCTTTCTTTCGGAATGATTTATGTGCTAGGGAGAATATTTGTGGTGCGACCAAGGCATTTTTGGCAAACAGTGCAGGTGTTTTTAGTAAGTAGTAGTGTGGTGGCGGGGTACGGACTCTATCAGGCGGTTGCCTTTGAAAAAAGCTGGGTTACTCAGATGGTGATGCCGGGCCGACCAAACAGTGTATTCCCAGAGGCTGATTGGCTGGGCTTCTTTTTGCTCTTTGCTCTGCTGGTAGTGCTCTGCCAGGCAGTTTTTATGCGTTCCCGTTTGCAGCAGGTGCTACTGTTTAGTCTTGGTACGCTTCTCACAACCGCTCTGATTATTACAGTGAGTCGAAGTGCATGGCTTGGGTTTTTGTGTGGCGGACTCACGCTGACTGCGAGTGTACTTTTATTACGTCGCTCAGTATTTTTACGATGGGGGATTTTTGTTGCTGTGATGTGTACTTTGTCGCTCCTTCTTGTTACGGGGCTTCATCTGACGCGCTTCCAGCTGGACGAGCGCTTCCAGAGCACCGGAGGAAAACAGGAAATTACCATTGCTTGTATGGACGATCGAGCGGTGCCACAGCAGATTGTAAATGTAGAAGAATTAAACGCCTACGGTTGTCAGCATATTACGCTCGAAGAACAGGTAGCGCGTGTAGCCGAAGGAAAAATTATTCACACGGTGGAGCGACCGGATCCGAATGTTTCGATCCGTAAAACGATTTACCAAAAAAGCGCCGAGGTGCTTCGGAAACATGTGCTCTTTGGTGTTGGTCCAGGTGTCAGCACAAGTCTTTTTGGTATCGATGGCCGAGGAGCCGGACTCAACAGTAGTAATCTCTTTCTAGAGGTGTGGCTTTTCGGGGGGATTGTTGGGCTGCTTCTGTTTTTAGTGTTTTGGCTTGCGGTGCCGGTACTGTTTGTGGAGCAGCTGTACCGTTCTCAAGGAAAGGAGAAGTCTCTTTCTGATGAAACAGATTTTGTACTCTGCATGATTGGCGCCACCTGGGTTGGTATAACGGTATTCAACCTGTTTAATGCCGGAATGTTTCTCGGGAGCTTTTTCTTGTACCTTGTTTTCGTAGGATACTTTTTTGCATCTTCTTTATCAGTACAAAAATTATGGCGACAGTAGCAATTGATATTCGAGTAATTGGGAACAAACGCACCGGCGATGAAACCGTTTTTTTTGAGCTTACCAAAAAACTTGTGGCTGAGCATCGAGAGCACCGGTATATACTTTTAACCAACAAGACCGAGAAAGAATTAGCCGAGGCAATGACGCGACTTGGAGTTACAGAAGAAATGACCTGGGTACGTATAGAGAATTTTGGTCCGCAGAATCGGTTTTGGTGGAACGCAGTCACACTCCCGCTCTTTTTACGAAAACGGAAAGATATCGACGTCTTGCACACGCAGTACATTCTGCCATTTTGGCTGCCTAAAAAACTCACTGTTGCAGCGCATATTCATGACATTTCTTTTGCTCGGTACCCAAAACTGATTGGTCTTAAGGACCGGTTTTTCTTGTGGCTTCTGATTCCACGTACCTTGCGACGGGCCCACATTATTACGCCTTCAGAATTTACGAAGCAAGAAATCACCGAGGTGTATGCTGTACCACCTGAGCACATTACGGTGATTCATAATGCCCTGGCAGATGATTTTCAGCAACTGCTAGTGAAAGATGAGCGCGTCATAGGAGAGATAAAAAAGCGTTACGGGTTGCCCAAGGTCTACTGGCTCTACGTAGGGACTCTTCAGCCGCGTAAAAATATACCGTTCCTTTTAGAAACTTTTGCAGCAGTAAGAGCAAGTCACCCAGAAGTAAAGTTGGTGCTCGTGGGTCGCCGAGACGGACATCACTTCGATACTCGTATTGATGAAGTGATTACTCGGTTAGGTTTGCAGTCGAGCGTTATTTTTCCGGGATACATTGCTGCAGAAGATTTGTCGCTTATATATGCGGGAGCAGAGCTTTTTGCATTTCCGTCACTCTACGAAGGATTCGGACTCCCGTTGCTCGAAGCATTAAGTCAGGGCGTACGTGTGGTAGCTTCGGATACTCTAGTGCACCGCGAAGTTGGTGGCGAATGTGTTACATATTTTCCACTAGATAACGTTGCAAAAACCGCCGAAATCTTGTATAGTACTTCTGTTGCGCCCAAGCGAGCAGAGGAACATGTTAAGGCTTGTATTAAGCGTTTTTCTTGGTCGTTAAGCGCTACCAAGTTAGCCAAAGAATATAGTTGGCTTGCAGGTGAGAATAAACGGTAAGGCAAGAAGAGTATTTTTATGCAAAAATTTGATCGAAAAGTAGTACACAGGACCCTTCAAAAACACGAGAGTGTGGACCGCTGGTATAAAAAGCGTTGGGGAAAGATCCTTATCGGCCTCGGTGTTTTTTTTCTTCTTTTTGGAGGTTTTTTTGCTGTGAAGACAGGATATGTTCTCCATAAGATTACTGGTGGAAATGCAAATATTTTATCGAGCCTCGTGCGTTCGCTTCCCGGAGTAGGGAGTAAACTTGAGGGGGAGGATGAGGGCCGTATTAATATCTTGCTCTTGGGTATGCGTGGAGCTGATGATCCAAATGGGGGAACGCTCGCTGATACCATCATGGTAGTATCGCTCCATCCGAAACAAAACGATCAAGACACTGCAAAAGCTTCGATCATTTCTATTCCACGAGATTTGTATGTAACAGTGCCAGGCACTAATGAGCAGCGTAAGATTAACGCGGTGCATGCTCTTGGAGAAGAAAAGGGAAAGGGCAGTGGAATGGAAGCTATGCAGACGGTGGTTGGAGAGATTACCGGACAGAAGATCCCATACGCTGTGAAAATTAACTTTCAGGGGTTTAAAGATCTTGTAAACGCACTTGACGGAGTAGAGGTCACCCTCGAAGAGCCGTTTACGGAAGGAGTGCAGTTTCAGGAGCCGCAGGTATGTGATTCGTATGTGTTCACCGTCCCAACAAATCCTGTTCAGTACGAGCACAAATACTATACCCGGAAAAACGGTACTCGCTATATTGCAAAGTCCTATCCGCTCTGTTACAACAAGAACGTTGAATGTGGAGGTGAATTTTCCCTTCCTGCAGGGGTAAATAAACTCGATGGTGACAAGGCTCTTTGTTATGCTCGTGCCCGTTACCAGACGAACGATTTTGAGCGCGCGAAGCGTCAGCAGCAGGTAATTGAATCGATAAAGAACAAGGCGCTTTCGGTTGGTACGGTCTCTGACTTTGGCCGTATTAATGCGCTTCTTCAGACGCTCGGAGACAATGTGGAGATGAATCTTCAGGGATGGGAGATGAAGCGTTTTTATGATCTGTACAGAGAGACAGGTGACGTAAAGCCAAAGAACGAGGTGCTCGACGCCGATGGCCCAAGGAGTCTGTTGTATGCTCCTGAGGTTACCAAAGAACATGGATATATATTGTTGCCAGTAGGAGACAACTACCAGAAAATTCAAGAGCTCTTCCGTAATTCGCTTCAATAGTATTTCTTGTGATTCACGCTCACCAACCTGTTTCAAAAGAGGTAACCATAGCAATTAATGGCTACAAGAACCCGGGATTACTCCGGCAGTGTTTGCAGTCAATTCAAAAGGCAATGGTCACGTCAACCCTCGACTACGAGGTATTGGTATGTGACTCGGCAACCGAAGATGACACGCGGATTTTGATGGCGCAGGAGTTTCCGGAAGTGCGCTTTTTTCCGTTTACCGAGAATGTTGGCTTTAAGCACTTATTCAATACCTCGCTTCTAGAGGCAAGAGGGAAATACGTGCTAGCAATTAATAGCGATGTACTCCTAACAGAGGGAGTCATTGAGGTACTCAGAGACTTTCTCTGTGAGAATCCTTCGGTAGGAATAGTTTCTCCACGTCAGCTGCATTTTAATGGTTCGCCACAAAAATCCGCTTTTCGTTTTTATCATCCGATGACCATTGTGTACAGACGCACATTTTTAGGAAAAACTCCGTGGGGTAAAAAACATATTGCCTGGTTTACGCTAGATTCAGAATCATTCACGAAGCCAACTGAAGTTGATTGGGTAATGGGCTCCGCTTTGTTTGTGGAACGCGACAGGGCACTCGAAAAAGTAGGTCTCATGGACGAACACTTCTTTATGTATATGGAGGACGTCGATTGGTGTCGACGTTTTTGGGAGGTAGGACTTTCGGTAGTGTATTATCCGGAAGTTACTATATATCATTATCATGCTAAGGGGAGTGCTCGTGGAGGCGTGATTCGAGCACTGCTATCGAACAGGCTAACGTGGTACCATATAGAGAGTGCGGTAAAGTATTTTTGGAAGTACCGTCATAAAAAAAATCCACGAAATATATAAGTCATGTCTGAAGAAACACACGAACAAAAACAAGAAGCACTTGAATCTGGTATTGATGGTCAGGTAACAAATAGAATGACTCGTGCGTTTCCGCAGAAGAGTCAGTTTTTATCAGCCCTTATTATTTTAATCATTGGTTTTAGTGGGGGGTACCTGTACGAAAAACATGCTTCAGAAAAGAGTGGTAACGGAAGTGGGGATATTCTGAATCCGCGAGAAGTAAACTTTTCAGGGACGGACGCTGGCAAACGTATTGACTTCTCACTTTTTTGGAAAGTCTGGGACTTGCTGGGCCAAAAATATGTTGACCACGAGAATCTCGATGCCCAGAAGCTTTTTTACGGCGCCATTAAAGGTATGCTCGAGGCCAGTGGCGACCCATACACTACTTTCTTTACCCCACAAGAACAAAAATCTTTTCAGGAAGATATACAGGGCGTATTCGAGGGGATTGGGGCCGAAATGGCACTACGTGATGGCATGATTACTATTGTGGCACCACTCGAAGGTATGCCGGCTGAGGCTGCTGGCGTACGCGCTGGCGATAGGGTACTTAAAGTAAATGGAGAATCTACCGAAGCGCTTACGCTCGAGCAGGCAGTCGATAAGATTCGTGGTCCAAAGGATACTAATGTTACCTTAACGCTGTACTCAGAGGGTGAGGAGACAACTCACGACATTACCGTACGCCGTGGCACTATTTTGGTAAAGAGTGTTCGCTTGGAAAGTAAGGGTGACGGTATTCAGCTCCTCCGCGTGAGTCGTTTTGGTGAAGACACAGGAAAAGAGTTTGAGGAGGCTATTCAAAAAGTAGCTGCTGATACTAGTACTAAGGGAATTATTCTCGATCTTCGTAATAATCCTGGAGGACTCCTGACGGAAGCGGTAGACCTGGCGAGCTATTTTCTGCCGGCTGGTACGGTGGTAGTGCAAGAAGAAGACGCTCAGGCAAATCGTATTCAGCTCAAATCAGAGGCTCATGACCTCGCTATCAAGTCACCTATTATTATCCTGATTAACCAGGGGAGCGCCAGTGCTTCGGAAATCCTGGCTGGTGCCCTGCGTGAAAATAAAGATAACGTACGCATTGTGGGTGAGACTTCGTTCGGAAAAGGTTCGGTCCAGGAGCTTATCCCGGTTTCGAAAGATACTTCGGTAAAGATTACGGTGGCCCGCTGGCTGACGCCAAAGGGAAATCAGATTAACAAGGTTGGAATTTCCCCAGACGAAAAAGTAGGCCTTACGAGGGATGACTTTAACGCCAAACGTGATCCGCAGTACGACAAAGCAGTCGAGGTACTAAAGAGCCTGGAGAAGTAGGGCAGTACAAAAGAGTATAAAAAAAGAAGACCCCCAGGAGCACGATGGCTCGCTGAGGGTTTTTCTTTACGCGGTTACTCGTTGGCATCAGCGCCTGTACGGTGGTTGGTCATCAAGGACTACCACGAGGAGCAGTAGGGCTAGCCAAAGTAACCATGAAACAAAAGCATGAGTCACTCACGTAAGGACAAATCCGCATGTGGCTCAAGCATTTCAGTAGTGGATCTATCAACAAAAAAATCCCCGAGGGAAACCCTTAGGGATTTTTTTAAAGAGAAAGCTTTACGCTTTGCTGTCTACATGAACAAACATACGAGAAACGAGTTTGCCAGTGAAACTGCGGACCTTCTTGCTGTGGAAACGGACAATACCGTCGATAACAGAGTAGAGGGTATCGTCTTCACCGCGACGAACGTTGGTTCCTGGGTGATATTTGGTACCACGCTGACGAATGATAATGTTGCCTGCTTCAACCTTTTGATTACCGTAGATCTTGACTCCCAGGCGTTTTGAGATGGAATCGCGACCGAGTCTGGTAGACCCACCGGCTTTTCTGTGTGCCATAGTGCTTTACTTCTTAAGAAAAAATAGCATTTTCTGGAAGAAAATGTATACTGAAAAAGTATAGCAAAAACAAGAGATTTGTCAATACGGGTTTTATGAAACAAAAAAGTGCTCCTGAAAATAGACACGAAAACCAGAAAGAGGCCAGTATAAGCCCTTACCAAAGGGAACGCGAGGCCCTGCGGGCGGGGAGTGGGTATTTTGCGGGAGGAGCCCTCCTGGTGATTATAGGCTTTTTGAGCGGCTGGTACTGGCAGAATATCGAGAAACATGATGCTCTGCATATTGAAGTGGTGGCAACCGAGAGCGATGGCGAGCTGCCGGCCATAGAGCCCTTGAGTGGTTCAAAAGATGGCGCTGTAGCGAAGGCCTTCGTAGGGGAGCTTGTTGCGAGTACCCCAACAGACTGTGCCTTTGTGGGGAGTAAGAATTCAACGAAGTACCATTTACCAACGAGCGGGAGCGCCAAGCGCATTAAGCCAGAAAATCTCGTTTGTTTTACGAGCGCCGACGAAGCAGTAGCTCGTGGGTATGAGGCGGGGAGCGTACAATAAGAAATAGCGGGAAAAAACAAAAAGGTCAGATGAGAAAGATTCAAAAAAAAATTGCCTTAGTGAATGGAGCACTCCTCCTCTTTGGTTTTATCGATACCTTTTACGTGTATATTACCTCGTCGTATTTTGCAGAGGTGATGCACTCGGACAACATTGGCTTTTTCTATAGTGTGGTCTATGTGGTAACGCTTGGGATACTCTTTTTCTTGCAGCCTATTGTTAAGCGTCTTGGTATTGCAGAGACACTCTTTTTCTTTCTGGTAGCCTCGATACTTTTGGTGACGCTTTTGACGGTATTAACACCGTCGGTGGGCACGATATTCGTACTGCTTTTCTTTATTATTAATGCGCTCATTATCTGGGCACTTTTCGATGTGCTTTTGGAGGAGTTTTCTCGCGAGAGTGAAACTGGAAGGATTCGGGGCCTGGGCTTGACCCTTATGAATCTTGGTGTGCTCCTGGCGCCACTTGCCTCGACCTTGGTACTCGAGGAATATTCTTTTAGTGGTGTCTTTCTGCTTACGTTAGTTTTTTATTGTCTGCTATTCCTCTTTTGTTTGGTGGCATTTCGGGATATTCCAAAGCAGGTACTCCCTCGGGTATCTTTTTGGCATGCGCTATCTGTAATGCGTGTTCGACCAGCGCTCTGGCATGCTTACATTCTCTCGTTTGCACTGTACTTCTTTTACGCGGTGATGATTATTTACATGCCGCTGTATCTTTTGGAGCAGGGATTCTCCTGGCCAGAAATTGGGACTATGTTTACGATCATGCTTCTTCCATTTTTGTTTGTTGAATATCCGCTGGGTTACCTGGCAGATAAAAAGCGAAACGAACGGACAGTACTTCTCCTGGCGCTTACTATTAGCGTAGTGACAACGATTGGCGTGGCTCTTCTTAGCGGGTCTTCTTTCTTGGTCTGGACGCTCCTTTTATTTGTGTCGCGCATTGGGATTGCTGGGCTCGAGGTCCTGAAGGACACGTATTTCTACCGGCATGTACGAGCCAACGAGGTGGATGTAATTGCGCTGTTCCGCACTTCACTGCCACTGGCCAGTATTGTGGCAACAGGGGTGGCAAGTGGGCTTCTGGCGATATTGCCTTTTTCGAGTATTTTTTACGCAACGGCCGGGGTATTAGGAGTCGCTTTTGTGAGTACGTTATTTATCCATGATGGCCAAGATGAGGCTCGGTAGTTGTGGTATACTGGCAGTATGCAGGAGACCTATACCGTACAACTTGATACCTTCGAAGGTCCTCTGGACCTTCTGCTTTCGTTTATCGAGAAAGAACAGCTCTCTATCACGGAGATTTCACTGGCCAGTATTGCGGACCAGTATTTGGGGTACATGGAGGCTCGGCAGGATATCCCGCTCGAGGACTTGGCGAGTTTCTTGGCGGTAGCAGCGAAGCTTATTCTTATTAAGTCACGCGCCCTGCTGCCAATTCTGACATTTACCGAAAGCGAGGAAGAAGCAATAGTTGACCTACAGCTTCAGTTAGAGCTCTACGCAACCTTCAAGCAGGCAGCTGAAAATTTACGAGGGGTTATGGTAGCTGGAAAGAGTATTGGGGTGCGAGAGAGTTATCTTGGAGTGACCGACCTCTATTATCCGCCAAAAGACGTTACCAAAGAAGTGCTCCACGAAACACTCCTCGGGTTCTTAGGTGCTATTGAAAAAGAAGTAGTGCTTCCGCAAGAAACTCTGCGAAAAATCGTGTCGCTCGAACGCCGTATTGCCGAAGTTCAGGATACCATCGCTCAGCGTGGCACCATGCTCTTTCGAGACATGATGGCAAAGGGCGAGAAAGAAGAGGTAATAGTTTCCTTTCTGGCGCTTCTCGAACTCATTAAACAAAAGTTTGTCCGGGTAGAGCAGCAAGAATTATTTACCGATATTACTATTCATAAAGTGTAACCGTATGGCATTTGATACACAAGCATTTATCGCTCCGCTCGAAGCTATGCTTTTTGTGAGTGGCGAAGCAATGACACGAGAATCTCTCAAAAAGATTCTGAACCTTTCGAATGAAGAACTTACGCAGGTTTTGGTAGCCTACCGAGAAACTCTTGCGACGCGTAGTGGCGGACTCGTGTTGATCGAGGATACTAAGTTGGTGCGCCTCGGGGTAGCTCCAGAATATACTGGGTACCTCGAAACCCTTGCAAAAGGTGAGCTCCAGGAGTCCCTAAGTAAGGCGGCGCTCGAGGTTTTGGCACTGGTGGCCTATTTGGCGCCGGTAGCCCGCGCCGATATTGATGCTATTCGTGGAGTGAACTCAAGCTTTAGTTTACGTAATCTTTCGCTCCGTGGCCTGGTGCATCGATCGGGGAATCCGCGCGATGCAAGGGGGTATGTCTACGAACCAAGTGTCGACTTTCTAACAACGCTGGGTATTGGCCGTATCGAAGAACTTCCTGCATATGAATCGCTTCGCCACGATGAACGCCTGCAACGTTTGGTATTGGCAGATAAAGCAGCTGACATAAATGCTCAGCCAGAGGCAACCGAGAAGACCAGCGAAACAGAACCTCATGCGTAGGCAGTACGGTATTTTTATTTTTGTGGTACTCGCTGGTGCAATTGCGTGGCAGTGGGGACCAGATCTCTTTGAGAAGTTCTTTCCTCGGCAAAAGCAGTCGAGCGAGCTTCCGGCAGTAGCGCTCATCTTACCAGAAGAAAGGCGTACCTCAGCTACCGTGCCTGTTCCAGTAAGGTCGTTTACCGATACTTTTGCGGTGCCAAATGCACATGCAGCCTTTGTGATGGACGCGACTTCCGGATCTGTTCTCTATGCCACTCACGAACATGATCAGCGTCAGATTGCTTCGCTCACCAAGATCATGACGGCGCTTCTTTTGATGGAATCTGGGAAGAATCTGAATGACATTGTAGTAGCAGACGAAGAGTCGATTCATCAAGACGGTACGACTATTGGTTGTGGGAATTCTGGATCGTGTCAGCACCAAACATTAGTACCGGGCGAAAAAGTATATCTGAAAGATTTGCTTGCGGCCATGCTTATGAATAGCGCTAACGATGCTGCGGTACTCATCGCAAAGCATATTAGCGGTAATACGGATGATTTTGTTGGGCTCATGAATAAACGAGCTGCTGAGATGGGTCTCCAGAATACTCACTTTTGCACACCGAACGGCCTAGAGCCAGACACTGGTGCGGAAAATTGTTACTCGTCAGCATACGATGTGGCGCAAATTGTGCAGGCAGCATTGAAGTATCCGTTACTCTGGAGTATTATGCAGAGGCAGAATACAACGTTTACTTCTGTGGATGGTGCCTACGAACACCAGGTATTTAATACGAATCAGCTCTTGGGGCAGTACAGTCGAATGTTTGGTGCTAAAACCGGTTTCACGCCGCTTGCGGGTTACTCATTGCTTTCGGTGGGGCAAGATGGTGACCGAAAGGTTATTGCTGTACTCCTTAATGACCCAACTCGCTGGGATGATATTCGAACAGTGTTTGATTGGGCCTTCACTGCTTTTAAATGGCTATAAAATTTTTATTATGGAACTTGTCCCCCTGGCGAATATTCAGAATATCCCCTTAGTGGTAAATATTCTTAAAGTACTTGTGACGGGATTTTTGGCGTTTGTTCTTGCCATGGCTATAACGCCTTTCTGGACGAGTATACTCTATAAATACAAGTTTAGTCGTCAGAAAAAAGAAACAACTGTGGACGGACAAGTGGCAACAGTGGTGGGTATTTTACATAAAAATAAAACAGGGACACCTTCGATGGGCGGTGTAATCGTTTGGGTATCTGTCCTTATACTCGCTCTTTCAGGTCACTTTACATTTCCATACTTAGCAGAGCTTCTCGATACGAACTTTATCGCGCGCCTCGATTTTTTGAGTCGTAAGCAGGTTTGGCTCCCTCTTTTCTTTTTGGTATCAGCGGGTATCCTCGGTCTTGCAGATGACTACATGACGATTCGTGGTATTGGGAGTAATAAGGGTGGAGGCATGCGTTTTGCAACTCGCTTTGGATGGCTTTTTATACTCGCAGCAGTAGGGGCTTGGTGGTTTTATGCCAAGCTCGGTTGGGACAGTCTCCATATCCCTTCGGTGGGGGATGTAACCATCAATCTGTGGTACGTACCACTTTTTCTCTTTGTGGTGTTGTTCTCGGCTATTTCGTCGAACGAAACCGATGGGCTTGATGGTCTGAACGCAGGGGTTCTCACCATGGCCTTTTCGTCTTTTGCTCTTATTGCTTTTATGCATAACAAGGTAGACCTGGCGAGTTTTTGTGCGGCAGTCGCTGGAGCACTCCTGGCTTTTCTGTGGTTTAATGTCTACCCAGCACGTTTTTTTATGGGGGACACTGGTGCGATTTCACTCGGAACGACTCTCGGTGTGGTAGCGCTCCTCACAAATTCCGTTCTCGTCTTTTTTATCATTGTGCTTATCTATAGCCTTGAGAGCGGAAGTGCAGCTCTCCAGTTATTTTCGAAACGCTTTTTTAAGCGGAAGATCTTTTTGGCTGCTCCGATTCATCATCATTTTGAAGCGCTTGGTTGGCCCGAAACCAAAGTTGTGGCCCGCGCCTGGATCTTTACCGCTATTACCTCGCTTTTGGGTGTGATTATTGGCATTGTGGGCATGGGTAAGTAAGTACAAGGGATCCTGTTGGACAAAAACAGAAAAGAGAAAAACTATGCATTTTTTGAAAGCTACAGACTGTACTAATAAAAAAGTTCTTGTTCGTTTTGACGGCAATATTTCACTCGAGCACGCTGCAGACCCAAGCGAAAACTTTCGGCTGCAGCTTCTGAAGGAATCCGTCGATGCCATTTTGCGTTTCCCGGGTGCCAGCGTAACGCTCCTTACGCACTTTGGCCGGCCAGAAGGAAAAGTCGACCCGCAGTTTTCGACCCGTGGACTCACAGCACCCCTTACAGCGGTTTTAAAACGCCCGGTTCGTTTTTTGGGTGACGCCCTCCAAAAACCAGCTTTTCAGGCGGGGAGTATTACGCTGCTCGAGAACGTCCGTTTTTACAAAGAAGAAGAAATAAACGACCCAGTATTTGCTAAAAAGTTAGCCGCTGGTTTTGACCTCTACGTTAACGAAGCCTTTAGTGTGTGTCACCGGGCCCATGCGTCGGTCGCGGCGATTACTAAGTTTTTACCCAGCGTTGCAGGTGTGCATTTAGCCAAAGAAGTAAAAGATCTTACCGAAGCCCTGGAACACCCTGGTCGCCCGGCCCTCGCCATTTTGGGTGGCGCCAAAATTGAGACCAAGCTGCCGCTGATACACGTATTTGAAAAAAAATACGATACCGTGCTTTTGGGTGGCCGTATTGCGAACGAAGCCGTAGACCAGAACATTACCCTAAAAGAAAATGTGCTGTTGCCAGTAGATTACCGGAACGAGAATGACAGTGAAAGTGGAAGTAGTAGTCGCCTAGACATTGGTGATGCTACCGTGCGGTTATTCACCGAGCATATCCAGAATGCGGGCACCATTGTATGGAATGGCCCTCTGGGGAAGTTCGAAGAAGCGCCCTATGATACGGGTACTATGGCTATTGCCAAAGCCCTGGCTGGCAGCGACGCCCACGTGATTGCTGGGGGCGGGGAGTCACTCCTGGCGCTGCAGCAGGCAGGTGTTTTTCATACTATCGATGTGGTGTCGTCTGGCGGCGGCGCTATGCTCGCCTTTTTAGCTGGCGAGCCAATGCCAGGGCTATCAGCCCTAAAATCTTACTAACAACGTAAGCCTCAAAACTAACAATAGATAGGGGATTTGTTTGCTATCGCGCCAGTGAGTCCTCTTTGCTTTTTATTACCATCTGAAGTGAGTGAAACAAAAAAAGATTTTTTGTTTCCGAACGAAGCAAGGTAACAAAGGGTTAATACGATTATTGTAGCACGGCCTAAGGTGCGATATACTACAGGTACAGTGAATGATTCACAAATACAAATACCAAACATTTATGGCAACAATAACTGCGCTTTCGGCGCGCGAGATTCTTGATTCACGAGGAAATCCAACCGTAGAAGCTATCGTTACTTTGAATGATGGTAGTCGTGGCACGGCCAGTGTTCCGAGTGGTGCTTCAACCGGGGCGCACGAGGCCTGGGAGCTCCGCGATGGTGACGCCCACCGTTACCATGGGCAGGGAGTTTTAAACGCAGTACAGCATATAGAAACCGAAATTCGTTCGGCCGTTTTGGGCATGGAAGCAAGCGACCAGCGAGCCATCGACGAAGCGATGATTATCCTCGATGGCACCAAGAATAAATCGCGCTTGGGGGCCAATGCTCTTTTGGCGGTGTCGCTCGCTGTGGCTCGGGCAGCAGCCGTGAGTAGCGGGAAGCCTTTGTACCAGTACCTCCGCACGCTATTCCCGTACGCGGTCACGCTTTCGCCGGGGCAGTTCCCGGTACCGATGTTTAACGTGATTAACGGCGGGGCGCACGCAGATTCTGGCCTTTCGGTCCAGGAGTTTAAGTTGGTGCCCAAGGGGATTGCGAGTTACCCAGAGCAACTACGGGCCGGGAGTGAAATTTTTCAGTCACTCAAGAAGATCCTGAAGCAGAAAGGTTTTACTACTGATGTTGGTGATGAGGGTGGTTTTGCGCCTCGCCTACCAGAACACAGTGCTGTTTTTGAGGTCCTGAACGAAGCCGTGAGCGCTGCGGGTTACCAGCCAGGACGAGAAATTTTTTATGATATCGATGCAGCGACAGACTCTTTTTATGATGTTGAAGCCGAGGTGTACCGACTCCTCCCGGAAGGCGCTGCGCTGAAGCGCGACCAGATGATTCACCTGTACAAAGAATGGATGGATAGGTATCCACTTTTTTCGATCGAGGATCCGCTTCACCAAGATGACTTTGCTGGCTGGCACGAATTTGTGAAAGCGATGCCGAAGGAGGCTTTGATAATCGGGGATGATTTACTGGTGACCAATGTGGAGCGTCTGCAGACCGCCATCAAAGAGGGATCGTGTAATACGCTTTTGGTAAAGGTAAATCAAATCGGAACCCTCTTCGAGGCCATTGCCTGTATGGCACTGGCCAAAAAACACGATATGCAGCTGGTGGTGTCTCACCGTAGTGGCGAAACCTGTGACGACTTTATTGCTGACCTCGCAGTGGCTGCTGGTGCTGAGTATATTAAAACCGGGTCACTCTCACGTGGTGAACGCCTCGCCAAATACAATCGTCTTTCAGAAATTTATCAGGAACTTTCGGTATAAAATATGTTATTTTCTAAGCAACCAAAACGAAAACACAAACAGGTTATCTGTGTCGGTTCGACCTCGCTCGATATCTTTTTCCCAACCGACGAAGGACTGATTATCGATACGCCCGATGATGTATTGTCACAAAAAAAAATTGCTTTTGAGTTAGGTGGGAAAGTGTTGGCTGATGAAATCCATATGGCTGTTGGTGGGGTGGCAGCTAACGTAGCCCAGGGGCTGGCGCTGCAGGGCATTGTCGCTAGTGCGTATACCTGCGTGGGTCATGACGAAAATGCACGATTCTGTTTGAATGAGCTCCACAAGAATGGGGTGGAAACAGATTTGGTGCAGCAGCTCGTTGATGCAAAGACAGATGTTTCGGCCATCATTGTGTTATTGCCAGGTGGAGAACGAACGATTATTCATAACCGAGATTCGAACAAGCGATTGGCAGTTGCCGAAGAAGCACTCGATGCCGACTGGATTTTTGTTAGTTCGCTCAATGGCCCTTGGCAGAAGAATATCGAAACGATTTTGGCAGCTCAAAAAACAAGAGACTTTCGACTGGCGGTAAATCCGGGTCAGCACAACCTGCACGAGGATGCAGCGCTCATAGTGCGCCTCCTGAGGCATACCGAAGTGCTTATTTTGAATAAAGACGAAGCCTTGGAGCTCGTGCTCCATATGCAGCCAGAGACGCCGAAGGAACAATTACTACAAGAAACCTTCTTGCTTGAATTTTTACTTAACCTTGGTGTGAAGCAGGTGGCTATCACCGACGGAGGGCGTGGTGCCTGGTGTGCATCGAAAGAGGAGCGTTGGTTTTAGGGGATTATGCCAAATATCAAGGTAGTGGACGTTACCGGTGCTGGTGATGCCTTCGGGAGTGGCTTTTTTGGAGCCCTCTTAAAGGGGGAGTGTCTTGATATAGCTTTACGACAGGGAGTAGCTGAGAGCCAGTCAGTGGTGCAATTTTACGGATGTAACGCAGGACTTCTGACGAAAGAGCAGCTTGCGCAGGCAATCCTTCACTTGGTGCCCGAGAAGCTGTAAACAAGCTGGAAAAGTGCTATACTAAAAGAAAAAGAAAAACATGGGTCTGTTTTCGTTTGGCAAAGAAAAAGAAGAATATATTTTAGCGCTTGATATTGGAACCGAAGTGGTAAAGGCGCTTATTTTTACGTTGGACAAAGAGGAGCGCAATGCCACGGTTTTGGGTGTGGCTCGCCAGCAGCAGCAGCCGGGGAATATGCAGAGTGGCGCTATCGCTGACATCGAAGGGGTAATCGTTGCTTCGAAACTCGCTATCGCTGATGCCTTAGCACAGGCGGGTGTTAAAAAGGTAAAGAAGTCTATTTTGGGTATTGCGGGCGAACTTGTTAAGGGGACCACAACAACAGTGCACTACGAACGCGTTCACCCAGAGCAGAAAATCGCTATGCCGGAGCTACGGATGATTATGCAAAAAGTACAGGAGAAAGCCTATGAGCGTATCCTGAAGCAGATTAGTTGGGAGACGAATCAGAGTGACATTCAGATTAAACTGATTAATGCAGCCATGGTAGATGTGCGTATCGATGGGTACCGCATTTCGAATCCGCTGAACTTTCAGGGGAAGGATGTCTCGATGAGTATTTTTAATGCCTATGCACCAATGATTCACTTAGGTGCGCTCGAGACGATTGCGGGTGAGCTTGATCTTGATCTGCTTTCGGTGGCTGCGGAACCGTATGCTGTAGCGCGTTCGCTCGACGTCGAGGATATTATGGACTTCAGTGCTATATTTATTGACATTGGTGGCGGTACTACCGATATTGCTGTGGTACGGAGTGGTGGCCTCGAAGGCACGAAGATGTTTGCTTTGGGTGGTCGTGCCTTTACGAAACGCCTTGCTGCTGAATTTCGTTTAACCTTCGACGAAGCCGAAAAACTCAAGCTCGACTATGCTGCTGGGGTACTGCCACTGGCTCAACAAGAACAACTTCATGAATTTTTTGCGGATGACTGTCGTATTTGGCTCGACGGCGTGACACTTTCGCTCCTCGAATTTGCCGAAACAGACCTGTTGCCATCACGCATATTTTTGTGTGGTGGTGGTTCGGGTTTGCCGGGTATTCAGGAGGCGCTCGGCTCGCATGACTGGACGGACTTTTTACCTTTTGCGAAAACACCAGTGGTAAGTTACTTGCAGCCACATGATATTATTCATGTACAGGATGAGACCGGACTCTTGGTAAATCCCCAAGATATTACTCCGGTAGCCCTGGTAAACTTAGCCATTATTCATCACCTCGATAGCGAAAAAGTGCTTGCAAATATTCTTCAGCATTCAATAGAAAATATATAAGCGTATGGTACACCCACTTTACATTGCTCCGGACGAGGAGATTATCTCGGTGATTGCTCGCTTGCGAAGCATGGAAGAATCTGAAGTTACTTTGGTGTTTCCAAAAACGTCTGCTGTTACGCAGAGTATCATTAACCTTAAGCTTCTCGCGCGCGAAGGAGAAAAATTACAGAAGAAAATGATCATCGTGAGTCAGAGCGAGAACGCGCGGAGTCTGGCAGAGAAACTTGGGTTTAGTACGTTACCTTACACGCAGGATTTTGAGCAGAAGAACTACTTGTTTTCGGGGAGTGCTTTTGAGGCGCCTATAGCAGCACCAGAGGTCGCGGCACAGGTTGTCCCAGACGAAAGTCTTACAATTGCCCGACCACGCAGTGCCGACATAGGGAGTAGTACGTTTCATGTCATTCGAGAAGATACTGCGCCGCTAGCAAAAAAGATAGGGGATATTACTGCGCCAGCAGAACAGGTAGTGGAATCTGCTGTGGAAGAGTCTTCAGAGGTAGCAGCACCAGTTACTGCTGCAGCTGCCACAACTACACTCCGGATTCGCAATGCCACACCAGAGCGACCACCAGGACTAAACTCAGTACGCTTCCAAGAAGCAGAAAAGGCACGTCAGCAGGTAGTTCAGGTTGACGATGGAATAGTAGAAGAAGTGGCTCCACGAGAAGTGCCACCAGCAAACGAGATGCCTTTCGGGACTAGTAGGCACTTTTCTGATATGCCGGCAGCCGCGCCAGAACATAAAAAACCACCCGTGCATGATTTTGCCCCATTGAATCCAGCGGGTGGTAAGCCTGCAAGGGGTGTATTTGCTACTCAGGAAACCGCTTTTACGCCGAAGGAGTCAGTGGTAGCGCCCGTCAATGTACCCGCAAGTCGCACGCTCCGTTTAGCACTTTTTATCTTCGGGGCCTTAGTGATTCTTACGAGCATCGCGGTTTTCTTGTTTCTTACCTTACCATCAGCCGAAGTAAAGGTAGTTGCTCAGACTGTAGAAGATGCTGTCGATCAGTCGTACACCGTGTTACTTACGGGTGGTGGTGATATTACTTTACAAAAAAGAACAGAAGAAGTAAGTGTGAGTATTCCAGGTATTGCAAGTGGTGCACCAAGTACTGTTGCGGGCAGTAGCGCAGTCGCCGGGCGGGCTAAGGGAACACTTACCATTACCAATAGTTACAGTAGTGAAGCACAAACACTAGTTTCAACCACACGGTTCGAGGCAAGTGATGGAAAGGTGTATCGCCTCACTAAGGCTACAACGGTACCGGGGAACGGTAGTGTTACTGCAGAAGTCTCTGCTGATAAGAGTGGAAGCGAATACAATAAGAGTAGCGATACATTCACAATTCCTGGATTCAAAGGGAGTGATAAGTATGCGAAGTTTAGCGCTACGGTTGCCACAGAAATTACAGGGGGTGAAGGACAAACGGTTGCTACCAGTGGTAGCGGCGCTACGTTTATTCGTGCTGATGAAGAAACACTTCGTTCACGAGCAGCCGAAACAGCTAAGACTCAGTTTACTGATGGCATTACGAACGATGAGCGATCGGAAAAATATACCTTTACTGATGGCCTGGTAACCGAGATGGTTTCTGAACAAAATATGCCCAAGGCAAATTCGGTTCCAGGAGATTATACGTATACAGCAGTCTACAAAGTGACCGCCTACACGGTCAATGTAGCTGACGTCAAAAAGCTTCTGGTAAAGAACATGAAGACAGACTACGACGGTATTACTTTCGCTCCAAAGGAGCAGAAGCTCTCATTCACCGATTTTACCGTAGATGAAAAGGCAGGAACCGCTTCGCTTAAAGCACATCTTGATGCTTCGCTTGTAGCCGTACTAAATGCTGCTACCCTTAAACAGGACTTAGCTGGGAAGTCAGCAAGTCAGCTCACTCTTGTTACCGAGAAACACCCAGAAGTAAAGAATCTTGAGGTAACCTTTCGGCCGTCCTGGGCCCTGAAGCGGATTCCTGGGAATGTGGAGAAAATTACGCTTACCGAAATCACTGAATAAGCGATATCGCGCTGTACAAAAGCAAAAAAATCTCGTACACTAGACAAGTATAATTGTTTTAGTTTCTCTTTTACTATGTCTGCACAAGAAATTCGTCAGAAATACCTTGATTTTTTCGCATCTCAAGGTCATGTCATTGTGCCGTCGGCACCACTTGTGCCAGAGAACGACCCGACAACACTTTTTACGGGTTCGGGCATGCAACCTATTGTGCCGTATCTTTTGGGGCAGTCGCATCCAGAGGGAACGCGTATTGCAGATTCTCAAAAGTGCTTTCGCGCCGGAGACATCGAAGAAGTGGGTGATAACCGTCACACGACGTTTTTTGAGATGCTCGGAAACTGGTCTTTTGGTGATTACTTTAAGCAAGAGCAGATCACTTTTATGTGGTGCTTTTTAACAGAGGAGCTCGGTCTTAATCCGGCAAAACTTTCGTTTACCTGTTTTGAAGGAAGTGAGGATGGTGCTATTCCAAAAGACACGGAATCAGCAGAACTCTGGAAAAAGCTTTTCGCAGAGAAGGGGATGGAGGTAACGATTGGCGAGCACCCAGAGCAAGATGGTATTCTACCAGGGCAACATATTTTTTATTACGGAGAAAAAAAGAACTGGTGGAGTCGCGCGGGAGTGCCAGGGAACATGCCGGTTGGCGAGCCAGGTGGACCAGACACAGAAATGTTCTGGGATTTTGGTGCAGAACTTAGGCTGCACGAAGTATCTGCCTGGAAGGACGAACCCTGCCACGTGAACTGTGACTGTGGTCGCTTTATGGAGATCGGAAATAATGTCTTTATGGAGTACGTGCGTACCGAAAGGGGTTTTGAAAAACTTACTCAGCAGAATGTTGATTTTGGTGGTGGTCTAGAGCGTTTGATGGCGGCTGTTTTGAATGAACCAGATATGTTCCGTGGCGACATCTTTGCGGATATTCGCAAGAGTATCGAAGCGTTGTCTGGTAAGATCTACGGCACTGACGAAAAAGAAACTTACGCATTCCGAGTACTTATAGATCATATGCGAGCCAGTGTCTTTTTACTTAGTGACGGCGTGACACCAAGTAATACTGATCAGGGGTATGTACTCCGTCGCTTACTGCGCAGGGCAGTACGTTTTGCGGATACCCTTGGTGTACCACGCTTATCACTTGCAAAGTTAGTGTCATCGATTGTTACTACTTATGGCGATGCATACCCAATACTGATTCAGAAACAGGCCGCTATCGAGGCCGCTATTAATGAAGAAGAAACAAAGTTCCGTGAGACCCTCGATAAGGGTTTGCGAGAATTTGAGAAGCGAATGGCTACCGGTGCTTTCTCTGGGCGGGATGCCTTTGTACTTTTTTCGAGTTTTGGATTCCCATACGAAATGACTGAGGAACTCGCTGCTGAACGTGGTATAACGCTTATCCGCGAAGAATACGATGCTGAATTCGAGCAGCATCAGGCTTTGTCACGGACCGCGAGCGAGGGTAAGTTTAAAGGTGGACTGGCAGATCATAGCGCCAAAGTCACGGCCTTCCATACCGCCACCCACTTAATGCTTGCTGCGCTCCGTAAGGAACTTGGCGAGGAAGTTCACCAGGCAGGAAGTAACATTACCGAAGAACGCACACGTTTTGACTTCACCTATGGTGCCAAGGTAGAACGCGAAATCCTTGATAGGGTGGAAGCCTACGTAAACCAGGCGATCGCCGCTGGAGCCGTTGTAAGCACAGTAGTAATGCCAAAGGATGAGGCGCAGGCTAATGGGGTAGAAGGAAGCTTTTGGGAGAAATACCCGGAAAACGTGACGGTATACCGGGTGGCTGACACTACTGGGACAGTGTATTCACAAGAACTTTGTGGTGGACCCCATGTGGAAAATACCCAAGAGATAGGGGAGTTTGGGAAGTTTGTCATCGCTAAAGAAGAGGCCTCTTCGCGAGGAGTGCGTCGTATTAAGGGTATTTTTGTCCCGAATACCGAGGTCTAATCTGCTTATAAGGAGGCTCTTTTGGGGCCTCCGGGGTGATTCTCTTGACGAATCTTGGTCTCCGCGGTATACTGTGTAAGTAACGAATGGTCTCATACGGGGCCTTTTTTAGATAAATTCTATGATTGCAATTGTACGTACTGGTGGTAAGCAATACAAAGTTGCTGCTGGCCAGAAAATTAAAGTAGAGCGCTTGACCGCTGCTGTTGGTGATGTGTTGCAGCTCGAAACTCTATTTATCGGAGATGAGAACCAGGTTGAAGTAGGAACTCCTGTGCTTACCAAAACCGTTGAAGCCAAAGTGGTTGCCGAAGGACGTCACGATAAGGTAACAGGTATTAAGTTTAAGGCGAAGAAGCGTCAGTTGACTCGCTTTGGACACCGTCAACCATACACTCAGCTCGAAATTATCAAGATTGGTTAATCCAAAAAGTTCACCCCAAAAAATCCCTTACACGAGGGATTTTTTCTTTTCTATTGAAGAGCGTTTGACTTTATTTTCTTTCGGGCGTATGGTGAAGGCACCAAGGAGAATGGCTCGATGGACACCGTAAAAAGTTCGAAGGCTATCTCCTAGTTAGAAAAGTGGCTCTAGAAAAGAAAGGAGACTGAGAGATGAACAAGATGAAGGATCTCTGTGATAAGATTAATGCTTCGTCGGCTCCGCGCGCTCCCTTGCCCAAATGGGTAAAGGAACATCGTTTCCCGGGCATGAAGAAGCTCGCCAAGAAGATCCAAAAGCCAGGATACCATTTCTACGGTGGGCGATTCGCCGTCACCCGCAAAGGGATCAAGCGGATTCGCCGATAAATCCGTCGATTATGGAGACTGCATAAAGGGCTGCTGCGATACGCTCGCGGCAGCCCTTCCTCTCTTTTCGCTTATTTTTAATTTTCTATACTACAGTACTTCACGATGACTCAGAGCGCTACGAAGTGTCATTTCGTCGACGTACTCAATATCACCACCGCTCGTCAGGCCACGGGCCAGGCGCGAAACCGTCACCGGAAGGTCCTCAAGTTTTTCGGTAATCGTCAGAGCTGTAAGGTCACCCTCGGCAGTTGGATTGGTGGCGAGAATAATTTCGCTGGCTTCTTTCGCGCGTAAAGCAAGCTCTGGAATGCGGAGGTTTTTAAAACTGTCACCCTTGTTGCCTTCTAAAACACCACCCAAAACATGGTAGACGCCGCGGTAACTCCCGAGGCGCTCGAAGGCGAAAATGTCGAGCGGCTCTTCGACCACGCAAATAGTGCTGTGATCACGAGAGCCATCGTTACAGATAACGCAGAGTGTAGACTCGGCAATATTAAAACACTGACTGCAGGTTTGGAGCTTTGGCAGGGCCTCGAGACTCTCGGCAAAGGCAAGGAGCTTTTCGTTGTCCTGCTTAAAGAGCGACAGCACAATACGCTCGGCTGCCTTGGGGCCGATAGAGGGGAGGGCGCTAAAGTGCCCAATGAGATCACGAAAGGCTTTCGGATAATTCATAAACTAGTCGTCGCTTCGTACGCGTTCAAGAGACTTAAAGGTGGTGGCATTGTCCTCGAAGTAGAGCGAGATTTTTCCAACTGGACCGTTACGGTGCTTGGCGATAATCACATCAACAATGTTTTTGTTTGGCGTATCTGGCTTCACGCGGTCCTCACGGTAGAGGAACATAACCACGTCGGCATCCTGCTCAATAGAACCCGATTCGCGGAGGTCAGAGAGCTTCGGTACCTGGTCTGGACGTGATTCTACCGCACGAGACAGCTGCGAGAGGGCAATGATAGGAATGTTGAGTTCGCGGGCCAGCTGCTTGAGTCCACGAGAAATTTCGGAGATTTCTTGTACGCGGTTATCGCCACTGCGTGAGCGGCCTTCCATCAGCTGGAGGTAGTCGACGATAATCATACCCAGGTTATGCTCGGCCTGCAGACGTCGTGCCATGGTACGCATTTCCATAATGTTGAGCGACCCCGAGTCATCGATAAAGAGGGGGATTTCTGAAAGAGAACCCATCGCGTCCGAGATACGCTCGAAGTCGTTCCCTGGCCCCTCGCTCGAGAGCTTACCAGTACGAAGGCGCCACAGGTCAACACCAGACTGAGCAGCGAGCATACGGTCGACCAGCTGGTCGGCACCCATTTCGAGCGAGAAGATACCCACGGGTACCTTGGCGTGGAGTCCTATTTGACGTGCGAGATCAAGAGCAAAGGTTGTTTTACCCACTGAAGGACGAGCGGCCAGAATAAGGAGATCTGATTTTTGGAAGCCAGCCAGCATGTTGTCGAGGTCTGGAAAGCCTGAGGGAATACCACGGAAACTTTGATCGCTCTTGTGGAGCTCATCGATGCGTTCGAAGGCGGTTTCCAAAACAGATTTAATGGGGATGAAGTCCTGCTTAATGTATTTTTGAGACACCGCGAAGAGTTTCTGTTCGGCTTCGTCGAGGACTTTTTGTACATCTTCGCTTTCGTCGTAGCCCATTTCAACGATACTCGAGGCAGCGCCAATGAGGCGGCGCAAAAGCGCCTTACGCTGAACGAGCTTAGCGTAGTGAGCGATGTTACTGGCACTCGGGACCGAGTTAACAAGGCTCGCCAAGTAGCTCGAGCCACCTACGTCGTCAAGACGTTTTTTTTCATCGATACGGTTCGAAAGCGAAAGCACGTCGATCGGCTCGCGCTTCTCGTAGAGCTCGAGGATGGTTTCGTAAATAAAGTTGTGGTCCTCTTTGTAGAAATCACCCGGACGTACGAGGTCGGCCACCTTAATAATGGCGTCTTTGTCGAGCATAATAGAGCCCAAAAGTGACATTTCGGCTTCGAGGCTGTGGGGTGGAACGCGGAGGTGCTCGAGGGATTGCTTGGCCATAGAAAGCGGGGTCAAAAAGTAAGAATTTGTCTTTCTAGTATAGCGTGCTTTGGCTACTGGGGGAAGCGCCTCATTTGACCCAGTTGTGCGTAAGTTGTGGACAGCACAGTAGATAATAGAAGTTCTTTATCATTGACAGGACACGAAAAAAAGCCTAGAGTAAGGCTAACGTAAACTTAACTATGGAGAGTGAGATGAAGCGGACTATGACACTGCGAGATATTCATCATCAGGGCACCTTTACATTTTTTCGTAAAAACCCAAGAACGTCATTCTTTTCTCCGCGTATGTTTTTTTGGCAGCGGGCAAAGTTCCCGCTCTATTCAAGCGATGAGTTTGATGAGCGAGTAATGCATACTCTTAATCGCGTGTACCTTTCTATTCGGACCCAAAGGCAATATGACTTTTTTGATATTGCTCAAAAGACACTTGTTCGTGGACCCATGGAATGGGAGAAGATGAGACTATTTCCAAGAGGGCGCTTCATGGCACCCTGGGAACCACTTCTTATTTATTGGGCACATCGCAATGGTTTGCACGGGGTTCTTCTTGAAGAAGAAGACTCAGTGAATACGTTTTATGTGCAGATTGGGATGGTGGTATATGCAGTCGATATCGAATACTGCATAGAAGAGGATGCTCTACCTGGAGAGGAAGAGTTTTATTATCGCATCGGTACTCGTGGTATTGGTGATGATCACTATATGCCACGTAAGCAGCGCCTCTTTATTGCATCAGTCTAATCGGTCTCAGTGGTCTGCCCTGCTGCTCGGTTCCCAAATGGGGGCCGAGTAGTTTTTTGTATAGTACGATTGACAGAGCACGAAAAAAAGCCTAGAGTAAGCCTAACGTAAACTTAACAATGGAGAGTGAGATGTCACAGGAATTTAAGTTGCTGCACCGGGGTGATTTTACTATTTTCCCTAAGTGCAGATGGCTGAAGCCACGAGATGTGCTGCGAGACATTACGCTAATCCCTGGTGCGGATCGTTCCATTGTGAACAAGTTGCTGGGTGAAGAGAAGTTTACTGGCGTAAATATTCCACATTACTTTTCTATCTATGATTTCGAAAGCGATTTAGTCAGTATCCCAGAATGGCGGATCCTTGAGAAACTCTGTGGAGCAGAACAACCCGTCCATAAACTTGGCTATTTCATGGACGTATTCCTTGTACTTGAAGCGTGCCTCTATCAGCCAGAAACGGTGCGCATCGAAAAAGAAGCTCCATGTCGTCCCTGGCAGTTACCCACTGAGACACCCGCGGATATCGTAAAAGCGACACAGCAAGATGTCACTGTGTATTTTCAGGAGGACCTTTTGGTAGGGAGTTGCTACTTTTTTGAAGAGCAACACGACGTATCGCTTGTGCGTCGATATCTGAGGATCTGTCTACCAGGGGATGAGATATTCATCACAAAACAGCGTCGCTTTATTGTGCGTCGCTTTATCTAGGTTGTTTACTCGCTACTCGGTTCCCAAATGGGGGCCGAGTAGTTTTTTGTATTATCTAGAGTTTGGTAATTTCGTAGCCAGTGGCGGTATATTTAACACAGTAGCCGGCGGCAGCGATTTGGTCACGCAAAGCATCGCTTTCGGCAAAGTCTTTGGCAGCCCGAGCAGCTTGGCGTGCCTCAGCCAAAGCGGTTACGGCCTCTGGGATAACGAGCGGTTCGTAGCGAAGCCCAAAGAGGAAGAAAATGGCCTGCCACAGAGTACGCTGCTCGGTAGTAGCTGCTTCTCTGGCATCGAGGGACTTGTTGTCTTCGGTGGCTAGTTCGAGCGCCAGCGCGAGTGCCAAAGGAGTATTGAGGTCATCTTGGAGTGCCTCGAGGAGCGGTGCGAGTCGGGCACTCGTTACTCCGCGTTCACCGAGGCGTTCGGTGACTTTCAGTACACCGAGGCGGGCAGCGACTGCAAAAAGGGACAGCTTATTCTTCTGGGCTTGCTCGAGCGATTCCCAGGTAAAGTTCATCTGGCTGCGGTAGTTGGCTTGCAGAAAAACCATACGTAAATCCATGGCGTCAAAACCCTTGGCGTAAATGTCTTCGAGGGTGTAAAAGTTGCCTTTCGATTTACTCATCTTTTGTCCATCGATCAGCTTATGCCGCAGGTGAACAAAAAAGTTGGCCATTATCTGCTTATGCGTGACACCGCACGTTTGGGCGATTTCGGCTTCGTGGTGGGGGAAGATATGATCTTCGCCACCGGTATGGATATCAAAAATGTCACCCAGGTATTCCTGGCTCATAGCGCTACATTCTATATGCCAGCCAGGGTAGCCTTCGCTCCAAGGGCTCTGCCAGCGCATCAGGTGCTCTTTGGGGGCGGGGAGCCACAGGGCAAAATCCCAGGGGTTTCTTTTGTCGGGGTGCTCCTCGAGGCGGGCGCCATTTTTCAGGTTTTCGAGGGTGTTCCCTGAGAGGTTTCCGTAGGCAGTAAAACTGGTGACGTCGTAAAACACGGCGCCGTTTACCACGTAGGCGTGGCCATTTTCGATCAGCTCTTCGACCATCTTAATAATCTGTGGGATATGGGCTGTGGCCCGTGGGTAGTAGTGCGAGGGTAGAATATTAAGCGCCGCGCTGCCACTATGAAAATAGTCTTCGTAAAAGTCGGCGATCTCTGACGGAGTCTTTTTTTCGGCCAGTGCTTTTTTGATAATTTTGTCATCACCGCTGTCGCCCTGGGCAATGTCATCGGCAGTTAGGTGGCCAACGTCGGTAATGTTTGTTATGTGACGTACTTCGTAACCGCTGAATTCTAAAACACGGCGCAGAGTGTCGGCAAAAATATAGGCACGCCAGTTACCGATATGCGCGAAGTCATACACGGTTGGCCCACAGGTATAGAGCCCCACCTTACCCTTGTGAATCGGTGTAAATTCTTGTTTGTTCTTGGCAAGCGTATTGTGGAGCTGCATAGGTTAGAGGCGTTTAAGACGGAAGAAGATAGCGGTAATAAGTCCGAAGACCAGAGTGATGGCGGTGTGAATCCAGAAGGCTTTTGGTAAATGTCCGAAAGGAATATTCGCCGTCATGGCGAGCAGGTTGGTATAGATAGACATTGGCAGAGCGATAGCTGAGAAGATCGTGAGGACCTTCATGGTGTTCGAGAGCTTATACGAGAGCAGGGAGTTATTGGTGCCTTCGAGTGCCTCGATGGTTTCTTTTTGACTTTCTAAAATATTCCATAAACGCACGTTGGTACCGATGAGGTCTTGAAAGTAGAGTTTGACTTCGGGTGGAATAAAGGGGTGTTCCTTATTAATGAGTGACTCTAAAATAGAGCGCTGAGGTTTAAGGGTACGGCGGAAGTTTAAGATGTCACGCTTGAGGATGGAGATTTCGTATACCATGGCTTTTTCGTGCCCACGGAAAACTTCTTGTTCCACGAAGAGGAGTTTGTCACCAATGTTGTTGAGACGTTTAAAGCAGGATTTAAACAGAACATCAAGAATATGGTGCAGCAAAAAGATAGGTGTTGTATCGAGATACTCTTTTTTGAGATTTTCGCTACCAGAGATTTGCTGGAAGAGGTTACTAATCTGGTAAATACTATGCTTGTGGCTGGTAATCAGGGCGTCTTTCGTTAGGATAATGTCGAGCTCACCCGGAAAAGTGGTGCGTTGGTCGGCATCAAACAAGGGCACATGAATCGAAAAGAAGAGATTGTTTTCGTACTGAATAACTTTTGGCTGGTAGCTTGGGACCATGAGCTCCTCCAGTGCCAGAGGATGAATATCAAAGGTTTCGTGCAGGTATTCAATATCACTTGGGTTAATGTCTTCGAAGTCGAGCCACGAAATAGTTTTGTGTTGCAGGTGCATCATAGGTTCTTTTGGTGAGCAGTTTTTTAGGTATTATACCACAGAATAAGGATTGACAGATGCGGAGAGGGGGAGTAGGGTGTTGGTATATGAAGCAGCTCATTCTCTTGTGTATTCGCTGGTACCAAAAGACCCTTTCGCTGGATCACGGATTCGTGGGGAAAGTGACGGGTTTTCGGGTGTGCCGCTTTTACCCAAGTTGTAGTGCTTACACGTATACCGCTATCGAGCGTTTTGGCGTTATGCGTGGGAGCAGTATGGGAGTAAGACGCTTTTTGCGTTGTCATCCTTGGCACCCAGGTGGGCACGATCCTGTGCCAGAAGAGTAGAGGAGGGTTTAAGCATGCGTCTCTTGAGAAGGAGAATCCAGAGAAAGAAACAGCCACCCGGAAGGAGATATAGAAGCAACAAAAAGTCAGACGCCAAACAGCAGAGTCGCTCAAAGTTTCGTTCTGGGAAGGTCTCGGATACCCACGGTAAACGAAGGAAGGAGTCGCGATAATGGGCAAAGTTACTAGAAGGGAGCTCATGCAGCGTGCCAAGTTAGCGCATGAACATGAGGCTCATGTGGCTATAATACAGTCTCTCGCTCAACGAGGTCTGCCAGGCGTGCAGCGCTTATGTCACCGGCTTGGCAAGGCCCACCTGTGGACCAAAGCCAAAATACGTGCCACGGCGTAAGTTTTTGGAAGATGGAGGAGAGTGATGCGTTACCCACTAGGTATAATGGTGATCCTGATGGCTGCATTTAGGAATCAGCCGCCATCGCTGCCATTCATCCCTTCGTCAAAGAAGGAACGCAAACCGTCTCGTTCGAAACACCGGTCGGGAAAAATCTCGGCCACCAATGGTAGGAAAAGGAGGAAGTGATGCAAACACCACAATCAATGCCCATACCAGAGTACCAGAAGCGCCGGCCAAGCGATGTTGTGTACTGCGCGGCAGCGGGACACAGAATTACTGTGGCTACAGCTCATGCTGGACACCACTACCGTGCCGGCGATTTTTCC
>CAZCQJ010000004.1:18167-21366 GCA_964500865.1 uncultured Bdellovibrionales bacterium | reverse complement strand
AGCACTCTCTTGACATGAGTGCTAGTTTTTTCTATACTACAAACAGAAAGAAAAACTATGGAAAATTTTACGAACGAACGACAAAAAAATATCCTCGCCGCCGTTGTGGAGCTCTACACACAGAGTGCCTTGCCAGTAGGGTCGCAGGCCCTCCTCGACCATTACGAATTCGGTGTGAGTAGCGCCACACTCCGGAGCGACCTCTCTGCCCTCGAGGAAGCTGGCTATTTGTATCAGCCACACACAAGCGCTGGTCGCATCCCCACAGACCTTGGCTACCGAACCTACGTCGAAGAAATTATGGGCGAAGAGTTACTGTCGCGGTCCGAGCAGCAGCGGTTACAGAAAGAACTCTTGATGATGAAGGCTAAGGAAGTCCGTATGGGACGCACCACCGCGAAGCTTCTCTCGACGCTCTCTGGGAATCTGGCGGTTACTGGTGCTCTCGACCACGATGAATTCTATGACTTCGGAATGCGCGAGCTCATCGATAATCCAGAATTTCAAGAGATTGATGAACTGTGTCGCCTCGTAGAAACGCTCGATTCCCTTGATGAGCGCATCGAGAGCCTAGTGGGTGACATCCGCCCTGGCGAAACCCGCATCTATATCGGTGACGAAAGTCCGATCCGCGAGATGACCAACTGTTCGATGGTGGTGGCGCCGTACCAAAACAAAGACGGCCGCGGCATCATTGCGATTATTGGCCCGAAGCGTATGCACTATGCCCGCAACAAGTCTCTCATCGAGTATGTTCAAAGACTCCTTTCGGACCAGCCACGCCGCCTCGGGGTACTCGCAGTATTGATTCTTCTTCCGGGGTTGTACTAAAAACTATAACGTAAAAAATCTATGGCAAAAAAGAAACAAGAAGAAGATGTAGCAGAAGAAATACTACAAGAAGAAACAGCAGGGACGGTAGCCCAAGGAGCCGAGCCAATAAGCAAAGAAGAGGAATACCTAAATGACCTTAAGCGTCTACAAGCTGACTTCGAAAACTACAAGCGTCGGCAGACCGAAAGTCAGAAGGAGCTCAAGAGTTTCCTTGTCGAAAAAGTAGTGAGCGACATCACGCCGGTCCTCGATAACTTTTATCAGGCCACGAGCTTTATTCCCGAAGACCAAAAAGACAGCTCTTTTATCGCCGGGATTATGTACATTCAAAAGCAGCTCGAGGACGCCTTAAAGAATCATGGTCTTTCGATTATCGAAGTAAAAGAGGGTGACGCTTTTGATCCAGCGCTCCACGAAGCCGTTGCCGGTGAGGGGAGTGTAGTAGCCAAGGTATTGCAGCCAGGGTACAAACTGGGCGATCGCGTAGTAAAACCAGCCAGAGTAAATGTTTCTTCATAAGTAAAATCGTGTACGTCTTACTGTACATCAGGGTGGTAGGCGTAAGAGTGCTCAAGAGATAGGTACTTTTATGCCTGCGGCTCTGAACAGTGAGCAGCACAAAAATATAATCAGCATAAGTAACTAAAAATATATGAGTAAAATTCTCGGAATTGACCTTGGTACAACGAACAGTGCCATGGCTATCGTCGAAGGTGGAAGTCCTTCGATCCTCGAAAATAAAGAGGGAAACCGCACCACCCCAAGTATGGTAGCGGTGAATAAAAACAGCGAGCGCTTGGTAGGGCTTTTGGCAAAGCGCCAGGCAGTCACGAACCCGGCCGACACCCTGTACTCGGTAAAGCGTTTTATCGGGCGTCACTTTAACGACGAAGAAGTGCAGCGAGACATTAAAACTCTGCCGTACAAAATCGAAAAAGCTGGCGAGGGAGTTAAGGTGGTGATGGGAAACAAAGAGTACACACCACAAGAAATCAGCGCGATGGTGCTGCAAAAACTCAAGGCTGACGCCGAAGAAAAACTCGGCGAGAAAATTACCGAGGCCGTTATTACGGTGCCAGCGTACTTCGATGACTCGCAGCGTAAAGCAACTATCGAAGCCGGAGAAATCGCCGGACTCAACGTGCGCCGTATTATCAACGAGCCAACCGCCGCCGCCTTGGCCTACGGGTTCAACAAAAAGAAGGACGAGAAAATCGCTGTGTATGACCTCGGTGGTGGTACCTTCGATATTTCGATCCTCGAAGTTGCCGAAGACACAGTGGAGGTAAAGAGTACCAACGGTGACACCCACCTTGGTGGTGATGACTTTGACCAAAAAATCATCCACTGGATCATTGATGAGTTTAAGAAACAGGAGGGGATTGACTTGTCGAAAGACGCCCTGGCCCTGCAGCGTATTAAAGAATCTGCCGAAAAAGCCAAGATCGAATTATCGACCGCACAGGACACCGAAATTAACCAGCCATTTATCACGAGTGATGCCAGTGGCCCAAAGCACTTGGTGATGAAGCTGACCCGCGCCAAGATGGAAGAGTTGGTGCATGACCTGGTAGAAGCTACCCTCGAGCCAGTGAAAAAGGCTCTGGCTGATGCTGGACTCAAAGCAAGCGATATTAACGAAGTGGTAATGGTGGGTGGCATGACCCGTATGCCTCTTGTACTGGCAACAGTAGAAAAGTTCTTTGGCAAGAAGCCAAATATTACTGTAAACCCAGACGAAGTAGTAGCTATGGGTGCGGCTATTCAGGGTGGTGTTTTGGAAGGAAGCGTGAAGGATGTGCTTCTCCTCGATGTGACTCCGCTTACACTAGGTATTGAAACTTTAGGCGGTGTTCGTACGCCGCTTATCGAGCGTAACACTACTGTGCCAGTCAGCCGCAGCCAAGTATTTAGTACTGCGTCAGATAACCAGCCAAGTGTAGACATTCACGTCTTGCAGGGTGAGCGAGAAATGGCAGGCGACAACAAGTCACTTGGGCGTTTCATCCTCGATGGTATTCCACCAGCACCGCGTGGTGTGCCACAGATCGAAGTAACTTTCGATATCGACGCTTCTGGTGTGCTGAGCGTAAAGGCTACCGATAAGGCGAGTGGAAAAGAGCAGACGATTCGTATTGAAGCAAGCACTGGTCTTTCGAAAGAAGAGATCGAGCGTATGCAAAAAGACGCCGAGGCTCATGCCGAAGAGGACAAGCAAAAGAAAGAGGCTATCGAGGCTCGTAATATGGCTGATAGCCTAGCCTACACAACAGAAAAGGCTATGAAGGACGCTGGCGACAAACTGACCGAAGACGACAAGAAACCGGTTCAGGAAAAACTCGACGCACTCAACGCTGTAAAGAAT
>CAZCQJ010000004.1:6709-18157 GCA_964500865.1 uncultured Bdellovibrionales bacterium | reverse complement strand
AGCAAAACCGCGCCCACCTCACCGCTAAAAACATGGGCCACGACGTAGAAGCCATTAAAAAAGCGACCGAGGAACTAAGCACCGTTGCCCAGGTAATCGGCCAGAAGCTGTACGCTGCCGAACAGGCTGCAAGTGAAGCGACTAAGGGAGCCGAGGGAACTGACGAGGCTCCTAAGGATGCTGAGGTCACAGACTCTGAGCCTGCCGAAGGAGCAGAAGAGAATAAGTAAATAGATATAAAATAAAGCCGGGGGAAACCTCGGCTTTAAAATTTAAAATATATGTTCACAAACGATGAAATGGATCTTTACTCTAAAATTTCGAAGCTCTTGGTAGATGGTTCCATAGATGAGGCTTATGGTTTAACTTTAAGTGCAATCCGTAAATATCCTGAAAACTATGATCTATACGAATTGAGGGATGCTTGTTTATTAGGAAGATTGTCAAGATTTGAGAAAAATAATGATTTTATTAATTTAGTTAAAAACACAGAAGAACTAATTAAAAATATTGACCAAACATATTTGATTCTTGAAAAAGCTCTTATAAATAGTAGTAACGAAGAAAAAGATCATATTTCTAAGAGAATGCTCAATAGTATTAGTACAAAAACACAACTAAAGATATTGACAGAAACTGGGAAAGTTAATCAGGAAATGATTAAGCTAAGTATTGAAAACAAAGAAATAAAGAAAATAATTATTAAAATAAATGAAGAATTAAAAGCTAGTGGTATTAAACAGTTTGAACAATTATCTCTACTGGCCGCTTTTTTGGCCATTATTATTACCAATGTTCAAAATTTTTCAAAGTTATCTATCGAAAAAATAATTATCCTAAATACATCTCTAACAATAAGCCTGCTCGTGGTGCTTACTTTAGGAAATTTTCTTCTTGATATAGGAAGATATCCCGAAATAACTAAGCAGTGGAAACCTATAGTTATCATTGGTGTAGTTTCGCTCTTTCTGTTTATTCAAAAGTTCTTACTAAATTTATAAACCTTTCTTGACCCAGACCGCATTTTGCGCTAAGGTTGCGGTAACGCAATCCTGCGAGCTCTTTGCTATAGGGGAGATTACCCATGAATACGACCATTAACGATCGCGCTGCCGAAATCATGGACGGCATTAAAGCAAGTATTGCTACTGCTCATGCAGCTCATGTAGCACGCCAAGATGCAGCCACAGCCAAAAAAGCTGCTATTGAAATTGAAAATCAGCGGATCCTTGCCGAGAGCCAGACCTACTTCGAACCGATACTAGACCGAGCAGTGAAGGGCTGTGAAGCGATTCTAACTATCATGGAGGAGTCGCCTGACCTGCAAGAACTTATTCGTTTTATAGAATCAAGGGGTTACATAAACACCCCAAAACGATTTCATTTATTCATAGAGAACATAAGGGGTGGTTCTGAGGTTAGTTTGTATGAGGCAGACTTTTGTCTCATTCTTCGTAGCGATGCTGCTATCGAGATGAGTATAAAAGCTTTTGATGGAGATAAGTCTGGAACCATTACACGTAATGATCTAAGTGGTGTTCCTTCGTGTTCTCGCATGAATCTCCGACAGATCGTTTGTGGGTGGACAAATAGAAACTTCCACGAAGATCCTCGGTTTCTGCAGTACATGATGTTAGCGTATCAGAAAATTCGATCGCCACTTTCTTGGGATATACCACCTAGCTTCTTTGGTCCAGCAACGTTACCGCTGCTTGCGCTGCGGGTACTAGAGCAATGCTCTCGGCCACATTTGCTTGCGCGGCACATGGACTGGGCGCTGAAGCACAACACTCCTTCGGCAGGGAAGTAGCAGATGACCTGAGGCCCGTTGATGCAATGCGTCGGCGGGTTTCTTTTTTAACTACCATTCGCGGTGATCAGAAGGAAGAATTATTGTGGTATACTACACCTATTAGTTTCACAAGACTACTCATGAGCGAGACGCCATCAAAAGCTACTATTAAAGTTTGCGTGCACAAAGACTGCTGCCAGAAGGGGAGCCAGGAAGTGTATGAAAACCTTCGTGACGCCCTGCGAGATGAGGCGACAGTACTTACCACAGATGAGTGCATGAGTATGTGTGCCCTGGGGCCGAATATTGCCCTAAATGATAACATTGTTACGGGTGTAAAGCCGTTTTCTGCTGTTGAGCGAGTACGAGCAGAGCTTGCTGACCCAAGCTGCAAGGCAGATGGTTTGGGGAGTAAGCCGATAGAAACCCTAGACCAATTCCTGGAGGATATCGATAAGTTATAAATGGCTGGGCTTCGCGCTAGGCAAAGTCCTTTTTTCTGGTATACTGGTTTTTGTTAGTGTTTCAAAACGCCGATGTAGCTCAGTTGGTAGAGCGATGCACTCGTAACGCATAGGTCGCTGGTTCAATCCCAGTCATCGGCTCAGTAAAAAAGAGTCTTTAAATCAGGCTAAAAGTCCCTAGACAAAAGCCCTAAGGAATGGTATACTCATAGTTCATTGAGTATTTTTTATTATGTCCCGTATGATCAAAAAACTTCGCTCGGCAACCGCCAAGCTCAATCAGTTTGCACAGAAAAACGCTATTCTTACCTTCGTTATTTTTTTGGTGCTGCTTTTTGGCGCTATTTTTATAAGTCATGCATTGCGTACCAAGACAACCACACAAGAAACGCCGCAGGCGGTAACCAAGGTAACAAAAATTTACTCGACCCAAAGCCCAGCCTACATTACAGCCGTAAGCACACTGACGAAAGAGACTACCGTGCCAGTAGTGGCACTTGTTCCAGGGATCGTGCAGCAAATTTTTGTGCGCCCTGGCCAAGCGGTGCAGACAGGGACCGTTTTGCTGTCACTTACCAACGACTATAACAGTGGTAATGCCGCACTCCAAAAAGCAATTGCAAAAAATAATCAAGAACTCACTGCGCAGATTGCCGACCTCGACAAAGAGATCCAGAAAAAACAAGAAACGATTATTCGTGGCGATGACAGTCTCTCAGATGCTGCCGAAACAGTTGCTCTGAAAAACTTACAGAAGGCTCGCGAGAGTCGTAAGATGAGCGTCGCAAATACGGACCTCAGTTATGCTTTGGCCGAACAGAGTGACGCTGTGCTGCGTCCACGCGCCCTGAACCCAGGATTCGTGCAGAGTATTGCTGTGCGCACCGGGAATTTTGTGTCGCCTGGTACGGTGGTAACTACACTGCAAAATCCAAACGGGAATACGACCATAGAAGCCCTGCTCCCGAGCGACGTTGCGCTGCTAGTAGATATGAGCAAAGAAGCTCGCATTAGCTTTCGTGGAAAAACCGATGTTCTAAAACTCACCCCAAGTTATTTTTCGGTAAGCGAAAATGCCGACGGTATGTTTACGGTGCAGTTCCAGATTCCCGAAGAACTCGCTGCATCGATTCATCTTGGGGAAGAACCAAAAGTAGAATTGCCACTTCGCGTCGCTACAGCCAGTGCTATGATTGTGCCGCTCGACGCCGTGTTTAAAACAGGGGATACCGCTAGTGTCTTTATTTTGCAGGACGGGCACGCGAAAGCAGTTACCGTGACGCTCGGTGCCGTTCGAGGAAACTTTATCGAAGTCACCAGCGGACTCGAGAAAAACGCGCAGATTATTTTGAATCGTGCCGTTGTGGATGGTGAGGCAGTAACGGTTGCCACCGAATAATTCCACATACCTATGCACGAAATATCAACGGAGCGTCAAGAAATAAAGAAGACGGGCTTTATCTACCGCTATTTTCAGGATATCCGCACGATTATTCTCATGGTGTTTATTCTAGTGGCTGCGGGTATCGTTGTGTTTAACGGGCTCCCAAAAGAATTGAACCCAAGTATTAAAATCCCGATCGTGACAATTGTTACCGTGTACCCCGGGGCCAGCCCAGACGACGTGAAAGAGCTCGTTACGGTACCGCTCGAAGATGCTGTGACCGGACTCGGAGATATTACTAAAGCAAGCTCAACATCGAAAGAGGGCGTGTCTGTTATCACGCTTGAATTTGCTTCACGCGTTGATCCAGACAAGGCCAAGCAGGACGTACAAGATAAAGTAGATGCCGTAACCGGGCTCCCTGCTGACGCGCGAAAAAGTAACGTGGCCGCAGTAGATTTTCAAGACCAACCAGTGTACATCTTCGCACTTACCGGCGCACCAGACTCTGAGTCACTCCGCCTCATTGCCAAGGAGCTTGAGGAGAGAATCAAAGAAGACGGCAACATTAAGAAGGTGAATCGTTCGTACGATAGCCCACTGAATGTAATGATTACGCTGCAGCAAGAAAGAATTTTGGCTGCGGGTATTCAGCCCATGGCTCTGGCTGACGAGCTGAAGCGGATCTTAGGGAACACACCGGGAGGGAGCCTAACGACTGCCGAAAATACTTTTGCCCTTGGTATTGATCGTCGCGCCTTTACCCTAGACGATATCCGAAACACGCCAGTTACCGCGAATGGTACGGTAGTGCTTTTACGTGATGTGGCCACCGTAACCGAAGAAGTGACGAGTGACAGCAAGGAAAGTTTTGCAGCTACCGCAAACCAAACACCACAGCAGGCAACACTGTTCTCTGTTTATAAAACAGATGGTGCTAATGCTGACGAAACGGTAGTAGCGATTCAAACAGCTACCGATGCAGTCCTGAAAAAATATCCGAACGGGACACATGCCGTGGCAGTTTTTGATGGCGCCAAAGAAATTCAAAAAAGTTTTAGCCAACTCTTCCATGACTTCTTCCTTACGGTAGGGCTCGTCTCGCTTATCCTCATCGTGTTCTTTGGGCTGCGTCAGTCGGTGGTGGCTTCGTTTGCTATTCCGCTGACCTTTCTCATCACTTTTCTTTTAATGGGAATCATGGGTATCTCGATTAACTTTATCGCGCTCTTCTCGCTGCTTTTGGCGCTGGGAATTTTGGTAGATAACGTGATCGTGGTGATCTCTGCTATGGCGAGTTACGAACGCCTCCATATGTACACACCGCTCGAATGCGCCCTGTTAGTGTGGCGCGACTTCCGTGGAGTTATCTTTACGACCACCGTCACGACTATTTGGGCCTTTTTGCCACTGCTTTTGGCGAGTGGTATTATCGGGGAATTCATTAAGCCAATTCCGATTGTGGTATCGAGTGTGCTGGCTGTGTCGGCCTTGGTAGCGCTGTTTGTGGTAACGCCGTTTATGGCGGTGCTCCAGCAGGGGAATTTTGCGCCACGCGTCCGTAAGGCGTTAAAGGTACTTGGGTACCTGCTCCTTTTAGGAGTTCTCTTGCTCTTGGTTCCGGCTGGGCCATACGCGTTACCGCTGCGTATTGCTGTTGCAGTACTTTTAGCGCTGCTCCTCTGGCAGGCAAAAAACCTGCACATAAACTATCACGATACGAGTAAGACCCACTGGGTGCAGCGCATCAGCGATGAAGGACTTTTGAATCTTCATACATTGTCGGCTCGCTACGCCGTATTTATCCGGGGTATTTTGGAATCACGCAAAAAGCGCCGCCTTACATTTGTAATGCTCCTTACATTTGCATTTTTCTCGTACCTGTTATTACCACTTGGTTACGTGGTGAATGAATTTTTCCCGTCGGATGACCAGGAAACTGTCTATGTAACGCTCGAGCTCCCAAAGGGGACGAATAGTACTACGAGTGCGCAAGAAGCTGAGCGTATGCTGGGTGAACTCAGGTCGTTCCCGAATGTTACGTTTGCGCTGGCCCAAGTAGGTGCCGGTATGCCAACGGACGGAAACGGTGGTGGTGCAGCTGATGCTCATGAGATTCTCGTCACTTTACTTCTGACGCCAAAAGATGATCGTGACAGAACATCGACACAGATTGTTACGGATCTTAATCAGCAGTATCAGACTACGTATACCAGCGGTAAGTTTACAGCCAATCAGCCTTCGAGTGGTCCACCGGCCGGAAGCGATATTCAGATAAAACTCTTGGGTGAAGATCCAGCAGTGTTGAATACCTACGCGCAGCAAATCAAAGACTTCCTAGCGCAGCAGCAGGGGGTTTCGCAAATCGAAAATTCCTACCAGACGGGCTCTGGAAAAATTACGTTTGTTCCGCACCAGCAAAAAATTGCAGCGCTGGGCGTGAGCGAGGGAACGCTGGCTTACTGGGTACGCGCCCTGGGGAGTGGTCAAACACTCGTGAGCGACGCTCGTTTCGGAGATGACAAGCAAGACATTGTGCTGCGTCTTCAGGATACCCCGTTTGCATCACCTGATGCAGCAGCACATTTGATGATCCCAACCGCCAAAGGACAGGTACCTTTGCAGACTCTGGGTGATTTTGTGCTGACATCAAATCCAACCGAAATTACACGCGAAGACGGAAAACAAACACTGTCTATTTCCGCAGCTGTTGGCGACGGTGCTTCGGTGACTCAGGTGAATGCAGTCCTCGAAAAATTTGAGGAGACACTCGCACTCCCAGATGGCTACAGCTGGAAGACCGGCGGTGTCAACGAAGAAAATCAAAAATCGGTGCAGTCTATTCTGCAGGCGATGCTCCTTTCGGCGCTGCTTATTTTTGCAACGATGACGATTCAGTTCCATTCCTTCCGTAAGGCTCTGATCGTGCTCCTCGTGATTCCGTTTGCGGTCAGTGGTGTCTTCGTAGTCTTCGCACTGACCGGAACACCGCTTTCATTCCCGGCACTCATTGGTGTGCTCGCGCTCTTTGGAATCGTGGTGAACAACTCGATTATTATGGTAGATAAAATCAACAAGAACATGGAACAAAATATGGAGCTCCGTGACGCTATCGTTGAGGGTGCTTCGAGTCGTATGGAACCAATTCTTTTGACTGCTTTCACCGCCATTGTGGGGCTTATTCCGATCACGTTGTCAGATCCTATCTGGCAGGGGCTCGGTGGTGCTATTATCGCAGGACTCTTGTTCTCGGGTGTTGCCAAACTCCTAGCCATCCCGCTGATGTACTGGTTCTTCTTTGGCGAAAAAGAGGCTAAGTAAAAATTTGGCAAGAAGCCAGATAAGACAAAAAATGCTAGTATAGTGGTATATGGAAAAACTTCTCGCGGCGCTACAGCAAAAATTCCTGCACCTGCAGGAATGCCTTTGACCCAAGTCTACGCCAAAGCAAAATCCAAACGTTAGAAGCCCGGGCTACAGAGTCTGGGTTTTGGGATGATCCAAAAACAGCCGGTCAAATAATGCAGGAGCTCGAGAGCCTGAAGAAAGAACAGTCTGCGCTCGAAAAACTCGGGGGTGATATAGATGACCTAGCGACACTAGTGGCCATGCAGGGTGACGAAGTCACCGAGGACGAAACACTTGTTGCCGAAGCAGACCGCCTAACAGAAGAACTCGCAAACTGGGAAATTAAAACGCTCTTGTCTGACCCATACGATAACGCGTCAGCTTTACTGACTATTCGGAGCGGGGCTGGTGGCGTCGATGCTCAGGACTTTGCAGCGATACTCCTCCGCATGTATATACGCTATGCCGAAAAAGCCGGACGATCTGTAAAGGTCACCGAACAAACACCTGGTGCCGAAGCAGGTATTAAAAGTGCTACACTCGAAATTAGTGGCGATTATACCTACGGCACACTACGAAGTGAAGCAGGGATTCATCGCTTGGTGCGCCTGTCGCCATTTAATGCTAATAACCTCCGTCAAACATCCTTCGCGAGTGTAGAGGTCCTGCCAGTTATTGTTGATGACGAACTGGTAGCACTCGACACGAATGATCTTCGTATCGATACCTATAAATCAGGCGGAGCCGGTGGTCAGCACGTGAATACTACCGACAGCGCTGTACGTATTACCCATATACCAACAGGGATAGTAGTGACGTCCCAGTCAGAACGCTCACAGCTCCAGAATAAAGAGGAAGCGCTTAAGGCGCTTCGTGGTAAGTTAGCGAAGCGGAAAATAGAAGAACGCGAGGCCGAGGAACGCACCCTCAAAGGTGAGCACAAGAAGGCTGAGTGGGGGAATCAGATCCGTTCGTACGTGCTTCATCCGTATACATTAGTGAAAGATCATCGCACCGGAACAGAAACCAGTAACGCCGACCGCGTCTTAGACGGTGAACTAGACGCTTTCTTGACCAGTGGTTTACGCTTTGTTTCGTCACAGTAAAAAAGCGCTCGTTCTTTTGGAGTTTTATGGTATACTAAAGAAGTATAATTCTTGCGGTACGGAGTTTTGCTCTGTGCCAAAAAATAAAAAAGTGTATGCCCGAAGAACCTATCGATATTACCGAAGAGATGCGCGCTGCCGAAGTAGTAGTGCCGCAGACTGGACCAGAGCCACATATCCGTTTCGAACATGTGTATAAAGACTACCCACCACACGATGCCGTCCTCGAGAACGTCAGTGTTTCGATTATGCCAGGGGAGTTTATTTCTATTGTAGGGCCAAGTGGCGCTGGTAAATCAACCTTTTTGAAACTCATGTACGCCGAAGAAGTACCAACTTCTGGGGCAGTGTACTTTAACGGGCGCAATATTAACGAGATTCCGCGCAAGCACTTGCCTTTTTACCGTCGCAATATCGGAACCGTCTTTCAGGACTTTAAACTGTTGCCCCACAAAACCGCCTACGAAAACGTGGCCTACGCCTTAGAGGTAAGCGGCTACAGCAGCGAAGAAATCAAAGAGCAGGTCCCCGAAATCATGGACATCGTAGACTTAGGCCACAAGATGGATAAGTTTCCGCATCAGTTATCAGGTGGTGAGCAGCAGCGTGTCTCTTTGGCACGTGCCTTAGTGCACCGACCAAGCGTTATTATTGCCGACGAACCAACCGGAAACCTCGACCCACGTTCGAGTGATGAAATCATTCAGCTCCTCCTCGAAATTAACTCGTTTGGAACCACTGTTATTTTGGCAACGCACAACCAGCATATCGTTGACGCCCTCAAGAAACGCGTTATTGTTATCGCACACGGAGGCATTATGAGTGACGAAGCTCGAGGAAAATATATTGTCCCTGAACGAAGACCGGCAAATACACAAGTAACACCAACCGTATGAATCCACACACACTAAAACTTTGGCGTACGTATAAAGAGGGGTGGAGTAACATTCAGCGGAATGGTTGGCTCGCATTTGCTACCGTGAGTATCCTCACGCTCTCACTTTTTATCATTAGTTTGTCGGCACTCCTAGGGCTGACGACGAATTTGCTCCTCGAGAACCTCCGCGAAAAAATCAGCGTGAATGTTTCGTTTAACCCAGACGTTTCAGAGGATCGCATCAAAGAAGTGCAGGGGGAGCTTACTAAATATACTCAGGAGATTAAATCAGTAGACTACATCTCTCGAGACCAGGCTCTGAAAGACTTTTTGGAACAGAACAACAACGACCCGGTGATCAAAAAAGCGATTGACGAGATTGGCGACAACCCGCTTCTTGCCTCACTCGTGATTAAGGCGAATAGTGCCGACGACTACCCAGTAATTGTCGACCAGCTTCAAAAATCGAGCTTCCAGAATGACATTGCCCGTATTAACTACGAAAAGAACAAGAAGATTTTTGAGCGTCTCGAAAAAATTAACCAGGGGACACGCAAGATTGGCTTTGCCCTCGGTACCCTCTTTACACTTATTGCTATTCTGATTACCTTTAACACCATCCGCATTACTATTTACTCGCACCGCAAGGAGTTCGAGATCATGCGTCTGGTGGGCGCCTCGAATCTTTATGTGCGTATGCCAGTGATTTTCGAGGGAGCCATGTACGGACTTATGGCCACCTTCTTCACGCTCCTCTTCTTGCTTGTTGTGGCGATGTATATGGCACCACTAACACAGGGAGCCATCAGCGAGGGGAATGTGCTGCAGCTTTATGGACGGAACTTCTTCTCGATAGCTTTTATGGTGCTGCTTTTGGGGGTTGGTTTAGGGGTTATTTCGAGCGCTATGGCTATTCGCCGCTACCTAAAGGCCTAAAACCCTACCAGAAGCACAAACACTTGATTTATTTGCCTTTTTGGGTATACTAGAAAGGCGTTCTTGGGGAGTAGCCAAGCGGTAAGGCAATAGGTTCTGGTCCTGTGATGCGGGGGTTCGAATCCCTCCTCCCCAACATAAAGCGAAAACTTCTCCTTCTGGAGGAGTTTTTGTTTTTTATGCTAGGATGAAACGGATCACTATCTTCATGTAATGCGATATAATGGATCGAAATGGAAATCAGATCAGCTATTTCGAAACTTTTTAAAAAGTCATCCTCGCAAGGTTAAGGTCTACGCAAAACTAAAAGAGTAACTCGGTCAAGAATTTCCTGAAGATCGTGAGGCTTACTCGGCCGGAAAAGATTCTTTTATTAAGTCAGTCCTAAAAAAGCAAGGAGCTAAGTATAGCTAGAGAAGAAGCATTACAATATATTGACATTTTTTACTATTCTGATATAATACGTCTGTCCAAATTTATGGACAGACACGGAGGAAGCTATGACACTTATTTTAGATCGTTCGGTTACCGTATCATCTGGCGGGAATAACCGATTATACGGCGTCGAGGTAAAGTCTCACATGCGCGGCGTATCACCCAACTTTCTTGGCAAGAATGAGGCAGAAATTCGCATTAGTGAAAATTATCTATCTATGGGTGATTTTGAGGCTTTGGTCATGTACGTCATGATTAATACGGATCTTGAACCCAATGACCCGCGGCGATCAATCCGTGAACGCATCGCAAACCTTATTGAGGCGGAGGGATACAATGGTAATTCTACGCGTTTTGTCGAAAGGTAATTTTTGCTGAAGCACCGGTATTTTTCTTGTCCGCCAAACATAACGCTGTAACCGATACACCCCGGGATTAAATAGGGTGCTTTTTTATATCTGCTATACTTAAACTATGAAAACACATGCATTTCGTATCCATCCCGGGAAAGATCTTCGATTAGAGATCGAAAAGTTTGCTACCGAAAATGGTATTCATGCTGGCGTTATCCTTACCTGTGTGGGGAATCTTACAAGTGCTACGCTCCGCATGGCTGATGCTGCTATTACAAATAAGTACGAAGGAACCTTTGAAATTGTTTCTTTAGTAGGTACCCTCGAGGAGGGGAATAGCCACCTACATATAGCACTTTCTGACACTGCCGGCACTGTTATCGGCGGGCATTTAAAACAGGGGTCCTTGGTGGGCGTAACGGCCGAAGTCGTCATCGGAGAATTAGAAAATACGACATTTACACGAGAACTTGATACTGAAACTGGCTACGAAGAACTTGTTATTACGAATACCTAAAATAGAAAAATGGTGCCGGGTCTTGTTTGACCCGACACCACTCTGTTTGCCAACACTGACGTTTAGTCGATAACCTCGCAAACGTCTTTCTTGAACTGAAGATACATCCCCAGGGGAATATCAGCCCAGAAGTCTACAGCCGAGCGTCTCCCTGCTTTGCGAAGAGCCTCGATGGCCTTTTCACTCGACACGATGTATCCATCGGTATTCTCGTTGCCGATCCGCATCCCCGAAGG
>CAZCQJ010000004.1:0-6699 GCA_964500865.1 uncultured Bdellovibrionales bacterium | reverse complement strand
TTTTGTGATTCGAATTGACTTCATCAGAACTTTCCTTCCTGTAAGTTTTGATTGTGTCCACTATAGCAAGCCTCCTTTGCTGAGTCAATAACCGTCTTTACCCCCTTAGCCCCATAACCGCGACCATGGTTTTAGTGATGAGTGGTTTGTCGCGGCGGAAGGAGAAGAAGCGAGGGTGGCAGTAGGTGCACTGACTATCGTCTTGTATGTGGTGCTCGGGCACACCGTTGGCGATGAGTTTTTCTTTGATAATTTGCTGCAGGTTGACGAAGAATTTTCCATCGCGTTCTTCGATGCAGTGTGGGTAGCGTGCGAAGACGGGGAGGATGTCGGCGCCTATCTGAAAGTGGCACCACTGGATGCTCGGTCCCATGCCGATGCGGAGCTTGGTAATGTCACCACCGGCGGCAGTGATGGTGCGTAGGGTATTCTCGAGAACTCCTTCCATCAGGCCGCGCCAACCAGCGTGTGACAGGGCGATAATTTTTTGGATCGGTTCGTATAAGAAGACCGGTACGCAGTCAGCGACGGTGACGGTAAGGTAGGTATCTTTTTCGTCGGTGGCTAAGCCGTCGACTTCGGCCGCGGTGCCATCTACTTTGTTACTGACCCACTGAACATGGTCACCATGAGCGATGCCGGCGCTCACAATTTTTTGGTCGTTAATTCCTAAGGTATCAAAAAAGCGCCTCCGATTCTCTTGATTCGTGCGCCAGGTACCATCATCATCAATAATTTTCATCGAGCCATCTTGCCGGAGCGACATGGCTGTAAACACTTCCGGGAACTCGCTGAACAACTGCTTCATAGGCGTTTGCTATTACGTTAATTACCCGTATCCTGACGTATGGTAGCGTAAAAACCATATTCTGTCAAGAGTCAGATTTTAGCGTGTCTTTAGTGTATACTAGAGGTACTATGAAAACCGTCTCTTTTGTAAAAACGACCTTCAGCCAGCGTGTGGTGCAGTGTGCTCTTTCTGTGCCAGCAGGGCGCGTGACTACCTATGGCGACATTGCTCGAGCAGCAGGCGGGGGACGCATGGCAGCGCAGGGTATTACGGGTATTCTGGCCAGGGCTTACAAAAATGGCGAGACAGGAATTCCCTTCCACAGAATCGTCTATGCCAACGGCAAGATTTGGACGAGCCCAGAGTACGCCGCTAAACGCAGGGCCTTGTATAAAAAGGAGGGGATTGAAGTCGATGACCAGGACAGAATTGTTAATTTCCGAGATATTTTGTATGAGTTTTAATCATCTTACGAAGGAACTTCAAGCCCTCAAAGACCCTGCTCGCGCGGAGAGCTCCATGAGCTTTTTTAAGACCGGAAAAGGGCAGTATGGGGCAGGGGATGTGTTTTTGGGTATCAATGTACCAAACCAAAGAAACCTAGCCAAAAAGTACCAAAATTTACCTCTCACAGGCCTCGAGAAGCTGCTCCAAAGCAAGTACCACGAGTACCGCTTAACGGCGCTCTTTATCTTGGTTTCACAGTACCGCAAAGGGGGTCCTCGGGAACATGCAATCTTATTCAAATTCTACTGCAGAATGCTCCCGAGGATAAACAACTGGGACTTAGTCGACACCAGCGCCCGGCCTGTAGTTGGGGAGTATCTGTGTACCTACAAAACAGAAAAACAGGCGATGCAGGTGCTGACAAAAATGGCTCGCTCGAAAAATCTCTGGGAGCGGCGGGTGGCCGTAGTTGCTGCCTGGGCATTTAGTATGCATCAGAATCCGACACCGGTATTTACACTTACGGGAATCTTACTGCACGATACTGAAGATCTGATGCACAAGGCCTGCGGATGGATGTTACGTGAAGTCGGCAGGCACTGTGGCGAGGGTATCCTCACAGACTTTTTAAACGTACACGCCAGCCTATTGCCGCGTACGACTCTTCGTTATGCTATCGAGCATTACTCACCCCGAGAGCGTCAGTTTTTCTTAGCCCAAAAACGTATTGTCAGTAATTCTCACTAATATTTTTCCTATGGCTACTCCTCAAGATACTTTTGCAAAACTCTCTGAACTCTCGCTGCTTTCATTTCAGTACGGAGAAACCTATCGCGCCACCACCTATCCAGACGGAGTAACACTTGAGTCTGATACTGACCACAGCTTTATGCTCGGTGTAAGTGCCTGTGCTTTACAGGCAGTATGTGCCCCAGAACTGAGCCGTGGCCGCCTGGCAGAATTTGCACTGATTCACGACCTTGTCGAGGTCTACGCTGGAGACACCCCAACCTTAGGTACCCAGTACGACAAACAGGAGAAAATCGCTCGGGAAGAAGCAGCCTTAGAACGAATTAAGTATGAGTACGATGTCGTGTTTCCGTGGATTGGTGAGACGATAGCAATCTATGAAGCACAGCAAGAACCCGAAGCTCGGTTTATTAAGGTGCTCGACAAAGTAATGCCGGGCCTTACGCAGATGCACAATGGTGGTGTTATCTTTGAACAACTTGCCGTACCCGCCAAAGATGTTATTGCCGGTAAAGATATTCAGCTCGCCTGGGTACGCGAAGCAGCCAAGGAATGGCCACTTCTCATAAACTTGTACGAACAAACACTCGAGAAAGTTTTTGCTTTAGAGTATTTTCAAAAAGAAACAGAGTAGCTTACTCACTTAGTGTTACCGGAACGATAAGGATGAAGTTATCCGGCCTATCAAGAATATTCAGTCGCCAAATGGCTTTTTCTTCGAGCATCAAGTAGTCAAAAATTTGTTCTTTTTTACCAGTGACTTCGTTTATCCAGCGCGGTTTGTATCCGCGTTCGAGTCCGCGCTTACTGACCACGAGGTACGAAAGGGGGGTCGATTCTTTGTGAAGCAGGTTCCCCCGTAACGCACTGCACTTTAAGCGACAAAAACTGACAAATACCATTACGGTCGCTCCAAATGTAGATAGGTTCATTCCCCGAAGGCAGGCTATTTAAATACTGCGCTGCCTCGTACAATCCGTAGCCCCAGCTGTCGTGAATTACAAATTGCCGTGACAAAAGTGGTGAGGTGTAGTTAAAAAGAAAGGGGGTAGCCCGCTGCATACTGACCAAAAGAAAAACGCCAACGAGCGCTAGCACAAGGAAACGCTGCCTTGGTAATCGTAGCGCCACTTCGGTAATACCAAAAGTAGCAAGTAAAAGAAGCCAGGGGAACAAGAGGATTCCGTAGCGAGCATTTACCAAAACTCCGGCCGCTAAGTTGCTCGCCAGAAAAAGAACTATCAACCAAAGGGCGAGGAGCGTGACCCAAAGAAAGAGGGGATTTTTTCGTACCAAACGGCTTTTTTTCAGGAGTACTGCGATGAGAAATCCACAGATACTCAGCCAAAGAAGTGGTTGAAGCGAGAACACAATTGCATAGGCTTCGACACAAAGTTTTATAAGCCAGGCGATGAGGGCAGGCGTGTGCGCGAGAAGCGGAAAAGCAAGACTACCATCTTCTTTAGCCGATAGAAAATGGGCTTCCAGGGGAACCAATGACTGATTTCCGAGTCCAAGGAAAAAAGTTGCTGCCAGTAAAATAAATGGTGGTAGCACTAAAAATCGTCCGTAACACTCGAGAGTTTTTTGAATCCAACCAACAGCAGAGGTTACTTTTTGAGGAATAAACCAAACAGTAATACAGAGCAAAAAAGTGATAACGCCAAGCGGCAGCAGTGTCCCCTGAGCAGCAAAAAATCCAAGTGTGCTTTCCCAAAGAAGTATTGGTTTTACAAAAATCGCTGGCAAGAAAAGGCTAAATACTAGGGTAGCCCCAAGGAGTACACTAAAGAATCCTCGGGTTCGCTGCTGCAACAAATGAGCAGTTGTGGGAGTGCTGTTTGGGAGTGGCCATACAAGCAGCCCAAGAAAAACGGGGAGCAAAATAAGCGCGCTATACTTAGAAAGCACTGCGAGTGCTAAGAGTACCCCGGTGCCAAGCACGAAACCGCGCGACGGCTTTTGTAAAAAACAGAGCCACGCTACAAGAGCCAGGAACGAGAACGACCACAAATAGGCATCCGGATTAATAATTTGCGTAATGCCAACCAGGATAGGTGAGAGCGATACAAGAAGCACGAAAGTTGTCGCCAAAAAACGACTCCCCAGAAGACGCAGTGAAAGAACGTATATCAAGACAAGGAGTACTACACTAAGGAGTACCGCTGGTGTTCGTAAGGCTTTGTTAATGTGTTCGGTCTTATCGCTGTCATACAGCGTAACATCTCCATTCTTTGTAGCTTCGGTATCACGAATACGATGCTCTTTTGGGTCCGCAAAAAGAACTCCGGCGCCACTAAAAAAAGCGACCGTTATACCCGGCTTATCATTCACGGCTGTTTTTTTGAGCTTACCATCCGCAAGGGCATCCCAATACTGCGGGATTCGCTCGTACTTCCAAAAGTGCTCATCCACGGTTTCGAAGAGAGCAATATTTTGAAGACCAAAAAAGAGAAAGCACCCTACTGGGAGCAATACGAATCCATGGCGCTTCAAGGTAGCTAAAAAAGCGACCCAAGCTGAGTGAAAAAATTGAGACATAGGCTTTCCTCTATTATGGCAAAATACGCGTATTTTAGCCAATTTTTGCACACTTAAGAACCTGGTATACTAAAGGGGTACATAATGTAAAAAAATAACTTATGGCTGATTGGGGAAAAATACTCAGTCGCGGCAACGTAGATGATCGTCGCGGCCAAACGAGTACGGTGGTTGGCGGAGTCACGCTTACAGGCGTAGCTATTGTGGTGCTCTATAACCTGGCTACTGGCGGAAGCACGCAGGATGTTTTACAGGGGTTACTCGATCTTCAGGCGAATAGTCAAGGCAGCATAACGACGCAACAAGACACGACCCAGTTTGCTGGGCAAGACAGCTACGAAACATTTGCCTCTACAGTACTTGGTTCGAATAACGATGTCTGGCAGCAGAAGCTTGCCTCGTACCATGAACCAAAGCTGGTTCTCTTCCGAAATGCAACTCCTTCGGGATGCGGCACCGCGACGAGTGCCGTTGGGCCGCACTACTGCCCAGCCGACGAAACCATTTACCTCGATGAAACTTTTTTTGACGAACTCACGAAGCGTTTTGGTGCCAAAGGTGGTGATGTTGCTCAAGGGTATGTTATCGCTCACGAAGTAGGACACCATGTCCAGAATCTTGTAGGAACACTCGCGAAGATTCAATCACTCGAAACGAGGTATCCAAGTAAAGCTAACGCGCTCTCTGTTCAGCAGGAACTCCAAGCAGATTGCTATGCCGGTATCTGGGCCAACTCACTCAAAGGGAAAAATATTCTCGAGCAAAATGAGATCTCCGAAGCTATCGATGCTGCCGAAGCCGTAGGCGATGATCGCATCCAAGAAGCTATGACTGGCCAGGTACACAAGGAAAGCTGGACGCACGGTTCCTCGGAAGATCGCAAACGCTGGTTCGAAACAGGATTCAGCAGTGGCGACATAAAGAGCTGTAATACATTCGCAGAAAACCTTCAGTAGGCACGGGCGCACACTAACTAAAGTCTACAAAAAACTCCCTCGTCTTCCGGGGGAGTTTTTTTACACAAATCAGTAGGGGGTTCTTACCTGAAAAATAAAAGGGGCATTTTGTACTTTTAAAATACTGCCACCGAATTGTCCTCACGAAGTCCTGGCTCGAGAGAATCTCATACCAAAAAATAAAATGGTACCAAAATACCAGATTAATTTTTTAAAGGCTTAACGGTGGTGCATTATTGTATAACGTGTCGCCTTATGTAACTTATGCGACACTTATTATATATTTCGTTTTGTACCGTTATTCTATTTATTCCTGTATAAAAATGGATCCTGTGGTTCCTGTAGTCCTAGACTGATTCTTGTCTGCTGTCATTTTTGGGTATTAGAGTACCTTACTGTACTACGAGTTCTCTTTGGCTTATTTTCAATAGTCTGGACTCCCCCGGATTTTTCAAATTTTCCGGGGGATTTTGAAAACAGTTTTTTGAGATGCTTTATGGCACCCATGACATTAACATATGTCATCATTATGCAGGTATCTTTTTTCCGGGTTCATATTCCCCTGACTTTGGACAAGTTTTCATCGTATGAAGTAATACCTGAGTACCACTTTTTTTGTTCATTTTAGTCACAGCGCATTGTGTGTGTTCAAAGATAATAAAACCCTCACAGCAGCAATGCTACCATGAGGTCTCTAAAAGTTTTGTGCTCGTAGATTTCCTGATTCAGTGAAAGCTCATGAGCTCATCAAGATCAGTGATCAAAGGTATGTGTACACGTATATCTTTGATACCTTGCTGCACAATATCCGCATAACCTTCGTAGAGTACCCCAACGGCTTCGATATTTTCTGCCTCCTGGTACCATGTGAAATTCATTTGGTACATAAGATCAAAAAGATCTTGCAAGGCGAATGTCATCCTTTCACGGTTTATCCGCTTGGCCTCTTTGAGGTAGCTACTCTTATAGTGATTTTTATAGAAGTAGCTGAGTGAATGATTAATGCCCGTCATGGTGATACCGGCAATATTAGTGCCCGTTACGCTTGGCCGAGTGGCATCAAATATAAGCGAAACGCCCGGAATAATATCTGAGCCAGGGACATAATCACGCCAGCTTGACCAAGCTCGACCATCAAAGAGCACGAAGAGTTTTTCAGATTCTTCTATCCAGAAAACAATCTTTTCGTCCGGATAACGTCCCTCTATGGCGAGC
>CAZCQJ010000003.1:73338-75438 GCA_964500865.1 uncultured Bdellovibrionales bacterium | reverse complement strand
CACCACGTCGGCCACTTCGTAGACAATAGTATCCTTAATGCTCTTGCGCATGGTAAAGACCTTCACGTCTTCGTCGACGAGCTGCAGCGTGTCGGTGTCGCCCGTCACGATAATCACTTCGAGTCCTTCGTTTTTCCCTTTCAGCGAAAGCGTCCCGATGCAGTCGTCTGCCTCGAAGTTTTCCTTAGTAACAACCGGGATACCAAAGGCGCTGACCATTTCTTGAATCACCGGAATCTGTGCATACAGGTCGTCCGGCGCAGCCTGGCGATGTGCTTTGTATTCTTCGTACAGGTCGTCACGAAAGGTCCCCCCCGGTAGGTCGAAAGTGGCAATTACATATTCTGGCTGAAACTTTTCGAGCACCGAAAGCAGCGTCAGGGCAAACCCATACACAGCATGCACGGTCTCTCCGGTCTTGGTTGTGAGCGGTGGCAACCCGTGGTAGGCACGATGCACAATGGCATTGCCATCCAAAAGTACCAATCTTTTTGGCTTGTTTTTCATGTCTTTAGTATACCGGAATGGCCTACAGAAAACAAAAAACGCCCTATTTTGCGGACGTCTTCTGCATGTATTCTATAGTAATTTTTCGGGTGGTTTCGGATACAGTCTCGATGGTGATTTTAGTGTACTCCTCAGGAAGAAGCTCCGCTACGCGCTCGGGCCACTCGAGGAGCGTGAGCCCTGCTTTGTCGTAGAGCCACTCTTCAAACCCAATGGTTACGAAGTCTGGCGCGGCCACGCGGTAGGCATCAGTATGGTAAACCCGCGCGATGCCATTTATAGTAGGTGCTGGTAGTTCGTACTCTTTCATCAGCACGAAAGTCGGGCTTTGGTACGGCCCTTCGGCACCAAATACTTTTAGTAAAGCAGCACTAAAACAAGTCTTGCCCGCACCTAGGTTCCCCTCGAGGGTCACCAGGCCCGGCTTCATTTGCAGAGCAAAGTCTGCCGCAACGGCTGCGGTTTCTTCGGGTGAATGGGTTAGGTATTCTTGTTTTGTTGGCATAGCGTTAGTATACCGAGCCCCACAAAAAGAGCAACTTTTTTTCTTGCGCCTATTACACAATATTCTATACTGTACATATAAATCGTCATATTTTTGCATATGAAAAAAGCGCTCATGCTTGTTGGTATTATTGTGCTCGTAGCACTCGTGGTATTCCTTGCAAAACGTGGTTCTGGCCCAGCACCACAAAACCCAAGTCCGATGCCGCCCGTCGCTCAAACACCCTCATCAGAAAAACCCACAGAAACATCCCCACAAATCGCTAACCCAGCGAGTGTTTTTTGTATGGATAATGGCGGCTACCTAGCATCTGTTATTATCGAAGGACGCGAAGTCAGCAACTGTACCCTACCAAACGGCACGGTCTGTGACGAATGGAAACTCTTCCGTGGAGAATGCGTTGTCGAAGGCGTGGTAAACAAAGCTACCTACACCAAGGACAACGTTACTGTTACCGCCGTATTCCATATTAAGGCCGGAACAGTTATTCTCGATGCTCCATCACTTAACATTACCGCCCAGGAGCTGAAAGTAGCAGAGGCAGCGAGTGGCGCTAAGTATGCCACTCCTGACGAAAAAATAACCTTTTGGGAACACCAAGGCGAAGCAACCATTACCCAAGATGACAAAGAAACTTTCATGGGTATGATCGTTAAATAGTGAGTCCTGCTCAAAATACTCTCTTAAAATCCTCCTTCTCGGGGGGATTTTTTTAGTATCTTCTATTCCCTCGTCCAGGGCCTGTTTTTCCCTCATTTGACACTCTTTTCAGTTACTGCTATGCTGTTCTCTTAGCTACTAATACCGAATCGAAAGATGTCTCTCTCTCCCCTCCAAAAAAGTCAGGAACTCATCCAGGGCGCCAAAGCGCCACTTATTTTTCTTCCGCCCTATCCAAAAACAGACGTGGTGGCTGCCGCCTTTGCTCTCGCCTCTTTCTTAGAGGGGAACGGCGCCAAGTCAAAGATTATTTGCGACAGTGCCGACGAACTCCGTGACACACTTTCTTTTGTGGCGCCCGCACCAAACGTATCCGCTCGACTTACTGGGGCTCGCGACTTCGTGATTTCGTTTCAGACAAAATACAA
>CAZCQJ010000003.1:33811-73328 GCA_964500865.1 uncultured Bdellovibrionales bacterium | reverse complement strand
GAAAAAGCTTCGATCGACCCGCGTGACTTTTCGTTCCAGCCCGCCCAGTTTACCCACGACGTGGTTATCGTTTTAGGCACCGCCGACAAAGAACACTTGGGGAACTGTTACGAAAGTAACCCGGACGTGTTTTACGAGGTCCCGGTCATTAATATCGATCACGCCAGTACTAACGAACTCTACGGGCAAGTAAACGTAGTCGACCTCACCGCCTCAACCGTCAGCGAAATCGTCAGCGAAATTCTTGAAGTAGACACCAAAAAAGAACTCCCAGCTACTGTGTACGAATACCTGTTGTCGGGCATCATTGCTGGCACGAATAGCTTTCAGAAGCAAACAACGTCACCAAAGGCCTTCCGAACGGCATCACTCCTTATGGATCATGGTGCAGACCAGCAAAAGATTATTAAGGCGCTCTACAAAACACAGCCACTGCACCTCCTTAAGCTGTGGGGCAAGGTTATGGCCAACATTAAGTGGAACGAAAAACTCGCTCTTATTTGGGGCACCGTCAGCATTACTGACTTCGTACAGGCCAGGGCCTCAAATCGCGACCTACCGCTCGTCCTCGAAAAAATCAAAGGAAACTACACTGATGCGAAAATGTATATGCTGCTACACCAAGAAAGCGCTCAGCTCGTGCGGGTACTTTTGGGTGGTGCCAGCGAGGAAGTAACGCGTACTCCTGGTGGCGTCTTTGCTACTGCTGAACGTCAAGGTGAATTTCTTTCCTTCACTTTAGAAAAAGATTCTCTCGAAGCAGCCGAAGAAACGATTCTCGCGCTACTGGATCCGAGCACACGAAAGTAGTTCGCTTTGCTTTTATCAAACACGCAAATGCGTTACAATAGAACCATATGGTTACTATTGTTCCTCCACGTCAAACCAATCTCTCGACTACGTCTAAAAAAGCCGATGTTGTTTTGGCGGACCTCAAAGCAAAATCACTCGAGGCCGAAGCAGAGCGTCTGGCGGCACAACTTGGCCTTTCCTATATTGACCTCACACTCTTCCCTCTCAAAACCAACGATCTCTTCTGGCTCCCGCAAGCAGATGCTGAGCGCCTTTCTGCTATTGCGTTTCGCCGCGATAACGATACTATTTACATCGCCCTGCACCAGCCGTCAGCCCCTGTTATTGCTGAGCTCCAGGCGAAGACCGAAGCAGAAAACGCTTCACTCCGGTTCTTTGTAGCCTCCGAGCACTCCCTGCAGTACGCCCTAGAAATATACCGCGAGCACCCCTTCATCGAGCAACTTGACCGTATGCGCGTCACGCTCTCTGGCGAAGATCTCAAAAATTTTGATAAAGATTTTGGTGCCCTAATCGAGCTTTCTCGCACCGGCGACCGCACCGCGACCACTCACGCCATGGAAACTATTCTAGCGGGTGCCATGCAGTTTGATTCGAGCGACATCCATATCGAAACCAGCGAGGACGAAGCACGCCTACGCTTCCGTGTTGATGGCGAACTCCAAGATATTGGCATGCTCCCGACGGTGCTGTACCGCCTGCTTTTGTCGCGCATCAAGCTGCTCGCAAAAATGAAACTCAATGTGCGTGACCGCGCCCAAGATGGCCACTTCGAAATGACCGTCGACGGCAAGCGCATCGATATTCGCGTCAGCGTTATTCCTGGCCAGTACGGCGAGAACATTAACATGCGACTCTTAGTAGACACCGACATCTTCGTATCTATTAGTAAGCTTGGTATGCGTCCAAAGGTGCTCGAAGAAATTCAAAAGCAGGCCGCCAAACCAAACGGCCTTATCTTAAACACTGGTCCAACCGGAAGCGGAAAAACCACCACGCTCTACAGTTTGCTCAACAGCATTAATTCACCTTCGCTCAAAATTATTACGGTTGAAGACCCTATCGAATATCACTTAGCTGGCATCGTGCAGACTCAGGTGACGGCCCACCAGGCAACCACTGGTATGGAAGCTATGAATAACGCGATGAACATGGGTGCCGTGGGCTACAGCTTTGCTGACGCGCTGCGCGCCATCGTGCGCCAAGACCCAGATGTTATCCTCGTCGGAGAAATCCGTGATGGCGAGACCGCCAACATCGCCCTCAATGCCTCGCTCACTGGTCACCTTGTCTTCTCAACCCTCCACACCAACGATGCACCCGCTTCTATCATTCGTCTTCAGGAGCTCGGCATCGACGCCAGTCTCATCGGGAGCGCCGTAAATATCTTTATCGCCCAGCGCTTGGTACGTACCCTGTGCTCGTCCTGCAAGCGCACCTACGTCCCTGCCGAAAAAACCAAAGAGGCTTTCTTAAAAATCCTCCAGAATATTTCACCAGCCGTCCGCGACACCGTACCAACTACCGTCGAAACTCTGGCGGCCGCCGTCGGTTGCGCCCAGTGTCACTTCACTGGCTACAAAGGCCGCATCGGTGTCTACGAAGTCTTCTCGGTTACCACGGCCATGAATGCGCTGCTCGCCACACACCCCGGCGAAGCCGCCATTCGGGCCCTTGCTAAACAAGAGGGCATGATGAGCTTAGTGGAAGACGGCGTTATTAAATGTATCGAAGGCATTACCACCCTTGAAGAAGTGGTCCGTCATACAGGCATGGAAGAATCCTTAGAAAGTTTTTACCAAGATATTCTGGCCGAGGCGCCGCAAGAACCCACGTCAGTCACGAAGTAGTCAGTTACTCTATAGAGACAAACAAAAAACACGCTTTTTACAAAGCGTGTTTTTGCTATCTCACTTAAAGCTGTAGACACACCCCGGAATATAGGAACCCCAGGAAAGCCAGCCAATCGAGGAATAGCAGAGCCGAAACCCCCCTACCCATGTCTGGAAACAGCTGCCCATATTTGAAGAGAAAAGATAGAGCCCCTCCAAACTGTCTACAGATGTAAAAGAAATATTTTCCCTTTCGTCCTTTTGGACTCATCAGATAGGATATGCATCCTATGAGGGTGGGCGGCATTTGGAACGTTACCAACTACCACCCTGAGGAGAAAGCATCTGCGTTCCAATCGTATGCCTACGACCAAAACTACAGCGTTCCTTCGTTGTCCGGTCAAGAACACTCACGCACGAATATACCTAAACAGGTTCGATACGCTATCCTCTACAAGTCCTATGGAGCTACCATGGAAAGACTCGTATCTTTGTAAGACCACACCGCGTAGCCCTACCCGCTTTTTTTCACCGACCTCTCCCACAAGGAATCAGTGCTGTAGTTTTGCCTTAAGGGGGCTCACTACAGAAGCTTCGTGATTGTGGAATCACGCCGAGTCACCTGGGCTCGAAGACGCGTCCGACCGAAATGGAAACGCCTCTTTCTAAAAGTATACAGATACTCACAGAAAGAGACGCTCCAAGATTTTTAATTGCCAACTTTCTCAAGTCGACTAAGTAGCTTAGCATAGGAAAAGAATCTTGTCAAGGGGTTAGCGTGGCTTATGTAAGCCATTGTTTCTTCCCTACGGTTCGTCAGCACCCCAAAAAACTGCTATACTACAAAAAAAGACCCCTATGATAACCCAAAGCGACCAAGTATTACCAGAAGACATTCAAATCGACAACGCACTTCGTCCGAAACACTTTGACGAATACGTTGGGCAAGAGAAAATCAAGCGCAATCTGGGTTTATTTATCGAGGCTGCCAAGAAACGCGGCGAAAATATCGACCACGTGCTGCTCTATGGCTCAGCCGGACTTGGGAAAACCACCCTGGCACACATTATCGCCAAAGAAATGGGGGTAAATATCCGCATTACCAGTGGCCCCGCCATCGAAAAAGTCGGTGACTTAGGCTCGATCCTCACCAACCTTGAGCCAGGTGATGTGCTGTTTATCGACGAAATCCACCGCCTGAATAAGAATATCGAGGAGGTGCTCTACCCCGCCATGGAAGACTTTAAGCTCGACATCATTATTGGTAAAGGCCCTGCTGCAAGGACTATACAGCTCGACCTACCACGCTTTACCCTGATTGGCGCTACCACCAAACTTGGATCACTCAGCCAGCCACTAAGGAACCGTTTTGGCTCCACGCACAAACTTGAATTCTACAGCCCGGATGAAATCGGCAAAATCGTTACGCGATCGTCGCACCTCTTGGGTGTGCCTATCGACTCGGCCGGTGCTACTGCTGTGGCCCATGCGAGCCGCCAAACACCCCGTATCGCAAACCGCATCCTCAAACGTGTCCGTGACTACGTTCAGATTCATGGCGATAACGTGATCACCGAAGACCTGACGCAAGAAGCCCTCAAGCTTTTTGAAGTCGACTACCTGGGTCTCGAGCCAACCGACCGCCATATTCTTACGACCCTCATCGAAAAATACAAGGGTGGGCCTGTTGGCATCCAAGCACTTGCCGCCATTACTGGCGAAGAGGCCTCGACCATCGAAGAAGTGTATGAACCCTACCTGATTCAACTTGGCTTTTTAGCACGAACACCGCGCGGCCGGGTAGTAACGCCAGAGGGCTACGCCCATGTGGGCAAAGAAGTACCTAAGGATCATCAGCAAAAACTCTTGTAACATTTCGTGGACTCGCTACAATAGAGACATGGATACTCTTTTCACTTTTTTGTACGCGCTCATTCTGTTTATTTTCTGCGTCAGCGCATTATTTGTTGCGTATCACCTACTACGTTACTCCCTCAACAAAGCTTTTGGTTTGGTAGGGGTTGTTGTTTTTAGTGTTCTTTTCTGTGTGCTCCTCATAATGAACATCGTGAGCTTCAAAGCCCTTAACCTCCAAAAAATATTTGGGCTAACATCACAGAGCAATTTTCTCCCAAGTACACCCCTTGCTCCACAGCCCTCGTTCAAGTCACAAAAAACTCCTTGGTAAATTCTATGGCTCTTATCAAAAACTTTCCTGGCCAGCGCCAAAATGAACGCGTTATCTCGATAGTCCACCGTCACTGGTTTAATATTGCTACGCATTTTTTTGTAGTAGGCACCATATCACTCCTTATCCTTGTGAGTCTTATTGTTACCTCGCTCCTACCAAAAAGTTTTGGCCTCACGCTTGATGCAGCACTTTTTTCTTTCTTTTTGAGTGGATTTCTTCTCCTGCTGTGGGTATATGTTTTTATTACCTGGATCGATTACTACTTTGATGTCTGGATTATCACCAATGAGCGCATCATTAACATTGAGCAAAAAAACCTCTTTATTCGCACCATAAGCGAGGTAACTCTTACGCGTATCCAGGATGTTACGGCCACTATTGAGGGATTTTTCCCTACCCTTCTGGACTTTGGTGATGTTGTGGTTCAGACCGCCGGCGAAGAAACTCACTTTCACTTTCGCAATGTTCCTAATCCAGAAACCTACAAGGAGGAAATTATGCTTCTGGTAAAACAAGCCACCGGCCGACACGAAAACGCCAACCAGCAATTCTAACAATCATGATTATTCTTGGTATTGATCCAGGGCTCGCCACCATCGGATGGGGTGTTGTGCGTAAAACTGGCCAAAAAAATGAGTCGGTCGCTTACGGCCACATTAGTACAGATAAAAATCTCCCTCTTTCTCAACGCCTTCTAGAAATTTATCAAGATCTCTCAGATATTATTGAGCTGTATAAGCCAGATACTGCTGCCGTCGAGGAACTTTTCTTTTATAATAACCAAAAAACCGTTATTGATGTAGCCCAGGCGCGCGGCGTTATACTCTTGACACTTCAGTCGTTTTCTGTTACTGTAACGGGGTACACACCGCTCGAGGTGAAGCAGGCCCTGACGAACTACGGGCGCGCCGATAAGCGCCAGGTTCAGGAAATGGTTCGTATCCTGCTAAACCTTGCAACGATACCCAAGCCAGATGATACGGCCGACGCCCTTGCGCTCGCCCTCTGTCACTCGGCTCGAATGACATTTGATAGGCATCTTGATCACTAATCTACAATTCTATGGCTTACCAGGAATACCACGCTCTTGTTTCTTTGTTTCTTGCTCAGGGCGTGCCTCTACAGACGGTCGCCCTACTCCTCATGCTGCCAGTCATTGCGACTTTGGTGGCTTTTTTCCGTCAGGTAGTTGGTATTAAAGCCTTCGGTATTTATACACCATCGATCTTTACCTTCGCACTCCTTGCCTTTGACCCGAACGGACTTAAGTATGGCGTTGCTATTTTTGTCAGTATTCTGGTCGTCGGGATGGTGACTCGCTACGTCCTGAAAAACTTTCGTCTTTTATACTTGCCTCGTGTAGCTATTACCCTTTCGGTAGTATCGCTCGCTATTTTGGGCGTCCTGACTATTGGTGGTCTCTACCAGCGCACCGGTCTCGCTGCAGTGTCTATTTTCCCGCTCCTCATTATGATTAGCTTAGCTGAAAAATTTGTGGCCACTCAAATTGAAAAAGGTACTAAAACTGCCCTTATCTTGGCCGGAGAAACCCTGCTTATTTCGATCGTCGGGTATTACCTTATTCACTGGCAGGGGCTGGTACTGGCACTCCTGAAATACCCCTGGCTCATTCTCCTCACCTTTGTGATCAACTTTATTCTGGGTCGCTGGTCAGGTCTCCGCGTCAGCGAATACCTGCGCTTCCATCGGGTGCTCAAGCAGCTGTAATAAGAGGGCTATGAATATTCTTCAATTCCTCATAAACGGGAACAAGGTTCTCGGGATGAATTCCCGCAACCTTCAGTATGTTCGTCCGTATAATAAAAAACGAGCTCGTCGCTTGGCTGACGAGAAGCTTTATTCGAAGCGCGTGCTGCATAAAAATGGCATTGCAGTTCCGGCGTTACTTGGGCGTATTCGTAATTACGAAGAACTCGAAAACTTTAACTGGAATTCATTACCCGGCGGTTTTGCTCTCAAGCCAAATCGTGGTTTTGGTGGAGAAGGAATCTTAGTAGTTTTTGCCCGCAAAAAAAATCGCCCTGACGCCTGGATTAAAGCCGACGGCAGTATGGTGACCATTGAAGATCTTAAGGCCCATATCCGTAACATCTTAGACGGCTCTTTTTCGCTAGCTAATACTCCCGACGTGGCTTTTTTTGAAGAGCGCCTCAAACTCCATAAGTTTTTTAAACCATACTCATTTAAGGGTATACCAGACATCCGTGTCATCGTGTTTAATCGCGTACCGGTAATGGCAATGCTCCGCCTCCCAACTCGCGCTTCGAGCGGTAAGGCCAACCTCCAGCAAGGTGCTATTGGCGTTGGTATCGACCTCGCTACCGGCATTACTACCAGCGCTATTTATGGCAAGGGTCACCCTATCGAATACGTCCCCGACAGCGAACTCTTGCTTTCTGGAATGAAAATTCCTCACTGGAAAGAAATTCTTTACCTGTCTGCTAAGGCCCAGGAAATTTCTGGTCTTGGATTTTTAGGTGCCGACATCGCGATTGACCGTGATCATGGCCCAGTCATCATCGAGCTCAATGCCCGCCCAGGACTTTCTATTCAGCTGGCGAACAGTGCTGGTCTTAAGGAACGTCTTGAACGCGTGAGTGGTATCAAAATTAAAAGTGTTGCTCGGGGTATTCGCGTAGGTATGGATTTATTTGGTGGAGAAATTGAAGAGGAGATCGAGGAGATTTCTGGCAAGCGTGTTATCGGTGCTTACGAAACCGTTACCTTCACCGGCATCAATGGTAAAACAATCGACGTCCTCACCAAAATCGACACCGGCGCCGACTCAACCTCTATCGATACCGAACTTGCTCATGAACTCGGCTACCAAGCCATGCTCGATGAATTTCAATCACGCCAGAATGGTCGTGACGTCTTAGCAGAGCTCACTCAAAAAGAACGCGCTCGCCTCTTCGCCGGCATTGAACACCTCGCCGGAAAAGTGCCCGTAAATTCTTCGCATGGCACCTCATACCGACCAATGATTAACACTAACCTTATTCTCGGTGGAGAATCATTTAATACACGCGTATCGATTATCGATCGTGGTCACCTTCGCTACAAGGCAATTATTGGCGCCAAAAACCTTGGGCAATTCTATATCGATGTGACTAAAGGAATTTTGTGAAACACATCGTCGTACTCTACAACAAGGATGACTGGAACGAGGAATTCCCCATACTAAATACCCCCACTAAGCGCGCCTTCGAAGAATGGCATATTAAGGGAGAAATTCTTGGTGTACATTTTTATCGAGCCCATATAAAGTGGTATAACTGCGCCACAGGCACTTTCGATAAGGCCTGGATGTTTCGCGATAACCACTGGCAGAAAGCACCAGAACCAGTTACCCCAGACCTTATCCTCGATAAGGTGGCCGGTAAGCACAACTACCGCTACTTTGCCCTTAAGATGAAAATGGCAGAACGTACCAAGATGGTGAATCACCCCCTCTTCCGCACACCAATGGATAACAAATTTACGCAATATCTTTTCTTGCAGGAGTTTATGGCGCCATCGTTTCTGGTTACAACACCCCAAGAACTCACCATGGCTCTCGATACACTTATCGGCGAGAAGGCAGTCTTAAAGCCTCTTCATGGATCCGGTGGACACGGCGTGCTTATTGAGAACAAAGCGGTGCTCCACGAGATGCCACTTACCTTTCCGCTCCTTGCACAAACATTTGTAGTGACCACTGGCATCCCGCCGCTCTCTCAGCCTGATGAAGTTGTTGATTTGCGTCTCGTCTATATCAACCACACCTTTGCCTACGCTATTTCACGAATTGCGTCTCAAGGTTCGCTGTTTACAAACTTCCACCAGGGAGCCAGCGCAGAAATTATTTTGCCAGATGCACTCCCACCAAATGTTATTGACTTCGCAGAACAAATTACTCAAAAGCTTTCAGCTTTCCCTGGCGCTAGTTACTCGCTCGACTTCATGTTTGACGAAAGTAGCAAACCCTTCTTAGTCGAGATGAACACTGCTCCTGGAATGGATCTTCTGCACGCTTTCGGTAATGAAGCTCTCCGAGAATCGTATTTTCAGGCCTTCCTGAAGAATCTTCCCTAGCTACTACTATCTCACTTCACTTATTTCTGGAGAGCGATTACAATAAAGAAGAGGGTGCTGCCCTCTTTTTTACTTTTTACCTCCACATGTCAGAACCTACTCTTCAGCTCGATGCGAAATGGTTTCCCAAACTCCTCTCCGCAAGCAATCTTTCTCTCTTCGAATACCTCGATGGCGATGCTACATCTCGAGAGCACACGAAACAACAATTTTTTGCTGGAGATATTCACAACCCTGTTTTCGAATACCCCTTTATCGATCTTGCAAAAATAACCGAACGTCAGAGACTCCTTAAAGAGCTGTATGATGACATAGGGCAGCGCGAGACAAACCATATGGTTGTGGAGGTTTACCAAAATCACATCGTCCTTGATCTCGCTAAGATTGATCTACTCCGTTCTGTGGCTGCCGGAGACATGGTGACATTCAAAAAGAACTGCGCCCTCCTCTACGGCAGCCCATCGGTAGAGACTTTTGAAAACCTCCTATCCTTCTTGCATAAAAAAATACTGCCAATCATCACTGGTGACGATACCGTCGCAAAAGTGCTCTCTGAAAATCTCCTCGAAAAGCTTCCTCCTATACATACTCCTACAGAACGAGATATTCACTGTTCTGCTCCAGCAGCCTTTCTCTTGGCAAAAAAATATGCCGAGGAATATTTTGCACCACTTACAGCTCTTGTAGATATGCGCGAAGAAAAAACGTATACTGCACCCGAAATCCAAACAGTGTTCCTTCGGGGCCTCCAAGTACTTGGTTTTACCGAGTGGCAGGTGGTTATTAGTCGCTCAAGCAAAAGCGCCATTAACACTAACAACCAGCAAAAAACTATTTTCATTCCCGAGAAGCGAGAGGTGGACACTGAAACACTTCGTGACCTTTTAGTCCATGAGATTGGTTGCCATGTAAGTCGTCAAATGAATGGCGAAAAGCTCCCTCTAAAACTTCTTAGTCTGGGGCTTGCCAACTACGATAACCTCGAGGAGGGTCTCGCTACTTTTTCGGCACAGGTACTTCACAAAAACTTCGAGGATTTTGCTGGCGCTGAAAGAACCCTCTCAATTGGACTGGCTCTTGGGCTCGATGGCGTTCCGCGTGACTTCCGTGGTGTCTTCGAAATTCTTGTGCCTTACTACCAACTTATGCGCTACCTCGACCCGACGGTCGACGAGACGGGGGATGCTCTTTTGGTGGGTGCCCGCGAAGCTGCCTGGCTAGCCTGCGTGCGCACCTTTCGTGGCACAGATTGCCACACACCTGGTATCTGCTTTACCAAAGATCATATTTACCGAGAGGGAAATATTATTGCCTGGCAGACATTTTCTCAGAATCCAGACTGGTTCCCCTACTTATATCTGGGGAAGTACAGCCCGAATAAAGCCAATCACCGAGAGCTTCTTTTTCAGCTCGGTGTTATCCCTGAAGCACTTCTCTAGAAGCGCTTTTTGTGTTATAAATAAGGTACTAACCATCCTTATTTATGGCTTTACTAAAGAAAAAAAGACGGCTTCGTAACTCCTATTCTCTCACGGAAGATACTTCTGCCCCTACTGGCTTTCGCGGGTTCTTCCACAAACACAAAGCAGCTCTTTGGAAGACCCTTCTTATCGGCTCCGGGGCCACACTCCTCCTTCTTGTTGGACTCTTTCTCTATGTTGCGCGAGACCTCCCAAGTTCTGGGAATATTAATAAACGCTTTATCGCGGAATCTACCAAGATCTACGACCGTTCTGGACAACATATTCTATACGAAGTGCACGGCGAGGAAAACCGTACCGTGGTACCGCTAGACCAAATTCCAAAAACCGTTCAGCAGGCCACTCTTGCTCTTGAGGATCAGGACTTCTACAAACACTTCGGCATCCACCCAAAAGCCATTCTGCGTGCCATATTTAAAGATGTTATCGCTCTCAATGCCGAACAAGGCGCGAGTACCATTACACAGCAGTTTGTTAAAAACTCTCTTCTTACAAACGAACGTACCTTTACCCGAAAAATTAAAGAGGCTATTTTGTCGATCGAGCTCGAATTCGCCTATTCAAAAGATGAGATTCTGGGCTTCTATCTCAATGAAATCCCCTACGGTTCAAATGCCTACGGTGTAGAATCAGCTGCCCAAACCTTCTTTAATAAATCAGCTAAAGACCTCTCACTCGACGAAGCCGCGATGATTGCCGCCCTACCACGGGGCACCACCCTGTATTCACCCTACGGCACCCACACCGACCGCTTAGTAGGCCGCAAAAACTATGCCCTCGATCAAATGGCACGTCTCAAGTACATCAGCCAAGAAGAGGCCGATGCTGCAAAAAGTATCGATACCCTCAAAAAGGTAAGTGCCCAAAAAGACGTTATCGCTGCCCCTCATTTTGTTATGTATGTGCGTGAATACCTCCGCCAAAAATACGGCGATGAAGCGCTCGAAAACAGCGGCTACAAAGTATACACCACTCTCGACTGGGACATGCAACAGAAGGCCGAGGAAGCTGTCCGTCAGGGAACCGAGAATAACACCCGCTGGAACGCCAGCAACGCAGCCCTCGTTGCCATTGATCCACCAACCGGTGAGGTCTTGGCTATGGTTGGCTCTAAAGACTACTTCAATAAAGAGATTGATGGCCAGGTAAATGTTGCTATTGCTGAACGCCAGCCAGGAAGCTCGTTTAAGCCCTACGTATACCTCAACGCCTTTAGTAAAGGCTACTTTCCGGAGACTATCCTCTATGACGTTCCTACCGAATTCAACACTGGGAGTGATACCTATGCTCCTCAAAACTACAACGGGAGCTTCTCTGGCCCCATCCCGATGGCACGTGCCCTCGGTGGGTCACTCAATGTACCAGCAGTAAAAACCCTCTACCTTGCCGGTGTAAAAAGCTCTATCGAACTCGCTAAAAACCTTGGTATTAACAGTATCAACGACCCCAACCGCGTTGGACTCTCTCTTGTTTTGGGTGGTGGCGAGGTTACCCTCCTTGACCACGTACACGCCTACTCAACCCTCGCGAACGGTGGGGTGCGCTACGACCAGGTATCCATCCTAAAGGTAGAGGATTCAAAGGGAAATCTCCTCGAAGAACACAAACCAAGCACCGGTAAGCGTGTTATCGACGAGAAATACGTTACTATGCTCGACTCTGTTCTCAGTAACAACGAGAACCGCGCCTGGGTCTTTGGTAATTCCTCTCCACTTGCCTTCCCAGGTCGTAAGGTGGCTGCAAAAACGGGCACCACAAACGAGTTTCGTGATGGATGGACTCTTGGGTACACCACCGGTATCGCTGTCGGTGTCTGGGCCGGAAACAACGACAATACCCCAATGAAGACGGGGGCAGATGGTGTAAATGTTGCAGCCCCTATTTGGCGCCAGTTTCTCGACTACGCTATGACCCGAACCACCAGTAATGACTTTCCTGAATACAACAAAGAGGAGGCTCTAAAAGACATCAAAAAGTTCCTCCTAAACGGAGAGATCGAAAAAGGTGAGGACATAAAAGTCTGCAAAATTCCCGGGAGCGACAACTACTGCAAAGCAAACGATAACTGTACTGATAAGCAATCTAAAAAACGTACCTTTATTAATGCTCACGATATCCTCTACTATGTAGACAAAGACAATCCTCAGGGTCCAAAACCAGACAACCCAAGCAAAGACCCTCAGTATAAAACCTGGGAGAAGGGCGTTGAGGAATACTACAAGAAACAAGATAAGATTATTCTCGAAGCTCCTCCAGAAAAAGACTGCAAGGCTGACGACTTTCCAAAAAATCAAGATGGTCAAAGTAGCAGCAACGACCAAGGCAGTGTAACACCAACCCCCTAGCAGAGGGGTACAAAAAAACCGAAGACTTACCTTCGGTTTTTTGTTTTCCTGGGAGTATCTACTTCTTGCGGATAACAAGGTCATGCACCACCCGAGCAGAGCCTATAACCTCCTGGAGCTTTACTAGTAGACTTTCTCGTTGCAGCAAGAGTTCCGTGTACCAAAGTGACTTGTATACAATAATCACCAATTTTTTTTCTTCAAATTTTTCCACAAAGACGTTTTCTTTACCCCGGATACCGTATTCCTCTTCAAGAATCTTTGTAAACAAAAAGGTGATCGTTGCTTGATCCATTCCCTTTATACTACTCGTAGCAGGTGAGGCAATTTTTTTTTGAAGGAGACTCTGAAAATCTCGCATACTACTTTCGTATTGGCATAATAATTGAGCGACCACTTACTTCTCCATGCTCTTCAAAGAGTAAAGGTGTTTGCTCTGAATTATACGAGAAACGCACAATATCACTTGCTATACTCCCAAGGTATTCCTGAAGGAAGCGGGCCTGAAAAAGGAATGTGCAGGTTTTCTCTCCCTGAAGATTCTCAAAGGAAATAGCATTTACATTTTCACCAACGTCGTGTGAGCGCGATACCAGTCGGATCTCCTGCTTCTCTTTATCACAAATAAGCGCCACCTCTCCTGATGTGTAGCTCGAAAGCCCTGCCGAAATCTTCAGCGCTCTCTGGAGGTCGCTTTTTTGGAATTCGAGACTATCCGAGAAGCTTGTTGGTATAATCTGCTCGTAATCCGGAAATTTTCCGTTAATAAGGCGAGAAGTTACCTCTACCCCCTCGATATTAAAGAATATCTGGTTCTCATGAGTAACCAATTGCAACTCTTTTGTTTCTGGGGTAATAATACGTGCTACCTCCTGAAGAGTACTAAGTGGAACAATAATACCCCGTGTCATGTCTTCTTCCTCTCCATCACCCTGAACGCCAAATACGCTCTCCTCCACAAGACGGAAACTGTCAGTAGCAACAAGTTTTAACACGCCATCTGTTAATTTACAATAAACCCCTGTTAATTCTGGACGAATAGTATTTACGCTAACGGCATAAAAAACCTTCTGGAGCGCAGTTTTAAATTGCTCTCCATGTAACGTATATGCTTTTTCAAAAGAAAGTTTTGGGATAAGTGGAAATTCTTTACCATCCACCCCAAAAATAGACAGTGTGTGTTTTCCGCTACTCAAAAAAACCTTTTTGTCCTCCGTGCTAATTTCCACCACGTCACCTACTGGAAGATTACTCACAAAATTTCCAATAATTCTTGCCGGAAGAGCAATGAGTCCATCCTCTAAAACCTTTGCCCCAAGGTACCCAGTTACCCCAATTTCAAGATTTGTAGCTGAAAGTTTTACGCGTCCTACTTCTACCTGAAAAAGAATATTTCCTAAGATCGGTAGGCTCGCCTGCTTCACGATTACTCGATCCATAAATGAGAGGTATCTCTGAAGATTTTCTTGTGTACAAATAATTTTCATATGTGTAGGTGATAAAGTAAGTATTCTTTTTTAAAATCTTATTATTGTTATTACAGGGTGTATAAGTGGATAAGCGGTTTTGTTGGCTTTGTGGACGGATTTTCTAAAAAGGATAACTCGGTGCATATATGTGGGTAAAATGAGGTGGGGTGAGAAAATGAGGTTTTTATACACAAAGGACTGTTTTTTATACACAGGATACACAAGAAAGAAGGGGTTTATACAAGGTTATTCAGGTGGAGTGTAGTAGAGAACCTCTTTAAGGTGAAGAATATCAGCCTTTATTTTTTCATTTGTTCCCTTTTCCCGTTCAATTTTTTCGACAGCATGAAGGACAGTAGTGTGGTCACGCCCATTAAAAACCTCACCAATGGACGAGAATGAATTCTGGAGTTCGGTGCGAAGAAGATACATCATAATCTGGCGAGGGTACACAACTTCTTTTTTTCGTCCCTTTTTAATAAGATCTTCTCGGGAAATTTGGAAACGATCGCAAATATGTGAGAATACATCGTCGATCGAAACAGTCTTTTTGTTACTCTCAAGGAGTTGGTCAAGGATTTTTGTGGTATTTTCGAGGTTGGCAGGAATTTTCTGAAACTCACTGTAAGCGATAACGCGATTTAGGGCGCCTTCGAGTTCGCGGATATTCTGAGAAACGTTGTCAGCGATATAAAAAAGAGCATCTTTGTCGATTATAAGGCCACGCTCGAGCACTTTAGATTCTAATATGGCGAGGCGGGTCTCCAGGGAGGGGCGGCTAATGTCGGTAATCATACCCCCTTCAAAGCGGGAACGGAGCCGTTCTTCGAGGGTAGGGATCGCCTTTGGTGGGCGGTCGCTCGAAATAACGATTTGCTTGTTAATCTGGTAGAGGGTGTTAAAGATCTGAAAAAATTCGTTCTGAGTCTTTTCGCGGCCCGAAAGAAATTGAATATCATCAATAATAAGCAGATCCATCTGCTCATAGTAGTCTTTAAATTGATCAATCTTCTGGTTTTTGATGCTTTCGACAAGCTCGCGAGTAAATTTTTCGGAAGAAATGTACTTAATGCGTTTTTCGGGGTGTTTTTTGGCGACACTGTTCCCAATGGACTGCAAAAGGTGAGTTTTTCCGAGACCGACGCCCCCGTAAATAAAGAGTGGATTATAGGCGCCACCAAGGTTATCAGCTACGGCCATGCAGGCGGCTCGAGCGAGTTCGTTGTTCTCTGCTACGATAAAATTCTCGAAATGATAGCGGTTATTAAGGTTGCTTTGGTGAAAAACAGCGGTTGCTGGGGCAGCTTCTTGGCGAAAATTTGGCTGCTCGATAATCTTTTTTCGTGTAAAGTCAACCGTTTTTGTGCCCTGAAATGGCGCACCGGGAAATGTCTGTGTCTGCTGTTGTGCGGGAGCTACCTGGACAGAATCGAGTTTGGGCGCTGTGTTTGGGCTTGGGTTGATAACGCAGCGAATACGAGTAACAGAGGGGTCTACTGACTGGAGGGCCTGGAGAATGTAGTGATTATACTTATTTTCGAGCCATTCCTTAGCAAACCCGTTAGGGACAGTAATACTCACTTCGTTGTCCGTATGTTCAAAGATACTGGTATTTTTAAACCAGGTCACAAAATTAGCTTTCGAAATTGAAAGTTCAATATGAGCCAAGGCTGATTTCCAGAGAGTTTCTTTGTCCATAGGAGTTATACACAGTATAGCACGAGGTAAAAAACGGAGGTTTCTTATGTGAATAAGGGGTGTATAAGTGGAGAAGTCCTAAAAAAGCCCCTATATAGAGGGGTGGATATTTTCTTGACGAAAAAAGAAAAGTGCGGTAGAGTTGATTGTACTTGTAAAGAACCCTATGAAAAGAACGTATCAACCAAAAACACGCAAAAGAGCGCGTCGCCACGGCTTTTTGAAGCGTATGCGTACCAAGTCTGGTAAGGCTATTATCAAAGCCCGTCGAGCCATCGGACGCAAGCGTCTCTCGGTATAAGCCCCTATGTTAGCCAGGAAGCACCGCCTAAAGAAAAACGAGGAAATAAACGTGGTGTTCCAAAAAGGAGGGGTTTGGCATACGCCATTTTTCTCTGTCAAATTTTTAGCGCAACCAAATAAAGAGCTGCCCATGCGAGCGGCTTTTTCTTTTGGTAAAAAGTTCCTTCGGAAGGCTGTTGAGAGAAATCGCTTAAAACGGCGTATTTCTGGTGAATTACAAAAGTACGAGACTTTTTTGCAGGCACCATTTGATGTGGTTTTTTACCTCCCAAGTCAAAAACTGACACCAAACCAAGATGAGCTACAAAAAGCCGTAGAAAGTTTTGTAAAAAAGGTGTATACTGGCTATAAAACAAGCCATAAATAAATGGTATTGACCATTTACTAGATTGCTTCGTTCGGAAACAAAAAATATTCTTGTTTCGCTCACTTCAGACGATAATAAAGATTTCCTTATGATTCAGCTCTACGAAACCCTCGCCTACGAACCGATCTACAATGTACTTATTTTCTTGTACAATATTGTTCCTCTGAAGGATTTTGGTGTGGCTATTATTTTAACCACACTCATTATCCGCCTTTTGCTGTACCCTATTTACCAAAAACAGATTTCTTCGCAGAAAAAGCTGCAGGAATTGCAGCCAAAAATTAAGCAGGCTCAAGAAAAACACAAGAATAATAAAGAGGAGCAGGCCAAGGTGATGATGGGGCTCTATAAGGAGCATGGCGTAAATCCAGTTTCGGGTTGTTTGCCGGCAATAGTCTCTCTTGTGTTGCTCTTGGCTATTTATAGGTCTATTATTAACATTGCTCATAATAACTTCTCGGCAAATACCGAGAGTCTCTATGCGTTTGTGGCTAACCCTGGCCCAATTAACCATCTTTTTCTCGGAACACTCAATCTTACAACTCCAAGTATATTCTTGGCTATCGTTACGGCTATTGCGCAGTACTTCCAGATGAAGTCTATTATTGGGGCGCAGCCGCAGAAAACAGCTACAAATAAGGATGGTGAGCCTGATTTTGCCACCATTATGAATAAGCAGATGCTCTACATGCTGCCTGCCATTACCCTCTTTGTGGGAGTTACCTTTCCAGCAGCCCTGACGCTCTACTGGCTTGCCTCTACCCTATTAATGCTCCTGCAGCAGAAACTGGTTCCGGTAAAGAATGTCAAAGAGCATGATTTTCCAGTGGTTCCAACCCCGTAAAAAGATAATATGTCCCCTATGGAAGCCCAGCAGCACATTCGAACCCTCCTCGGTAACTTTTTTCAGGCGCTTGCCATTCACGACGCACAAATAAGCTTCAGCGAGGTTATTCCAGGAAAACAGATGCTTGTTTCGGTAACTATTCCAACAGAACAGCGCTATGTTATTGGTAAGCAGGGAGCAAGCTTAGCCGCCCTTCAGGCGCTTATAAACGCAGTGGTTCGCAAGGAAGACTCGCCATTCCGCTACCGTCTGGATGTTAACGGCTACCGTACCGAAAAAGATGAGATCTTTACCAAGAGAGTGTTGGCCTACGTTGAGGAAAAATTAGTGGATGAAAGTCTTTTGCTGTGGCCAATGGATGCGTATGAGCGTCGTTTGGTACACGAATTTTTCTTAAACCACGGAGGCTATGCCACGGAAAGTGAGAGTTTTGGAAGTCAGCGAGTTGTGCGTGTCTCTCGAAAAGGGTAAAGTACCAAGGGGAGATAAAACTAACAGAGTGTTTCTATGGCTGTTGCAAAGCGGTTAGCCTATAATGTTGCTTTAAATTCCACCATTAAGATATTTTCGACAGTGGTTCTGGCGCTTTTTTCGGTGCGTCTTATTACGGAATATCTGGGCCAGGAAGGATTCGGTATGTATGCTACAGTATTGGCCTTTTTCGCGCTTTTTTCGGCGGTTACTGACTTCGGACTAGCACAAGTAACAGCTCGTGAAATTTCTCGCGAGGGTGCCGATGAAGAGTTTATTTTAGGGCGGGTGCTCGCTTTGCGCCTCACCTTTTCGTCTCTGTTGGTTATGCTGGTGCCAATAATGCTCTATTTTTCTGGATACGCTTTTGAGCTTAAGGTAGGTATCTTTTTTGCTGCTCTTGCGACGGTATTCTCTACCTTTTCATACATTTTGAATGGCATTTTTCAAAAGCGTTTAAGCATGGATAAAATAGCCCTGATCGAGCTTGGAGGGAAGATCCTTCAGGTAGGCCTTATTTGGTTTTTTATTCAAGAGGAGCGAGGATTCTTGTTTATTGTAGCTACTATTGTGGCAGCCTTCTTGTTTAACGCTTCGCTTGCATATTTTTTAAGTCGCCAGTATGTTCATTTCTCGCTCTCGTTTGACGTCCCTTTTTGGAGAGCCTTTCTTCGGGACTCTTTGCCGCTGGGTGCTACGGCCATCATTACTTTTGCTTACTTTAAATTTGACACCATTCTCCTTTCTATTTGGCAGTCGAGCGCCGAAGTCGGTATTTATAATGTGGCCTATAAAATAATCGAGAACCTCATTTTCTTTCCAGCCATGCTTTCGGGACTTATTCTTCCCCTATTATCACGATATATCTACACTAATCGGGCGTATTTTGAGGAAATTGCAGGCAAAACCTCGAAGGTATTCTTAGTGCTTATTACGCCGCTAGTTATTGGGACGTGGTTTTTAGCTCCGTTTATCATTCAGATTATCAGCGGCAGTGGCTTTATGGAATCTGTCCCGGTATTACGAGTTCTTATTTTTGCCCTAGCATGTATCTTTTTTGGGAACTACTTTAATATGCTTCTTATCGTAAGCAATGCGCAGAAGCAGCTCATGAAAGCTCTATTTGTCATTGCTCTCCTGAACATTTTGGCAAATATTGTCGTTATTCCTCGGTTTTCCTACATGGGAGCCGCTTATACATCGTTATTCACAGAGCTTTGCGTTGCTATTACAACGGGTATTTTAGTATGGCGTCATGTAAAATACGTACCCTCATTTGAACATGCGGGGCGAATATTCTTAGCTGGTGGAGCCATGATAATAGCCTTAGTACTTCTAAAGCACGAGTCATTTTTTGTGGCGGGAACAACTGCCTCGGTAACATACGTCATATCGTTGGCAATTCTTCGTGCGATTAATCTCAAGGAAGTTCGGGCTCTTTTCTTTGCTTCGTAAAGCGAAGGAACCCAGGGATTCCCCACATTGTCTTATGCCCCGCGTACTTATAGTCGTTTTAAATTACAATGGTAGGGATTGCCTTTTGGGCTGCCTGAACTCTTTGCGGGTAACGCTTGTTCAGGGCGCAGATGTTTTGGTAGTGGATAACGCTTCTACGGATGATTCTTTTCAGCAGGCAAAAAATCAGTTTCCGGAATATCGTTTTCTCGCTCGTTTAGAAAATGGCGGTTTCGCGGCCGGTATGAACGAGGGGTTGTATATTGGTATTGCTGAGAAGTACGACTTTACGTGGCTTATGAACTCTGATGCCACCGTTGAAGTAGGGACGCTCCCTGCTCTTTTGGCTGCTCATAAATCTTACGGAGCCTGTCTGATGAGCCCCTTGATTCTTGATTCCGTTGGGCAGGAGTGGTTTGCTGGTGGTCGAGTTAACTTTTGGCAGATGCGAGTAGAGCATACTGCACGGCAGACGGAAGGGAGTATCCCCTACAAGACTGACTTTTTGACGGGCTGCGCACTTTTTTTGCATAGGAGCGCAGTGCAAAAAGTCGGCCTTCTTGATGAACGGTTTTTCTTGTACTACGAAGACGCCGATTTCTCTTGGCGAGCCAGAGAAAAGAAGGTAGATCTTTTTGTGGTGCCTACAGCACGAGTTATTCATCAGGAAAAAAGCTCTGAGAATAGCCAAAAGTGGTACTTTGTAGTGAGGAGCGGACTACTTTTCTTTGCGCTGCACACCCCGGTGCTTTTTCGACCGTACCTTAGTGTGTATGTTATAATACGAAGACTTGTGAACTTCGTGAAAGTTTGGATGGGGCTTCCTGATGCTGCAAGCGTAAAACAGGCGTATACAGACTACTTCCGTACGTATGGTTCCAAAGATAAGTTGTATTTTCGTAAACTATCGCAGTAGTCAGCTGCTGAGAGCATCGCTGAAAAGCCTTTTTTTATATGAAAAAGAGGCTTTTTTTGAAGTCATTATTGTTAACAATGACCGAGATGAGGCGTCTGCTCTTGAGCTTATGAAGAGTGAATTTCCGCAGATATTAGTGGATCAGGCAAATGACAACGGTGGTTTCGCGACTGCTGCCAACAGAGGGGCTACGCTCGCAACAGGAGATATCTTGTTCTTTGTGAATCCAGATACTCGCTGGCAGGAAGCTTTTCTTCAGCGGTTGAGAGAGTTTTTTAACAAAGAAAATGCTATTGGTGTAGTAGGTGTTTCTTTGCGAACATCAAAAGGTAACCCAGAAGCCTTTAGTGCGGGCACCTTTTTGACAGTTAAGAATTCTCTACGACGCGTTTTCTGGCGTACACGCTATAGACCAGCAGGTCTTGTTGACTGGGTCAGCGGTGCCGCTTTTGCTATTCGTGCGGATCTTTTCCGGCAACTCAACGGCTTTGACGAGCAGTTCTTTCTTTACTTCGAGGATATGGATTTGTGTCTTCGGGCAAACCGGAACGGGTCTCGGGTTTATTACGAAACAGCCTATTCGCTCACTCATTTTTCTGGGAAGAGTCACACAGGACGCCGTTCTCAGAAACAGTACTATGACACCTCACTTCGACGGTACCTCCATAAGCACTGGTCCCCTACTACGCGCACTCTCTTTATTGGATTGCAAGCTATATATCGATTTTTCTATCCGTATGGTCGTTCATAAGTGGTTCGTAGTTTTTTTCTTTGCTCTACTGCCAGTGTGGTTTGCCCTTTGGGGGGTGCCCATGGTACGTATACTGGCATTGGCATGGATTCTTTTTTGGTTGGCCAAAAATCTCATTCAGAGACGCTTCTTTTTGCCACAGCCAACCGTCCTCTTCTTTTGGTCAGCCTTTTTACTGTGGGCGACACTTTCTGTGTTTTGGGCACTAAATCCCATGTGGGCCATACGCAAGGTAGCCTTTTGGTGGAATATCTTCCCACTTTTTTTAGTTTTTGTTGATGTCTTTCGTGAGCAATATCTACGTCTGATACTGTATCGCTCACTTTTTTTTGCAGGTCTACTGGCAGCAGGTATAGGGCTTTTTCAATTTTCGCTACAATTAGTATTGCCTGTCGGTCAACTTTTCCATTTCTGGGTAGATACACTCGCCTTTTTTGTTGGGGGTGGTCTCGGGAACACTCTCGCGGAGTACCCAAGTCTTTTGGTAAATATTCACGGAGTGACTCTACTACGAGCCTCGGCATTTTTTCCTGACCCGCATATTTTTGCCTATTTTGTCGGCATGTTGTTGCCATTGGTCTTGTGGCAGAGTCGTCGTTTTGCGCTCTGGAAAAGGGTGTTGTTTGGCAGCATGATGTTTGCTGCGCTCGGTCTTTCTTTCTCTCGCTCAGGTTACGTTGGTCTGATTATAGCAACTGTATACGCCATGTGGCAGAGTCGTTCCCTGTTGACTCGTTACGTCACACCGCTCCGTACAGGATTTGTTGTTCTTGGTGTAAGTGTATTTATGTTTAGCCCTGTGGCGAGCCGCTTTGCTTCAAGCTTTTCGTTAGAAGATGGATCAGTGAGTGAGCGAGTGAGGCTTTTGCGGGAGGCAGTAGTAAATATTCAAGTAATGCCATTCGCCGGCGTTGGCTTGGGAAGTTATCCGCTTCTTGTAAAGCCGACGGCCGAATTCCGAGAACCAATCTATGTGCACAATATGTATTTTGATATTGCCGTGGAAATCGGGTTTGTGGGACTGATACTTTTCCTCGGTCTACTTGTAGCCGTGTTCGCGCAGCGCCAAAAGTCTGCTACACTACCAGTAGCTTCTAGTACTTGGGTTATGGTAAGTCTTGTACTATTTTTTGCACAGTCACTTTTTGAAAATCCCCTCTTCTCTGTTCATATCACTCCGCTTTTTCTGGCCCTTCTTGCCCTGCTTTATGTGGAATCAACTCCTCAAGACACCGTATAGTTTTTTGCTCATTGCATTTTTACTTATTCCTCTTGCGAATAATCGTGTTTTTCCGGCGCTCCCCGTGTACCTATTGGATAGTGTTTTTCTTGTACTGAGTGGGTACATCTTAGTATGTCGTCATCGGATAATTCAAAAAGAATACAGGAGGAGTGTAGCTATAGGAGTAGCCCTTTTTATTTTAAGCACCCTTTTGGGAATACTTTTTTCTCCGTCGGCAACTGCCTGGGGATTGTTAAAATCATGGATTATTCTTCCAATGGTGGCCACACTTCTTTTTGCGGTAGCATATCAGACGGACAGTAGCCGAAACAAAAAGGCGCTTGTTATTTGGATAATGGGCATTGTCGGCGTTTTGCTTGCAACTCTCCCTGCACTCGTGCTGGGGATACGTACTTTCGATGGTCGTCTTGAGGGCGTATTTACGAGCCCAAACTTCCTTGGTTTTTTTCTTTTTCCGGGGGTACTGCTTTCCTTGTGGATGTTTAAAACACGCCCGACTTTCTGGATACGACAAACTGCTGTCGCGCTGATTCTGAGTGTAGCAATGGGTATTTTTTTAACACGCTCTGCTGGGAGCTCTGCGGCTGTTTTGGCAAGTATTCTTACGTATAGCTTTTTGGGGATTCGCCAGTTAGGGAATGTATGTAGAGCTCCAAGGGGACTGCTTGTGAGTATGCTTATTGTAGCGATCCTTATGTTTGCTACGTTTCAGGAAAAGCTCGTTACTCTTACAGAGACAGATGCTCGCTCATCATTTGCTTCGCGTATGATGATTTGGCGCAGTGCCGGAGTACTTATTGTAGAACATCCGGTGATAGGTATCGGTCTGGGAAATTTTCAGCAAGAATACCTTTATCTACAACCGCTTTTTCCGCCATATCTTGAATGGGCAGTGCCTCAGCCGCATAACTTAGTGCTGGCACTGTGGCTCCAGGGAGGGCTCTTTGGTTTGTTAAGCATGCTTTTTTTCTGGATTCAAGCGATACGTTCTTTAGAGAGGAGAGATATTTCCGAAGAAGAAAAGGTTCTGGCTGGAATATTTGTAGGGATATTTTCTTACGGAATCTTCGACACTCCTCTTTTTGGGAACGCCCTTGCATTGGTCTATTTTCTCCCCTTATTCCTTTTGTTGCACCCTTTAAAAAAAGAGGAGTAATTTTGGAGAGGAAAAATACGAGATACTCATCCCTGGAAGAAGATATTAAAAACCCGGCGTATTGAGGCCGGGTTTTTAAGAAGCTATTGTTTTGCTGCGGGCGGCGGCGTAGTTGAAGTATTGGCGTTCTGCCTTAGAGCATTGAGCTGTTCTTTCTGATAGCCGGCCTCGGTAATGTAGCCATCAGCAGTAAGAATATAACCATCCACAGTACGGATAGTATTACCAACGTCACCAGCCAGACGGTTAATTTCGGTTACCGCCTTACCAACTGTTTTGTCGACTACATTTTCGACAGCGCCGGCAGCCTTATAGGCAATTGTATTAATAGAGCGATTCACGAGAGCAAAGACAACACCACTTACAAGCTCTTCCGGGTTCTTGGCATTTGTAATAATCTTGCTTGCAAGAGTATTCGCATCGTTAAATAAGGCCCCGATAGAACTTGAGGGAGCCACTACGTTACCGCGCGCATCAACACTTGGGAGGAATCCAGAAGAGGTTGCGAGGATCTGTCTTTGGTAACGGATTTCATCACGCATGGCCATATATTCTGCCTCCGCTCGAAGCGAGGCCCCGTATACATTGTTTGCAGGATTCGAGAACATGGCATCCATGCATCGCCAGTCATCCTCGGCAAATGCTTTATCAGCATTCTTACAGTACTGATCGAGGTCATACTGGTAGGGTCTTTTCTGGACGCTCTTTAAAGCAGCATTTTGTAGGAGGGTTGCGTTGTTGCCACGTATGGCGCTCGCGTCACCATTCGCAGAGACGTAGTTTGTTGTCGAGCTCTTTCCGCGGTAGGCCTTTGTTAAAAAGTTGTACACGTATGTCTGTGCTTCAAGAGTTGGTTTTTGACGAAGAAAGTCATCGTAGCTACGGATCATGCGCGGAGAAGTGCCACCAACGCCACCGACCAGTCGGTCTACCTGATTAATAATGGAAGATACCGCAGCAGCTTTGACAGCCCCAAGAATGGTTCCGGTGATTCCCTCTCGAATCCTCTGAATGCTCTGGTTTACCAGTGCGCCCGGAATACCATCTCCCCAAGCTAAAGCGGGTGATGCCGAAAAACAAAAGAGGGTTATGGTAAGAAGGATGTTTCGAATGATATTTTGTTTTTGCATAAACTTAGAGAGAAACAGGCAAGTCAGTAATACCGTACTCCTGCATTTTTTGTTGAAGCTCAGCTATATAACTGGCACTTGCAGCAAGGAGACTCTGAACTTTCATCATAGATGAAATGTCACGCAGTGGATCGCCAGTATTTGTTTTTACTTCATCCTCTAAAGATATGGCGTACTGAGAAAGTTGGAGCGCCTTGATGTGTAAGGGTAGCATGCTCTCTGGAACCTCTACGTCACGGGTTTCTTCTATGGTGCGGCGTCCATTTTCGGCAAGCACGTGGATCATTTCGCTATTCCCAGAAGAGAAGGCTCCCATCACCTGAGTAGAGAGTGTGTCGAGTGATGTTCCAAGTTCGGTTTCTGATGAGAATTTTTGAGGAGAGTTATTGGCAAAAATATAGGCCATGGATGTCAAGTACTTTACAGCTTGCTCCTTCTCCTTCACTTTCTTTTCTTCATCCGAAAGATCTTTTGAGATTGGGTTTTTAATGCGAAGTCCTTTTACGTCAATCGGAGGAAGCACTACCTCAGAGCCCTTTCCACTGAGAAGTTCTTGGATACGGACATCAAGGTCTGTTACCGAAACATCTTCACCAGAAGCGCCTTTCTCAGTGATTACGGAAGCAATTTCTTGAGAGAGTGCTTTTGTGAGGTTTTCTTTATCCCCTGCTACCGCTTGTTCCCCTGCTCGACTTATGTCAGCGGCAGCTATAAAGATCTTATCGCCAGGCGCTGGCTTGAGTGGGTCGTAGCCACTCTTTATTTCTACACCGTCCGAGTAGCTGTCACCATCGGAGTCTCTCTTCTGAGGGTCTGTTTTATAGAGGCGCTCCTCTTCGTTTGAAAGACCATCTTGATCGCTATCGGTAAAAATACTTTCACCACGAACAGTTTGGAAGGAAGACCAAACAAAAAAAGTACCAATTACTAACACTATATACAAAACGAGGGAAATTTTTTTCTCTTTCATCATCTTTTTCTTTTATTATACACCCTACTGACTATTTTTGTACAACGTTTTTTTAGAGATACCTACAAAAATCACGAGTATAAACCCAAGGATAATTTGGGTTGCTTCAATATCCCAAAAATAGTGATCAAAGGAGCCAAGAAGAACTACACCAAAGATTAAAGACTGTACTCCAGCCTCCTTTGCGATAGTGAGAGTGTTTTTCAAAAACCGGCGTATCCCCTGCCAAAAAAAGAACAGAAGGGTAAGAATAGGAAGAATACCGACTTCAAGGAGGGCCATGAGGAAGAAATTATGCACTGGCTGTAACTGGAAGCTCTCCTCTACTAATCCCGAAGTGCTCAGCCACGAGATGTAGCCTCCAAAGCCAGAGCCAAGCCATATATGTAGACTCGGTATACTAAGTATTGACAAATACTGTAATTTACGTTCTAATATAGGTTGTACTATATAATAGTAGAAGTCTATTTGAGAAAGGAAGAATACTCCCCCAAGAATAATGAGAGAAAATATCAAAATGTTCCACGTGGAACATTTTTTGAGCAATATTTTACGAGTGTTCCACGTGGAACAAAAGTCAGTGACTTTTTTAAGAATTGTTCCACGTGGAACAATGTTAGTATTTAGTTTTGAAAAGAATGTTCCACGTGGAACATTCCAAAAATGTTCAATAAGAAACAATCCATAAACAAGCCAGGCCACCTTAGAGAAAGAGATAATAATACCGATACCAATAATACCAATAAAAAGAGTCTCCATTGTTCCACGTGGAACATCTTCAGTTGTATTCTCGTGTATAAATGTTCCACGTGGAACATTTATTGTGGAAAAAGGATCTCCATTGTTCCACGTGGAACATTTTTTAAGTAAAAAGAATAGTAATAGGCTAGATATAAGGTATCCTGCCTAGATATTTGGATTCAGAAAGGTGCCATAGGCTCGTAAGAATTCAACCTTGTTAATAATAATAGTTGAAACTCCAGGAATATTGACGTTAAGAACTTGTTCACCGAGCCAGCGCAGACCAATGGATCTCTGAAGGAGTAATTGTATAATACCAAGCAGTATTTGAGAAATAGTACTGATGAAAAGAATGATCTGTAAAATGTTCCACGTGGAACAGTTTGTTGACGTAGATTTGATTAATTTGTTCCACGTGGAACAAATATAGTTACTGGAATAACGAAAGAATGTTCCACGTGGAACATTCTGGACTGTATTTTTGTGTATAAATGTTCCACGTGGAACATCCGAGAATAGGATATTGTAAACAAAGAGAAAGAAGATCCCGTAGAGTACTATTTTTGCGAGAATAAATAATTGAAAAAAGCTCCCAAAAAGAATCACGGAAAGAATAGTGCTGAGACCTAGAATCAAAGCGATAAAAAAATGTTCCACGTGGAACATTTTTTGTGTAGGGGAGAATTGTTCCACGTGGAACATTCCACGTACCCATCCCCATGAACTTGACTTGTATATCAAAATATGTTCTAATATAATATAAGTAACAAAAAGGAAAATAAGGATATCGAAAAGAAAAACACTGGTGTCCATGTATTCGTTGAATACTCCCGGGGCTAGTGGATTCGTCACAAAAAGTACTTTTCGTAGGGAAAAGGGGAGTGTAAATAGAATGGCGGCCAGGAGAGTCTTTTGCATAGGTATCTGTGTATAGTATACCGTTTTTTGGGAATATCTGATACAATACAGTGGCGCTTACAGAAGCGTTGTTTAGAGAATATGTTTCTGGGTTGCACAAAAATATAGGCAACGAGAACAAAAAAAGTGTGTAAATCGGTGTATAACACTGAAAAAGTAGTAAAATCCTTTACATAAGGGCCTTCGTCATCCGAGTAGATGCTCGCAAGAGGAATGCGGGGAGGGCCAATAAGTGTCGCAAGAACAAAAATAAAGTAAGATCCTTTTAAAAGGGCCCCAGCTATCTGACGAGCACTCGCAATAAAAGTAATGGGAGCGCAGATAATGGGTATAGCCTTAAAAAATAAAGTAAAACCCTTTCTATAAGGGCCCTTAGCTCATCTGGTAGAGCGCTCCCATGGCATGGGAGAGGTGAGCGGTTCGAGTCCGCTAGGGTCCACAGTTGTGGAAAACTCCTGTATAAGACAGAAAATCAGCGTTTATACAGGGTTTGTACACAAAAAGCCTTCTTAGATACAATCTCCCCGTAGTTCAATGGATAGAACAAGACACTCCTAACGTCTAGATGTAGGTTCGACTCCTGCCAGGGAGACAGGAATTCCTCGTAGAGTGCGCACGGTAGTCTTTGAGTGACTGGTCATTCTCTCGGAATACTAGCGAGACCCTTGCCAAAAAACGATTCTTCTGTTATTCTAACTCTTCTCCTGCTCTTAAGAATAACACTATGTCTGAACGCATCACAAAAGTAAATGACCTGCTCCGCGACCTCGTTGCGAGCGCTTTTACGACCGAACTTTCTTTAAAAAAAGGTGTAGTGATTACCATTGCTAAGGTAGTAACTTCTAAAGATTTACGCCATGCTCGTATCGCGGTGAGTGTTTTTCCGGAAACAGAAAGCCGTTATGTGATGACAGCTCTTAAGAACGAGGCTGGGAAAATTCAGCACAGTGTTCACTCACGCCTGTACATGAACCCTATGCCACGTCTACGTTTTGCTTTGGACGACACCGAGGGCCGCGCCGACGAAGTAGAGAAAATTCTCCTGCGGGAAGATTTCTAAAAAATGTATGCAGAGCTTTACAAAAGAATTCAAAACTTTAGCCTATGTCATCGCTCGAGCAGAGAAGATTCTTTTGTTCGCCCATAACCGACCAGACCCAGACACCGTAGGGGCAAACATGGCGCTGTATTTTTACCTCGAGTCCATCGGGAAAACAGTGGACGTTGCTTGTTGGAACGACTACCCAGAGCATTTGCAAAAACTTATCCCTGGAAAATTTGTGCACCCAGATACGCTCGATCTAGGTTCATACGACGTGGTGATTGCTGGTGACAGTGTTGATCGTGGCTTCCATTTACTACGCGATAAATTTCACGAAGACCAAGTGATTGTGCTGGTGGATCATCACCCAGACATTACGCTCACAGGGGACATCGTACTCATCGATGCTGAATATTCTTCTACCTGCGAAATCCTCCATCTCTTTTTTGGTCACCAAAAGATTGCTGTTTCAAAAAAAATGGCGACCGCTCTTTTGACCGGTATCCTTTTTGATACTGGTGGATTTCAGCATGCTAGTGTGAGTCCACAAATTATGCAGATCGCTTCGGAGCTTATGAAGCTTGGCGCGCCACTCGGAAAAATTTCGAAGACACTCTTTACACAGCAGGGGTTACCAGCTATGCGTTTGTGGGGGAAGGCTTTCGATAAAGTGAAGTACGTAGAGAAAGAGGCAATGCTCGTCACTGCTATTACACACGAAGAAATCATGGAGTGTGAGGCGCACCCAGATGATATTTACGAACTCGCAAACGTGCTGTGTACCGTGCCGAATATTCGTTATGCTATGGTGCTTTCGGAACGCGAGCCTGGGCTTATTCGCGCTAACCTCCGCGCTATGAAGCACAGTGGTATGGATGTTTCTGCTTTGGCACACCAGTTTGGCGGCGGCGGCCACAAGCTCGCCAGTGGCTTTGAGATCTCTGGAAAAATCGTAGAAACAGGGGAGACCTTTTTAATAATGTAGTCATTGGTTTAACAAAATGATTTTTTAATAATCATTTTGTGCGTTTTAAACAAAAATATCTTCAAAAGTTTTATGAAGAGATTTACTTCTCTCGCAGAACTCCATAGTCACTACGCAAATACCAATACCTGCGCTCTTAAGGAAACCGCGACGCAAGCAGTGTATGGCAAGGGGAGTGCGAGTGCAAAAATAGTTTTTATTGGTGAGGCACCCGGCAAGAACGAAGACAAAGCAGGGGAGCCGTTCATCGGTGCGTCTGGAAAGTTTTTGAATGAAATGCTTGCTCGAGTTAATTTAAAGCGCGACGATATTTATATTACAAATATCGTCAAATATAGACCGCCAGAAAATCGCGATCCCTCGCCAGTAGAAATTGCAGCTTGTGAGGAGTGGCTCCATGCCGAGCTCACGTTTATTCAGCCGCAGGTGATTGTGACGCTTGGGCGGTATTCACTCAATCATTTTTTCCCGGGAGTAAAAATAAGCGAAGCTCATGGACAGGTATTTAAGGCGGATATTCCTGGTATGAGTGAGCAAACATTTTTTGCTCTCTATCACCCAGCCGCAGCGCTGTACAACGGCAGCATGCGTACTGTTCTTGTAGAAGACTTTGCTAAAATTCAAAAGTTACTGAAGTAAGAAAAAAGAGGGTAGCATTTTTGCCACCCTCTCGGGACCCCCTTATTTATTTTGTGGCACCCACACTTCCGTTAGATAGCGCTGTTCATAGATACTTCCCACTGGATACATCCTGATTCTATCAGCAGTCACTTCTCTTTCTTTAAAGCGAGAACTGAAGGCTGTTCGTTGTGGACATATATACAAAATCACTCTATCGTAACATGATACCCCATCAACCATGAGTTCTGTCTTGATAAAGAATCTTGCTGGAACCTTTGGTTTCGTTGGATCAACAATATCCCAGGTTCTTGGGTTCGGAGAGGGGATTGTTTTATATCTTGTAGGTACAACTTCCCGTGAATGAACCACCTCAGTCACCAGTACTGGTCGCGGAAGTTTCACTAGCACCTTCTGGCTCTTAGATTTTGAGTATCCTGCCAGTCCAATGGCTGCTCCTAGGGACAGTGTAATCACGATGAGTAAGTGGAGAAGGGCAATTCTTTTACCGTTTCCTCCCATCCAATCGGGATCACTTTTCTTCCATACTCGGGCAATAACTTTCCCATTTTCACCATACTTCACTTCCATCTTCTTTCTCCGGAGTTTTCACGTTGATACGAACGATATGCTTTTCCAAAATCATCAGGATATAAAATAACAATGACCCTCCAAGGGGGATCAGACATGCCACATACGTCTCTGGTGAAACCTCTTTTTCTAGGGGCCCGATTTTAGTGTGAGTGATATCCAAACCAATAAGCACTATGATCATTAAAACTCCTAAAATAAAAAGGAGTGCGCTATAGAGAACACATTGACTTACTCCTTGTTGTAAGCTATTAATGAGTTGCTTATGTTGATATTCGCGAATCACTGCTTGTTTTTCTTCTTCGGTCATAACAACTTCCTTTCAAAAAGATGGGGCAGTAGGTATTGATACCGCCCCAGGGTGCACCTATCGAATCCGATGTAGGTGCTGCATTCCGCAGGGCCGCTGCGGATGGTGTTGGAGGTGTTGCTCCAGGTTGTGTAGGTCTTCCTGGTATGCGTCCCGTATGGCATAGCCAAGCGGGGACATGAATACCAGGGTCAGTACCAGAGCCTGAAGGGAGTTCTTAACCTCCTTTTTCCAGCCGAGCCACGGGAGGGGTTCTCTGTTCATACGAAACACGCCACACATGATTATTCTCCTATTGTTAAAGAGCTTCTCACCCTTGTTCACCTTTGTGAACAGTAAAGAATACCATTGTATTGACATAAGATAAATATAAGTGCTTTAATTAAGTATATATTTAAACTATAAGTTTAATATGAAGAAGCAAACAGAATCAGTTATTCTCGAAATCCTCGCAGCGGGGCCGGTAGCAAAGGAGGTTTTACTCAAAGAAGCACAAGAGCACTCCGGAGCTTCTCTTCAGGCAGTATACAGGGCACTCCGTAAGCTTATGAGTCAGGATGTGCTTTTGGAAAAAGCAGGCCAAGTAAAGCTTTCTTTGGTGTTTATCGAAAGCGAAGTGGCCCGGGTAAATGCACTGTCGAATGTCTATGGCGCGCTTTCTCGGCCCTACAGTTTTACGACGCTCCGCGAAGGAGAGTCGCTCACGCTTCGGTTTCGGACCCTTCAGGAACTCGACCTCTACTGGACCGAAAGCTTTTTGTACTTAGAAAAAAGTATTCCATCGGAATACCCAGTCTATTCTGTGATTCCGCATGACTGGTTTAACTTGTTCCGCCCCCAAACAGATGCTCTGTGGGTAGGTAAACAAAAGCGGGTTCAGCGTATGGTTATTACGCACCCCTTGGCCATCGACAAAACCGAGGGGAAAAAGCATATCGCCTCTGGGTACGAGATTTTGTTTGATAAAAATCCTTTGCACCAGGAGGAGTGGGAGTACAAGAATATACTGCGGGACTGGATCTTTGAGGCTTCATTAGACAAAAAAGTAAACGAAACGCTCGTTGAGAATCTGACGAGCCAAAATATTGATCCGCAGCTACCAAGCCAAAGAGGGCGATTCGCACTCAAAATTATTCGCTCACAAAAAAAGGCCAGCACGGCCTTACAGAAAATCGAAAAGTATTTTTAGCGAGAGCAGTCAGGTAGTCTTAGCTTACTTTCTTGATAATCAGGAATGCTAGATGATTTTTAGGAACACCATCAAATTTTCCAGCAATGTAATCTTCGTATACGAGCCAGGATTTGTGATATATATAAACTACCTTTTCAACGCCGAGATACTTCGGCAAGAACTCTAAGCAGGCAAATTCAGAAAGAATGTAGTGTGTAGCAATACTTACGGCCTTCTCTAGGTTATCAATATGTTTTTTAGAACTCAGAAGAACTTCTTCGGTGGCAGAACGAATAGCTTCTTGAAATGAGTTGTTCTCCGAGTAAAGCTTTTTAATAGAGGCGAGTTTTTCTTGGTAGAGTATATTCGGTTCAATTTCTGATGCCCAGTCAAAAATGCGTACGAGGTCGTCATCTAATGCATTTTCCTGCATGGCCGCGCTTACTTTATTACGGAGAGCATTTCCTTTAGGGATGGCTTTGTCTTTTCGAGCGCGACTCTCACTGTAACCGAGAGCTACATAGGTAGTAATAGCGGGAATATCAGGAATAAGCACGCTAGCCCTTCCAAAGTCTTTAGTAACTTTTTCCAAAAGGAAAACAACCGTTTCTTTTTTGAAGTAGCTATTTCCCGGACTCATTCCAATAATAGGATAAGATATTTCTTGAGGAGACATAGTTCTGAAGGATATAGCGGTCTGCTTGGTTTACTTTGAGTTTCGATAAAACTGGATTGGTAGCGCTTTGTAAAACCAAGGTAACTGCAGCGTCAGGAATGATACTCGTAAGGTATCCTATAAGAATAGTGGAGTCTTGGCCGGCAAGTACCGCAAAGCGGACGCCATTTGGTTTATCCTCAGTATTTTCTACTAAAAAATCAAGTGAATGTTCTTCGGAAAATTTACGCAAACGTCCACGGAGCATGACCCCGTTTAGAGAATGTTTCTCAGAGGTAATTTCGTAAATATCCCAGTGTAGCATAAGTTTTTTGTAGGGCGGGAGGGACTCGAACCCTCAAGCCGTAAGGCACAACATTTTAAGTGTCGCGTGTATACCATTCCACCACCGCCCCTCACTTATCTAACTATGAGGTCCGAAGCAGAATCGAACTGCTGTGCAAGGTTTTGCAGACCTCTGCCTAACCACTCGGCCATCGGACCTATATCCTCAAAGTGCCTCTCTAGCCTAGCAAAACGGGGGGCTTGAGTCAAACAAAAAGCCCCTGGTTTCCCAGAGGCTTCCTTCTTTTCTTTTGTTATTGAATCACGGTTACCGAGAGGTTCTGACGACCAAAAGCAAATGCTTCTGCTTTGGTAGCTACGTAGATGTCAAACTTGTTTCCCTTGATGGCTCCACCACGGTCTTCACAAGTATATTCACCCATTCCTTCGATATACACCTTTGTCCCCATGGCATAACTCTTTGGACAAGCCAACGTACGCTTGGGAGTAACCTTTTTACCAGAGGCAGTAATACCATCTGATTTACCACATTCATCGGCAGCGGCGGTATACGCCGACAAGTTAGCCGTAAAAGTAGTTTTGGTTACCTGTACCGACGCCTGGTCGGTAAGCAAGGGGTTATTCAGGGCAGTATAGGTGGTAGCCGGCTTGGCTACGGGTACCCACAAAGCCTTGTCTAACGTACTTGCTGCGGCAGTTCCTGTGGTTAAAGCTGTATAACCCACAAAAACTGCTATAATCGCTACAATTTTGAAACGCATAGAGTGCGTTTACAGATTAGCGACTGGGCCCCGAGAGACACAATCGGTCAACAACGGAAGTAGAGACTTCTTATTGTTAACCCACCATTATAGCAATATTTTCAGATTCTGTCAAGATTAAATATGAACTTTATGGCTTAAATAAAGCAAATACTGTTGTTTGGAAGGGGGTATTTGTGGGTATCTTGGTGCTTTTTGTAGTGATTTTTCAAAAGATGCCAAAAAACCGACCCTTGGGAGGGGCGGTTTTGTTTATCTAGTAGAGCTACTTGGAGCGAGATTCCTAGTACTCAGATTAAACTTTTTCAGCAATAATTCGGATCCATATGGTATCTTCTCGTCCGGCATCGTCCGGTACCACCCACTTTCCTATAGTATGAAACCCATGATTGTTTAAAAGTTCATCAATTTCTTGTTCAGAAAAGTACGTAAATAGTCGTTTCTGATCAGAGAGCTTGTCGGTGACGTAGGCGGTACCAGTACCTTGTTTTACGGCTATAAATATTTTCCCATGGGGCTTTAGTGCTCTATGTAGGACACTGATTGCTTTCGGAACATCCTCTTTTGTTAGGTGGAGTAACACCGCCATTGCATACACCCCATCAAATTGCTCTGTGTAATTTAACTCGAGTACACTTTTGACCTGGAACTCTCCTTCAGGGACAAGTTTCTTTGCTTCATCAATAAATATGTCAACAGTGTCGACGCCAGTTACAAGAAAGCCTGCATCAGCTAGTTTTCTTGCATCCCGACCGCCCGCGCAGCCAATCTCTAAAACAGATCCTCCTTTTGGTAGATAGTTAATAAATTCATAAAAGTGGCCCGGTGTTAGTAGTGCAATATTATCAAGATACTTTCTTCCCATGAAACGATAGGCTTCAATAGTTTCATTGTACTGATGAGTAAGTTGAGACTTTTTGTCTTCCATATAGTTAAATAGAGATTATCAGTAATTTAATGTGAGTTTTGGAATGGGGATATTTAGGATTGCTGCTATGAGTGAGTAAGACTTCCTCGCAGCGATCCTTAATATCGATGTAGATTTGTTCTCCAAGAAATCCTGTCCCAACAATAGCAACCTTCATAGTATGAGATGCTCACTTCTGCTGATAGTGTATCACAGGAGGCATTACTTTTTTAGAGTATCAAAAAAGACCCTCTAGGGGCCTTCCTTTATGTTGACTTGGAGCGGGTAAGGGGAATCGAACCCCTATCTCATCCTTGGCAAGGACGTGTAATAACCATTATACGATACTCGCTAATTACTAAAATAGTTTAGCAAACAGGCTTACCTAAGTCAATAAGACCACAATAAATATTCATTCTTAGGGGTCCTTTGTGGGACTGGTTGGAATCGAACCAACGACCAAGCGGTTATGAGCCGCGCGCTCTAACCCCTGAGCTACAGTCCCGATTTTAAACGCTCTTTTTTAAGAAATCTTGTAATCCATCGAGCCAGCCAATAAGACGAAAAAAGAGCTTGACATCGTTTATCCTAACGTGAATAGTGCCATGAGTCAAGGAATGTTTTCGTGGGTTTTTTGAAGTCCTTTCTCTATTAAGAACAGAGGTTTTTATGAATTGTGCCGATGGTATCCCGGTGAGTTGAGACCAATACCTAACAGATGCATCTATGTCTATGTTGTCATGAGCAATAATTTGGATCTTCATTTTTTCCAAAGATACACCCAAGTACTTTTTAAAGAAATGAACCATGAAGAGAATCATTTGAGGATCAGAATTGGCAAGATCTATACTTTTCCAACGACTCCCAGAAGCACCCTTTTTGTAACCTTCGGCCCAGTAGAGGGATATTCCAGCAATAAAGAGTGGATCTTGAAAATAAAGAACGAACTCTTTGGCAGCTTCTTTTCTAATAACACCATGCTCTTTCATGACAACACTCGATCGAGCTTTATTGCGGAGAATCAAAGCTTTTCGAGAAGTATTATTGACGCGCTTGTTGATTTTTTCTTGGGCTTCATCAGAAAGGGCTATTGTTTTTAGCCAAAGACTGAGGGTGCTTTTTGAAATACCTAATTCGCTTTGAATCTGAGAATAGCTGAGCCCAAATTGTCTAAGTTTAACTGCCTGCTCTTTTTTATTCATAAAACAAAACCCATGATATTATCAGTATACCATGGGTTCATTATTGTGCCGAGGGGCAGGATCGAACTGCCGACACAAGGATTTTCCTTTACGCACTTACTTGAGTTTCCCCAAGGATTGGACTATCTCATCTTCTTTACTAAGAAGTCGGGCGCTTTTGTAAGAGTATTGTTGGGACTCACTTACTAGTCTCTACACCTTTCCTAAAACCATATTGCCCTTTAGGAGTTGGCTCGAGATTGCCATATTCAGAATATCTGAACGTAGGTTTCCCCGAATTCACCCGATTTTTCTCATCCCATATCACTATGAGAGGGACCGAAATTCAGTCCTCTGCTCTACCACTGAGCTACCTCGGCCGGCACTCCGATGTGTCTATTCTTGTATAAACCCCACTTATACACATCTGTGCACGCTCAAGGACTCGAACCTTGGACCCCCTCGGTGTAAACGAGGTGCTCTAACCAACTGAGCTAAGCGTGCATATTTTTAATCATCTATCCGTTGCAGAAAATAGTATACCACAGTTTTTCTTTTCTGCATTGTGCCCAAGAGAGGACTTGAACCTCCACGCGTTTTACCGCACAGCCACCTCAAGGCTGCGTGTCTACCAGTTCCACCACCTGGGCATATATTGTTAATCACCTATACCTACCAAGGTTATCTCATTATATCGTTGCGAGACACGTGTGTCTACCGCTAAGAGTTTTTTGCACCACCTGGGCATATATTGTTAATCTTTCCTCTGACTTTAATCAGCATACTCTACCGCAAGGCGGCATGTCTACCGCTATCTGTCACTTTGCACCACCTGGGCATATATCTAAAATTACAACAGAACGTGAGAGAAGGCAATATAGCTCTTCTAAGCGTTAAAAGAAACCGAAAGGGCCTTAGGCGGCCGTTTCGGTAACTTCTTCTGTAGCAACTTCGGCTACTTCTTCGGTTGCTGTAGCCTCTGCTTCTGCGGCGGCCTGTTCTGCAGCGTCTTTCTCGGCCTTCTTGGCTGACAAAAGAGCCATAACGCTGGCTGCCAAAGGAATTTCCTTAAGCTTCTTGCTGAGGACCTTCACAGACTTGTCACGAACGAAGTACAACTTGCTGCGACGAGCACGAGTACGCTTCACAAATTCAATCTTTTCGATCTGTGGGCTGTACAAAGGCAAAATAAGTTCTACGCCTACTCCAGAAGATACCTTACGGATAGTCATAGAAGGAGATGAGCTCTGCTTGCCGTTGATGGCGATTACCATACCCTGAAACATCTGGGTACGCTGCTTTGCTCCTTCTTTAATACGACGGTATACCTTGATAACGTCTCCTGCGCGCAGTTCTGGGATATTCATATCCTTCTGCTGCGTTTTATTAAAAGCGATAAGTTTCTGATTCATAGCCGTCTTAATGTAAACAAAAAATGAGCCTCTTATAGCGCTACTGCGAGGCTCTGTAAGGCTTCATCATCATAGCGAAGAAATGAAACTCCGTCAAGGGTTTTGAGGTACAGGGCCAGGGTTTCTGGCAGAGGAGCAGCAAAGCTGTACTTTTTTCCAGAGTAGAGAAAAGCGATATTTTTAGCATGGAGAAACTGGCGGCCCAAAGAGGCTGCTTTGCTGCCATAGAGAACATCGCCCACGATAGGGTGTCCGAGGTACTTCATGTGAGAGCGGATTTGGTGGGTTCTTCCGGTTTTTGGCTCTAATAAAAGGATATCGTGGCCAGGGAAGCGGCCAATGACACGGTAGGCGGTCTCGGCTTCGCGGAGGGCTCCGTCGCCTTCCTTCCACTTAGTGGTACCAGAAATACGCTTAAATGAGCCTTTTTTACGGCGGAGAGGGGCATTTACGATGCCAGATTCTTCGGCTAGGTTCCCTTCGACGAGGGCCACGTAGGTTTTGTGGATGTCGCGGGCCTGGAAAAGGTCTCGCAGGGCTTCTTCGGTATCAGTGCTCTTGGCCAAAAGGATGACGCCAGAGGTGTTACGGTCGAGGCGGTGCACTAAGAAAAGCTCCTCGGTGGCAAAATGAGTGCGGGCCCAGTCCAAAAGGGTTACTTCGCGGGTTGAGTTCGCCACAGGGTGCGTGAGCCAGCCACTCGGCTTATTGAGGACGATAAAGTCTTCGTGCTCAGAGATAACAGTTGGCTCTGGACCTTCTGGTACGGTACGCTCGGTTTGGTCGGCGTGGAGGGAGTTTAAGAAGTCCGGGGTGAGGGTCAGTTTTTTACTGCGTTCCACACGGTGACTGGCCTCGGCAGGGGCGCCGGCATACAAAAGCGTGCCAGCAGCAAAGGCGGCCTGAATGAACTCGCGCTTCACCGGGCCAAGTTCTGCCTCAATGATTTTGCGGGCAGCAATATCGAGGCGCTTACCGTCGAGCGCGAAAGGAATTTTGTAGTTGAGGGGTGAAGTTATCATAAAGGAAACTATACCGAACTTTGCAAAAAAAGTCAATGGCCTCGCGATGGCCTAGAAAGTACTCTTGTATTACGGTATAGTATAAATGTACTATATATAGTATATTTTACGATAAATATACCGGATTTCGGGGGAACAAGCGTTTCTTTTTTCAAAAACTTGACGCATTGTCACGCCACCTGAATGTTTGTATGATGTAAAAGCTTTGATACGGATCTTTGAGACAAAAGAAGAACGCCCCGAGCACAGTTCTGGTCGTCTTTTTTTAACTCCATTAGCCAGTGCTGCGCTATGCGACCTGCGGAAACCCAAATGAAAGCAAGAGTAAACTCGTAAACAAAAAATTATGGCAACATATACCAAAAAAGATTTTAGTGCGCTCCTCGGTACGGAAGGCTTCTCGGATACGCTGCTGAATAATCACTTTACGTTGTACGAGGGGTACGTAAACAATACGAATACGCTCATCGAAAAACTCGAAACGATGGCGCCGGGCACTCCAGAATACGCTGAGCTCAAAAGACGCTTCGGCTGGGAATGGAACGGGATGCGTCTACACGAGCTGTACTTCGAGAACATGACGAAGGAAGTGACGGCCGAGCCAAGTGGAGAACTTTTAGAAAAACTGAACGCCACGTACGAAAGCTTCGCGGAATGGCAGACACAGTTTGTGGGGACAGGGACAATGCGGGGGATCGGTTGGGTGGTAATGACCTACGACGAGAGTGCTGAAAAGATTTTTACCACGTGGGTAAATGAGCATGACATGGGCATCTTGGCAGGCACAAAAATATTGCTCATCATGGACGTCTTCGAACACGCGTTTCTTACAGACTATGGAATCAAGCGCGCCGACTATATACAGAACTTTTTGAAACACATTGATTGGGACGTAGTAGCAAACCGACTTACCGCATAAATAAAAACAACTATGGCTATTGATAAAGTACGACGAAGAGATGGAGAACTTATTCCTTTTGACCGCAGCCGCATCGAAGAGGCAATTCGTTTGGCATGTGATGCTACGGGCGAAACAGACCAGGCATTTATTCCTACTTTGGTAGACGGTATCGTGCATGATATTGAACACGTGTACACAGAAATTTTTGTACACCGTGTACCGAGTGTCGAAGATATTCAGGATATTGTAGAACGTAACCTGGTGAAGGCGAACCGTTTTGAACTGGCTAAGTCGTACATTATTTATCGGGCCAAGCGTCGTGATGAGCGTGGCACTCTTGAGCCGCCCTTTCGTCTCCCGAAACGCTGCCCGGATCACCCGCAGGAGCATTGTCTCCGGCAGCGCCTGCCACTGTTCCAGGGACATCCACGGCGATGGCTGCTTGCCCTTGGTCCAGCGGACC
>CAZCQJ010000003.1:0-33801 GCA_964500865.1 uncultured Bdellovibrionales bacterium | reverse complement strand
CGTGATGAACGTGGCGAAAGGCAGCAGTTGGTGAAAGAATTTGAAGAAAACCAACTGACAGTTACGAAGAAGGATGGTACCAAAGAAGTATTTGATGTGACGAAGCTGCGCATTGTGTTTGATCGTGCTTCGAAGGGACTCGAAGAGCAGTGTGAATTTACCGATCTCATGGAGGCTTTTAAAAAGAACCTGATCGAAGACATTAAGACCGAAGACATTGAGAAGCTCTTGGTAAAAACCTGTATCGACTTAGTAACCGTAGAGAACATTGCCTGGCAGCACATTGCCGCACGTATTCTTTTGGGAGGGCTTTACAAGCAGGCAACCGACAACCGCGGTCTGACTCACAAAGATATCTATACCCCAGAAAGTTACAAGGCACTTTTCGACGAATACATCGAAAAAGGGCTCTACTACAAGAAGTTTTACGACTATTACACACCAGAAGATATTCTAGAAGCCGGGAAGCACCTGTCGCTCGAGACCGATGAGACCTACGAGTACACAACGATTGTTTCGTGTGGTAAGCGCTACCTGCTGAACCCAAACAAAGTAGTGAAAGAATTGCCGCAGGAAATGTACATGTCGATCGCTTTGTTCTTGGCGATTCCAGAACCAAAAGAAACTCGTTTGGAATTTGCGCTGAAGGTCTACGAGCACTGTTCGAAGCAGCGTATCTCTTTACCAACACCAACGCTGTTAAATTCTCGCACAAACTTCCACCAGCTTTCGAGCTGCTTTAAGATTAACGTCGACGATGATTTGCGTGGTATTTATCATGCGATCGAAAACATGTCACAGATTTCGAAGTATGGTGGTGGAGTGGGTGTGTACCTCGGGAACATTCGCGCGCGCGGTGCTCGCATCCGTGACGTGAAAGGCGCTTCGGGCGGAGTGAATCCATGGATCAAAGTGATTAACGATACGGCTGTTGCGGTGAACCAGCTCGGTGCACGCCTCGGTGCTATCTCGGTAACACTCGATGTCTGGCATGCGGATATCTATGACTTCCTTGATCTGCAGACAGAGACCGGTGATATTCGTTCGAAGGCGTTTGATATTTTCCCGGCTGTTTCTATGCCCGACATTTTTATGCAGCGCGTAAACGATGATGCCGATTGGATCTTGTTTGATCCGTACGAAATTAGTAAGCTGTACGGTAAAAATCTGCAGGATACTTTTAGTGAAGAATTCAGCGCGTTCTATGCCGAGCTCGAGGCCGACGATCGTTTAGAAATGAAGCGCACAGTGAAAGCGAAGGACCTCTTTAAGAAGTTTCTCAAGACGACCGTGGAAACCGGTATGCCGTATGTGTTTTACCGCGACACCGTAAACCGCTTAAACCCAAACAAGCACGCCGGTAATATTTACTCAACGCAGCTCTGCACCGAAATTTGTCAGAACACTAGCACCACAAAGTTTGTTGAGGAAGTTATCGAAGACGGCAAGATCGTCATTCGTTATGAGCCGGGCGACCTGGTGGTATGTAACCTCGCCTCTATTAATGTGGCGACTGTGCACGAGCCAGAGGTGATCGCCAGTGTGTTCCCAGTTGTGATGCGCGTTTTGGATAACGTGATTACCCTAAACTACTACCCAATTAAAGAATCTGAGCGAACCAGTAAGCGGTACCGCAGTGTGGGTCTTGGGTATCTTGGTCTCGCCGAGTACCTGGCCGTGCGAAAACTTTCGTATGATAGCGCCGAAGCCCGCCAAGAAGTGGACCGTCTGTTTGAGCGCTACACCTACCACACTTACCGCGCCTCGATCGACCTCGCCAAGGAGCGTGGCACCTATGAACTATACCCAGGTAGTGAATACTCAAAAGGCCGTCTTCTGGGCCACGACAAGAGCTGGTTTACAGAAAATACACCGTTCGCAGGGGAATGGGAGACGCTCTTCGCGGACATGGCAGAATACGGCGTGCGCTTTGCCTACCACACCGCCCCAGCCCCGAACACCTCGACCGCTGGCATGGTGGGCACCACAGCTGCTCTGCTGCCTATCTACAAGCGTTACTTCGTAGAAACTAACCTCTCGGCGCCAACCCTGCGTGTGGCCCCGAAGCTTTCGAAGGACAACTTCTGGTTCTACAAGGAGTACATTAATATGGATATGCTCGACGTGATCGAGATGATTGGAACGATCTACAAGTGGGTGGACCAGTCGATTAGCTTTGAATGGATGGTGGACCCAAGTAAGGTGAGTCCAGCCCAGCTGTACAGTTATTACATGAAGGCCTGGCAAGATGGTATCAAAACTGTCTACTACGTGCGTAGTTTGTCTGGCGAAGTAAAGGAAGACTGTGTGAGCTGTAGTGGTTAAACGATAGTAAGTTACTTGAAAAATAAAAATTTAAAGTTCTGAGGTGATTCTTTTTTCTCAAAAGCTTGGCCCCCGAGTTTGTCGAGGGGTTTTGAGAAAAAAGCATAGCGAAGGCTTTCGCCGGAAAAGCCAAGCGTCACCAAAAAACTTTGGAATTTTTATTATCCACTTTAGATATTTCTCACCCAATCTCTATATAAATAAAATTATGTCTGAATTCAAAGCCCATCCTTTGTTCAATCCAAGCGGGGATGACTCGGTAGAGCACCGCACTATTATTAATGGCTCGACTACCGGGCTGTTTAACCTGAACGCCACCAAGTACCCTTGGGCGAAGAGCTTGTACCAGGTAATGGTAGGGAACTTCTGGGTGCCGGAGAAAGTGTCAGGACTGAAAGACGATGCACGTGCCTTCGTGAGTGACCTTACACCCGAAGAGCAGCACGCCTACAAGGGTATTCTTTCGTTCCTTATCTTCCTTGATTCGATTCAGACCGTAAACCTGCCGCACATTTCGGACTACATTACGTCACCAGAGGTGAACCTACTCCTTGCTATTCAGGCTTATCAAGAGGCAATTCACTCGCAGTCGTACGCTACTATTTTGGAATCAGTGGTCGACAGCAAAGAGCGTGAGGAAATTTACTACTTCTGGCGCAGCGATAAAACCCTGTTGGAGCGTAACCAGTACATAGGCTCCATTTACCAGGATTTTATCGACAACAAGACCGAAAAGACGTTCTTCCGGACTATCGTTGCAAACTTCCTTTTGGAGTCAATCTACTTCTATAACGGATTTGCCTTCTTTGACACCCTGGTAGACCGCATGAAAATGCAGGCTACTGGACGTATGATCGCTTATATTCGTCGTGATGAGCTGACTCACGTGACTATTTTCGCCAGTATTATCCGCGAGATTAAAAAAGAATTCCCGGATCTGTACGACGAGCAGATGATCCTCGACATGATGGACGAGGCAGTGAAGCAGGAAATTGACTGGAGTAATCATATTTTGGGCGAGAGAATTCCTGGAATGAACGGAAAAACCACGAAAGGGTACACGGAATGGTTGGCAAATAAGCGCTTAGCGATGCTCGGCATTGCGCCATTGTACCAGGATGCCATCGAAAACCCGTACAAGCACCTCGACCGCCTGCAAGACGTGAACGGAGACAAAGGAAACTTCTTCGAAACCACTGTTGTAAACTACACACAGTCAAACAGCATGAATGGTTCGTGGGACTTTTAAGGTCAGCTCTCTCAAAAACACTCCGCTTTTCCGCGGAGTGTTTTTCTTTTACTCAGGGGCAAACATTTGGTATAGTAAAGGAGAAACAAAACTATCATGAAAAAAATATTCTTCCTTGCTCTCTTTGCCTTTTTTCCTTTTATAACAGAGGCAGCGACAGGAGCTTTGCCAGACATAGGAAAAAATAAAGCAGTGCCTATTGTGGGTGCTTCATTATGTACTGCTTCAAAGTCTGCTAATGGCTGGGCACATGTAAGGGTAAGGATTTAAACTTCGCAACCGTTGTTCAAGATCCCTGTGATAATGGAGAGATTATTTCCAATGGGCACTTTTGGGAAGATAACACGGAGGATTTAGTAGGAATATGCGATTTTGATGCAGGATCAGTGTGTTGCGTTGCTAAGGGAACTGCTCTCGAAAATCCAACAAAAGAAAACTACACATCGCAGTTTTATACAACGAGTGCTTGTGAGGCGCTTGATCCGCAGGCATCTTGTGAAGATGTTGACGCTAATTTTTTAGGAGGCTTGGCAGGAACCGATCCAACATGTCCGAGCGGAAAGTTGGCTGTAGGTATGTGTGGGTCTTGGGAAAAATGGAATGGGTGTTGTGTACCAAAAGACGGGGAATACTGTGGAAAAATTAAGGCTGCCGGAGGTACTTGCTCTGGAGATGCAGCTACAGATACCGGAACGGCAGCGGCGCTTGAATATGGCGACTACCAGCTCTTGGAGAGTATCCCTGGGTCTAGTAATGACGCCTCGGATCTTCCTACGTACTTGCAAAATATTTATCAGGCGGGGCTGGTACTTATTGTTCTTGGTGCTATTTTTATGATCGGGATGGGCGGCTTTACCTATATTGCCAGTGCCGGGAACACGCACACTATGGCCAAGGGGAAGGGGATGATTCAGGATGCCTTGTATGGACTCATCATAGCACTCGCCACTTGGCTGATTCTCAATATCATTAATCCAGATTTAGTGAACTTAACTATCGAAACTCCAAGTACATTGGATTTTGATCCGCTTTCAACGAGCATAGAGGATGATGCTGTTTCCGCCAGTAATGCAGGAAGTGTTCCTGCGGGAGTAAAAAAAGGCCGTGCTACAAAGTGCTCTACCGAACTTGTCAGCATACCGAGTGATATCCCTCTTAAGGGAGGGACTAACAAGATCTGTCCAGGACTTCTTACAGAACTTCAGAAATTGAAGAGCGTGCCAGGTTGGCGTATAACTCGCTTAACTGGGGGTGGCGCACAGAGTTCTTGTCACAAAGTTGGTACAGATAACACGGGAAGCTGTGCAGATATTGCCTTTGCAGCAAATCCAGGATTTAACAGCCCTAAGTGGGATGAGCTTTGCAAAGCTGCGGCTTCTATGAAAGGTGTCCGTGTGCTGAATGAAGCATCGAATTCTCCAACATGTTCGAAGTTATTTGGTAACTTTATTAAAACACCAAACCAAACAGGAGCGCACCTTCATATTGATTACACCGGAAATTAGACGCTATGATAAAAAAGTTTTTTTATATTTCTTTGTTCCTGCTTATCCTGACGCTCATTATTCTTGTAGCGTATAACATGGTTTTTAAGAGTAACAGTAATAGTCCTAAGGCAAGTAGTAGTACGGATTCGTCATTTGCAAATGGTACGACTCCGGATACCAATACTAATACCACGACCACTACTCCAGCAGCTCCGTCTAAGATCGAAGACTTACTAAACGAAAAAGTGATTGGTGCCGTGACTGGCCCAGGTGGCGCCCTCTTCTATTATTCTGTTGATGACGAGGCTATTAAGAAGGCAACATTCGAAGGGAAAGATAAGCAGGTGCTCTTGAGTAATCTTCCGGGAGTAACCGAACGCGTGGTATGGTCACCGAAGCGCGACCAGGCACTCATCGCGCTGCGTCAGGGTGGTAACCTTCGCTGGCACACGCTAGCAGTAGCAACGAAAACGCTGACGCCGCTAAAGCCGGAAGTTTCTCGAGCTGTCTTTAATCAGCGGGGTGACAAAATCATCTACCAGTACAATGGCAAGGATGGTACGAAGACGCTTGATGCTGCAAATGTTGATGGGGGTGGTTTCCAGACGATGGCACCACTCGGAAAGATCGATCACTTTGTCGAGACGCTCCCGCAGAGTAACCGTATTCTTACCTGGACGCGTCCAACTGGACTCGAGACAACCATCCTGCAGTCGTTTGCTGAAAATGGCCAGGACATAAAGACGCTTCTCGAAGGTCGTTACGGCGCCGACTATTTGCCGAGCCCGAACGGAAAACATATTCTGGTGAGCATGCTTGATGCTCGGGGAACAGCGAATATCTCGCTTGCGGTGATGAACGAGAACGGTGGAGAGCTACGTGCGCTGGGGATTCCGACGATGGTTTCGAAGGTGGCCTGGAGCAGCGATAATAAAACGCTGTACTATGCTTTACCAGGGAACCTGCCAGCTGAGAGTGTGCTGCCAAATGACTATTTTCAAAAGCCGCTCTTCTCCGAAGACACGTTCTGGAAAATCGACACCGAGACCGGACAGAAAACACGCCTTATCGAACTCGACGAAACGAATAGCGCCCTAGATAGCAGTAACCTTTTCCTTTCGAACAAAGAAGACTATCTGTTCTTCGTTAACCGTAAGGACCAGAAGCTCTACCGACTCGAGCTCTAAAGTAAACAATCGTATTAAAGTATGTAATAAAAAAACGCTTCCAACGGGAGGCGTTTTTTTGTTGTAGATACTAACGGTAGCAGGTGGACAATATTGGACTCGAACCAACGACCTCCACAATGTCAATGTGGCGCTCTAACCAGCTGAGCTAATTGTCCTTGACCCGAGTCAATGGTGACTCGGGGAATTTTCTAACGTATCTAGTCTAGCGTGAGATGCTGGTTTAGGCAACTGTAGCGCCGGCTGCAGGGGCTTCTACTGGTGCTACTCCCTCGCCGCGCATAATGGCATCGAATCGCTCCTTCTCGATGTTCTCTTCCTTTAGGAGGGCCTGGGCCAGAGTATCGAGCAGCGCGCGTTTCTCGGTCAGGATAGTGGTTGCTGTGTTCAGAGCATTTTCGATCAGGGTCGAAACAGCAGCGTCAATATCCTCGGCAGTTTTCTCGGAGTAGTTTTTCTCCTCGTGCATTTCTTTACCGAGGAAAACCATCTCTTCCTTTTTACCAAAGGTGCGGGCACCGAGCGGACTCATGCCATAACGAGTAACCATGCTGCGGGCCATTTGTGTAGCGCGCTCGAGGTCACTCGATGGGCCAGTGGTAAGGTCGTTAAAGACCAGCTTTTCGCTCGCGTACCCGCCAAGGAGCATGGCCAGTTGATCGTAGAAGTAGTTTCTTGAATGGAGCGTCTTGTCTTCTTGTGGGACTGCTAGAGTATACCCACCAGCGCTACCACGTGAAATAATCGAAACCTTTTGCACGGGGTCGGCGTGCTTCAGGCTGTCGCCAACAATAGCATGACCACCTTCGTGGTAGGCAACAATCTCGCGCTCCTTTGGCTGAATAAGACGACTGCGGCGTTCTGGCCCCAAGATAACTTTCTCGATAGATTCTTTGAGTTCGAGTTCGGTAATGGTGTTTTGTTTACGACGGGCAGCCAGGATAGCTGCTTCGTTTAAGAGGTTTGCTAGGTCGGCACCAGAAAATCCTGGAGTGCGCTCGGCAATATTCTTGAGGACTACGCCTTCTGCCAGGGGCTTGTTCTTTGCGTGGATAGTCAGGATGGCTTCACGCTCCTGCATGTCTGGGAGATCCATCGTGACGCGTCGGTCGAAACGACCTGGACGAAGCAGGGCTGGGTCGAGGACATCTGGGCGGTTGGTTGAGGCCAAGACAATAACGTTCGTCTCGGTTTCGAAGCCATCCATTTCCACGAGGATTTGGTTTAAGGTTTGTTCGCGTTCGTCGTGTCCGCCACCAAGGCCGGCACCACGATGACGACCCACGGCGTCGATTTCGTCGATGAACACAATAGCTGGAGCAGTTTTCTTGGCTTTCTCGAAAAGGTCTCGCACGCGGCTGGCACCAACACCCACAAACATTTCGACGAATTCTGATCCGCTAATACTAAAGAAAGGAACACCAGCTTCACCAGCAACGGCACGCGCCATCAAAGTTTTTCCGGTTCCCGGATGACCCAGGAGCAGTACGCCTTTTGGAATTTTAGCACCCATGTCGAGGAAACGCTTTGGTTCACGCAAAAACTCTACGACTTCCTCGAGTTCTTGTTTGGCTTCTTTGGCACCGGCAATGTCGGCAAAAGTGACTTTCTTTTTACTCTCCGATGGGTCTATCATACGAGCCTTGCTCATACCAAAAGACATGGCCTGTGAATTCCCCGAGCGGGCCTGGCGCATCATAAACCAAATGAGACCAGCAATCAGCAGGAAGGGCAGCAGGATAGGAAGGATCGCGCCGGCCCAGAGCTTTGCTTCGGAATCCTTTTTGATATCAATCGACAGGGCAGCAAGTTTGTCGTTGTTCACTCCGTAGTTCTTGAGGGTCTCGGTCAGAGAAGCCTCGCCTTCTTTCTGAACAGTCAGTAGGGTGTCGTCGTTTTTAGTAACGGTAAGATCGTTATTGTAGACTTCAATCTTCTTTACGTCACCCTTGTTAATGGCTTCCACTAAGGCAGAGAGTGAAGCATCGGTAGTTTTTTTTGTGTCACTTTGGTACAGAGTGAGGATACCTAGCAGCACAAAAAGTGCGATGAGGAGAGAAGAACTATTTTTCTTAAGAAATTCCATAAATATTATGATAGTGGTTCGTTAAAATATAGATGTAGGGTACCATTTTTCCGCGTGAGTTTCAAGCGAGAAAATTCCTTTACGAAGCCATTTTTCTGCGAATTTTGTAGCGCGGTGAGGAGGGTTGTGAGGAGACCTTGTGTTGGTGGATACAGGCCTCGCACGGTAAAGAGGGCGCGGAGCAGTGCTTTTTGCCAAGGAAGGGGAAATGCTTGCCATTCGGCCGGAGCCAGCGTGTATCCGGTAGGGAGCACCACAAGCGAAGGCAGTAGAAGCTTCAGCTGGGGCATTTCGAGAGGGAGCTCGGCCTCAGACAGGTGCCTAGCAGTAGTGCAGAGGAGCTCCACGATGTTCGGGTTATACGTTGCCATGAGTGGCAGGAGTTCATGACGCACCCGGTTACGCAGATATTCGGGCGAAGTGTTGCTTTCGTCAAGAAAAAAGGGGATGTTGTTCTCTTGAGCAAGAGCGAGAAGATCTGCTTTTTGCGTGGCGAGGAGGGGGCGGATCAAAAGTCCATCCTTAGGGTGCATAGCACTGAGGCCAGTTTTACCACTGCCACGGAGCAGTCGCAAAATCAGGGTTTCGGCCTGATCGCTGGCATGGTGCCCTAGAGCAATGCGGGTGAAGTGTTCTTGCTGGGCAGTTTTGGTAAAAAAAGTATAACGGACATCGCGTAAGCCTGCCTCATCTTTTTTGCTCCCGGTGTAGAGCAGCGTGTAGCAAGGAATACAGAGATCCGCACAGGTGGTTTGCACCAGGCGCATTTCTTGGTTACTCGCTTCGCCGCGCAGCTGGTAGTTTACGTGGGCCACGGCTAGCGTAAAATCTGCCTTTTGAGCAATGCGACTCAGTAAAAAAAGGAGTGCCATGCTGTCTGGACCGCCAGAAACTGCCACGAGAATACGATCGCCAGGCTGCCACAAGGATTCCTTGTGCGCAAAATTCTGCACGCGCTTCACCAAGGCACTAGTCGTTGGCTTCTTGGTGCGTGATTTTTGTAAGGATTGCCTCGAGCTTCCCGAGGCTTTCGCTGAGCTGGTTGTCTTCATTCCAGATAACATAATCGTTCTCGGCTAGGTGAGAGAAATACTGCTGTGCGTAGAGGGCGCGTTCTTGAAAATAACTTTCTGGGTAGCGATTTCCTTCGCGGCTGCGGAGGCGACGCTCGAGGGTTTCGGCCGGAGCCATTATACAAATACTTATCGCCTGAGGGTAGAGGCTTTTAATATGCTCTACGCCTTTCCAGTCAACTTTCCACAGAATATTTTTGCCGGTGGCCAGGGCGGCATCGAGGTCTTCCTTTTGGACGCCATAGTAAGAACCATTTTCACCCAGGGCATATTCAACAAAAGCGCCTCTTTCGATGCGCTGTTTGAAGGTTTCTGATGAAAGAAAACGGTACTCACGGCCATCTTGTTCGCCTTCACGCTGCGGGCGAGAAGTAGTGGTGAGCACGCGCTCGAAAGGGACGTTAGTCGATTGGAGCGCGAGCGAGATGAGGGTATCCTTGCCAGATCCGGCAGGGCCAGAAATGACAAGGATAGTGCCGTGAGGAGTGTTTTCTTGGGTCATGTGAGCCGTAGATTAGGCTTTGTTTGGCAAGAGTCCCATACGGTGGCTCTTTGGTTCGATTGAAAGGATCTTCCAGCTGTAGCTTTCGCCTTCCTTCAGAACTTCTTCGATACGGCGGCCAGGGTAGACTTCCTGGAATTCACTGACGTGGGCCAATCCGTGGATGTCGCTGTCGAGGTATACGAAGGCACCAAAGTGGTTGATCTTGTCTACCTTACCAGTAACGATATCACCAACAGAGTATTTGTCGGCTACCTTTTCCCAAGGATCTACCGAGAGAGCCTTCATAGAAAGTGAGATACGTGACTCGTCGATACCAATGATTTTGGCTTCTACTTTGTCACCGGTCTTCACGACTTCACGAGGATCATCGATGAGCTGCCAAGCGAGCTCTGAAATGTGAACCAATCCTTCGAGCTTGTCGGTTGGGATTTTTTCGCCAGGCTTACCAGGGATAGCAAACTTTACGAAAGCACCGAAGTCTACGACACCGCTGACTTCACCTTCGACAACGTCACCTACCTGGAAGCGGTTGATGAACTCGCGTTCTTTTTCACTCTGGGCAGCCTTTTCACTTACAATAAGTTTCTCGTCAGCACGGTTGGCATCCAAGATGCGCACGGTAACTTCGTGACCGATGAGCTTCTTGAGGAGTTCGAGGATCTTGTTCTTGTCGCCGTCTTCGACACGTGGGTAGTTGTCGCTCGAAAGCTGCGATACCGGCAAGAAGCCAGAAATACCGTTGATTTCGATCATGAGTCCACCCTTGTTGGCGTCGGTGACGCGGGTAACTACTGATTCTTTCTTCACCATCTTCTCTTCGATGTCTTCCCAGCTCTTCTCGTGCGAGGCTTCACGCACAGAAAGCTCGATATATCCGTCTTCGTTTTCAAAATCAATCAGGGTAGCAGATACTTCGGCACCAGGCTTCAGTTTGAGGCCGGTCATACCGTCGCGCATTTCTTTCCCCAAAACCACACCGGTTCCCAAGGGGCCAAGGTCGATAAGAGCCTGGTTCGAGGTTACGGCTAAAACCACTCCGCTTACCACGTCACCCACTTCTGGGATCTCAGCAGAGTTTTTTAGGAGTTCTTCCATTCTGTGTACTTGAGACATAGCATACTTCATTCGCTCAGCTGCTTACCCTGGGCATTAGTCATTAAAAAGCAGAAAACGCCGCTGTAGCGCCGTTCTTTCAATACAAAATCCTTTCCTTAAAGGATTACACAAGATTAAAGCATCTTGTTATTCAGTTGTATTTAAGAATTACACCAGGGGCTTCATGTGCTTCTTAGTATAGGGGCACTCGGCCAAAAAGTCAAGAGGAGTGGCGTAGTTGGGCACTTTTTGCTTTGCGTGTTTAGGTATTGACATTTTTTGCGGAAATGCGTATGATGCAGGGTCGAACCTTAACAATTTATTCACCACAGCTTTTGGCTTATTTGGGCTAAAACTAGTTAGAAGGAGAGAATTATGGAATGCAAGAATCAGACTTTGTTCGTCGAACCGAACCTTACCTGGGAAGAGCGCATCGCGCGGGGTCATTATGAGGGCGGTTACTCTCGTTATTTGGCGATGGAGGGTTTTACTAGTGCTAACATCGAAGATCAATTCGGTGAGTGGGAATGGAAACTCTTTGATTTTTCCAAGAGCGTTGTTGTTGTACGAGACGCAATTCCTCTTATAAACAAAACCAAATTTTACTCTGCTCCCTTGGCTCAAATCCTTGCTTTCGGGGAAAAATACCCTCATATACAAACGAGGGTTAATATCTATGGACTTGGCACAGTTGCTCCCGTTGGTTTGGCGTATGCCGTGCCTGTACTGGGTACCATATCCCCCGGCGATCGAGGACTTCTTATGGGTGCTTTGGGAGATAAGTGCAGTGGGAAGTTTGGCCCTACTCGCTTCCTCGGTATCCGTCGGCCCGCCGGCTACACGCCCGTTTAATTCGCCAACCAGCGAACTAGGCACAAACTTATAACCCCTCACCCATGCATTGCGCGGGTGGGGGGTTCGTTTTTTTTCTTACCCAAACCACGTGGCTCCTCGTGGACAAAAGCGCCTGGGGCTGGTACACTGAAAAGGCTTTAGCAGCGAGAAAGTACCAAAGAAAACTAGGAAAAATCAGGAGAAAATCTATGCAAATTCAATATTACGGTGATTTTTGTTTTAAAATAGTAACCAAGCCAGAGGGTCGTGCGACCGATGGTATTGTGATTGTGACCGACCCCTTGGCCAAAGGGGCCGGCCTTCGTTCGCCTCAGGGCGAGCCAGATGTGGTCTTTTTGAGCCACAACGCCGAAGACTACGATGTCAAAGGCGAGAAAACTGCCGTGCTCGATATGCCGGGCGAATTTGCTGCACGCGGGATTACCGCTGCTGGGTTCAATTCGTTTACCCAGGCCGATATGGCCAAAGCGGCTTTTAATACCATCTTTATTTTTGATTCCGAGGGAATGCAGCTTGGCTACCTGGGAGCCCTGGGCCAGGAGCCCCTCCCAGATGTTTTGGATAAGCTGAGTGGTAGCGACATTTTGTTCGTACCGGTAGACAGCGCTGCCGGCTGGGACGTAAAAACTGCTGTAGCCACGGTAAAAAAGATTGAGCCGAAAATTATCATCCCGATGCACTTCGACCAAAAAGGACTGACGATTAAGGGGCTGTCTTCGGAAAAAGCCTTTATCGAAGCCCTGGGCGGCAAGGCCGAGCGCTTACCAAAGCTGACCCTGAAAAAGAAAGATATCGAAGGAGATTCTATGAAAGTGGTCGTGCTGGAGCGAGGTGCCTAAAACCTGCAGTAAAAATAGAAAAGGAGTACTATGTTAGAGAGATTACTTCAAAAAATAGCAGAGGTTCGGGAGCAACCAGAACATATTCGGATGCGCTGGGCCCTGGGTTCGGTGCTGGTCTGCATGGTGTTTATTGTTGGTATCTGGTTCCTGACCCTCAAACAAGGCTTTCTGGGTGCTAGTACCGAAGCGCAGGCAGGGATTAACACGATCAAGGGCTTGGGTAACGATGTGCAAAACAGCGATACATCACTCAAGGATCTCCTGAAGTCAGACAAAACCCTCTCGGTAGATCAAAAGACCCTCACCGGTGACGAATTTTTACAAAAAGAGTTAGAAAAAAAACAAACTACCCCTACAACCGCGATCCCTAACCAGCCTCAAGAATAAAGCCGTATGAGTACCGAACCCTTTGTAGAAAATATTAGCGCGCGTTCTATTACGGACGAAGTCAAGCAGTCATACCTCGATTACGCCATGAGCGTTATCGTTGCGCGTGCCTTGCCAGACGTGCGTGACGGACTGAAGCCAGTACACCGCCGTATTTTGTACTCGATGTGGTCGAGCGGACTCCGCAGTAGCGCCAAGTTCCGTAAGTCTGCCACGGTAGTCGGTGAAGTACTTGGTAAATATCATCCACACGGTGACACCGCGGTATACGACACTATGGTGCGTTTGGCGCAGGACTTTTCCCTCCGCTACCCATTGGTATGGGGTCAGGGTAACTTCGGTTCGATGGATGGTGACAGCGCTGCTGCCTACCGTTATACCGAGGCCAAGCTGAAGCCGATTGCCGAGGAAATGCTGATGGATATCGACAAAAACACTGTCGACTTTATCCCGAACTTTGATGGCATGCACGAGGAGCCTTTAGTGCTGCCTGCCAAGCTGCCGCAGCTCTTGCTGAACGGTACTTCGGGTATCGCTGTGGGTATGGCTACCAATATTCCGCCACACCACCTGGGCGAACTCACTGACGCCATTTGTCACTTAGTCGACAACCCAGAAGCCACCGTCGACGACCTGATGGAATTTATTCAGGGGCCAGACTTCCCAACCGGAGGTATTATTTACAACCGCCAGGCGATTCGCGAGGTGTACATGACTGGACGCGGACCAATTACGATGCGTGCGCAGGCCGAGATCGTCGAGCCAAAAGCTGGACAGTTCCAGATTATCGTGAGCGAGATGACCTATGCTACCAACAAGGCTAACCTCATCATGAAGATGGCCGAGCTGGTGAAGGAAGACAAGCTGCAGGGGATTAAAGACCTTCGTGACGAGTCTGACAAGGACGGTGTGCGTGTGGTGATCGAGCTCAAGAAAGACGCCTACCCACAGAAGGTCCTCAACAAGCTATACCAGATGACCGACCTCCAGAAGAACTTTAACGTCAACATGCTGGCGTTGGTTAATGGTGTGTCGCCAGAAATCCTCAACCTGAAGTCAATCCTCGAGCACTACGTCAAGCACCGCGAAATCGTCGTGGTACGCCGTACAGAATTCGAACTCCAGAAGGCCTTAGACCGTGCTCATATTTTGGAGGGCCTCAAGATCGCGCTCGACAACATCGACGCGGTGATTGCCACCATCCGTAAGTCTCCAACCAAGGAGGAGGCCCACGTGAACTTGATGAAAAAGTTCAAGCTCTCTGACAAGCAGGCCACCGCTATTTTGGAAATGCGCTTGCAGACCCTGGCCGGGCTCGAACGCTTTAAGATCGAAGACGAATTGGCCGAGAAGCTGAAGCTCATCGATTACCTGCGAGACCTTTTGAAGCACCGCAAGAAAATCCTGGGGCTTGTGAAGAGCGAGCTCCGCGAGCTGTGCGATACCTACAACGACGAACGCCGCACCAAGGTAGTGAAAGGGGCCATTGGCGAATTTAAACAAGAAGACCTGGTACCAAACGAAGAAGCTATTATTACGCTTTCGGTAGATGGCTACATTAAGCGCATGAACCCGAGCGTGTACCGCGTACAAAAGCGCGGTGGCAAAGGAGTCTTGGGTGCTGTCGCCAAAGAAGAAGACCGCATTGCCGACGTGATTTCTATCACCACGCACGACAACCTGATGTTCTTTACCAACACCGGGAAAGTCTTCCAGACCAAAGCCTACGAAATTCCAGAATCCAGCCGTACGGCTCGTGGTCAGGCTATCGTCAACTTCCTGCAGATGTCACCCGACGAGCGCATTACCGCGACCATTGCTTTTAACCAGGGCGATGGCTACAAGTACCTCTTTATGGCTACCGCTAATGGAACCATCAAAAAGAGCAAGCTCGAAGAATTTGCCAACGTACGCCGCAGTGGCCTCATTGCTATTAACCTCGACAAGGGCGATGTGCTGGGCTGGGTACGCCCAACCACTGGTGGCGACGACGTGGTGATGACCACCGCCGATGGCCAGTCTATCCGCTTTAAGGAAGCTGACGTCCGCCCAATGGGCCGCAGCGCTGCAGGAGTCCGAGGCATGAAGCTCAAAGACGACAAAGACAAGATCGTTGCCATGGATGTACTGCACAAGGAATCGAAAGACATGGAACTTTTGGTGCTCAGCCAGAACGGCTATGGTAAGCGCACGAGCCTGAAGCAGTTTAAGGTGCAGAAGCGCGGCGGCAGCGGTATGAAAGCTATGAAGGTAACTGACAAAACCGGTGACATCGTAGGGGCCCTGATTACTAGCCAGGAACAAATGGAGAACGACATTATTTTGACTTCGGCTAAGGGAACCATTATCCGAATTCCGTTCAAGAGTGTTTCGCTCCTCGGGCGAGTGACACAGGGGGTCCGCGTGATGAAGCCGCAGGCTGGCGACAAAGTTTCTGCCTTTACGATTCTGTAAAAAGAAGGAGCACACAAGACCGCTCACATTGCCGTGGGCGGTTTTTTGTTTGACAAATATTTTGGTGGGTGTAGGATACAAGAGTCAGAAGGGGACAGTGTTCCCTGGAATGGCGGCCGTACGGGGTTCCCCGTGTGGTCATTACAACAAGAAGGAGAAAGCTCATGAGAGCGATACCTTACGGCATGGCTGTCGCTGCACTTGGGATCATCACTGCGATCCGCGGTTGCGCCACTACAGCCAACAACAGCGGCCAGGTCGCCGCCAGCTGATATATCTCCAACTTCGCTGCAAGAACGCAGGAATAGGTTCGGAAGGAAGGAGGAGGGGATGCAACCGACGCCCGTACAAAACAGAAGCCAGAGTGCTGACAATGGTCGCACCAACGCTTCCCGCATCGAAACTCACTGAAAGCAGTGAGATCGTCGTTGTTCATCGTTCCAGGGAGACATGTTATTCTTTAAACTCACCTTTGTGGTGACTTTAGACTAACACGTACTCCCTGGGGCGTATTTTTTTACCAAAATTTGCGTTTTTTGCAAAGTGTGCTACAGTAACAGAGTAATTTTTAGAAGAACGAGCCGTTGTTGGTCGTGGAGGCCCTGTATAAAGGGGATGACGACGAGTAACTGGCCGGAATAAAGTCATGGCGTTAACGCACAAACAGAAGGTCTCTGTGACCAAAGATGTAAAAAGACACGATACCGACACTGGGTCACCAGAGTTTCAGGTAGCCCTGTTTACCGAGCAGATTAAAAAACTGACGACTCACCTCAAGAAGAACAAGAAGGACTTCCACTCACGTCGTGGACTCTTAAAGATGGTAGCCAAGCGTAAGCGCCTCCTGGGGTACTTACAAAAGACCAACAAGGACGCTCACAAAGCCCTTATTACAAAACTTGGTTTGAAATAGGACGCATTTTCCGCCTCGCCACTTTGGTGAGGCGGTTCGTTCTTTTGGGTAACGGGAGGATTTTTTAAAAGGAGTGAGATATTTTTATAACAACTATGGCACAATTTATTGACCAGCGAGTGGGAGTATTAGTAGATATTCAGAACCTGTATTACAGCGCACGCGTTTTGTATGGCAAAAAGGTGAACTTTAAAAACATTTTGGATTCTTCGGTAGGCGAGCGAAAACTAATTCGCGCCTTTGCCTATGGTATTAAAACCGCCGAATCAACCGAAGAGAAGTTTTTTGAGGCCTTAACCAAGTCTGGCTACGAGGTAAAAACCAAAGACTTACAGATTTTCCCCGACGGAAGCCGTAAAGGTGACTGGGATGTGGGTATTGCAGTAGACGCCATTAAGATGGCTCCCAAGCTTGACGTGATTATTCTGGTGTCTGGTGACGGCGACTACGTGTCACTCATCGAGTATATTCAGAACACGCACGGCTGCCGGGTAGAAGTAGTGGCCTTTGCCGAAAGCTCAAGCCAAAAACTCATCGACATTGCTGATAAGTTCACCAATCTTTCTGAGGACAAAAAGAAGTTCTTGATTCGCTAGACTTACAGAGAGAGCAGTGTAAGGGAAAAAAGGAAAAAGCGGGGCCGCATAACGTATGCGCGGCCCCGCTTTTTTTCGCTCACCTCACTTACTTCTTGAGCAAAGTATTGGCGGTGGACTGCGATATGATGACTGCACGATCGCTTTTTTCAACAGGGGACTCTAAGTTAGCAAGCCTGTGCCACATATCGCCGAGTAGAAACTGTACCTCCTGCCCCTTTATTATCTCACATGCCCAGTTGATTATTCTATGCCGGTCTTCATTCCAAGGGCTGTAGGGGGTATTCATGTCAGGTCGCTTATGGTGTTCGCTGTAGAGCTTTTCTGCTTCCATGAGTTTATCATAAACTTCGTCTGGAACGACCCCGATCTCTTTTCCCCAATCGTAGCCGCTTCCACAGCAGGCTTTGCAGATATGCTTGGCGCGAATATGCTGAGCTTTTTCTGATGGCTCGATTAAAAAGTCGGCTGGTAATGTGCTCATGATACGATTCCTCTATCAGTCACCCACTATTGGGAGACTGAATAAAGGGCAGGAGCAGATATGATAATCATTTCCTGCCAGTGGTGATAGTTTTGTGCTAGCAGCAAGAGGGTTTTGGACACCACTCTCGCCTGAAGCACTTCTGTTGCCAAGCGGGATATCAGCCCGCTCCGTGCCTCACATTTTCAGAGGTTTATGAGGGAGAATCTTTTCTCCTATTCTCCAGGAAAGATACCCATGCTGTTCATGTACGAAAGCGAGGTTCTGTCCCTGGGTCAAACTCGTAATGAAGTACCTCTTCCTCTCCAACAAAATTTCTTTTGCTGGTTTCGGATAGCTCCCCTTGATTTCAGGGAACAACCCTCGAACTTCAGTTTCCTGAAGCTGAGAAAGTGCCACTTCAGCCTCCTCAAGACTGGTATGGAAACTGACAAAATCAATGTCATTCCCATACTGATAGTCCGTAGCCCGCTCAATGTCTTCATGACTGACTTGCTGGTCAGTCATGAACCCACCTGTGTGACGTGTGAGAACAGCGTGTACGATGTCTACAGCGATGACAAAAATTGCTTCCATGATACTTCTCCTCAGGGGCAGGATTGCCCGTTTCTTGCAACAGATTCTTAAAAGAACTTTTTGTGAGTCGCTTTTGCAACTCAACAGCGTATTTTACCCTAAAATGATCAAGAGGTCAATAATAGTGCCTAGATTATACTTCAAAATTTGTATAAAAGTACTTTATTAAAGCCATAAAATGTATATGCGTTAATAGTAGTCAAAAATATTGACTAAATAAGAAAAAGCAGGTATACTAGGGGTATGAATATCCAAGATGCACTCCAAACATTAGGGCTGAGCGATAAACAGGTGGCCGTCTACCTGGCGCTTTTGCAGCTGGGGCAAAGTACGAGTTACCGTGTGGCCACTAAAGCAGGGCTTAAAAAGCCAACAACCTACATTATTTTGGACGAACTGATCGAAAAAAGTCTGGTGATAAAAGTACCAAAAACCAAGGTGCAGCAGTATGTGGCGCGGACTCCAGAAGAAGCCTTTGCGAAGGCAAGTCAGAACCTTGCCCAGGCGAAGGCGCTTTTGCCGGAGATCCTGGCACTTACCAGGGGGCAGAAGCACAAAGTAAACGCGCTCTATTTTGAGGGTGTTGAGGGGATAAAACAGTTATTAGAGTACAAAGTAAAGGAACATGCGGGACAGGAGATGCTTGGTTTTTGGGCGACGGACAAAAATATTACTCCAGCCTTGGTGGAATATTTTCAGAAGGAATGGTTTCCGACTCTCCAAAAGCAGCAGATTCGGGTTCGGGGTGTGGCTCCAGCCGACCCCTTGCTGACAAAATACCGCACCACTGACGCTCAGTATGGCCGTGTGGTGAAGAGTATTCCCGTAAACGAGTATCATCCAGAAGTGGCCCTGAGTATTTTGGGTGATTTAGTGCGTATCGAAGATTATAAAAATCTGCAGGGACTGGCTATCGAAAATGAAGACGTCGCTAAAGCCCTGCGCCAGATTTTTGAAATTGTTTGGAAAAAGTATTAGACGAACTTGCCCTGAGGCTTTTTATGAAGCAAAAGTAAAGGCATAGACAGAAATACCTGAATCTAAAAAGCGGATTTCTAAAAATCCCGAAGTCTCGGGGTTATTTTTTACGAGTTCGTAGAGGCGTTCTTCGGTAACAGTTACTACGCCTTGATTAACGTCGGCGCCTGCCAAGTCAGGGCTTAAGAGTATTACGTTCAATAAAACCTCTGCTTTTCCTCCTGCTGGCGTCGCGCCCATGACTAAAAACACCTTGTTTCCCTGAAACCGAAGCCCAAGCTTCGCATTTTTGTTTGCTGTGGCGCGTTCTCCAAGAATGGCCCATTCGCCCTGGTAGCCCCAGGCGTTTAAGGGGAAGGAGTTGTTTTTATAAGAAAAGTTTTTGGTTCCTACACTGGGAGTTTCGGCAGAGTAAAAGCGCTCCATGCGGCTTAACCCGAGGTATGTTTCGGGGGTCTGTTCCCCAATACTAGGTGCTTCAGTTACGACGTCAGTTTTGGTGCTCGCATCAACTTTTTTGCCGGCCTCCTCTAGGAGAGATCGGATAGCAGCTTCGGTTTCATCGTAGTGTCCTTCGCCAAAATGAGTGTAGCGGACGGCGCCTGTGGTATCAATCAGGTAGTGTGCTGGCCAGTACTGGTTTTCGAAAGCCTGCCATGTGCTGTAGTTGTTATCTTGGGCCACTGGGTAGGTAAGGCCGTATTTTTTAATCGCTACTGCCACATTTTCTTTTTTATGCTCGAATAAAAACTCCGGTGTGTGCACCCCGACTACTACCAGTCCTTGGTCTTGGTATTTGGTGTACCAGCTCTCTACATACGGGAGCGTACGAATGCAGTTTATGCAGCTGTATGTCCAAAAATCAATAAGCACTACTTTGCCGCGAAGTTCTTGTAGAGAAAGGCTCTTGCCGCCCTCTGTATTGAGCCAGCCTTCGATCCCTGTAAGATCTGGAGCTACGCCGAGGTTTTGGAGGTTTTTACTGGGCGCACTTTTTTCTTGAGATGAGCGATTCCCGCGGAGCTCCTGGAGCCGCTCTTTTACCTGAGGGGCTTCTTCAAAGCTCGTAAGCCACGAACCAGCGCTGCCGCAAACGGAGAGCACTTTTGCCTGAAGGGTTTTATCGTACCCGGTGTAAATCATAATGCCAGCAAGAATAATCACGAGCCCAAAAAATTGCTGAATACGAGCCGTGTGCTTGTTTGCTGCTCGCATTTTGGCGAAGGCTTTTTGGCCAAGAAGAGCGATAAAAAACAATGGTACAGAGACGCCAGCGACAAAAAAGAAAGCAATAAGAAAAATAGTGAGGCTCACTCCTTGGGTGGCGGCCACAGTTGCTACCGTGGCCAAGATAGGCCCGGCACAAGGAGACCAAACGAGCCCGAGGGCTGCTCCGGTGAGAAAGCCCGACCAGAAACCAGAACCTTCACTTTTTACAGCGCCAAAAGCACTGGATAAACGACTGACTCTTCCCTCGAGCCACAAAGTAGCCCGGGGAATAAGGAGGGTAAACCCAAGTAACAAAATAATAGCTACCCCAAGAAGCCGGAAAAGCTCTGGATCAACAGGAAAAATACGGAGAATAAAGGCCAATGCCAAAGTTGCAAACAAAAAGCTTACCGAAATACCGGTAACAATCCCAAGGGGTTTTTTGTGGCCACTAGTGACGCCCGAAGAAAGTATAATGGGTAGTAGTGGCCAAATACAGGGTGCAAAAATCGTTACCACCCCCGAAAGAAAAGCAAAAAAGTAGAGTGTCATAGTGTTTGTATAATTACGTCATCCCCCGAGAAGACCTCTGTCTAGAAAAGAGTTCTTCCCAAAAAACACAGAATTACTGGAGTTCACTCAAGAGTTCCGGCAGTGTCGCGCTGCCGCGCCAGGTGGCTTTCGCGTCCCCATCTTTATCTACAGAGACCAGCGTATGCTGCCCCAAAACACCGTATTTCTTTTTAAGGTCAGTAGCGGTGTCGTAGTTTACTTTAAGAATCAAGACATCAGCAGGAATCTGACTCAGGTTTTTGGTAATGTCGGCATCTAAAGCCTTGCAAGAGGGACACCAATCGGCCTTAAAAAAGAGCACCACTTTTCCTTTTTCAGCGAAGGCGAGTTTGCTCGCGTCGTAGTCCATGTAGCCTCCCTTCATCATCATTTTGTCCTCAGTCATAGCATCTGTCACCCCGGCATCCTTTGTCATCATGGCATCTTTCTCCATCATGGCGCTATCCTTTTGCATGGCTCCGTCTTGCGGCAGCATCTCTTTCTGTTCCATCATGCCTTTATCAGAAGCCATTTCGTTACTATTCATAACCAAGAAAATACCACCCAGAATCACTACCGCAGCTACAGTAAGAGCAATAATTTTGTTATTCATCGTATTCACCCCCTTTCTTTGTTTGATACATAGTCTTTTAGTTGTATTTTTCGGCAATACCCCGAGAAACCACCTTGGCGACAATCATTCCGATGAGTGCGCCCACGAGCCAAGGATCTACGCTGTGCCGAAGGCTCTGTACGAGTACCCCGATCATCACGATGGCTGCCCCTACAAAATAGGCAAGTCGGGCAGCTAAAAACCGGTGCAGCTCCTCACGTTCGTCCAGGGCGCCTTCTTGCCACTGAAAAACAGTCCACATGATAAAACCAAGCGCCGCCAAGCTGGTAAGTACCATCTGCGTGCTGGTAAGCATCAGAAAGGGAATAGGGCACATCATAAGGACGAGCGCCGCTATTACCACCAGGGCCAGCAAGGATGTCTTAGAAAGAGTGCTATTCATAGAAAAAAAGTTTTTCAACGGGCTGATTAAAGTATTTGGCAATGCGCAGGGCTAACAGAACAGAAGGCACGTAGTTGCCTTTTTCGAGGGCGATGATCGTTTGACGAGTAACGCCCACGGCATTCGCAAGGGCTTCTTGCGTGACACCCCGCGCCAGGCGACTTTTTGCCACAGTATTTTGAACAGTCGGTGTCATTATCGTGTAAAGTTATCTTTACATCCAAGATACTCTTTTGTAAAAAACATGTCAAGCCAACTTTACAATAGTCAATTTGGGTAGTAATGGTAGCAGTAGAATCTTTAGTTATCAGAGGTTTTTAGTACAGAAGTCCTTTACAGAAGGCCTTTTTTAGGGTAGAATGTAGCCAGTGAGGATAATATTTTTAAGTACAGCAAGTGAGCGGTTTGTAGCTGCACGAAGGCGTGGAAAAGACTGTATAACAGGGTTTATACAGAGAAAATACACCTCTTCGCGTGTTTATGAGCCCTACTCCTTGCTCGCAAACTCTATGCAGGAGAAAAGTTTTACACTTTCTTTGGGCGGGCGTGACCTGACCATTGAAACCGGAACACTGGCCAAGCAGGCAAGTGGAAGCGTTACCGTGCGTTATGGCGACACCGTTGTGCTCGCTACCGCGGTGATGAGTAAAGAAATGTCACGCATCACAGGGTACTTCCCTTTGATGGTGGATTTTGAGGAGCGTTACTACGCTGCCGGAAAAATTAAGGGAAGCCGCTTTATTAAGCGCGAAGGACGCCCATCAGACGATGCGGTGCTCAGTGGCCGTGCCGTAGACCGTACCATTCGCCCGCTGTTTAACAGCCGTATGCGTAACGAAGTGCAGGTGATTACCACCGTGCTTTCGTACGATGGCGAGAACGATTCAGATTTAGTCGCCATGATTGCTGCTTCGGCCGCACTGACCCTCTCGGATATTCCTTGGAATGGCCCGATTGGTGCCGTGCGCGTGGGACTTACCGAGGCTGGTTTTGTGCTGAACCCAAAGAGTGCCGACCGTGTCGACAGTAAGCTCGACCTGTTGGTCTCTGGAACCCGCGAGAAGATCAACATGATCGAAGCTGGTGCCCAAGAAATCACCGAAGAAGTAATGGGACAGGCTTTTGAATTTGCTTTCGAGTCGATTCAGAAAGTCTGCGACTTTATTTTGGAAGTAAAACAGGCTGCCGGAAAGGAAAAGCGCGCTGCCGCACTACTTGTAGGAAGCGAGGCTTTCGAGGCTGCTATCCGTGAGTGGTGTAAGGAACTCGGTATGGACGAAGCTTTGTACCTGCGCCCAAAGAAGGCTATGGAACAGCGTATTGCCGAAATTAATACCGAACTTGCCGCCCGTGCCGCTGCGCAATTTGGCGACGAAAAGAACGTAAACGAAGTTTTGGCTTTGGTGAGTGACGAATATGCTGACGAAGTGGTGCACGAACAGATTCTGAAGAACGATGCCCGTCCAGATGGCCGTGGTATTCACGAAATCCGCCCAATTACCACCCAGGTAGGTGTACTGCCGCGTACCCACGGTACCGGGCTCTTCACCCGTGGTGAAACTCAGGCCCTTACCGTTACGACTCTTGGCGCCCCTGGTGACGAAATGATTGTCGACACAATGGAAGTAGACATTAAAAAGCGCTATATGCACTTTTATAACTTCCCACCGTATTCTGTTGGTGAAGTTCGTCCAATGCGTGGCCCTGGTCGCCGCGAAATTGGTCATGGTGCCCTGGCCGAAAAGGCTTTGGTGCCAGTGCTGCCAAGCAAAGAAGCCTTTCCATACACCATTTTGCTCGTTTCCGAAGTCCTCGAATCAAACGGATCGTCATCGATGGCTTCGACCTGTGGCTCGACCCTGTCACTCATGGATGCTGGTGTGCCAATTACACGCCCAGTAGCTGGTATTGCTATGGGAGTCATCACTGGCGACGCTGGTGAGTTTAAGGTGCTGAGTGATATTCAGGGACTCGAAGACCACTACGGAGACATGGACTTTAAAGTGGCTGGTACAACAGAAGGAATCACGGCCCTGCAGATGGACGTGAAGATTGACGGACTGACGCCGAGCATGCTGAAAGACGCGATTGCACAGGCCAAGGAAGGACGTATGTTTATTATGGGCAAGATGATGGAGGCAATTGATGCTCCACGCACCGAAATGTCACCGTTTGCCCCACGTATTATTACGCTGCACGTGAATCCAGATAAAATCCGCGAGATTATTGGACCTGGAGGAAAAATGATCAACCAGATTATCGACGAGACCGGTGTTTCTATCGATATCGAGGATGACGGTAGTGTATTCATTACTTCGAGTGATCAAGAAGGTTCTGACCGCGCTGTTGAATGGATTAAAGGTATTGTGCGCGAAGCCAAGGCTGGTGAGAAGTTCGAAGCCCGCATTACGCGACTCATGACCTTCGGTGCTTTCGCAGAGATCCTGCCGAACCAAGAAGGACTTATCCATGTTTCAGAGATCGATCACAAACGTATCGAAAAAGTGGAAGACGTTCTGAAGGTTGGCGACAAGGTAGATGTTGTTGTAAAAGAAATTGACGCACAGGGACGCATCAATCTTTCGATGAAGGCGCTTAAGCCTCGTCCAGGAACCGAACCAGAAATGTAATCCTCTTGCACCCAGCGAGAAAGAGACTATACTAGAAGAGTAGAAGAAAAGATCTACTCTTCTTTTCTTTTTACTACCATCTGAAGTGAGCGAAACAAAAAAGATTTTTTGTTTCCAAACAAAGTAAGGTAACAAATGGTCAATACTGCGTGACTTGCTACGCGAGGACTTCAGTCCAGGGCTCGCCCTGGGGTAAGTGCCATTTATAAAACAAATAAAAAAAGTATGGGACTTTTTTCCAAAAAACAAACTGCAGCTCCAGCGGGTATTCCGCAAGATATTTTAGACGAGGTCATCGTGAATGGCGTAGGCGTTCGCCCGTCAGTATCGGTAGCGCCAACCGTCGCCAGGACACAGCCAGAGCCCCAGAGTCCTTTTTTGCAAACGGCTCCTGAACCAAAGGACGTTCCTCCTGTACAGCAGGAAAATGAGTCAAAATCGAGCGCTTCTGCAGTGGGTATGCCCGTAACCAGGAATCCTTTCTTAAACCATGCTGTGACGCAGCAAGAAAATGTGCTAAAAATGGATGAACAGGTGATTCCTTCGCAGCCAAAGCCATTATCGATTGAGGGCACAGATCCAGCGATTCATTTTCAGAAGGCAGAGTTAACAACGGTCCCTACTTCAGAAGAGGTGGTTCTGCCCCAGGTAGCAGAGACAGAATTGCGTACCGAGGCTCCGGCAGGGCAGGCTCCGGATTTTTCACAGTTAAAGGTTGATCCATTGCTTCATAAAAAAATTGCTGAATTTGAAGAGCAAACCCTTGATAGGCCAAAGGAGAAAAAACTTTCACCCACGGTTCTCTCATTTTTTGTGTTTATTCTTATTCTAGCTCTTATTGCTGGTGGATCATGGTATTATTTGTCGACTCGCAACCAGATAGAGCCAACCACTGAGCAAAGCATTAACGATATTCAGGCTGCTACCGTTGAAGTAAGTAAGGATAGTCTTAGTGTGACGCCGCCGCAGTACCTTGCTATTGATGTTGAGACTGCTACGCCAGACTCGCTCCGCACTTTACTGAAGGATGAGGGGGCAAAAATGATAAGCGAGGGCACTACGTCGCCACGAGAGTTCTTGGTTACTGACACTAATAGTAATCCAATCGCTTTTTCACGGTTTTTGCTCCTGTTCGGTGGTGATCCTAAGAGCTCACTGGCTGTTGGCGCTGGTGAAAGCTTCTCACTCTACCTTTTTGTGGACGAAGGGGTGATACGTACAGCTTTGGCTACGTCTGTGAAGCCAGAAAGTATGGATAGTTTCGTAGCGAACCCATCAAGTGTCCTGGCAAGTGTTAAGACAATCTTTTTTGAAACACCTTTGGTATACGCCATTGCTGATAAGCAGGTATTTTCTTCGAGTCAATATAACACAACAGCTATTCAGTATACGAACATAGATTCAACACAAGGATTTTCGTTTGATGTGGCTCGCGTAGAGAGTTCGCTCGTCATGGCAAACAGTAAAAATACACTGCGCGCAGTGCTTGATGCACGCCAGAAAAGCAGTCAGTAACAGAGCAAGAACAAAAAAAGAAAAAAGAGGTACGTGAAAATTGACACGCACCTCTTTTTTTGCTATAATGGTTTTGTAAGTGAGTTACTTAACAACTTCCTCCCATTCTTTTACTGAGGAGTCAGGATTATATCGAGAAGCCACATTCATTTCTTGTCGATATGTTCCTGACTGTTCAAATCACCTTCAATGAAAGGTGTCCCCGACTCTTACTCGGGATAGTGTGAATGTTCGCAAAAAGAAAAACAAATATTTTTTCAAAATAAAAATAAAGAAAAAATTAGTGTCATAGTGAGTGCAGTGTGCGTACTCCCTATTCAATGAATAGAGAATACGGATACTGATTGTTCCTTATAAAAATAAAGGCTAAATGCCAGAGAATGGTCAAGGATTGATGTCAACGTAAGAGATGACATGCAGATAGACATGTGCAGAAGATACAGGCACTCCTATGGATAACCAATGCCTTCCCGGGCTAGGTTACCGAAGCACCTGTTGGCACATGCAAAAGGATGGGCGTCCCAGCCAATATATTTTATAATTTGGGCCTCGTGACGCCCTCCTCCAACAAGGTTTACATGTGGTTGGGGGAGAGTGAAAAGTAGCTAACAATAGAAAAGACAACAAGATCACACCGAAAGGTGTTTTTTACGTTTTTAGGGTGTATAGTGGTAACATGAAACGTTTTGCACTCACTTCACAAAAGGGTATTTTAGGCGAAAGGCTCGCCGAGCGGTATCTTCGGGAGCGTGGCTTTGCTATCGTGACTACGAATTACTACCAGGCTAAGGGGAAACGCCAGGGTGAAATTGATATTGTGGCTATAAAAGAAGAAATCCTCTATTTTATAGAGGTAAAACTGCGCCAAGTACAGTCTGGTGCTAAACATGAGGAAGTTTTTCCAGAAGCTGCCGTAACGCGTGCTAAGCTGGCCCGCGTGCAGCGCGCTGCCACCCATTTTTTACAAGAGACGCGCAACCAAGAAAAAGAATATCATTTTGGTGTGCTCGCTATTGTTTACGATGCTCCTGCCAAAACTGCTAAAGTCCGCTTCTTGCCGGATGTTTTTTACTAGCGTCCGGAGAAATATGATATACTAAGAGCAAATAAGAATCACATTTATGCATCTAACACAAGAAGAAATCAAGCACTTTCAGGGTAAGCTTTTTGCTGAGAAGGAACACCTCGAACATGAACTGTCGCTTCTTGGTAAAAAAACAGGCGAAGGTGAGTATAAAACACGGATTAATGACATGGGAAACGGCGAAGAAGAAACTGCTTCTGAGGTTGAAGAATACGTTGATAACCTGGGTATTGAAGCGAAGCTGGAATACCGTCTACACGAAGTACTGGTAGCTCTCGAGCGGGTTGAGGCTGGAACCTATGGCCTTTGTGAGAAAACCGGTCAACCTATCGCTAAGGAACGTCTCGAGGCTTACCCAAGTGCTCGTGTCGCTATTATTACGGATTAATATTCATGAAGCGTAAGGAGGAATGGTTACTCGGGGGAATGTTTGTAGCAATCGTGCTCCTTTTACAAAGCACCGCTCTTTTTTGGCTGGACAGTGGCCAATTTAGTGTTTGTAATGCTGGGGGTGCCTGGCCGTTTTTAAAGGATACTTTTTTTGGAAATATTTTTGTACCAGTGATCGCTCTGTTCCTCTTCCTTTGTTTTGCTGTAAAGGAGTACCGGCAGCATCCCGTTTTTTTATGGGCTAGTATTACTGTTTCAGTGAGTGCTGTAGGCGTGAGTCATATTCTGGAGCGCTTGAATGCTGGTTGTGTGCTCGATTATCTGCCATTAGGCGCTGTATTCGTGAATGGTGGCGATATTTTGCTTACGTTGGCTGCCCTAGCGGGCATAGTTTACTTTTGGAAAAAAGAACAAACCTATGTCATGTAGTGTTTTTTCGGCTACTACCTTGGGGCTGGAAAGTTTTTTGGTAGAAGTAGAGGTAGACACGCTACCAGGCGGTCTTCATGTTTTTTCGCTTGTGGGGCTTCCAGATACCGCTATTAAGGAATCGCGCGAGCGAGTGAGTGCCGCTCTAAAAAATAGTGGTTTTAAGCCGCCGCATCAGTCTGGTCGCATTACTGTAAACTTAGCGCCGGCTGATCTTCCAAAAAATTCACCGGTATTTGATGTGCCGATCGCGCTTGGATATTTACTGACCACCAAGCAGCTTGGGTTTGATCCGAAAGATAAGCTTTTCATTGGCGAACTCGCCTTAAGTGGCGCTATTCGTAAAGTGCAGGGAGTGCTTCCGGTGACACTCTTTGCGAAGGAGCAGGGATATGCAGAGGTCTATGTGCCGCCAGTGAACGTAGAGGAAGCCTTACTAGTGGAGGGAATAACGGTTTTTACGCCAGCCTCTTTGGGCGAGCTTGTAGCACACCTGAATGGTACACGGCCACTTTCTCCGGCCGAGTCACTGGTGCAGAAAAAAGTGACTGACTTTTTTGAAACAGATTTAGCCCACATTGTTGACCAGGCTCAGGCCAAGCGCGCCCTAGAGGTCGCAGCAGCGGGTGGCCATAATATTATTCTGCTTGGTTCGCCCGGGAGTGGAAAAACGCTTCTGGCGAAAGCTTTGCCGAGTATTCTACCACCACTTTCATTTGACGAAAGCCTCGAAGTTACCAAGATTTATTCTGTAGCGGGTCGTATGAAGCCCGGTGAACTTTTGGCACGACGGCCCTTTCGTTCGCCACACCATACCGCAAGCCTCGCGGCCCTGGTTGGTGGTGGGAGTTTTCCGAAGCCCGGTGAGCTTTCTTTGGCTCACCGCGGGGTTCTTTTTTTAGATGAATTTTCGGAATTTTCTCGCGGTGTGCTCGAAAGCCTGCGTCAGCCGCTCGTAGACGGGGTGGTAACAGTATCACGAGTCCGCGGGACACATCATTTTCCGGCGCGGGCGATGCTCATTGCTGCGATGAACCCGTGTCCTTGTGGCTACAGTGGCGATAACGAGCGGCTGTGCCAGTGTTCAGTAATGCAGGTGCAAAAGTACCAGCAAAAAATATCCGGTCCCATTCTCGACCGTATTGATCTGCAGATCCATGTGCCACGGGTAGCCCTCGAGAAACTCGGTGAGCACGGCGAAGGCGAGGCGAGTAGCGTGGTGCGTGAGCGCGTCGTCGCTGCCAGGCAGCGCCAGGCCAACCGCTTTGCTGACGAAGGAATTTTAACGAATGCCGAAATGTCGAGCGAGCTCGTGAGGTGTTTTGCAGCCCTTTCGCCAGAAAATCAAACGTTTTTTCAGCTCGCTGCTAAAGAGCTCGCTCTTTCGGCCCGTGGCTACACGCGTGTCCTGAAAGTGGCGCGGACTATTGCCGATTTGGCTAATTCTGCTACTATTGAGCAGATACATCTGGCCGAGGCGCTGCAGTATCGGTTTACCAATGAATAGTATGACACAGCCAAACAAGCTCGTAGGAGGGCTCTTGCTCTTGCTCGTGCTAGGAGGAGTCTTTTGGTTTGTGCGGCATGGACAGCGCAGTTTTACGGCCACAGAAAAACCTTTCTTTTTTTCGATAGGAGGCGCATTGTTCCCCGTAGAGAGCACCAAAGGAACCGTGGGCGAGGCACTCACAGAAGCTGGTTTTGATGCCACTGCACGGAGTATACCTCAAAAAGAGGCGCCACTGTATGCTGGCACGATTGTTACTGTGCAAATGCCAAAAACAATTGCGCTTGAAACAGAGAATGGTAAGGAAGAAAAACAGGTTTTTGCAGAAACAGTAGAGGAAGCTCTTTCAGAAGCAGTTATTTCCTTGGGAGAAACAGATCTTGTAGAGCCTGCTCGCGAAGTGAGCGTTACCGACAGGATGAGTATTGCAGTAACACGTGTAAGTGTAACCGAGGAATCGGTAGAAGAAATCATTCCCTTTGAAAAAATAGAAACCGAAGACGACAGTGTGTCGTGGCAGACTAAGAAGGTGGTGCAAAAAGGTGTAGCTGGTAAACGCGCTCGTGTGTACAAGGTGAGCCGGCACAACGGGAAAATTGTCGAGAAAAAACTTCTACGAGAAGAAATTCTTGCTGAGGCCATCCCAGAAAAAACCGTGATTGGTACCAAGGTAACGGTTGGTAAGTCACACACAGGTGGTGCCTCGTGGTACGCACACACAGGTACTTTGGCAGCCGCTAACCCTTGGCTCCCCATGGGAAGTTACGTACGAGTGACCAACACCGGGAACGGCAAAAGTGTGATCGTGCGCATTAACGACCGCGGACCATTCGGTAAGGGCCGCATCATTGATCTCGACAAGGTTGCCTTCGCAAAGATTGCCGACCTCGGCACGGGAGTCATTCAGGTAAAGATGGAAGAAATTAAGTAAACGAGATATTATATACCCTTGCTATGTTGCCAGCAAAAAAACAATTTGGCCAGAACTTTCTGAGTGATCCTGCTATTTTAGCGAGTATCGCTGATTTTGCTGGAGTAGAAACAGGTGACCGTATTGTCGAGATTGGCCCAGGCCGAGGCGACCTTACAGCTGCACTATTGGAGCGTGGTGCCAGTGTGTATGCGGTAGAGCTCGACAGGGATCTTTTCCCGGTACTCGAGGCACGTTTTGCGGGTAACGATAAATTTTCGCTTACCGAAGGAGACATTCTCGATACACCATTGGCAGCTATTGTCACTGCTGATGAGTACAGCGTGGTAGCTAATATTCCGTACTACATTACGGCACCGATTATCCGAAAGCTCCTTTCGGATACACCAGCGCCAAAAACAATTACACTCTTGGTGCAAAAAGAAGTCGCCGAGCGTCTGGCTGGTGGAGCGAAACAGCGCAGCTTGTTGACACTGGCTGCGCAGTACTACGCTACCTGTACTTTGGGGCCGATAATCACCAAGGTGTACTTTGACCCGGTGCCAAAAGTCGACAGTCAACTGGTAAAACTAGTACCGTACCGAGCCTATGACGCCGACAAAGACAAGGCAATTTTCCGTATTATGAAAATTGGTTTTTCGGCGCGCCGTAAGACGCTCCTCAATAACTGTGTGGCGGGTCAACTCGGGACAAAAGAGAAACTGCAGGGTATATGGCAGCAGCTTGGTTGGAGTGAGGCGCGGCGTCCACAGGAGCTCGAAATTCCTGATTGGGAACGTTTAGTTGAAAAGCTTTCGTAAGAAAATTTAACTCAAGAAGAAGGCAACTAAAAGGCCGTAGCAAAAAGTAATCATGAGTAGTGTGGCTGGCAACGTACGAAACGAACGCCAGCCTTTTTCTTTTGCTGAAGATTCAATTACCCAAAAGGCGAGGCTTCCAAAGAAGAGTGCTACCAAAAACAGCTGCGGTGTGTGCATCACAAAGATACTCCCGAGGAAAAAGAGGAGAGCGCTCCCCGCTAAAAAGAGCGTTGTTCGTCGTTCACCCAAAAGCACCGGAAGCGTGTAGACGTGATCTTTTCTGTCACCCGCGGTATCCTTCAAGTCTTTAAGGGGCAGTAAAAACGTATAGGCCAGCACCAAAAAAGTCATTAGCGAAAAAGGGAGACCATGTAAGGTATGTGTTGGTGACAGCAGAATATATCCGAGGGATAAAATGATAAATCCAGCCAGTGCCGCCACAAAGGTAGCAATGCCTACGAAGCGCTTGAGGCGAAGTGGTGGGAGCGAGTACAGCGTGGCGAGTCCGAGGTAAGCCAGCAAAAAGACAGGTACAGTTGAGCTGATGAGGTAGCCAGCAAGCAGCATATAGCCAAAGAGGAGCCAGCCATAGAGGACGTAGGTTTCCTTATTGATAACCTGCGCTATGAGTGGTCGGTGGGTGTTCGTGAGTGTGTCGATGGGTGTATCTATAATGTCGTTTTGCACAACGCTTACCAGCCAGGCGCTGGTGATGACCGAGAACAGTACAATGAGCGCCAGTATCGAGAAAAGTGAGAATGGGAAGTAGCCGTCGGTGTAGACGACTGCCAACAAAAGACCAAGTGACAGAAGACCGTTATGGTAAAAAATTTGGGGGAGGCGCAGATTTTTGAGGAGCGAAAGGAATTGTTTTTTGTGAGACAAGAAAAGGAGTCCGCCGCCGAAGAGTGGAAGTAAGGGAACAAGAAAGAGTGAAATTTTGTACCCAAGAGCGCTGCGGAGGTCAGTAACGCTGCGTCCAAAAACATCTTCTGGCGAAAGAAAAAGCTCGGCGACTTTGAGGTGGTCGACAGCAAGAAGTGGCGCTGGTGAAAAAATAAATGCCAGCCACGAAGGCAGGGTACCAAGGAAAAACAAAAGGACTTAGGAAATGAAGGTTACCAGAAGGGCACGCGACAGTAACTTTGTTTTGGTGTTGGTGTACCAAAAAATAGCAAGGAGTACGAGGGCTACTTCGACCCGTACGCCGGTGGTGATGCCGATATGGGGGTTTTCGCCAAAGAAGGTGAAAAAGCGATGGGGCATTTCTGCGAGGCTTGCAAATAAATAGAAGCTCCAGGAGAGTTCGCCACGAAATACAATAGCATCGATGACTGGTGGTAAGAGGATAACCAGGAAGCCGAAGAGTAGTACGCGGCTTACTTTTTCGAGGGGTTCCTTAGTGCCCCAGAGGAGGAGAAAGAGAAGGAGTAAAAAGGAGAAAAGAAAGAAAGAAAATGTGTGTACAAACTGGATAAAGAGCTGGAAGGTACTGAGTGGCTGGAAGCCAGTGACACCAAGGTCGAGAGTCACTCGTAGAATGATGAGCGCTAGGAAGCTCGTAAAAAACAGCCGAAGTGAAAACGGCGTGGACTCAAGGCTAGCAAAGATGCGCTGCGAAAAAGCAGTAGCAGATGGAGGAGTACTCATAGGTGTATAGTAGCATATTTGTCCTCGGCGCCAAGCAGGAGTGAACACGATAGTGAGTAGAAAATCAGCATTTTTTGAGCGTGTGGTACAATGAGAAAACTATGGAAAAAAATACACAAAATAACGAGCCATTTTGGCAGGCAGGACTCAATGAGGGGCAGCACAAAGCAGTGCTGCAGACAGATGGCCCGGTGCTTATTCTGGCCGGAGCCGGCAGCGGAAAGACGAAGACTTTGACGCACCGTATCGCCTACCTGATTACCGAAAAAAATATTACCCCGAGCCGCATCTTGGCGGTGACCTTTACGAACAAAGCAGCCGGTGAAATGCGTGAACGCGTCGGGGGCCTCCTCGAGAAGGGCGGTTTTTTTATGGAACGTCCAGCGAACATCGGCACCTTCCACAGTATTTGTGTGCGTATTCTGCGCCGCGAAATCGGGGTCTTAGGTACTTACGGTACTGACTTCAATATCCTTGACGACCAGGACCAACAGACGATCATGAAGCGCGTGTTAAAATCACTCGAGCTTTCGGACGAAGAAGTGCGCCCGCGCGCCATGAGTGACGCTATCTCGCGTGCCAAGAACGCCCTGCAGTCACCGGATGCCTACCTCCTTGCCTCGAGCGGCTACTACGAAGAAATGGTAGCTAAGGTGTATGCGGCCTACCACAAGGAACTCGTTACGGCCAATGCGCTCGATTTTGACGACCTCATTATGCTCACCGTGCGAGTATTCCAAGAGCATCCTGAAGTACTGGCTCGTTACCAGGAGTTTTTTCAGTACATTTTAGTAGACGAGTACCAGGACACCAACCACCCCCAGTACCTTTTGGTAACGCTTTTGGCTGCCAAGCACCGCAATCTGTTCGTTATCGGTGACGACTACCAGTCTATTTATGGTTGGCGCCAAGCAGACATCACCAATATTTAAAATTTCGAAAAAGACTACCCAGAAGCCGTCATAATTACGCTGGATCAAAACTACCGTACGACCC
>CAZCQJ010000002.1:62939-78634 GCA_964500865.1 uncultured Bdellovibrionales bacterium | reverse complement strand
ATCAAGCGATACTGATCCAGTTGAAATAGCCTCAACATCTACCCGGCGCATATCACCGAGCTTCATAATCATTCCTTCTCCAAATTTTGCTTCGATTTGTCCAACAACGCTGGCGAGCTTATCCCCCTCTTTCGCTGTCGCCGCTACTTTTTTCTTTGCCATATACCACAATTAGCTAATTATCACTCTCCTTAGTATACACCTTTTTTGGCCTCTTGGCCCGTTTACTGGGCTGGCTTGGTTTCTGGAACTGACGCCGCTTCACGCTCCAAAATCCGATCTTTGACGGTAGTTTTCTCGGCAGCCAACGGCTCCGGGGTCGCTCCTGGCGCTCTCTGAAGCAATACTTCTCCTCCATTCGGAGTACTCACCACAAAACGCTCCTTCGCCTCAAAAATCTTTGGATCCCCCACACTCAAGACCTCATCAAATTTCACTGCGCCATCGGCGAGGAGTGTCACCTTGGTCGGGACCTCTTTAATCGTGAGAGCGATACGGAAGAGTCGTTCGGCTTCGGCCTGCTTTAGCGCAAGATCCTCCGAAGACACTGCTGGCGCCTCGTCGTAGCGAGCTTCTACCTGTAAAGCCTCTGTTTTCTCCTTATTAAAACGGTTTACCGCCTTCACAATAATTTGGTTCACGCCATTCTGGAGCGTAATTTCTTCGGCAAAGGTACCGTCAGGCGTTACAAAAGTGGCCTGGTTGTTAATGGTAATTTGGGTGCCGCGGTCAGTTTTTCCTTTCAGCCACACACTCTTGCCTTCGACTACGGTGCTTGGATTTGGCTCACTTAAGGCTAGAAGCGGATCGGTGGTAAACTGACGGAACTGAAACCACAGATACCCAAAGACTCCGATGAGCACCAGCGCAATCCCACCCATAACAACGGAACGTGACGAAAACGCAAAGGTGGTCTTCGGCATCGAAAAACGCTTCTCGGCGCGGTGGTCCTCCGGGTGAATTGCCTGGTTGATATTGCGCTCCTGCTCGTACAAACGCAGCATCGCCTTCTCATCAAGATTCAGGTACCGAGCATAGCTCCGCAGATACCCTCGCACATAGACATCGGCTGGTAGCCGATCGTACTGCCCGCGCTCCAAAAATTCCAAATACTTTACCTGAACCTTAATTGCTTTCGATACCTCAGGCAAGGAAAGTCGTGTGTCGGTACGCAAACGAGTAAGTTTCTCGCCAAGGGTGAGTGATTCAACTTTTTTTCGGGTAAATGTTTCGGTCATTGTCGGCCTGTTATATCTGCCATTTATCTCGCTCCTGTTGGAGACTCATATCATCTGGTGCACCAGCTTCGTCATCGTCAACATGGACGGTTCCCTTACCAATCATCACTACTTTCTTAGTCCCCTGCATCCCAATGATACCGTTTTTCTCGAGGAGACCGGTGAGGCGAGCAGCACGTGGGTACCCAATACCCAAGGCGGTCTGCAAGTACGTTGTTGAAGGCCGGCCAGATTCAATAATAATCTGCTTAGCCTGCTCGTACAAATCATCTTCTTTACTACCTTCATCAATAGAATTCAAGGCCGATGCAATGTCACTGTCGCCATCGTCAAAATCATCTAGTGCCTCGTCCTCGCCCATGGCTTCTTTTTGCGTCTTCCAGAAGGCTACCACGCGGCGTACTTCGTCGTCAGCAATGAAGGCTCCCTGAATACGTCGCATTTCCTTACCTTCACTGGCAGCATAGAGCATATCTCCACTACCAAGAAGTTTTTCGGCACCACTGGTATCAAGAATCGTACGCGAGTCAATTTGGTTGGTTACCTGAAAAGCGATACGAGTTGGGATGTTTGCCTTAATAAGCCCGGTAATAACCTCGACGCTTGGGCGCTGCGTGGCCAGAATCAGGTGGATTCCGATAGCACGTGACATCTGAGCAATGCGGATAATAATCGATTCCACTTCCTTTCCGTGCATAATCATGAGGTCGGCCATTTCGTCGATCACGATCACAATGTACGGCAGGTTCTCGAGTGGCTCTTCCTTGGCGGTGCCAGTATCTGGGTCTACTACAATACGTGTTTCACCACGGTTATATTTTTCTTTGTACGAAACAATATCACGGACATGCACGGCCTCGAGTAACTTATAGCGGCGCTCCATTTCGTGGGCAGCCCACTTAAGCACGTTCACTACCTTTTTGTTTTCAACAATCACATCGGTCTTAAGGTGTGGGATACCCTTGTAAATAGAAAGCTCAACGCGCTTTGGATCCACCAAAATCAATTTGAGGTCTTCTGGTGAGTTTTGGTAGAGGAGTGAAAGAAGGAGTGCATTGACACACACCGACTTACCAGAACCCGTGCGTCCTGCAATCAAGAGGTGAGGCATCTTACGGAGGTCCGCCAGAATCGTCTGCCCGGCCACGTCATACCCAAGACCCAGCATCAGGTTCGAGCCACGCTGCTTAAAGACTTTGTCATCCAAAAGACTGCGCAAACATACCTTGGCTTTTTCGAGGTTTGGAATTTCGATACCGATAACCGACTGCCCTGGGATAGGCGCTTCGATACGGATAGACTGCGCAGCCAAAGCGAGCGCGAGGTCGTTGGCAAGCGTGGTAATACGCGATACCTTAACACCAACACCCGGCTTAAAGCTGTACTGGGTTACAGTAGGGCCCACGCGCACCCCCACCGGAGTCACGTCGATACCAAAGTGCCCTAATGTTGACTGGATTACCTCTTGATTATGCTTCGTGTTACCACCTTTAGCCTGACCCGTTACGTCATCCAAAAGCTGAGTCGGTGGCAGATCCCAATAAGCTACTTTGCGACGACGCTTCTTTGGTGCTACCTCATCTTCTTCATCAGCTTCTTCCTCCTCGGTTTCATCCTCTTCTTCATCAGTCTCTTCTTCGGTTTCATCTTCTTCCATCTCATCACCAAACGACAACTTGGCAATATTATGTGCCTCGAGCTTCGCCCGTTCTTCATCAGTTACTTCTGGATCTACTTCTTCAATCTCTTCATCCACCTCATCTTCTTCATATTCCTCATCTTCATCGTCAGATTCATCACCACGCTGCACCCGTGCAGCCAGGCGTGCTTTTTGATCAGCCAGCGTCCCCTTACTCTTAGCAAAAAGTTCTACCAGCGATACATTAAACGTCGCAATGATTCCCGCCACAAAAAAAGCAAACAGTAAGATACCCCCGGCAATACCACCAGCCAGCTTTAAAAAGAGTGCGGCGAGCGCATACCCCAGCATTCCCCCTCCATGCCCCTCTTTCGCTACGGCGAGCATTTCTTCGCTCGTTGAACCAACAAAAAAATGAAGGAGTCCAAGCGTGCTGACAAAAATAAGACCGAGTCCAAAAAACTTTACTGTGTCGCTCATGCCTGATTCACGACGCTGCAGCAAAAAGACTCCTGCGATAACCAGAAGGACCGGCAAGAGCCACTTACCTACACCGATGAGAAATCCCATCCCTCGGTTAATCCACTCCCCTAAAAGCCCAGCGGAATCGAAGTACCCCAAGAAAGCTAAAAGTGAAAACGCAAAAAAGAACACCGCTAAAATGCCCCGCTTCGCGTCACTATCAAGAATGCTGCCAAACGAAAACTGCGGCGCTTCTTCCACTGGTTCTGGTTCTTTCTTTTTGCGTCCCATAATATAGACAGTATACCAAGAAGTCACAGAAAGAAAAAGGCGAGCACCTTTTGAGCGCCCGCCATTCTTTGATTTTCTTCTTGTGGTCTACTTCTCAGGTTGTCCACAAAAGAACTCTTACTTTTTCTACTCAGGAGGCGCCCAAATGTACGTCCCGTACTTCCCTTACTGTATAGTAGATTTCGCCAGGCTTGTCCAGCATAAAAAAATTCCCCGCCAGCGTATTACACGCCGACGGGGCTCCCGGTATTACCGAGAAAAGTTATTTCTCGAGGGATTCGAGGGTTTTTGCATCTGGCAAGGGGGGCACTGAGACGCCCTTCGGAAGTCCTTCTGGTAATTCTACCCAGTAACGAACTGCTCGGTTTACCCGTAGGTCATTCCGGCAATGATCACCCATTGTTCTACCGAAAGCATCACCGTCTTCTTTACTCATAAAACAGGAGCCTCTTTCTCCGCCACCGGATTTGTACCCAGCAGCATCAGCGATCACTAATGTGCCCCTGTAAGAACTTCCTTCGGAATAGAATTCCCCAAGATGAAGGCGGGGTGTGAGCTCGCCGAAACATCTTGTTGGCTGTGACGGAATCGTCCCTGACTGAGGAACTTTTTCGCTCTCGGTCAACTGATAAACCTTTCCTTTTGCTTCTGCAAAAGTCAGGTTGCCACTGCACCAAGTTTTCCATCCTTCGCGCCAGTCTTTTGAGCGACGAGCGAGTTCATCAATTTTATCCTGCCTCGCCTCGGCAATTTGCTCTTGTTTTTCAGCAGGAGTTTCAATGGCGTAATCAACAGAACAAGAGCCTACAAGAAGGACTAGTATGCTAGCAGCTATAGACAGAAGCCAATCCTCTTCTCTTTTCGGTCTATACCGCCTTATGAGGTCAGCTGCCGGTTTGTAAAACCTCACGATCCCATTTAGTACTGCCTCGATACCTTTGTATGTGTAGTGATAAGTTCCCCATACTAACGCCAAATGAAGACCCAGCACCACGCAAAAGGCAATGCGCAACCACACACTCACCTGATTGGCAATGATCGCTATTTGCTCTGGTGTGATAGTCCCATTCCAATCGATGCTTTGTACGGCCTGACCAACAGCCGGACCTGCAAAAGCACCCACTACCATGACCCCAATACCCTTGGCAGTTACCAAGAAGTATCCAAGGTCTGCCAGTAGCGCCCAGATACCAAAGGTTGCAATGGGAGCCAGCGTACCCGCCAGCGCATTACTGCGCCGAGCAGACTTACTTTCCTGCTCTCCAAAGAAGCTTTGAATAAAGCGGGTTACCTTCACGACACTCTGAATAAAGAGTGCGATCATAAGAATACTCCCGATAGAGACCACCAGCCCCAAATTACCCGCAAGCACCCCCTGAAGCTTGGTTACGTCAAACTCTCCCCAAGCAAACAATACAAAGGCTGCTACCGGGAGGATGAGCGGAACGAGAGCAAGTTTTGTAATCAATGGCGACACCACCTGTGCAAGTACCACGGAGTGAAACAGTGCTCCTGCTACCCATGGGAACCCTTTTCCTGGGCCAATTGTCCGTCGCCAAAATGAGATCCCCTCGGGTTTAGACTGGATTTCAAACCAGTCCTTTACTGCAGTACCACAGCGCTTGGCTGTGGTAATGGCGTTCTGCCACTTGGTCAGCGGCTGAGTGGTTTCTTCTTGAACTACTACTTCATTGGCCATTTCTGCCTCCTCTTTTTGGTTGTCAAAAAACCTAAATAATTTACACATTATCAAAAGAGTGTCATTAGCACATCCTTCAATAACAGTTTATTGTACGTGGTTATATATTTTTTGTCAATGCTTCGCGCATAAGCAAAAACCCCTCTGATGAGGGGTTTTTGGGAGTCTTGTTGTTCCTTGTTCAACTACTCTTCAGTGGCGACTTCGGCGTCACTGCTTGGAGCGGCATCTTCGGCAACAGGTGCTACTTTTTGCTGGCTGTCGAGACCACGGTACCCGGTTCCGGCTGGAATGAGGCGACCGATGATCACGTTTTCTTTCAGTCCTCGCAAGCGGTCTTCTTTACCGGCGATTGAGGCGTTTACCAACACACGAGTGGTTTCCATAAACGAGGCAGCTGAGAGGAAGCTTTCGGTTGAAAGAGCAACCTTGGTAATACCGAGTACTTCCGAAACACCGGTGGCTTCTTGGGTTACCTTAGTACGCATTTCTTCGTTGGCTTCTTCGAACTGATCTCGCTCGACCACGTCTCCTGGGAGGAGCATGGTGTCACCTGGGTCAACAATCTTCACGCGTGACAGCATCTGGCGAATAATCACTTCGATGTGTTTGTCGTTAATACCTTCACCCTGGCTGGCATAAATTTCTTCAATCTCGCGGATGATGTAACGGTGCACGGCTTCACGGCCCATAACATCGTACAATTTTTTGAGGTCAATGTGTCCTTCTGAGAGGATACTTCCGACTCCTACCAAATCCCCTTCTTTTACTTTCAGGGCGACTGACGCAGGCACGGCGTATTCTTCTTCGTTGCCTTCTGGAGTCTTGATAGTTACCTTGATGCTCTTTGGCTCCTTGGCAATTTTAATCACCTGTCCATCAACTTCTGATAAAATACCTTCGGTCTTTGGAGTACGAGCCTCAAAGATTTCTTCGACACGTGGGAGACCCTGAGTAATATCTGACCCTGCCACACCACCGATGTGGAAGGTACGCATGGTCAGCTGGGTTCCTGGCTCACCAATAGCCTGAGCGGCCACGACTCCGACAGAGGCACCAAGCTTCACGAGCTCGCTGCGTCCGAGGTCGATACCGTAACACTTACGGCAGACTCCACGACGTGACTTACAAGTGACCAAACTACGGATGTGTACTTTTGGAGTACCAGCCTTCTCTACAGCCTGGCCCTGTTCTTTGGTAGCAAGCATTCCCTTCTTCACAATCACGTTGCCTTCGGCATCTTTGAGGGTTTCGAGAACCACACGGCCTTCAACACGAGTCGCGAAGCTAATACCGATTGGCTCTGAGTCTTCACGGTAGAGCACGGTTCCTTCGGTGTCGCCACAGTCTTCTTCGCGAACGATGATGTCCTGTGATACATCTACCAAACGACGGGTCAGATAACCAGCGGTTGCGGTACGGAGAGCCGTATCGGCCATACCCTTACGAGCACCGTGAGTCGAGATAAAGTACTCGAGCACGTTGAATCCTTCTTTGAACGAACTCTTAACAGGGAGCTCGATCGTTTCACCGGTTGGACCAGCCATAAGTCCCTTCATACCGGTCATCTGTACGATAACCGATTCAGAACCACGAGCCTTTGAATACACCATGGCGTGTACTGGGCCTTCTTTGTCGATGGTGCCACGTACGGCTTCGGTAATTTTGTTCTTGGTTTCGTTCCAGATTTCAATAACGCGGTTACGGCGCTCTTCGTTGGTGAGGAGCCCTACGTTGTACTGTCCCTGGACTTCGGTGATGCGCTCTTCGGCAGCGGCCATCAATGCTGGCTTTTCTTTTGGTACCTGAAGGTCATCCATACCCCAGCTGATTCCCGAACGAGAAACAGACTTAAAGGCGAGGTCCTTGAGGCGGTCAGCAAAAGCAGCCGCTTCTTCTTGACCCAAAGTCTCGAGGATACGTGCCATCACGTCCTTCAGATCCTTCTTGATCATCTCTGCGTTAATGAAGCGGATCTCTTCTGGAAGAATGTCGTTAAAGAGTACGCGTCCAACAGAGGTGTCAATAACCGAACCGTTCCAGAGAAGCTTAATAGCAACGTTCACGTCGACGGCTCCGTTCTGGTAAGCGAGCATAGCTTCTTCGAATGAAGCGAAGATCTTGCCCTGCCCCTTACCACTTGGCTTGATGTGTGTGAGGTAGTAAATACCGAGCACCATATCGAGCGTAGCCGATACAATCGGTTCACCCGAAGCAGGTTTTAAGAGGTTCTTGGCAGACAACATGATGTTAGCACTTTCCTCACGGGCCTGGTCGGTCAGTGGTACGTGCACAGCCATCTGGTCACCATCGAAGTCGGCGTTAAAGGCGCTACATACCATCGGGTGCAAACGAATAGCCTTTCCTTCGATAAGTACTGGCTGGAAAGCCTGGATCGACAAACGGTGAAGGGTCGGTGCACGGTTAAGGAGTACGTAGTGGTGCTCAATAATCTGGTCGAGAATTTCGTAGGCTTCTTCTGTTTCCGCGTCGACCATACGGCCGGCGGTACGCACGTTATGAGCCAGTTCTTTTTCGATCAGTTTGTTGATGATAAACGGCTTGAAGAGTTCCAAGGCCATTTTCTTCGGCAAACCACACTGGTGCAGCTTGAGCTGTGGACCAACGACGATAACCGATCGGCCTGAGTAGTCTACACGCTTTCCAAGAAGGTTCTGACGGAAACGTCCCTGCTTACCCTTGAGGGAATCAGCAAGCGAACGAAGGGCACGACGCTGACCAGTTGAGGCAGCGGTAGAAGCCTGTCCACGACGAGCACTATTGTCGAAGAGGGCGTCCACTGCTTCCTGCAGCATACGCTTTTCGTTACGAGTGATCACCTCTGGAGCGCCAATTGACTGCAATTTCTTGAGACGGTTGTTACGGTTGATAATACGGCGGTACAGGTCGTTAAGGTCTGAGGTAGCAAAACGGCCACCATCAAGAGCCACCATTGGACGCAAGTCCGGTGGAATAACCGGGATAACGGTTGGGAGCATCCATTCAAACTGGAGTTCAGCCTTCTGGAATCCCTGGTACACCTTAATACGCTGCAGGAGTTTCTTTTTGTCGATGTTCTCGCTGGCGATCAATTCTTCCTTCAGACGCTCGAGTTCAGCGTCCATGTCGATGTTCTCGAGGATATTACGGATAGCTTCGGCTCCGATACCTGCGGTAAAGATCTGTCCAAAACGGGTTGAAAGGTTGAAGTATTCGAGTTCCGAGAGAATCTGGTATGGACGCAGGCTCTTCATTTCGTCCTTAGTCGAGCGGTACTGGTCTTTCAGTTCGTCCAGCATGTGCTCGACAACTTTTTCGCTCTTCTCCCCTGCCTTCACTTCTTTCTGCTTCGACTTGTATTCTTTTTCGAGCTGGTCGATAGCCTGAGTCTTGAGTGACTCGTCTACACTCATAATAATGTACGACGAGAAGTAGATAACCTTTTCGAGGTCACCCGGAGTGATGCCAAGCACCAAACCGATCTTTGACGGCACACCACGGAGGTACCAGATGTGTGACACAGGAGCCGCAAGCTTAATGTACCCCATGCGTTCGCGACGCACGATGGCACGAGTTACTTCGACACCACACTTATCACAGGTAATCCCACTGTAGCGAATACGCTTGTATTTTCCACAGTAACATTCCCAGTCCTTCGAAGGACCGAAGATTTTTTCACAGAAGAGTCCATCTGGTTCGTAGCGCTGGGTACGATAGTTAATCGTTTCTGGCTTGGTGACTTCACCAGCTGACCAGCTCAAAATCTGCTCTGGGCTGGCCAGGGTCAGACGCACGCTATCGAAATCGCTGACTTTGGTAATAGTATTTTCCATATACTTTGATTCTTTAGCGTTTTGATTAGACAGTTTCGATACCCTCGAGCGAGTCATCGACATCCTCGGTTCGGGCTCCCTTGAGCTCTACGTTGAGACCAAGTCCCTTAAGTTCATTCACCAATACGTGGAACGAGGCTGGGAGGTTCGGGCTCTTAATCGGTTCACCCTTGATGATTGATTCGTAGGCTTTCGAGCGACCAAGCACATCGTCAGATTTGATAGTGAGCATTTCCTGCAAGGTGTAGGCAGCACCGTATCCTTCCAAGGCCCACACTTCCATTTCTCCGAAACGCTGTCCACCGAACTGTGCTTTACCACCAAGTGGCTGCTGTGTAATGAGTGAGTACGGTCCGATAGAACGCATGTGCAGCTTGTCTTCGATCAAGTGATTGAGCTTCAGGATGTACATGACACCCACGGTCGATTCGTTGTCAAAAGCTTCTCCGGTGCGTCCGTTCATCAGGCGAATCTTTCCGTTTTCCGGAAGACCAGCACGCACGAGTTCTTCTTTAATAATTTTTTCTGGCACACCGTCGAGTGAGCTACTGGCTACCTTGTATCCAAGGTTCATAGCGGCCCAACCAAGGTGCGTTTCCAAGATCTGACCAATGTTCATACGACTGGCCACACCGAGTGGGTTCAGAATCACGTCCACTGGGGTTCCGTCTGGAAGATATGGCATGTCTTCGACTGGGGCTATCTTCGAGATAACACCCTTGTTTCCGTGACGCCCTGCGAGCTTGTCACCAACAGAAATCTTACGCAGGTTGGCAATCGATACCTGGATCTGCTGGAAGACACCCATAGGGAGTTTGTCACCACGTTCACGCGAGAAGATTTTTACGTCAACGACTTTTCCGTGCTCACCATGCGGCAAGTACATTGAAGAGTCTTTTACGTCACGTGATTTTTCACCAAAGATAACGCGGAGGAGACGCTCTTCAGCGGTCAAATCTCCTTCACCCTTTGGAGTAATTTTTCCAACCAGAATATCGCCAGAGGCAACTTCGGCACCGATACGGATAATACCGGTTTCGTCGAGGTTCTTCAGACGGTCTTCACCGATGTTTGGAATATCACGAGTTACCACTTCCGGTCCAAGCTTGGTGTCACGAATATCGAGTGTGAAGTCTTCGATGTGAATCGAGCTCCAGCGATCCTTCTGTACCACGCGTTCAGAAATAATAATAGCGTCTTCGTAGTTGAATCCGTCCCATGGCACGAAGGCCACCACCATGTTCTGTCCGAGGGCGAGTTCTCCGTTGTCTGTTGAAGCACCATCTGCAAGGAGGTCTCCTCGTTTTACCATCTGCCCTTTGGCCACACGTGGCGCCTGGTGCATCGAGGTAAAGTTGTTTGACTTCTCAAACGTCTGCAAAATATATTCGTAATCAGCGTGTTCTTTTTTACTGCCGGCTGGCGCCTTTGAACGCACCACCACACGGCCACCATCAACAACAATAACTTCTCCGTCTGTCTGCGACAGCACCACCTGACCCGAGTCACGAGCGGCCTTGTCTTCGATACCCGTACCCACGATTGGGCTTTCTGGTACCACACAACTCACCGCCTGACGCTGCATGTTCGAACCCATGAGGGCACGGTTGGCGTCATCGTTTTCAAGGAATGGGATCAGCGCGGTAGCGATAGAAATACACTGCTTGAAAGAAACGTCCATGAAGTCGAGACGTGTTGCCTCGATAGTTTCTGGGTGTCCTTTCACGCGAGCTTCAACGAGCTCTTCAGTTACGTTATAGTGGTCGTCAATATCCACACCGGCGTGCGCAATAATCTTGCGGTCTTCGACAATGGCGTTGAGGTATTCAATGTCAGTCGTCACAAATGGCACAACAGTTACGTCCTCACCCTTCAGAGCCTTAGCAACTTCGGCAGCGGTTTTGGCATCCAAAAGTTCACCGGCCTTGGCAATACCCTTCACGGCTTCTTTTAGGATACGGTTGGTCAGGGCTTCGGCAGTGGCAGGAACGCTGTGCTTCACAATAAGGTATGGGGTCTCGAGGAAACCATATTCGTTCACACGAGCATAACTTGCCAAGTGACCAACGAGTCCAATGTTTGGACCTTCTGGAGTTTCGATAGGACAGATGCGGCCGTAGTGAGAGTGGTGAACGTCACGCACTTCGAATCCGGCGCGCTCACGAGTGAGTCCACCTGGTCCCATAGCCGACAAACGACGCTTGTGTTCGAGCTCGGCGAGTGGGTTTACCTGGTCCATATACTGTGACAGCTGTGAGCTCGAGAAGAACTCCTTGACGCTGGCAGCGACTGGACGAGGGTTAATAAGCTGTCCTGGAACCACTACTTCTGGGTCACAGGTACTCATACGGTCCTTGATGTTACGTACCATACGGTACATACCAACGCGGAGTTTGTTCTGGATAAGTTCACCAACGGCACGGACACGACGGTTTCCGAGGTGGTCGATATCATCGGCACGTCCTTCTGGATCGTTGTTCAAACGAATTACCTCGCTCATAATCAGCACCAGGTCTTCGGTATTGAGCACGCGGTTTTCTTCGCTGTTCGAACGGTCTACGTCCAAACGCTGGTTCAAACGGTAACGTCCTACTGCCCCAAAGTCATAACGCTCCAGGTTAAAGAACATACTGTCGATCATCTGCTTGGCGTTGTCTTCGGTAGCCAAATCCCCTGGACGGAGGCGCTTGTACACTTCGCGGTAGGCCTCACCCTGAGTTTCGATACCATCTTTCAGAAGAGTCTGTTCGATATACTTGGTTTCGCCAGTATCGATGTCTTTAAAGGCATCACGAATAGCCTGCTCACTAAAACCAAAAGCCTTCAGCAAAGTAGTAGCTGGCAGTTTACGCTTACGGTCGATTTTTACAGACAAAGTTCCATCTGGGTCAGTCTCGATTTCGAGCCAGGCTCCACGGTTTGGAATAATCTTAGCACCAAAGAGCTTCTTTCCCTTGTTGTAGCTCATGGTAAAGAAGGCTCCTGGGGAGCGGATCAGCTGGCTGACCACAACACGCTCAACACCGTTGATAATAAAGGTACCGCGCTCGGTCATCAGCGGGAACTCACCGAGGTAGATTTCCTGCTCTTTTACTTCGCCAGTCTTTTTAAAGACGAGCACTGCCTTGGCACGGAGGGGTGCTTCGTACGAAATGTTCTTGTCCTTACACATGGCAGCCGGGTACTTTGGCTCGTCCAGGTAGTAGTCCATAACAGACACTTCCAAGTCCTTCCCGGTAAAGTCTCCGATTGGGTTAATTTCATCAAAAAGCTCTCGGAGTCCCTTCTCCCAGAACCACGCATACGAGTCCTTCTGAATCTCTACCAGGTCTGGCAAAGACACCGTAATACGGTTCTTAAAAAAACGTCTTTTCGTAAGTGAAGAATCCTGACTGATGCTCTGCTTCACTTTCAACTCCTTCTTTTCTGCTACCTTCTTTTCAGACATAAAAAGACGCTCACGCTGTACCCCTTGGGCGAAAACAAGTGGTAGTTTGTGAGTTATATTAAATTATTTACTTGGTGACACCGTGGCTGTCGTGACCCATTTGGCTAAAATTACCTTTATTCGGGCTCTTTTTAGAAAGTTCCCTACTTTTAGGATACGTAGTGACACTGTACCAGAAAGCAAAAAACTTGTCAAATAATAGCAAAACTCGGCGCTTCGGCTTTTCCTCGGCGCTTCCTTTTGACTGTCTTTTGGTTGTGTTTTCGTATTTTAGCGGGTCAAGAAGCATCAGTTTCCGATGCCTTCGAGAGAGTTTCCTCTACGAATGTAGTATAGGTGTTTTGGAAGGTTTCGGCAATACGCCTGGCGGTGGCCGAAGGTGGCAGGTCAAGCTCGAGTTCAAGACCCGGAATATCCCCAAACCGCATCCCCTCCTCGGCCAAAATCTGCTGCATTGCCCTCAGAATCTCTTGGCTCGTGTTCCGTGCCTCGGTCCATTCCAAAGACTTTACCAAGGCTTCCCCTTGCCATAACTCTACGCGCCCAATATCTCGATTCAAAAAAATATTCCAGTGCATATATTTATTCGTCTATATCTGTATTGTACGGGTGCTGCTTTAAAAAAGAAAGGTCCTCCGGAACGTTGCCCGAGAGGACCAAGAGTTGGTTGCCTTACTACGCGTTGCCGCACAGCGAGACAATAATGCATTCCTGCGTGTAGTCTTGACCATGCATGGCACGATCGAATTTCACGCATACAAAGCGCCATTCTCTCTGCCAGCGCTGCACCTGCGCTTCCAAATCACACAGCTGATCCTTGGCACAAGTGACAGACTCCTCGCCTGCTATCGTGGCATGCCGCACGGAAAACTCGGTGCGAATACCCTTATCCTCGCACAGCTGTGCTAGTGTCTTCATCTTCTTCATCACGTCTTCTGGCAATGGTACAACGTAGTCAGCAAGACTAACCGTATACCATTTCAAATCTTTGTGCGGTCTAGAAAGACTATTTCTTACCACACATCCAAAATCACTTAACACACTAAGTGCCACAAGAATCCCTAAAAGTAGACCGATTACCCCAAGAAAGGAATACCACCCATCTCCAAGATGGATGAGACCACTGACACTCGCAATGCCTACCCCGTACCAAAGGGGCGTCATCTTGGTCCAGTCAGCCGGACGAAAGTCGCGCCAGTTAAACACCCAGCGATTTTTGGCTCGCAGCTGGTCTTTTTCAACACTTGCGACATACTCACTGGGCCACACCCACAAGTTTGCTTTCGCCAAACTAGCTTGCCACTGCGTTTTAAATTCATGCCCTGCTTGCCGCAGAGTGTCCAGCCGTTCCAGGACACCAAAACCCGGATACTGAATGGGTTTGTCGGATCGATCCGAAATAGGCTTCAACTCACTCATGACTCACCCTCCTTGAAATCAGTTGCTGTGGACGATTCCTCAGCAACATTTTACCCTACACTCTTTTTTGTATTTTGTCAATCAAAACACCCCCGTTTTTACAGTTTATCCCAGTCAAAGTTCCACGGGTCGGTTTTGCGGCCTGGGGCAATGGTATTGTGCCCCACCACACTCATCTTTCCGTGCTTCCCTTTTAAGTAGCCAATAAGATCCTTTGTAGCTTGGTACTGGGCACTGGTGTACTCGTCGGTTTTCGTATTGAGTATCTCTACTCCAATCGAAAAGTTATTCACACCGGTGCGGCCGTCAGGCATCTTGCTGTCCCCGGCGTGGTAGGCAATATTTTTATCATCGACTAAGCGGTACACGCTGCCGTCGCGCGCAATCATATAGTGCGGTGCTACGCCGTAACTCCGCCAGAGCGCAATCACTGCCGCTACGTCATATGGGTCGCCACTCACACTGTGCGAGGAATGGAGCACTACCGTATTAATATCACGATCACTCGCTGCCTCGAACCCGAAGTTTACTTTCCTATTATGAATCTGGAAGGTTTTTGGAGTAATATCTTTACTGGTATCTTCCTTCGGAGTCTCTTCTTTTGGAGGGACTGTTTCTTTCGCGATGGGTTCCTTCGGCTCTGTTTTTACTGCTGATTGAATGTCTGTTTGCGCTACTGGCGCTGCAGTGTCCGCGGGCACATCCGCTGGAGCTGCCGCGGCCGGAGTCTCACCTATAGGTTCCTGCGAAGTTTCGTGTGGCGAAAATGTTTTTTGACTTTGGTACTGCACCGGCGCGGCTGATACCTGGATCCACCACCAAGTAAGCCCACCTAAGGCAGCTATTCCCACTATGCCTCCACCCCACCACAGTTTTTTTCGTAATGTCATCATATATAGAGTATAGCAAAAAGCCCTGACGCAGGCATTCCTGACAAGGGCTTTCTCATCTACATTACATTTGGAAAACTCTACTTTTTCTTCTTTCCACAAAACAGCGCGGCAATAGTAGCAAGTAGAGCACCGGCGCCAGCGGCCATGGCCACTGACTTTTCTGGGTTTTCCTTTACGTATTCCTTAGCCTTACCCAAAGCTTCCTCGGCGTTTACTTTTAGGTCCTCGATCTCTTTCGTAGCCGCATCTTTCATGCCAGTCATCTTGTCTTCGGCGTTAGCCAAAAATTCCCTTCCTTTTTCTACAGTAACTTCGTCTTTAATTTTAGCAATACCCTCGGTGACGACTTCCTCAATTGCATCCTGTACTTTTTTTGTGTCCATATGCTTTTACTTATTCTTTATGAAATTTATACACCATAAATACCAGAAGCGAGAAGATAATCAAGCCACCACCCATATACCCTAAGCCAAGCCCTGGTGTAGTAAAGCGACTTTCTAAATACACCGCAAGTCCCATAACAATAAAGATGATTCCTACCAAACCAAGCGCAGCCACCACTACCATCTCGATCATTTTTTTGGTAAAGCCAGTCGCCTGACTCCGTGCCTGCTGGAGCGAACTCGCCACAAACCCCTGTGCTTTGTTACTCACGGGTTCTAGAAGGGATGCAACTGCGACACCACTCAGGAGCGTTGCGAATAAACCAGTACTCTTTTTTTCTTTTTCCATAGTTTTGTATTGTATTAAAAATCTTGCATTAGTGTATTTAA
>CAZCQJ010000002.1:43263-62929 GCA_964500865.1 uncultured Bdellovibrionales bacterium | reverse complement strand
ATTTTCACACGTACAAAAATACAGTATGAGAGTTTTGTATTTTGTACTGCTAGTATAGCATTTTTAGAGCGAAAAATCAAGCTCGTTTTGATGAAAAAAATTGACAATACTCAGCTAATCATGGTAAGTTACACTCATAGTTAGCTTATACGTACATTTACCAACATTAAAAACTCACATCTGGTTCCTTTGAGTAATCAAGGGGTTGGGGCTAGATAGTTCTGCAAAATAATTTATTTTATCGCAGAACAGAGTGGTCTTTGCGCTAGTGAAGACTCGGCATCCTCCGTAATCATAGGAAAACCGAAATCGGCCGAAAGGCATAGAGTCGGTCTAAGTCCCAAAGAGCAATCAAGGGAGAAGTAAGGTGGCACCGCGGAAATCCGCCCTTACGATGCAAGTATTTTACTTGTGTCGCGAGGGCGGTTTTTTTATTTATTATCAATTTATAATTACTATGGACAAAGACAATCACTGCTACAAGGAACCGAATATAAAAACAAATCTATTCGAGGTTCAGCAAACTAACCAGCATGAGAAATTAATCTTTGGATCAGATGTGGAGTCTGGCCTAAAAGTTGTTCTCGCTATTCATAACACAACACTAGGCCCAAGTACCGGCGGTACGCGCATGGCGTTCGTTCCCGAAGAAATTGCCATTGATGAGGCGCTTCGTCTTTCGTATGCGATGACATTTAAATGCGCGATCATGGACGAACCCTTTGGTGGCTCAAAAGCCGTAGTGATTGGCGACCCATCAAAACCAAAATCAAGAGAATTCCTCCATGCACTCGGAGATTTTATTGAGTCACTTGATGGAAAATTTTTGACAGGGGTAGATATGGGACTTTCTTTTGAAGATGCAAAAATTATTGGGGAACGGACAAAATATATATTCAATTCACAGGGGTCTTCTGGCGTCACCACCGCCCACGGCGTCTTCAAGGGCATTAAAGGGACGGTTTTCTATGCACTCAAAAAAGATACTCTAAAAGACGTGAGCATTGCGGTACAGGGACTGGGTGCTGTCGGAGGAACACTTGTTGAGCTTCTTGTCGCTGAGGGCGCCAAAGTTTTTGTTTCAGATATTGATCCTGAAATGACGAAAAAATATAGCTCTATAGCAACGGTCGTCGATAATGATTGAATGCGATGTATTTGCACCTTGTGCTGTTGGAGAGATCATTAATGACAAAACGATCACTGAGCTTCAATGTAAGATTATTGCAGGTGGAGCAAATAACCAGCTGAAAGATGAAATAAAGCACGCAGAAAAATTACATACGATGGGGATACTTCATGCTCCAGATTTTGTAATTAATGGGGGTGGAGTATGTCATGGTATGTGTGAAGTAAAGGGAATTGATGTCTCGAATGCTCTCAGAAAAATAGATATAATCCCAGGTATATTGCGGTCAATATACGATCAGTCCAAAGAAACTAATACTCCGCCACTCTATGTGGCCTATAAAATTGCTTATGAAAAAATTCAAGCAACCAAAAAATAGTATCATTTCTGATAGGGTTCAGAATATACAATACTCAACGGTCAGAAAAAGCTTTGCTGCAGGAGCTGCAAAAAAAATGATAAATGCCACAATTGGTCAGCCTGATTTTAACGTACCAGACGAAATTAAGGAGCAAGCAAAATCATATATTGATTTAGGTCATAACACCTACACAGAAACGAAAGGAATCTTACCGCTACGTGAGGCAATTTCAAAACATTTACTGACTCGAAACATTAAGCGCTCCAGTGATGATATATTGGTATCCTCTGGTACTACATCATCAATATTTATGGTTATTGCATCTCTCATAAACCCAGGCGATGAAGTAATTATTTTTGAGCCATATTTTGTGGCATATCCCGAAGTAGTAAAGATGTTTGGCGGCATATGTGTTGTCTTAAAAACCACGAATAAATTTCAGCCAGACATTGATCTACTTGAAAAATCAGTGGCAAACAAAACAAAACTTATAATCGTAAACAGTCCTAACAATCCAACCGGTGCGGTTTATAGTCAAGAATCTATACAAAGTATAGTAAAAATCGCACAGAAAACAGGAGTGTATATTCTCTCGGATGAGATATATCATGATTTTTTGTACGACAAAGCGATACATTATTCGCCGGCAGAAATATACAGCAAAACAGTAGTCATTGATGGTCTTTCAAAATCAAAGGGAATGTCCGGCTGGAGAATGGGATTTATAGCGGGCCCTAAACAAGTAATTGATGCTGTTGAAAAAGTGCAACAATTTACTTCTGTATGTGCCCCAGCACCATTTCAGTATGCTTCCGTAGCGGCCTTTACTGACCCACTATCGCCAAACATATTAGCGCAATATAAGGAAAAGCGAGATTTATTGATTAATGGAATCAAGGATCATTACGATGTCGTTGTCCCAAAAGGAGCTTTCTACTTATTCCTTCGGTCGCCAATGGACACAACTCGATTTTCTGAAATGCTCTCAAAGAAGGGCCTTGCCGTAGTATCAGGCAGCGCTTTCGGGCATTATAAGGAGTTCACAAGGATTTCATATGCCCTAAGTAACGAGGAAATTTCACAAATGATCAATATACTTCTAGATGTAGCCAAAGAAAAATGACGTCACACTCGAAATAGCGAAAGAAAGATTCGCTCAAATGAAGAGCATTTGCTACAATGGGTACATTATTGTTCAATAAACTTTTCTTGTTATGACCCGTAAAAAAATCGTGGCCCTGTGTGTTGCTTTACTCTTCATACTTTTGTTAGCTGGTGGCTGGTACATTAAAAATAACTCGAAGAGCTTTGCTGTTTCGTCGCTCAACGTGTTTCAAAAGGTAACCAAAATTCTGCCGCTTTCAAAAGACACCAAAAAAGAAGTTGAACTTGTGAACGAACTCGTACAAAAGTACACTGCCAAAGATGATGTAACTCATACTTTTCTGCTGTTACTACAAAACAACTACGAACTGCGCCCGGGTGGTGGCTTTTTGGGCCAGTATGCCATTATCACCGTGAAAAATGGAGAGGTACTTTCGACTAAATTCGAAGATGCTAACCTCCTGGACCAGCGCATCAATGCCAAAGTTACCCCTCCCTACGCCTTGACCCGCAAACTCCAGATCAAAAAATGGAAGTTCCGTGACTCGAACTTCTCGCCAGATTACCCAACCAACGTTGAGAAGGCCCTGTACTTTTACCGCCTGGCTGGTGGTGGTAGCGCCGGGCAATTTGACGGTGTTATTGCAGTCAACTCGACTGTGTTTAATCATGTACTCGGGCTCACTGGCCCTGTCACTGTAAACGGCCATACTTTCACCGAATCCGATGGCGCACTGAAACTCGAGGAGGTTGTCGAGAAAGCCTACCTTGGTGAAGACGTGGCTGCCGAAGCTAAACAAGCCCGTAAGAATATCATGAAGACGCTAACATCAGAGCTTGTTGGTAAACTGATGACGCTGAATAATATTCCGAAAATTGCAGACCTGGGGCTTGAAGAGCTTCGCAACAAAAATGTGATGATATGGATGGCTGACAAGGGAATCCAGCAAAAGGTTGCTGACCTTGGTTGGGCTGGAGCCGTCAACCAAACTTGGGATGGTGACTACCTTATGTTCGTGGACGCTAATCTCGGAGGTCTGAAAACTGATTATTACGTGAATCGAAAAATTGACTACACCGTTGACTTTACTGCTGGCGAGAAACCTTTAGCCACGGCGATATATACGTACAACAACACTGCTCCTGTAGCCGACTGGCGCACTACCGATTACCACACCTTTGTTCGTCTCTACGCTCCTAAAGGATCACTCTATAGAGAGCGCTTTATGATTAACGCCGTAACAACTGGCGACGACCTCGGACGTTACTTTATGGGTGGCTACGTCGATGCAGAGATTGGCCAGGGCGACGTGACTACCACGCTGAAGTACGAACTCCCAACAAGCATTACGCCAAACGGCTACAAGCTGCTCATCCAAAAGCAGTCAGGTATCATTAAGCCCCTACCCGTGCATATTAAACTCATCACTCCAAGCGGCACCTTCGAGCAAGACGCCGAAATCATCCACGACACCGAGTTCCAGTTCCAAGAAATCGAGGAGCGGAAATAGCCTTTCCTCCACAAAGAGTTCTCGTATTCTCTTGTACTGTAAGTTGTATTCAAGTCATTACTCATAAAAAACAAAAGGCGGTGAAGGAATGTTATCCTCCACCGCTCTTACCTTGTTTTTCCAGGTAATCAATGAGCCCCACTACCAAAATCCAGTGTGCCGTGGTGATACCAACAGCTACTTCGCTCCGGAAGGCAGTATCTGCCAGCCACGCAAAGCGGTGGGTATATTGCCCTATCACGAAAAACCAAGCAAATGGCGTGATTCCCGCGCACAGAAATACAAAGGCCTCTTTTTTAAATGCTCCCTCTATCTTGGGTAAAAGAACACTCACCGTAACAAGCGGAATCGCTATGGTCGCAACAATAGCCATGGCAAAGAATTCTTCGGTCATTTTATCCTTACTCCTTTTTTTAAAAAAGCTGTCACTTGTGACTCTTTACTATACTCCAAAAGAAAAAAATGTCAATGTGCAGAAATAGCCTATTTACGCTATACTAGTCTCATATATATAACCTTATGCAACACGACATCGCTCATATTCGTCATTCACTCGCCCATATTTTGGCCATTGCCGCGCTCAAACACGACCCGGCGGCCAAGCTTTCGGTTGGGCCCGCCACCGAAAACGGCTTTTATTACGACGTTTTGTTTTCTGAGGGCAAAGCCCCGACCCCCGAAGACCTGGCTGCCCTCGAGAAAACCATGCGCCACACCCTTAAGCAAAACCTGCCCTTTACCCGCGAAGAAGTCACCCACGTAGAGGCCAAAGAACGCTTTACTGGGAATCCTTTTAAGCTGGCGATTATCGAAGACAAAGAACGCGAAGGCGTACCGGTTACCCTCTACCACACAGGTGACTTTACCGACCTTTGCGCTGGCGGCCACGTAGAAAACACCAACGAAATCGACCCGCAGAGTTTTGCCCTCACCAATATTGCCGGTGCCTACTGGCGCGGTGACGAGGCAAATCCAATGCTGACCCGCATCTACGGCATCGCCTTCGAAAACAAAGTGGCCCTGAATGAATACCAGGCGAAGCTCGAAGAGGCCAAAAAGCGTGACCACCGTAAACTCGGGCAAGAGATGGGGTTGTTCTTTATTGATGAGATGGTAGGGAAAGGTTTAGCTATGTGGCTACCAAAAGGAAACATTATCAAGTCAGAAATTGAAAACTTTGCAGTAGAAACCGAACGAAAAGCCGGCTATCAACGCGTTACTACTCCTCATATTGCTAAGGAGGAACTCTTCCTCACATCTGGACACCTTCCTTACTACCAAGAGGACATGTACCCAGCCATGGTAATGGATGATGGCACGTACTACTTAAAAGCAATGAATTGTCCTCATCACCACCGTATCTTTCAACATATACCAAGGAGTTACCGTGACTTTCCTATTCGTCTTGCGGAATATGGAACCGTATACCGCAATGAACGCTCAGGAACGCTGGCTGGTTTATTGCGAGTACGGGGTCTCGATATGAACGATGCGCATATCTACTGTCGGAAAGATCAAATTAAAGCTGAATTTAAATCAGTCATGGAAATTACCATGAACTATTTTAACACCTTTGGTCTAACTGATTACTGGTTTCGCTTGTCCAAATGGGATCCAAGTCGAAAGGAAAAATATTTTAACGAGCCTGAAAGCTGGGAGCATGCAGAGAGTGTCATTCGTGAGGTACTCATTGAGATGAATGTAAAGTTTATTGAAGTACCAGACGAAGCAGCATTTTATGGACCAAAGGTTGATGTACAGTTTAAATCTGTAATCGGTCGCGAAGAAAGTATGTCTACCATACAACTTGATTTCATTGCCAAAGAGCGTTTTGGACTTTCCTACACTGATGCTACTGGATCAAAATGCCAAGATGTATTTGTCATTCATCGCGCTCCACTCTCCACCCATGAACGCTTTACTGCTTTTTTGATCGAGCACTTTGCTGGCGCCTTCCCACTCTGGCTCTCGCCTGTACAAATTGTCGTCTTACCCGTAAGCGAAAAGTTTGCCGAAGGAGCCGAGCAGATGGCGAAAATCCTCAAAGAAAACGGCATCCGCGTAGAAGTCGACCAAGACAACGATTCACTCGGCAAGCGCCTCCGCAACGCCAAAACGCACAAAGTGCCCTACATCTTGGTCGTTGGCGAAAAGGAAATAGAAAGTGGTAACCTTACCCTCGAAGGACGCGGTGACGAAAAAGTTCCTTGCCGCTCAATCCACGAAGCCCTGGAATTCCTGCAGAAAAAGATCCGTGAGCGTAGTCTATAGCTCTCGTTGTATAAAACAAAAAACCGGCCTCAGTATCTACTACTTATGCCGGTTTTTTTTCTTTTTACAAAAACTGTGGGCGATGCTCGTAGTACCACCGTTTTACCAGTTCGATAACCACGAACGAAAGAAGTGCTAAAGAAACAAGTAGCCCCAGTGTCGTCATGCTTACATGCAAAAATCCAAACCATTGACCCAGAATGCTGTACGGCAATACCACCGCGATAATCAATGTTACTACAGAAAGTAACGCAAGTGACATCGAAGGACGTTCACTCTTAAAACTCCACCTGCGTGAGCGAAGAGCAAAGATAAGAAGGACCTCAGTAATCAGCGAAAATATAAACCAGGCTGTCTGCAGCGTTGCTGCTCCATCTTTTGCAAAAAGTGAAAATACCGTCAGATCAAACAGTGAGCTAAGGGCGCCAAAGAGTGTTGCTACCACCAAGATACTATGCATATTGTGCTTATTTGGCTGCTCGAGTTTCTCGTGATCTACCCGGTCAGTCGAAATGGCGAGCATTGGTAGATCTGAAAGTAAATTGAGGAGCAGAATCTGGAGCGGGAGCAAAGGAAGAAACGGCAGAAAAAGGGCCGCAAATGTAACTGAGTAAAAATTCCCAAAATTGGCAGCCAGGGTAATTTTCAGATACTTTAAAATATTCGCAAAAACTCGGCGGCCCTCTTTAATGCCGTCAATAATTACTCGTAAGTCTCGATCGAGGAGCAAAATATCTGAGGCTTCACGTGCAATGTCACTTGCCCCCTGCACTACCAAAGCGACATTGGCGAGTTTTAGCGCCGGCGCATCATTAATTCCCTCGCCCAAAAATCCTACCGTATGACTTTTTTGTAAAAGTTGTAGCACTTCGAATTTCTGCGTTGGCGAAAAACGTGCAAAAGCATACTTCGTTTCTGCCGCCGTGATTTGTTCGGTCAGTGACAAGGCTTCAAATTCGCTCCCCGTTATCACGTCTTTTGGGTCGGCAATGAGTCCCGCCACATAGGCTACAGCACCCACAACCTCGCGACTATCGCCAGAAAAAATCTTCACCGCTACCCCAAGTTTCCTGGCCTCAGCAATAGTTGCCTTAGCGGTCGTTTTAATGGGATCAAGAAAAGTGATGAGGCCTACTAGCTGCATACCGCCCCCTAAAGCATCCTTCGCCTTTCCTGATCCACTTCCATCTTGTGAAGCGACTGCCAGGACTCGCTCGCCCCGGAGCCCAGCGGCGGTTACCCATTGCTGCATCTGATTACGGGTGTAGCTATCGACATGATCCACGCGTCGCAGTATTTCTTCTGGTGCACCACGGACAATACGTATTTGTTTACCTGTACCCTGTTCCTTCACCAAAACGCTATTCATGCGAGTCATTGGATCAAACGGGACTGCTTCGATACAAATATAACGTTCTAAATGTGCCTGCATACTTTTAGTAGCCGCGGCACAGAGAGCCTTATCAAATGAATCTCGAGCTGTTTTTAGAGAGACATGTTCACCGGCTGCTAAAAGAGCATACTGTAGCACAGTCTCTTTTTCTCCCCATACATTGGTTACAGCAAGATTATTTTCTGTCAGTGTTCCGGTTTTATCGGTACACAAAAGTTCGATACTTCCTAAATCCTCGATAGCCGAAAGCCTCTTTACTACCACCTGCTTCTTTGCGAGCACCAGAGCTCCGCGCGTCAGAGCCACAGTAGTGATGGCTGGCAAGGCCTCAGGAATCACCGTCACCGCCAGAACTAAGGTAAAGACCACAAAAGCTGTCACGCTCACCGACTGACCATGCGTAATAAAATACAGCAGGAAAATAACCCCAAGGCTCCCAAGGAGCATCTTTACCAGAAAACGACTGAAGTCACGCACATTTTTTTCGAATACAGTTTCCTTTTCGGTAATAGCTGTTAGGTATGCGATGTCTCCGAGGGCCGTATTCTTACCTGTTGCAATCACTACGCCTATCGCCGAACCTGTAACGACGCTTGTCCCCGCAAAAGCCATATTCGTGGCTGCCGAAATCTCTGATGGTAAGGCGCGTAGACTTTCGGTAATTTTTGGCGTAGTGACGCTCTCGCCGGTGACTAGGCTCTCATTCACTCCAAAACCCTTTACCTCGAGCAGACGCACATCTGCTGGAATGTAATCGCCCAGTGAAAGCACTACAATATCCCCTGGTACAATATGAGTACTAAGAATCTCTTGTTTCTTGCCATCACGAATCACCTGAGCCCGTGGGACTAAGTAGTGCTGCAAGAGTCGCGCTGCTTTTTCGGAATGAAACTCCTGGTAGAGCTCTACAAAAAAGTTAATCCCCAAAAAAAGAAAGATGAACACCGCTTCAAAGTAGTTCTCCAAAAAAATAGTGATAATACCCACCACCACAAAAATCCATAGGAGTACCGACTGAAGGCGGCGTCGCAGGACACGCCAAAAAAAATGCTCGCTCTCGCCTAGTGCATTTGGGCCCCACTCTTTTACTCGGCGTAGTGCTTCTTCCGATGAGAGTCCGTTTCGAGACACACCAAAACTCACTAACGCCTCATCGATCCCTTCGATAGTATATTGCCTCCATTCCATAGATCCCTCCTCCTTTACTTAATGTGAAAACTTTTTGGCGAGCTCCTTGGCCAGATTCACCAACGCTTCACGTGAGTCTTCGTCTGCCACCCGATTTGTCATAGTCTCTCCACACTTTTGGCACTGGTACTCGAGTGACTGCTTACCGCGCTGTTCGGCGATAGCAATAGGCATTAAAAGCCCGTGGCATTCTTCCAGCCGGTCACCCGGGAAAATATCAACATGCTTGCCATACAAACACACCGGGCAATGGTCTGTGTAACCATTCCCTGTAACAGCGGCCCCGCAGTGCTCGCATACAAAGTCTTCGATTTTGCGTTGAAACTTTTTTACCATAGTGCCCTTAGTATAGCAAAAACAACCACAAGAAGTAAGCTTCTTAGCGGATCTTTATTTTCCTCGGAGGAGCGCATTGATCGTATCCTCGTCCTGGCAGGAATACTTGTCACTGGCAGAATAGAAGCGCTTCTTTTTGCCATGACAGCCACCGTTATCTTTATGGAGTGTCGCCAGTACTGGCATCAAAAACCCAACGTCACGCTTCGCAAAGTACTGCTGCAAATTCTTCAGAGTTGCAGCACGCTGCGGCGCTTCCATGCGAGTAAAAACACTCATGTCATCACCAATCTTGCCACTCCAGTCAAAATGTACCAATACATTATTCGCCTTACTCTTAAACTCTGGGTGCCACAAAAGAGCCCAGCACCAATCCCCCGGCTGCCTGTACCAACGACTAAAGCACTGGCCATCCTCAACGCTCCCATCTGACTGCAGACCAACGCCTCCTTCAATAAAATCAAACTGCCGGAGGTACGCTTCGTCACGGATATCGTTTGTCTGAGCACCGATCACAATCTGGCGACCACGCAGTTTTGCATACTCACGCATATGCGTCATTACCTCGGGCATTTTTGTCTGCTGCATGTTGGCGTCGTCCTGGTAAAATACCTGGCCAAACAAGAACACCTGTACGCCCATATCTATGGCCTGCTCGGCAATGTACTCAACGTATTTTTGGTATTCCGCGCGTTCGAGCGAAGGCTTACAGGTGTGCTCCCCCCAATAGTTACGGCTATTCTTACGGCACATTTTATCAAAATCAAAAGGCCTCTGCTCCTTGGGGTAATAGTAGTCACTCTTGGTGCTAATGGCCTCGGCAATGAACATGCCATACACTGTGTTGGGCTTAGTAACACGCGCTTTAATTTCGCGGGCCAGCTTAATGTCTGGCGGCTTCAGCCACGTCTCTAGTGCCCGATGCAAATAGTAACACTCCGAACGATTGATCAGAGCTATCGAACTATTAATGTCACCTCCATAGCCACTTAAAAACCCATCTGCCACACATCCCCTGGTTTTCATCCGCTGCATATCTACCTTGGCCGGCGCTGGCAGAATTTCGTCACCATCGATATTTTTTGGGAGGCCTGGCTCAATGTACTCTTCTGGCTTCCAGGTATCACGCGGATTTTCGTCCACCCATTCGGCTAAGGCATAGCTATTTTCTTCGGCTGTCTGCGCCACCTGCTCGGTCATTTTGTCGGTAATCTGTTTCGCTTGGTATTCATCAAAAGAAACCACCACCAAAAGAACACTTGACACCACGAAGATGGCCAGAATAAGCCCAGTACGCGCTATCGCTATTTGTTCGCGAATATACTTCATACTCGCAGTATAGCAAGGTACACCGCTTGACGAAAACGGTGAATTTCGCTATCCTATTTCTTGTGAGATATCTTTCTCAATCAGCGGGTGTTGTATAATGGTATTACATTAGCCTTCCAAGCTAAGGACAGGGGTTCGATTCCCCTCACCCGCTCAAGATGATAGAAACAGGGTCTGAAGACTCTGTTTTTGTTTTATTTAAAGGAATATTACCCAGTTCTAACCTAGGAGATATAGCCTGAATCCGAACTCTCCCTTTTTGTATTGGAAGAAACTGCTTTTTGAGACTAAGAGTGAGTTCTCCGTCTTGAAATACAAAGTTCGAACCAATAGCTCGTAAGAGGTCAGTTTTTTCCCGAGGAGATCCTTGAGCAAAGCGAAGCTTAGCATAGGTAGCGAGCTCAAAAGTTTGTTCGCTAACATAAAGCCAGTCATTGAGTCGATTATTAACAGCAGAAATATTGCTTTCAATAGTAGACTTTTCTTTCAATAGTGAGGATTTTCTTTCTTTGAACTCTTGCTCAGAAAGTAACGAGTGATCGAGGTTGTCTGGTGAGATATAGAGGCTTATGAGGTTATCAATAGACTGATGACATACAGAAGCTTGTTTTTGTAGGTTACGCAATTTAATATCTCTATTCGCAGACTCTAACCTATTGGCGGCCTGAAGTTCTTCCAGGGCAAATTTTAAGAAACTTTCAGGGATAGTAAGTTCATCTAAGTACCCTAATATTTGCGCTGTAAGTCTCTTGTGAGTAGTTGGTTTTTGAGAACACTTTATACCAGGTTTCCGCTTAGTGCAACGATGGTAGAGATATGATTTAACTTTCTTTTCTGACTTTACAAACTTAAGCTTCTCCTCACATGTTATAGAGCAACCACATTCACCACAAGAAATAAGCCCGTTAAGCGGGAGATCCTTACTTTTGGGCCTTGGTTTTCCGTATTTACCAAGATTTTTTTGTACAATATTAAACTCTTCTAAAGTTATCATCGGTGTATGCTTTCCTTGATATACCTCTCCCCCATACGTATATTCGCCATAATAAAAAGGGTTCGTAAGGATACGATACATATGAGAAAGTGATACTGGACGACTCCTTTTTCGATATACAACCATTAAATTCCATTTTTTAATGGTGATATTCCGTATCTCTGGGACAGTGTAGTTCCCTGAAACCGCAAGATTCCAAATTTCTCTCACCAGATTAAACTTCTCAGGATCTACAGAAATCTGTTTTTTGCCTTTTTCCTGAAACTTATCATTGGAGTACCCTATAGGGGCTAGACCTGGCCTCCAACCAGCCTCTGCCTTAGATCTCAGGCCTCGCTTTACATCTTTAATGAGATCAATGACGAATTGGTTTGCTACACCAAATTCAACAGACATCATCATGATATTGTCTTCTGGTCGATACTCTCTTCCTGGGGTCTGGATTGATTGTAAGACCCTGCCCTGTAACATCCACTGAATCTCCCCTCCGTCGACGGGGTTTCGAGAAAGTCGGTTAACCTTCCAACATATAATGCCCTGAGCTTTACCCTTACGAATAAAGCTAAGCATCTCATTGAATTGCTCACGGCCAGGGGCCTTTGCTGACTTGCTTTCTGAAAACTCAGCAACGACATCAAGTCCAAGCTGACTAACTAGCTTCGCTAACTCTCTCCTTTGGTCATCAATAGACTGTACTTGCCTATCTTCCGACTCTGAGGACTTACGTAGATATGTTACATATTTTATTCCTTGCATAAATTTAAGTAAAAACCAAAAGGACGGCCCTGGCTTACATAATTACTCGCAAGAATAACTAATAGGGCCGCCCTTTAAGTTGGACGGTAGTCTTGCGAGGTAATAATTATGTAAGCACTTATTATTGTACAGGCTGGGTTACATTTGACAAGAATATTCCCAAATCTTCTTTTTGAATGTCCCTATAGACAAGCTCTACGACTCTCACTAAATCAGTTCCAATACGAAGAGCCTCTTCATGCGAAATTGCTTCACCGAATTCTATCTTGTAGAGTTTTTGTAGTTTTTGGACTGATTTATTTGTCATGGAAAAGTGGTTTCTAGGACTATTTTTTATACCTTGGTCATTAGGTATAGGATTCCTCTGTCATCGACCTTGTAGCATCGTTTACCCCCTATTTTGAGTGCTCCTCAGGGAGTTTGGAGGATGCCTCTATGAGTTGTTTTAGGAGGACTTTTTTGTCTGCTGGATCGTAATCTTCATTTGGAATGAGAAGCCTATGAAACCAACGGTGAACCACCTGCTTACTAAACTGCTTATTAGTGATGGTCTCGTAAAAAGCAATGTAATTGCCAGCTTCTGGAGTCTGCTTGATAATTCTTTGAAAGTGGTGCTTTATTGAACGCATACACAAGGGGTATTAATATTTTATTAGGAATCTAAATTTTTTCGGTATTGATTGATTACGTAATCTAATGTTCCAGAAAGTGTTTTTAACCCAAGGACTTTCTTATGACTTAAGATATATTGATATGTGCGTAGTCTCATACGAATTGTTTTTGGCCATGTTTTACTTCTTTTTTCGTAAGCACGAAGGTTGCGTGCTGCTTTATTCATACATTTTTTCTATAAGTTTACTTAAACACTTTCTTTTAGCCTTAGTAACAAATGTTATTGGTACGGATAGTCCACCTTGGTTGCCTAGCTCGTCTCTGAGTTAAGTCCCTTTGGGTGTTTTGGTTATTACGTGTGCTAAGGAGCCTAGGTTGCGTTTTTTTAAAAAGAGGCCGCACTCTTTTTTTTCGTTACATAAGGCCTGCCATTTTGAGAAAGTGTTCAACTCTCAGGCAGATAAGAAAGTCACGATAACATCTCATGACCTACTTATCTGATACGATTTAGCACTGAGAAAGAAAAAAGCATCCCTAAGGATGCTTCAATTATTACTGAACTATTTGGTTAGGTATAAGAAATAACTAGTATCAGTTATTTTCATTATTTCTACGCTGTATTGCCAGACTTTTAATCTTACCAATCTCGCCCTGATCTTTATGTAGGCCAGTGTTTTTGAGAACAATTTCAGCTATTTCTGCCAAAGACTTGTCTCTATTATCGTACACAATATCTTCTAGAAGAAAGGATTTTTGGCTCCTTTTTCGTAAACCTCGAGTTTTAACAAAGGATTCCTCATCGTACTCTATATTACCACTTGATATATGGTCGTTTAAAAGCTTACTGGCGTCTTCATATTTATTTCTTACAAAATCAACCAACTCACCTATCCCCTGATAAGGACTAAGGGCGATGGCGACTGGGTATCTTTGGGAGAGACTATCGAAATATTGTTGTGTATGGCAGTTGTTATCACAGTGAGGGAGATCCATGACCTCAGAAAGGATGTCCACTAAGACTATGGGGTTATGCTGCGCATCCTCTTCAAATATCCAGAACATTGTCTCATTGTATCTGATGTAGCCATTAACAAACAATATGGTGTCGCTATTCTGGTAGGGCACTGGAACTTTGTTAAAGATTTCACGATAAAGATCACCTACTTCGGGTTTCTTATTTAGGTTTACTGGGCTAAATAACAGCTCAGCATATAGAGTTGAATTTTTATGATAGTCATCTTCTAGCGGCAATCCCTCCTCAGGAATGCCTATCGCTTTACGAATAAGAAGCACGTTCTTTTTGAAGCTCTCTGTTCGTATATAGCTCTCCCAGAAAGAGATTATTTTTGACGTTATCTTCATAAGGGTATTTTCCCCTACTTATAGGGTAGATGCAAGGGGGGTTTTGAAGCAAAGACAATAAAGTGCTAGAATAAGGGCACAATTTACATACAGGCCCAACCGCTATTTTTAGTGAGTGGTCTGAAAACCTGACGAAAGTAGAGATCTCTCTATGAGTTGTTACTTTCGTCAGTCTCCAGCAGGAATGTTGGATGGGTTCCTTCGGAACCGCACTCATAGGGAGTTTTTTGTTTGGTAAAATAAAAGGATTAAATATATGTCATCTAAAAAGAGTGTCTACCTAGCAATTAGTTATGTTATCTTTTTGATTTTTTTGACAGATTATCTGAATTCAGGAGATCTTTTTGTAGTAATATTTGCTTTGTTAGTCGCAATACCGATCTTTATAATACTCCAAAGATACTATACCGATGAAGCAACACGGCGGTTGAAGGCTGAGCTCGAGGGCGGAACTCACCTGACCATTGAACTTAATATGAAAGAAATCATGCAGTCCTCTGGAGCAAAAACACTCTACAAGAGATGCTTGGAAGATCCAGAGACCGAAGGAGACTATGAAAAGTTTTTAAGTGAAGTTTTATCTGAATATGAAAACACAGCGGGTATTGCGGTAGTTAACTTTTCTTCTCGAGGCCAGCTTTTATTTAAAGACAACGTCATTCAAAATGGAACAATTCTGCTTCACTCCTTAGAGATAGGCCTAAAAGACCACCGACGTATGCGCTGGATAAAAAGGTCACGTGCGTGTATTGAACCACGCCTAGAGGTATTACTTATTGTCGTAAATGGTAAGCTACAAATTAAGGTTGGGAGGTATGACTCGGGGGTTAGTCCAGATAACACGACCCGTTACAGAAAAATTTACGAGGATGTGTGTGAATTTCCACTATACTGTTTCGGTGCTTATTATGAGCTGCATCCGTGCTTTCTGAATGGGTCATATCAGTCTACGGATACATACATTGTTAATGGAGACCTACGAGAACACAAAGAGTTTTTACTAGTGCTAGCTGATTATAAAAGCATATTTTATGAAGATAGAAACTTCCGAAAGTCTGACGAGAGAATGCGGGAGCGACGTGTTATCTCGCTGAAAAAACAACAATTAACAGCGGACGGCAGCTGGTTTTATAATAAGTTTATGAGTATACACGTATCAAGCGTTTTAGAGTGGAATGAAGAAAGAAAAGCTTTTGGTGGCAGTTACTCGGAATTATAACCATCCCTTTACAGCAAGTATTTTATTTGGTGGATTGAATTTGTAATATCAGGTAAACTCAATCTATTACTCTAGATATGCTTGCTAAAACTATTAATCTGTGCTACAATAGCCCTGTAAGCTTAACAATCCGCCAGTGTAAGCGTAACTGCACGATAATGCTTTCTCATGATGAGTGGGTCCCTGGGAAATCTGCAAGGGTACTTTATGAGCATTATTACTAACCTAAAAGCGGTTGGGAGATTTCACCCAAGTCACGAGGTATAAATCGTGACGGAGAGTTTATGCTCTTTTTGTGCGTGAATTCTCCGAATCGCTTTTTTGTATGGTCGATTGCGGAAAAGTGATATTCCTTATGTAGTTAACAAGAAACAATATGAATACATTACAATTTTCAAAGCTTCAAAGAGCGATGAGACTCGCCACTCAGGTCCATGAAATTGACCAGAAGCAAAAAAGAAAGGGTAAGGACATCCCCTACATTACCCACCCACTGACCGTGGGCCTCTTGCTGTCTCAAGTAGGTGCCAGTACCGACGTGGTGGTGGCGGGTATTTTGCATGACACCTTGGAAGATGCTCATCCAGATTACCCAGTAACCCCAGAAATGATTGAGCGTCAGTTTGGGAAAGAGGTACTGGACCTCGTAGAAAGTGTCACGGAGCCAGATAAGGGAGTTTCGTATGACGAAAGAAAACGAGAGGCTCTGGCACATGTAAAAACTATGACGCACGACCAAATACTCCTTAAATCAGCTGACGTGCTCTCAAATATGGAAGAGCTCATTGCTGACTACCAAGAGGACGGCGACCTTGTATTTGAAAGGTTTAACACCGACAAAGAAACCAAGTTGCTGACTCAGATACGACTCATCCAGACACTGGTAACAACCTGGAAAGAAAGTCCCCTAGCGCAAGAGCTTTGCTTGGTAGCCGCAAAATCAGTAGATATGGGTGGTATACCTTTTTTGCAGAAATACAGCGCCAAGAAGCTTATGTACAGAGAGTATGACCTTGAGGCCGAACTCACCTGTCCTTTGTGTGGCTGGCATGGAACCGCAGAAGACCGTATGGAGACCTTTGATGCTTGTATTGAGGTACACTGTGGGGTATGTCTTAAAACGCTAGTCGTAGCAGAATTCTCGATGGCTTAATGAAATCCTTATACAATATCAGATAACCAATTCTTTTTCCTGGCAAATAGTTCTAACGTCGTGTACTACTCGGCTCAAACTCATCAAAGCAGGCCTTACTGGTCTGTTTTTGTTTTCCTGCATAAAACGATCCTTTTGCTGTGCTATAGTAGAGCTATCTAACATTTACGATTTTATGAGTGAAACTACTCATCACCAAGCTCAAAAGACCTTCAGGAAATCTTTAAAAAAAACCGAGCAGCGGGTTACGAAACTCGGGAAGCATATCCTTAGCCGCCGGCGCTTTAACCGTTTTCTACACATCTTGGGGCCAGGCCTTGTGACTGGTGCTGCCGACGACGATCCATCAGGAATCGCCACCTATTCTCAGGCGGGTGCTGCGTATGGCTATGGGCTCCTGTGGGCCTTTCCATTCATGTTCCCCCTCCTCGTAGCTGTTCAGGAAAGCTGCTCACGCATTGGCGCTATTACCGGTAAGGGCCTAGCTGCAGTGATTAAAGAAAACTACAGCAAGAAACTCTTGTATATGTCGGTCTTTTTAGTGGTGGTGGCCAACACACTGAATATCGGCGCTGACCTCGGAGCCATGGCGGCTACAACACAGCTCTTTGTAAACCTTCCCTTTGCTCTCTTAGCTATTTTTTATGCTATCGTCATTGTGCTCTTGGTAGTGTTTGTGAATTACAAAACGTACGCTAACCTGTTAAAGTGGCTCGCTATCGCTCTGTTTTCGTACCCTATCACTGCGCTCTTAATAGACCACCACTGGATAGAAATTCTGGGGAACACCTTTAACTTTCTGCCAACGCTGAGCTTCGAAACCGTCTACATTTTAGTGGGTATGCTTGGGACCACTATCTCGCCCTACCTCTTTTTCTGGGATACTTCTGAAGTCGTTGAGGAAGAAATCTCTCACCATAATCGCGCCAGCATTGGACGAGACCCAAAGCCAACCAAGCGTTTCTTAAAGAAACTCCAGATCGATAACTTTGTGGGCATGACCCTGGCCAATGTTACCGCCTGGTTTATTGTCATTGCCTGCGCTGCAACGCTTCATCAAAGTGGTGTCACCGAAATCAACACTGCTGCAGATGCAGCCAAGGCGCTTGAGCCACTGGTACAAGATTTCCCTCATGCCGGATTCATCGCCAAGCTTATTTTCTCGGTTGGGGTTATTGGTCTTGGGCTCCTAGCAGTGCCGGTCCTCGCTGGCTCGTCTTCGTATGCTATTAGCGAGGCCTTGGGCTGGAAAGAAGGCCTTTCTCGTCAGTACCACCAGGCTAAAGGGTTCTACGGTATTATTATCCTGGCCACCTTCGTAGGACTCCTCTTAAACTTCATTGGCATTGATCCAATTAAGGCGCTTATATTCACTGCTGTCTTTAACGGGGTGGCAGCGGTACCACTCTTGTATATAATTGCCCGCGTTGGAAGTAACGAAGCGATTATGGGTGAATACAGGAACGGTAAGCTTTCAAATATCCTCGTATGGTGTGCGTTTCTAACCATGCTCGTAGCTGCCCTCTTCTTGTTCTACTCATTCGTTCGATAATCTTTGGTACTACACATACAAAAAAGAGGCTCCCTACAGAGCCTCTTTTCTCTTACTACTTTCCGGCGGAAGCAAGTCCCGTAAAGGGATCTACATGCCAGTCACTCTTAGCAAGACCAATCCGCGAGAGAATAGCCTCCATAGCAATAATAAACTGCGGGGATCCTACTAGGTAGTAGGCTTTTTCTTTTGGGTTCATCAGATATTTTTCCAGCACTTCCTGCGAGATATACCCATGCTCATTACAGGCTATATGCTCATCACCGCCATCACACTGCGAGATAATGTTCTTCAGCGTAAAACCTGGTAGATCTAATGCTTCGAGATCTTTCAGGAAGGGCGCATCGCTTGGCTTACGGTTTGCATAAAAGAGCGTGTACTGACGCGGATCCTTGTTATGTACGGCCTCGAGCAAGATGCTCCGCACCGGGGTGATCCCAATACCACCTATCAAAAAAACGACTTCGCGCTCCTCGGTAGCAGGAACCGTAAAAAAGCCAACGGCATCAGTAATTTCTACGGTTTGTCCTGGCTGCATCGCCCACAGCGTTTGCTTGAAGCCCGTGTCGCTTTCGCGAACTGCAAAGCCAAGTTCAGCCTCATACGGGGCCGAGGCAATCGAGAGCGATCGCACCCCTACTCGGGCATCAGGCGCTACCAGATTCTGTATCCGCATCGCAACATACTGACCTGGTTGAAAAACAAAGCCTTCTGGCTTCGTGAACCAAAACATCTTTGTGCCAGTAGCGATCGTCTCTGATTTCGTGAGGGTAACGGTATGAAATGCCATATTCTTTACTGTATATCGTTAATTATTTGTTCGTACTCTTTTAGCTCCAAAAGCATCATCAGTATCTTCGCAAGCTTTTCTGTATCATGACGAATAAAATTGCGTCGTACCGCAAGACTATCCCCCGGTTGTTTTTGTGCTACCTCTTTGGAGAGCACATTTGTTTGAATAATCTTATACTGCCGCTCTTTTTCTTCGGCGGAGCGCTCCAGTAATCCACCTTCTTCCTTGTATTTTTCTACCAGCTCTTGCGGTGGTGCTTCGTTATTGAAAATAACATAGTCAATTCTTTTGGCACCAATGTAACTCTCAATCTCTTCTACGTAGGTCTCTAAAGTAAAGTTACTGCTATGCTCGCGCTTATTCACGAGGTTCGCGTTATAAACTACAAGGGCCTTGGTATTCTGGAGTGCCTCAGAGATCCCCTGTACCAATAAATTAGGGACAATACTACAGTAATGATTTCCTGGGCCAATAATCACCATGTCGGCCTCAAGGATCTTTTGGACTGCCACCGTATTTGCTTGCGCTGTGGGCTCTAAATAGCCTCGCTTAATTCCCTTCTCACGTACACACTCGTGGGTGTTAATAGCGTGCTCACCATTA
>CAZCQJ010000002.1:31817-43194 GCA_964500865.1 uncultured Bdellovibrionales bacterium | reverse complement strand
TCTAACTCCACGCAGAGTCCTGTGTCGTCGCCCGTTACCGGCACCACCTCGCCTCGCACGTTCAAAATCTTCGCTGCCTCCCGTACGCCTGCCAAAAAACCACCTTCGATTTTTTCAAGAGCCGAAAGTAAAAGATTTCCAAAGCTATGTCCTCCCAAGCTCCCCTCCTCAAAGCGGTAGTTCATTAACTCTCGCATGACATCCCCCGCATCTGAAAGCGCTACTAAACACTGACGCACATCACCTGGTGGTAGTACTCCAAGCTCATCACGCAGCACTCCCGTGGAGCCGCCGTCATCTGCCATCGAGACGATAGCTGACAATTCGATAGGGTATTTTTTCAAACCAGAAAGGAGCATAAAACTCCCTGTCCCCCCACCAATCGTCACCACCTTTTTCATATTTTCACGCTTAGGACAACCAAGTTATCTAGGTTGCTATATCGTCTGAGCACCCGGAATCGAACCGTGACTAAATGGTCCCAAACCACTCGTACTACCACTATACTATGCTCCGATATTTTTAAAGACTCACTTTTACAACTCTCACTCGAGTGGTTGTCTGGGACCATATGGTCTCTTCTAAAGCCACTCGTGCTCTACCACTATACCACATTTCAATATTTTAACCCGGCATTACGCCGGGTTAAAATATCTATCTTTTTGTTTGACTCACTAGAAACTATTTTACAGCTTCTTTGAGAGCTTTACCAGCGGTGAACTTTGGCACTGTCATAGCTGGGATCTTGATCTTCGCTTTGGTCTGAGGGTTAATACCTTCACGAGCCGCACGATTTGATGTTTTGAATGTTCCAAAGCCAGTGAGAGTTACTTTGTCACCCTGCTGCAGGGTCTTAGTAATCACGTCAACGAGGCACTCGAGCACTGCGTCAACATCTTTTTTGGTCATGTCTGCCTTCTCTACGATGGCTGAAACCAACTGTTCGCGATTTACGTTTTTCATGTTTTCTCACCTGCCTTTCTAGATTTAGACTTTTCTTTTTTTGCCACCTCTACGAGGAGCAAAAAGTGAAAGTGCAAGTTAATCTTACGTCTTTCGAGGAAGGCCTCAAAAGAGACTTTTTCCTCCTGGGCCCATAATAAGCCATTCTTCAAAATAATGCAAGGAAAAATGGCTTATCTGCGTTTCCCTCTCAAATCATGGTTAGCGAGCGTACTCGATAGCCCTCGTCTCGCGGAAGACATTCACTTTAATTTCACCTGGGTATTTGAGTTCGTCCTGAATACGATTGGCGATATCTCGCGCGAGCTTCATGGCCTGGTAGTCGTCGGTTTTTTCTGGGTTCACGAAAATACGTACTTCACGTCCTGCCTGAATAGCATACGACTTTTCCACTTCTTTAAACGAGTTCACCAAGGCTTCGAGTTCCTGCAAGCGCTTAATATACTTCTCGGCGGTTTCCTTACGGGCACCTGGACGAGCGGCCGAAAGCGCATCGGCGGCAGTTACGATAAAGGCTTCGATAGTTTCGTGCGGGTATTCATCATGGTGACACTTCATAGCGTCCACTACATTCTGCCCTACTCCGAACTTCTCCAGAATACGCATACCGATCTTCACGTGCGTTCCTTCGATCTCATGGTCAACAGCTTTCCCGATATCATGGAAGAGTCCTGCCTTCTTAGCACAGGAGACGTCTGCTCCAAGTTCTGCGGCTAAGGCACCGGCCAGGAACGATACTTCCAGTGAGTGGATCAGTACGTTCTGCTTGTAGCTGTAGCGGTAACGGAGGCGCCCCAGGATATAGAGGAGCTTCGGGTGAAGACCAGCGATGCCAGCATCATAGGCAGCGGCTTCTCCAGCCTCCTTAATACGCTTGTCGATTTCCTGCTTTGCCTCCTCAACGGCTTCTTCGATGCGGGCTGGGTGGATACGTCCGTCATCAATGAGCTTCTCTAGGGCGATCTTAGCAACCTCACGACGCACCGGATCGAATCCCGAAATAATAATGGTTTCTGGAGTGTCGTCCACGATCAGTTCTACTCCGGTTTCCTTCTCGAGCGAACGGATGTTACGCCCTTCTTTTCCAATAATTTTTCCCTTCATATCGTCAGACGGAATCGTTACCGTTGTGGTGGTAAATTCCGAAACATGGGAACGAGAATACTTCTGGATAATCGTCGCCATCACATCTAGGGAGCGGCGCTCCAGAGTTTCGTGAGCATCGTGCTCGAGCTTGGCCATACGCTTCGCCAGAGCATCACCACTTTCGGTCTCAATCAGGGCCACAAGTTCCTTTTCGGCGTCTTCGCGCGATAAGTTTGCTACGCGCTCCAATTTTTCCATCTCTTTGGCCCGCAGCTCCTCAGCCTCTTTCTGAATCTCCCGAATTGTTTCAGCATCCTTGAGAAGTTTTTCTTTAGACTTCACCAAGTCCTGCTTCTCGGTATCAAGCTGCTCTTCGCGTTTCAATAATCGATTCTCTGTCTGGTTCAATTTTTCTTCTCGGACCGCCTCGTTTTTCTTGGCGTCTTCGAGAATCTGGACGGCTTGATTTTTGGCCTCAAGCGTTTTTTCCTTCGCCGTTGATTCTGCTTCGGCGAGGATTTTAGCGGCTCGCCCGGCGGCAGTGTCCAATTTTTTCTTGGCACGAGTCTCCTGAAGGATATACCCTAGGCCGACCCCTGCGGCGCCCACCAGAAGCGCTAAAAGAATACCACTAGTCATACGTGTGCTATTCTGTAAAATACTTTGTTGTAATCGAGTTTCCTACAAAAAACTACCCCAAGGAAGAACCCCTGCGGCTATTAGTATAATTTCTGTAGTGAAAAACGAACGTGAGGCATAAAGGTAAAGAAGCAATCGAAAACAGTATCTCTTTAGGGGTTTAGATTCCCCGATTTATACGTACAAAGTACTCTCCAGAAAAATTTAGAAATTACAGTACTGCCACCAGTATACCAGCTTTAGGGAGCCCTGTCAAAGGCAAAATGAGAAAAAAATGCTACACTACAGACATACTTTACTTTTTTTGCTATGTTCAAACCTGTCGTGCTCGTTGTCCTTGATGGCTGGGGCCTTTCTTCGTCACCCGTTGGTAACGCTATCCGCGAAGCAACACTTCCAACCTTTGATATTCTTAACAAAAATTACCCTATGGTGGTCCTACAGGCATCAAGTATGTCTGTGGGGCTTCCCTGGGGCACGGCTGGCAACAGCGAGGTAGGTCACATGACGATGGGAGCCGGGCGCATTCTCTACCAAAACTTACCACGTATTTCTCTTTCTATCGATGATGGCTCTTTTTTTCAAAACCCTGCCCTGATAGCAGCAGCAAAAAATTGCCAAGAGCACGACAGCACATTTCACATCATAGGTCTCCTTTCTTCTGGGAGCGTGCACTCATACAAGGAACATATCTTCGCAACCATTCGCTTTGCCAAAGAACAAGGACTCACCAAGGTGGCAGTTCATGTTTTTACCGATGGCCGCGACTCTGGTCCACTTTCGGGAATTCACGAGGTTGTCAGCCTGCAAAAATATCTCACTTCACTTGGTGTGGGCACTATCGCTAGCCTCAGTGGGCGTCACTACGCTATGGACCGTAACCACAACTGGGACCGTATTAAAGATGCCTATACCATGCTGACCGAGGGTGGTCCAAGTCAGGCCGGAGACCCAGAACTCTGCTTATCGGTCGCCTATCAAGAAGGTTTTACTGATGAATTTATTGTACCTACAAATATTACCGCACCAGACGGTAGCCCCACCCTTATACAAGCTCACGACTCCGTTGTGTTCTGTAACTTCCGTGAAGATCGCGCGCGTCAGATAACGGATGCTTTTACCCGCGAGACTTTCGATGGTTTTGCTCGCACCAAGCTTCCTCTAACTTTTGTTACTATGGTGGAGTACGAACAAGGCCAAGAGGCACTAGTAGCCTTCCCTCCTACTACTGTAAAAAATACCCTGGGCGAAGTACTGAGTGGTAATAGCAAAAAGCAACTGCGCATTGCCGAGACCGAAAAATATGCTCACGTGACCTACTTTTTTAACGGTGGAAACGAAGAGGCCTACCCTGGCGAAGACCGTAAGCTCGTTCCATCACAAACAGTAACCCGCTTTGACGAAGCTCCAGAGATGAGCGCGCCCCAAATTACCGAAGCCTTTTTGAAGGCTCTCGAAAGTCAGAAATATGATTTCATTTTAGTAAACTACGCCAACCCTGATATGGTGGGCCACACCGGACACGCAGACGCCGCCATAGAAGCCGTTGTTGCGCCCGACAAAAATATAGCAAAGATTATCCCAGCTATACTCGAAAAAAATGGCTGTTTGATTATCACTGCTGACCACGGCAACGTCGAAGAAATGCGCCACGCCATTAGTAACGAAACGGATACCGAACACTCCACCAACCCGGTGCCACTGTGGCTAGTAACCCCTGCGAACCACCGCGAAAAAACTGGTGAAACCATGCTCCGTGAACAGTCACAGGTAAATGGAATGCTCTCGGACGTAGCACCAACTATTTTAGAACTCCTGGACATCCCTAAACCGAGCGAGATGACAGGCTCAAGTCTCCTGCGAATTCTGCAGTAAATACAAAAAAACACCTTCTCTTACAAAGGTGTTTTTTATTATTTCTCCCTAGCGGATGATCTTGTCGACGAGGCCGTACTTCACGGCTTCTTCGGCGCTCATAAAATAGTCGCGCTCGGTGTCGGCTTCGATTTTCTTGAGGGCCTGGCCGGTATTCTTGGCCAGAATCTTGTTCAGGCGGTCACGCGTTTTCAGAATATGACGGGCGTGAATATCGATATCGGTTGCCTGGCCTTCGGTACCACCAAGTACCTGGTGAATCATGACTTCGGCATTCGGCAAAATATTTCGCTTACCTTTGGTTCCGCTGGAAAGCAGAATCGCGGCAGCACTGGCACACATACCCACACAAATGGTGCGGACATCTGGCCGAATATGCTGCATGGTGTCGTAGATAGCGAGGGCGCTGGTTACCTGTCCGCCCGGGCTGTTAATGTACATCACGATTTCCTCTTTCGGGTCCTCTTTGTCGAGGAAAAGCAGCTGCGCGATGATGGCGTTCGCCATGGCATCGTGGATTCCTGTTCCGACAAAAATAATACGGTCCTTAAGGAGGCGCGAATAAATATCATACGCCCGCTCACCCTGTCGGGTTTCTTCTATCACCATTGGTACGAGATATTCATTCTTCATACACGTGCTTGTTATTCGTTAGTGCTGGTCAGTAGTTCGAAAATCTTTTCGTTACGGACCTGCTCGCTGACAACATTGTACAGGGCAGCCATATCGAGGTTCTTCTCGGCGTCTTTGGTGTTCCCAAAGTACTGCAGAGCTTTGTTCATTTCGGCTTCTACTTCTTCACTTTCGGTAAAGATGTTTTCGTCAGATGACAAGCGATCCAAAATGAGGTAAGCGCCTACACGCTTCTTGGCCTGTGGTTCCCAGTCAGCTTTCAGTTCTTCTTCGGTCTTTTTACTCTGCTCGATGAAGCTCTCGAAGGTGGCGCCCATGCGGCTGAGCTGTGTGGTAAACTCACGCTTAATGCGCTCGAGTTCTTCGGCAACCAGGCTCTTTGGGTATTCAATATCGAGAGTGGCAACCAAGGCGTCCAAGATAGCGGTGCGCTGGTCGTTCTTCATTTTGTCTGCTTCTTCGGCTTCCATCCCCTGGCGCAGGTTTTGCTTTACGGCGTCAAGATTTTCGAAAGCGCCCAGGCTTTTGGCGAATTCATCATCAATTTCTGGGACCTGCATTTCTTGCACGGCATTTACACGTACAGCAAACTCAGCTGGCTTACCAGCTAAATGTGCCGCGTGGTACTCGGCTGGGAACGACAACGTGAATGTTTTTTCTTCTTCGGCCTTCATCCCTATTACCTCTTCTTCGAAGCCTGGGATAAAGCTATTTGAACCCAAAACGAGCGGGTGGTTTTTGCTGGTACCATTTTCGATAACCACGCCATCTTGCGTCACGGTAAAGTCGAGGAGTACGGTGTCTCCATCGGCTGCGGCACGGTCGACGGTAATCAGTGGTGCGCGCATTTTTGCGATGCGTTCGATTTCGGCCATCACGGCTTCGTCGCTCACAGCGGCATCTTTACTCGTAAAATCTTTGTTCACTTTTTTCACCACGTCGCGCCAGTTCCCCAAAGTAACCTCTGGCATCACGTCGGTAACAATCGTCATGGTAAGGTCCTTACCTTCGGCCACTTCGCCAAGCGTTACGGCTGGGTGACCCAAAGCGCGAATGTCTTTTTCGGCCAAGGCGCGGCTGTAGGCGTGGTTTACGGCGTGCTCGGCGGCTTCGGCTAAAATTGCTTCTTTCCCAAAGCGCTGCTCAATAACCGTACGTGGAGTCTTCCCGGGCCGAAACCCTGGAGTCTTCATATTCTTCGCCAGTTTTTCGGCGGCGTGGTCGATCTCCTTGCTCCAGTCTGCCCACGGCAGTGTCAGCGTCAGAGCTACTTGTGAGTTTTCTTTCTGTGCTACATCAATAGTCATAACTTCCAAAATCTTAATGAGTTTATCGGCTCTTGTTTAGGTACCTATTTTCTTACTTGGCAAACTTTTCTTGGTACATGGCCAAGCCTTTTTCAACGGCTCCGAAAGCAGCCTCGCGGCCTTCGATACCGGTAATTTCCACACTCTTTCCCTCGATCGTTTTGTAGGTTTCCAAGAAGTGCTGAATTTCTTTCACGGTGTGCGGGTTAATATCAGCCAAATCGTTGACACCCTCCCAACGCGGGTCGTTCTTTGGTACGGCAATTACCTTGTCGTCACCCTCGCCACCGTCGATCATGCGCATAACGGCTACTGGGCGTGCCTCTACCAAAATACCCGGGAAGAGTGGGTAGGTAGTGAGCACAATAACGTCGAGCGCATCACCGTCTTCCCAAAGGCTCTGTGGTACAAAGCCATAGTCAAATGGGTAGTCCTGACTGGTCTTCATGGCTCGGTCGAGCTTGATGAGTCCAGTTTCTTTGTCGATCTCGAGCTTGTTCTTCGATCCCTTTGGGATTTCGATAATCACGTTTACCACGTTTGGGATATTGCTCCCTGCAGAAATTTCATGCCACAAGTTCATATGTTTTTGTTGAGAATAATTACGAATGGTTATTCAGTTTCGTTTGTTTCTGGTGTTTCAACAACTTCGACAGGCTCAGTACCTTCGGCTTCTACTTCGGCAGCTTCGACAGGTTCAGCACTTTCAGCAGGAGCATCAGCTCCAACAACGTCGAGCTTCCAACCGGTTAACTTAGCAGCCAAACGTACGTTCTGTCCGCGCTTTCCAATGGCTAGTGATAACTGATCACTTGGCACGGTGACTTCGGCACGCTGCTCTTCGCCTTCGAATAATACCACCTTCACTACCTTGGCTGGTGCCAAAGCGGCAGTGATAAACTTCTCGACGTTTTCGTTCCATTCAATGATGTCGATTTTTTCGCCGCCGAGTTCGTCGATGATGGCCTGGACACGAGTCCCCTTCTGACCAACACACGAACCAATTGGGTCGACACCTTCTTCGTCAGAAGCAACCGCAATTTTCGTACGGCTTCCGGCTTCACGAGCAATAGCTTTAATAGCTACGGTACCGGCAGTGATTTCTGGTACTTCGAGCTCAAACAGGTGACGCACCATTTCTGGATGTGAACGTGACAACAGAAGTCCTGGTCCCTTGGTATCACTTTCTACGCGTGCCAGGTACACCTTAATGTGCCCACCCTGACGGTAAGTTTCGCCCTCAACCTGCTCTGACGGAAACAAGATTCCCACAGACTTACCAAGGTCGATAAAGACATTGCGGCCCTCGACACGCTGCACGGTTCCGTTCACGATCTGTCCTTCTTTTTCTTTGTACTCTTCGAACATGGTTTCACGCTCGGCTTCGCGGATGCGCTGAATGATAACCTGCTTGGCGGTCTGAGCGGCCACACGACCAAACTCATCTTCACGAGGCAACGGCAACTCTACGGTCTCGCCCAATTGTACCTTCGGGTCAATCTGCTGTGCTTCTTCTAACAAAATATCGCGCTCGCTGTTAAAACGAGGTGTCTCGCCTTCTGCGAGCTCTTCTTCCTTATCATCATCCTTAGCGCCTTCTTCACCTTCTTCGGTCTCTGCTTCGGCGACGTAAAAAACACGAGTAGTTGGGTCTACTGCTTCTTTTACCAAAAAGAAATCGGCCGACTTACTTACCTCGTCAAACTTTGCTTTAATAATCTGCCCCTTCTTGCCGTAGTCTTTTTTGTAAGCGGCAGCCAGAGCGGCCTCGACGACCTCCATTACACGCTCTTTTGGAATACCTTTTTCGTCAGCAATCTGCATGACGGCGCTCCCAAACTCCCCTAAGCGTCCTGACAGGCTGTTGCTGTCCTCGGCGCTGGTATCTGCCACGACTTTTTTCCGTGCCATATATTTTTCGTTACATTGCTTATGCGTGATGGAGTAAAAAAAAGATCCGCCTACGGCAGATCAGACTCACATCAGTACACCCACAGTATAGCAAAAAGACATGCTTTCGTCAACCCACAACACACCGCAGGAAAATGGCTGTATAAAAAGAAAAATGGCAAGGGTTACATGAACCCTTGCCATTCGTAAGTTTGTGCCTGCCCCGTAGTTTACGGAGCCGGCGTGAAGGTGACTTTCATCCGCTTGGCTCCTCCTCGAATTGTTACGAGGGCTTCAGGATCCAAGTTGAAGTGCAGTCGAGCCTTCCCATCAGGACCGATAGTGATCGACGCCTGATCATTGCATGGCTGTCCATTGATATAGACAGCCGTCGCCAATCCATCAAGATTCGTGCTTGGGAGCACTTCATCATCCATCGGGTCATTGCTCGTGATAACGGCATGGCAGGTGTAGTCCGCCGGCTTTGCAAGGATCTGAATCAGGGTTCCTTGTACACCGCCCAGACCATCCTGCAGCCTCATCGAGAAATGTTCTTCTGTGGCAAAGGTCTGGTTAACCTTCTTGCTCTGGGCCAGAAGATATTCCTTCTCCTTTTGCTCAGAGAGTGTCAGATCACGTGTCCGCATCACATTGAGCAATACGTCCAGGCGATCTTCGCGTTCGGCAGTTGCCCGCTCGCTCTGAATATGACGCATCTCATACTCAGCGTCATCCTGGAAGTGGTTCGGGGCGAACCATGCCATGCCCAGTGAGTAGAGCGCGAGCCCTGCCCAAAAGGCGATCATGAAATAGCTGAGCCACTTCCCCTTCTGCACCACCAGGTAGAAGACCGCAGCGAAGATGGCAAGCGCGAACACTGCCACATACGCCGAGCCAGCTGATTCAAAGCGCCGGATGGACATAACGGTAAACACCGTCTGCACCACCAGGAGCACGTAGATCAGCGGACCATACAGGTCCTTGGCTAGCTGCCAACCACCCGTGATGACCTCCTTCCAGGAATTCGGCTTGCCGTCGAGGAGCTTGTCACCAATCCCCAGGAAGAACAGAGCCTCCATGACAATTGGCTTGAAAGCCAAGAACAGCGCTACCAGCCCCAGAACGAGGCCGATGATCATGTCCCACCAACGGTAGCCGTTGACATTGAGCTGGATGGCGATTGCGACCGATGCAATAAGACCGGTTACAATACCCCAAAAAGCAATCGAGTAGCCCTTCTTATATGCAGAATACCCGTTACGTGTGGTGTTTTCGGTAGACATAACTGATTCCCTTTTCCTTAACTGAGCAGCTGGATGGCTGCCAGAATAATGATTGCACTTACCGGAAAAATCAAAACCTTTTGTACCCACTTAAGTTTCCATGCGGGTGAGTTTTCAATTTCCCGGCGACGTTCTTCGCCGCTCTGCTTGGCGTAGTCGATCGCCCGTTGCATTTCTGCAGGACGATCGGCTGCGGGTAACTGCTGGATCCGCCGACGAACATCGGGTTCAACCAGCAAGTACCCTCTTGCCATCCGGAGGAGTGAGCTCGGCTCACAAGACTCCAGCCAAAGAATGAATCGTCCCCAGAATTCCCCCATCGTTTTGATGAAGGGGTCATCCTGCAGGTACGTCACCATCAGGTGATTGATCGTCTTTGGGAGCAGTTCACAATTCGGTTCCCCGCTTGCAAGCTCCTCGCTCGCCATCTTGCCGATGACGTAGAGGTGCTTGAGGCGCGGATCCTCCTTGCTCATTGCGAGCGGACCCTTCTTGTCTTCGTACTCGATCTTCTCGAGCGGCTTGCCATCTGGTCCAAGGATGGGTTTACCTTCCTTGTTCAGCATCGGAGTACGAGATTTTTCAACCCGTCCAACCGACACAGAGGCATCTTTGGCGAGATCAAGACCGACGTAGGTCATACGCCAGCGCTTAGCCCACTTGCCCCGGCCGTTGTCAATGGCCAGAAGCTGAGTCCAGAGTATATCGAGCGCCTTACGGAGCTCTTCGTATTCGGATTCGTAGTGGGTGTAAAGCGCGGTGTACAGCGCCAGGAGGAGCTGGTCGTCGGAACGATCGAGACCCCACCATTTTTCGGCGCGTTCGGCGATGGCCGAGGAAAACTTCTCCCCAGCTACTTCCGTAACCTTACCGGTGAGCACATCGAATGCCTTATCGAAGGCGAAGTGCTTGGCAGCCCCTGTGAACAAGGACTGAATACCCAAGAGTGAAAAACCCATGATTCTACCTTTCTCTTTTGCTAGTTGTTAAAGAGCCTGTCACGAGAAGCCCCATGCTACACGCGGTTACAGACTCCAGTTAATGGATTGTAACACTGTATTATACACCCAAAATAGAAAAAAGTCAACCCTATTCTCTGACGAGAAAGTCGGTTGACTTTTTTAATTTTGGCTTAAATAAGCCATTATTTTCTAAATATCTATTTGAAGAATTCGGCGAGCTGCCCAATAACCACCAGCGAGGCCATGGCAATAACAATACCAATGAAGGCTGCTGTAATAACACTACGAGCTTTTTTCGCCTGGTTTTCGTTCCCAGCCGAAGTAAGGTACATAATAGCGCCAATAATCAGCATGATGAGGGCCAGTGTACCAATAATCGACAAGAGGAACTGAAGCACCTTAGTGGCAATCTGCGTAAGACTAAACGACGTGGCTCCCTCTACCCCCGTAACCTCGCCACCCCAACCAAGCAGATTGGCAATTTCTTTGAGGAAAGCTGGTGCCGCAATAACAATGACAATACCAATAAGTGCTGCCGTGATAAGGGTTTTTGCTTTTTTAATCTTGCCTTCGTCACCAAACGATAGCACATACATAATGGCACCAATAACGATCATTAAAAGAGCGATGGTGGCCACCAGGCTCTGGATACCGCCCATAACGCTCGTAAGGACACCCTCTACGGTATTGTATTTTAGAGGGTTCTCGAAGCTGATAGAGATGGGTGCCTGAGGAGGAG
>CAZCQJ010000002.1:24445-31807 GCA_964500865.1 uncultured Bdellovibrionales bacterium | reverse complement strand
CAGTGGTGCCTGCACCGGTTGCTGTGCCAGAAGTAGTCCCTGTTGTTGTACTAGTTGTACTCTTTACACAACACTTCTGTGTGGTTGATCCTGTACACACCTGTGCACTACCGACTGTTCCAGACGGACAATTACTATTTATATCTACACATGTACCGGAACAAGCACTCGTAGCAGCCTGAATGAAAGTTACCTGACCGAAGAAAAGGATGGTTGCGACAAAAACAAGCAATATCTTTTTCATAGACCTAGAATGTTGGAGTTGCCGAAAGGAAGTTTCCGATGGCATAGATAATCACCAGGGCAGAAAAGGCTACCAGCACACCAATAATAGAAAGCTGCATGTTCTTCTTGGCATTCTTGGCCTGGCCTTCGTCGCCAGCTGCCAAAAAATACTGAATACCTGCAATAGTAAACGAGATGATAGCGAGTACACTAAAGATACCCAGGAGCCACTTAAGGAAGTTGCTGAGAATCCCCTCGACAGATTGTTTTGGGAGTTCTGTTTTTGGAAAACAAATACCAGCAACGGTGTCGCAGTTGTCTGATGCTGCGGCCTTTGGTGTGGTTGTCGTAGCGGCAGCCTTAGGCGTAGCTGTCGTACTCTGAGCACTCGCTGGCTGAGTAGTTACAAGAGTAAACACGCTAAACAACACTGCCCCAAACAAGAACGAACCAACCTTTGTAAAATTGTTTTGCATAAGCATTTATTTTTTTTCAGTATAGCACAAAAAAACTCCCTTTGTAATAAGAGAGTTTTTTTGTTTCGTGTTTGTGAACGAAAAACTAGAACGTGTTGTTGGCATCCAAGAATCCAACAGCGGCACGCACCACGATGAATCCGATAAGGGCAACGATAATACCCGTGATCGAAAACTTGAGGGCGTTCTTTGCACGCTTCTGTCCATCTTCACTTCCTGCGGCGGTGAGATAGAGGATACCGGAGATTACAAAGCCGATGATGGCCAAAAATCCGATGATAGCCAGCAGATAGTTCATCGTGTTAGCGATGATCTCGTAGATGGTTGAGTTTGGTAACTGCGAACTCTGTGCGTTACTGAGTCCACGGTTAAACTGGGCTCCTGCGAGTGATGGCGCAGCTACTAAAGCCAGCGACAAAGCACTGTATGCAAATTTTTTCATAGCTCTCTCACCTCCTTTCTGTTTTAAAATACTCACTATTCTCACTAAAACTTACTGAGCAAAAAAAGAACCAATCGCACTAATAAACACCATGGCTCCGAAAAGCACCACAAGACCAATGACGATCATGATGAGTGACTTTTTGACAACGGCAGACTGCTTTTCGTTCCCGCTTACCAGGTAACGAATGGCGGCTACCACTATCGCCAGTATAGCAATTATCCCTGCGACTGACAACAAAAAACGCACGATGTTTCCGAGAATATCTGTGATGCTTGGTGCGTCACTAATGACTCCGGCATGAGCAAGAAAAAAATCCATAGCGCCTAGAGAGAAACATCTGGCGACTGTCCACCACTACTGCCCGGCGCAAGGCCATCAGTAACTTCTGTTGGTAGGTCTACTCTATTAGAACAAAACGAAAGCCCAAGCGAACGACCAGAGAACTCCTGACTAACACCAATCACTGTCCCCACATTAACCGAGAGAGAGCAAGCTTGTTCCTGTGTAATTTGGAAACGATCGAGCAAATCTTTTTCGGCATCAAGACGTGCCTGGCGCAAATTTTTATCAAGCAGCGTTATGTTAAATGTTTTGCCGTCTGCAAAATACTCTAACGTATACGTTTTTTGCTCACTGAGCAACGCATTACCCGTGGCTCCATCCACAGAAAGCGCATTATCTGTAGGTACCAAGAGTGGGCCCTGATCTCCGTTGGCTGAATACACGTACAGTGGACCGTTATCGACTACCCTATTTTGTGGTGCCTGATCTACTGGTGTCACTGGCATATTTTTTTGCTTCACATATAAGTATGCCGTAGCAATAAGAGCTACTACAAAAACACCGAGGTACAAGTAGAGAAAAAACTTTTTGAGAGACATAGCCTTTAAAGAGTTTTAGGGATATTACATCTTCTGGCAGCACCCCACGGACCAGTGTTACGTGAGTTTGGCGCAGCGAGTTCGCAGGCTTTTTGAATATTTGTTTTTGCGCGAGCAGCAGCAGCCTTGCACTTGTTATACAGCGCTCGATCTTTTACTGAACACCGACTCCCTGCTCCAGTAAACTTACCGTTAAAGGCAGCTGGGCAGTTTAAGGTCTCCCCTGTGCTTGAGTCCTGTAGCTTATGCACCGTGATGTTTATTTGAAAAAGTCCAAAGGAAACTGAGTCGCCAGCGCATTTATCGGTGGTACTGGCAATACTCACGTTACCGTTGCTCTCTGCCTGGCAAATGGCTGACCAAGTATCAACGTTTCCACCACCAAAGCAGGTGCCTGATAATGACTGTGTAGAGCAAGGGTTACCCGCTGGAGCACCTGGCTTACAGGTACCTGTACCAGCATAACTAACGCCACCAGCATATTTACCGGTGCCAGCCGTGACACCACCAGCTGCAAGTGTTGCGGTACCTGCCTGTGAATTTGGGACACATGTAAGGCCGTAGACACCATCACCCACAGAGATACCCCCAAAAGTGCCACCGCCATTCACAAAGTTATCGCTCGCCACAAAGCGCAGCACGGTGCTGACGATGAGCCAGGCCGAAAGCACAAAAACAATCCCCATGAATACCGAAGTAATACCACCCTTAGCTGTTTTTAGGAGTCCCTCGTTTACACCAGAAAGAATGTAGAGTACACCCATTCCCATGATAACGGCGATGCCCCCCACCACCATAATACTCACCAAGTAGTCGAAACCTTTTTTGGCGCCCAGTACTGCATGACAGGCGGTGCATGGGGCTCCGGCTGGGTCTACTTGCGGGTCAACGTTACGGCCACACGGCACGAGTCCACTGAAGCTACTCGTCTCACTGGTAGCACTACTCTGTGCCACTGCAATACTTGTCGGCATCACAAAAAAAGTACTGCCAAAGAAAAGACTTACAAAAAGCAAACGAACAAAATGTTTTTGGTGTTTCTGTTTCATATGATTTTATTATACAAAAGAAAAGAGCCTGTTACCAGGCTCCTCTGAAATATTTCTTGTTTGGTGCAGCAATGCTTACTTTTTGCGTCCTGCTTTGGTGCGGTCGCTCTCCTTTAAGAGTTGCTTACGCAGACGGACCGATGCTGGTGTGACTTCTAGGTATTCGTCGTCAGACATAACTTCGAGCCCACGTTCAATTGATAGCTCCCAAGCTGGAGTCAACTTGATGGCATCGTCAGTACCAGAGGCACGCATGTTGGTGAGCTGCTTTCCTTTGATTGGGTTTACCGACATATCGGTTCCCTTGGCTACGTTCCCCACTACCATTCCTTCGTAGACTTCGTCAGCAGCACCAATATAGAGCACGCCGCGAGTCTGCAGGTTCGCCAGAGCAAAACCAGCAGCCTTGCCAGCGGCCATCGAGATCATTGAACCACTGTCACGCTTCTTGATTTCGCCAACGTATGGACGGAAACCAATCACACGCGAGTAGATGGTTCCTTCACCACGGGTGTCGACGATGAATTCGCCACGGTACCCCAAGAGTCCACGAGTTGGGACTTCGAAAATGAGACGGGTAAAGCCACCGCTTCCCTCTTTCATTTCCATCATGATTCCCTTGCGCTTCCCGATTTTTTCGATAACGGTACCGGTGAGTTCCTGCGGGCATTCTACGGTTACTTCTTCGAATGGTTCGCTCTTCACACCGTCAACCTCTTTGATGATAACCTGTGGCTGCGATACCTGAACTTCGAATCCTTCACGACGCATGTTTTCTAAGAGAATGGCGACGTGAAGTTCTCCACGGCCGTACACTTTGTACGATCCATCGTTAAAGTCCACTTTAAGACCCACGTTGATTTCGAGTTCTTTTTCGAGACGCTCACGGACCTGCTGGTTAGTAACGTATTTTCCTTCGCGTCCGGCGAGTGGCGAGTCGTTTACCAAGAAGTTGAGGGAGATAGTTGGTTCGTCGATAGCAATAGCTGGCAAGAGCTGCTGGTCGGCATTCACAGAAAGCGTGTCTCCAATTTCTACGGTTGGAAGACCGGCAATCATAACAATGTCACCGGCTTCTACCTTGTCGGTTTCGACGCGCTCCTGACCCTTAAAGGTAAAGAGTTTTACGATGCGTCCGGTTTCTGACTTACCACTCACATTACGAATGAGCACGGTGTCGTTTACCGACAGGGTTCCTTCGTACATACGTGCAATAGCCAAGCGACCAACGAAGTCGTCGTACCCAAGGTTAAATGGCTGCACCAGTGTTGGTGCGCTGGTGTCGTTTTTAGAAACGGGCACGTGCTCGAGAATAGTATCCAAAAGTGGTTCCAGGTTTTCTGATTGGTCGTTGAGGTTCTTTTTTGCCATTCCGTCACGAGCAATGGCGTACACGACTGGGAAGCTCAGCTGTTCGTCGTTCGCACCAAGATCCAAGAAGAGTTCGTATACCATTTCTTCTACTTCGGCAGGACGAGCGGCAGGCTTGTCGATTTTGTTGAGCACGACCATTGGCTTGAGGCCAAGTTCGAGTGACTTCTTGAGTACGAAACGAGTCTGCGGCATTGGGCCCTCCTGGGCATCTACTACCAAAACCACGCTATCGATAGAACGCAGCACGCGCTCTACTTCTGACCCGAAGTCGGCGTGACCTGGGGTGTCTACGATGTTAATCTTCGAGCCCTTGTATTCGAGGCTGGCATTTTTGGCATAGATAGTAATACCACGCTCTTGTTCTAACTGGTTCGAATCCATCGAAGCTCCCTCTTTTACCATCCCGGTTTGCTTCATCAGGGCGTCGGTCAAGGTTGTCTTGCCGTGGTCCACGTGAGCGATGATGGCGATATTGCGAATATCCATACAGTAATTACGATACATTTTTGATAAAAAAAGCGTCCCGGGTCAGCGAGAACGCCTTCAAACATACACACACTGTACCAAAAAACCGGGTCTGTGTCAAACCCGGTACTTATTATTCTATTTGGTTACTGTGCCAGCACACGAAGGCGTTGAGCGGTGGTGTTAAGGGCCTGGCTAATGCTGGCGCGGCCGGTGTACACGGTATCAATGAGCTCGCCAATGACTCCCTCGGCAGCTTCGACATTCCCCTGGAACCAGTTTTTGGCAATCAGATTGCCGCTCGCAAAGGCTGCGAGAGCCACATCTTGCTGCTGCCCGGCAATGAGGTCTCGTCTGGCGGCTGGCTTACCGGTTTTAGCGAGGTAGCTAGCGGCTGGGTCCATCGATATGGCGATGTCGCTTGATTTATCAACAAAGGCATTCTTAAACGTCATAGTTTGACCTTTTTGTGCCATCGTAAAATACTTCAGGAACTGCCAGGATTCAAAACTGCGTGCCTGATCGTACTGATCGCGAGCCAGTGCTGTTTGGTTACTGCCTGTTGGCAGCGACTTGTTCTTGGCAACTCCAAAGGCCCAGTAATTGGCTTGGTTAGCCGCCTCGGTACCCGCAAACTGTGGCAAGGGCGCTACCCCAATATTGAGCTTGGCATTTTTTTGCTTGAGCGCTGGGTATTGCCACGAGTAGTTCACCATCATCGCAAGCGACCCTTCGTAAAAGGCGTCGAGTGAATAGTGCATCTGTGGGTTCCATGTATACAGCGGCGAGCGGATGTCCGAGAACTGCGTATAGAAACGTACGGCATCGGCCGAAGCAGAATCATTTAAGGTAAGTGTATTTGTCGAGCTATTTAAAATACTCGATTTTTTTTGGTACAGAATTGCCGTCAGAATATCTGGCGAACGGTTAATGTTCTGGGAAGTTCCCATCGCGATAGCTGACTGAGTGATATTCCCAAGCGCATCCATTTGGGTGAGGCGTGGCACCAGCTGCTCAACTTCCTCCCAGGTAACAGGCGCACGAGCAATGCCATTTGCGTTAAAAATATCTTTATTATAGTACAACGCTAACGAATCGATAGAGAGTGGTGCAGCATAAATAGCGCCTTCTTCACGAATAAAGTCGGTAGTGGCAACATCTGGAAAAGTGTCGCGGTAGAGCTTCTCGCCAATCATATCGGCTGGGGCTGGCAACATTTTGTCGTGGAAATCCCCCATCCAGGCATTGCGGACCAGAAAGATATCTGGACCATTTCCCGAAGCTAGCGCGTCGATGATGTCTTGTTTGTACGATTCTACTGGAAGCTTGCGGTAAGTAATCTGCCCAATGTGAGGGTTAATTTCTTGATAAGCGCTGAAGACTTCCTGAAAAGCATCGGTGTCGTCGAAGGTGCCCCAAACTTCGAGATTAATTTTGTAGCTTTCTGTGGTACTGGTACCACAGCCTGCCAAGAGGACGGCAGCCAGGGTAACGAAGGCCCCACGAAAAAAGTTTTGAAACGTCTTATTCATACTACTGCTCTTTTTTTGCTAAAAATCCAAAATGATACTGACCAACTTCAAGTGACTTCACCACCGTGAAGCCGGCACCAGATAGAAGCTGTTCGAGCTCTTGGCGAGTCACCCGGAGTCCTTCGGCAGGACCAACAAACTTAGCGTCCTTGTCCCACTCCATCACAAAGAGTTGTCCGCCAGGCCTTAAGACACGGGCTGCTTCGTAGATAATCGTGTCTTTATGCTCATTCTGAAACAGCATATCTTTGATAATCACCCAGTCGAGTGAATGTGGGTCAAGCGAAGATCCGCCCTCACATTCGAGGTTTACCCGCTTGGTAGTGATATTGGTGAGCCCCATGGTGCGGGCGCGACTCATAACGGATTCGAGTGAGGCCGGCAGAATATCGAGAGCCGAAACATGCCCCGTAGCCCCAACGCGCTCGGCAAAGGCACACGAAAAATACCCAGCACCGCAGCCAAAATCTGCCACTCGCTCGCCAGGCTGAATAGATAACTGTCCCGTGACTAGTTTTGGGTCTACAAATCCAACGCGCTTCCCTTGATGCATAGCAATAGTTTTTCTTTTTGTATCTTTAGTATACTATACAATAGATAGGAAATGGAGAGGTGGCTGAGTTGGTCGAAAGCACCGCACTCGAAATGCGGCATACGGGAAACTGTATCGTGGGTTCGAATCCCACCCTCTCCGCAGAAAAAATGATCGCTAAGCAACGCGACTATGCAAAAAGATGCGCCGGTGAAGGCATTTAAAACTGCTGCCCTCTTTGAGGCTTGGTTGGCGAAGAATCATACTAAACCGACTGGCATTTGGCTGAGGATGTATAAAAAAGGCTCGGGGATACAGACCGTGACCTACGCCGAGGCACTCGATGTTGCGCTTTGCTATGGCTGGATTGATGGGCAAGTAAA
>CAZCQJ010000002.1:12167-24435 GCA_964500865.1 uncultured Bdellovibrionales bacterium | reverse complement strand
CCTGGATTCAAAAGTTTACTCACCGCAGACCAAAGAGTATGTGGTCGAAGCGAAACCGTGAGCACATTGCGCGGCTTGCCAAGGTTAAGCGGATGCAGCCTTCCGGGCTTGCAGAAGTTGCCCTTGCCAAAGCAGACGGCCGCTGGGACCAAGCCTACGACTCGCCGGCCAATATGCAGGTGCCTGAAGATTTTTTGCGCGAGCTAAAAAAAGACAAAAAGGCACTGGGCTTTTTCCTGACCCTGAGCAAAACTAATACCTATGCCATTGCCTGGCGGCTACAAACTGCCAAAAAACCAGAGACTCGCGCCCGCAGAATGCAGGAGCTCCTCGCTATGTTAGCCCGCGAAGAAAAAATTCACTAGCACTGCCGTTGACAGGCTTACTGTGTTTATTTACAATTTTTAGTAAAATCATAAGCGCGTTTTAATCGATATTTATATGAACGAATTTAAGAAGCTGCGGCATCGGTGGGAAATGCCATTAGTATGGCTCAGTGCCCTGGTAACCGTCTTGGTGATTGCCGGAGCCATTGGCTATCTGGGGTATGTCATCAAAACAAACCCCGAAATATTTGTTGGAGAAGCCGAAATTCCCGAGGACGTGGTTAATGCCCTGCTCGTAGTAGCGGCTACGATTTTTGGTCCCCTCTTTATCTACTTTCTCCGCCTATACGCCGCTGCCGGAGTAGAATCAAATGCGGTACGAGTAACCGAAAAGCAATACCCGGAGCTCTACGCGCTGTACAAAAAGAGCGCCGACAGCATGGGCATCACGCGGATTCCTCGATTTTATGTAGTAAATGGTAACGGTGTACTGAATGCTTTTGCACTCTCTTGTAACACCAAGCATAAGATCGTCGTTATTCATTCTGAATTAGCAAAGGTCGCCCGAAAGAATCCAAGCGCCATAGAATTTGTGCTGGCGCATGAACTTGGCCACCATAAGCTAGGGCACACTTCACTCTTCAGAAACATGATCACTATCATTCCAAACTTCATAAATATTTTTGGTGCCTCTGTGAGTCGCGCTCAAGAGTACAGCGCCGACCGCGTAGCCATGAGTCTTGTTGGCGATACCGCTGCTCTATCGAGCCTGGCTGCCGGAGTCGATTTTTACGACACGATGGATATGGAAGCATACCACCAGCAATGCCTCGAGCAGCAAAAGAGCTTCTTGATGCGAGTGACTAACTGGTTTTCTGACCACGCGATACTCAACAAGCGCTACCTAGCGCTCCGTGCCTTTGCAGAAAAAGGATCTGCTGCCCATGGAGAGATGTTCTAGTCTGGTCCATTACAAAAAAATCGTTATCTAACGAAAACAAAAAACCCCGAGAAATCGAGGTTTTTTTGTTGTCTTTTCCTTTTGGAAGCAGGCCTACATGACTGGTACACTCTGTGGCATTTTGTCTTGCATCTGCTTCATCATTTCCATACTCCCCTTCATCATGGCACACTGGTCTGTGAAGGTAATATCTTTTGGAAGACTGAAGTCTATGTTACTCGTTGGAGTACACTGTATATTTTGTGCCGCATTAAACTTATCTTCAGGGCTTTCCATTGCTGGAGCAGCATCACTTTTTGCTGGGGCCATACTCTTGAATTGCTCGAGGCATGCCTGAGTAATTTTCATTCCCTGGTTGCTTTTGGTGCTCCAGGTATACTGGTCACTCCCATCCGAAAGGGCATAGCCTGTAACCTCACCATCAAGCATAGTGGTGGCGCGGAACTTTCCATTTTCTAAAAGCACTTCCGACTGAACGCTCTTTCCTTTTGCGTCCATGGTATAGGTACACTTCATAGCCGTACCCAGCCCCATAGCATCTTTAATCGAGGTAATGGTGCCAGAGTTACTTGCTGCTTCACTTGCGTCTTTCGCCATATTGATGGCTGCCGTTGGCGTAGTATCACCCATACCGGTAGCTGCTTTCTGGGTGTACCAGTAGCCACCTATTACTACTATCACGAGAACACCCACTAATCCTAGCCCAAGACTTTTGGACATACTATTATTCTTTACGAATTACGATTTAAGTATACCGAAAATACATAACCTTGCCTATTTGTTATTCTGATTCGTTCAAAAAAGGTGCCTTTGCTTCACTTATCCTAGTCCTGAGAATTGCTACCCTGCACACCTTGTTCTACTATTCCTATAGAATCTCTTACCTATTTTATGGACCAATCCCCTCACCTACGATGGGCTGCAGAACAACTTGGCACGGTAACGACTATCACCAAAGAGCGTCATGGCGACCAGAGCGATGTCTTCCGCCTCATTACTCTAGAGGGCGTTTATTTCCTGAAGATAAGCAGTTCTTTAGCCAAGGAACACGAACGACTTACCTGGCTCCAGGACAAGCTCTCTATCCCAAAAGTAGTCGGCTATACGACTCTCGCAGGAAAAGACGCACTACTACTTACCGCCATTGAAGGAAAAAATCTCGCGACACTTGCCAAAGAATGGCCACCAGAAAAAATCGTAAAGCAACTAGCGAGCGCCCTACAAAATTTCCACAACACTCCGCTCACAGATTGTCCCTTCGGAAATTACCGGGAAGGATTTGTTTTGGTACACGGCGATGCTTGTCTTCCGAATATCTTATTTTTGAACGATACACTCTCTGGCTTCATTGACCTGGGTGATGTACGGATTGCTGACCCTCGGGTAGATTTTGCTGCGGCCGTTTGGAGTCTTGATTATAATCTTGGCCCCGGTTATGGCGCTGCTTTTTTGAACGAAGTAGGGGTACCTAGTGCGAGCGAAGAGGACGTTGAGGCGTTACGACTCTGCTACGAAGATGACCAACACCCTTGGGGGCTTTTTTAAAATTCTTTAGGCTCCTTTTTCGTATTCCAGGAGCCACTGCTTGCGGGCGGGAGTCCAGGCGTACTGGTGACTGTTACCGGTTTTAGAAACAACACGGTGACACGGAACAAACAGAGCTTGCTTATTTTTAGCGCAGGCGCTAGCCACAGCACGTACAGCAGTGGCATACCCTGCTTTTTGGGCCAAGGCTGAGTACGTAATTGTTGTGCCAAGCGGCACTGTGCGGAGCACCCGCCACACGGCCTGCTGTAACGGTGTGCCTGGTTGCTTGGCGCAGAGTTTTACTGGTAGCGGTTGGCGCTCATTGAAGTAAGCATCGAGAGCTATGTGCACTGGGCCTCGTGGTAGTTCCTCTACTACTCCTTCTTTTTTTGAGTCTGCAAAAAAAGCCTGCGCTACTTTTCCTTCTTTGGTTACCGTCACCATTAAAAAGCCGAGTGGTGCTTGGGGCTGGTACCAAAAAAGTGTGTTTGTCATATGAGTTACCTGATTTATGGCTCTACTATAGCATATTTTAGGATTTTCAGCAGAAAAATTGTCGACAAAACAACTATTTTCTCGTACAATAAGGCTGTAACTTATTTATCCATAAGAGACTATGTCAGAAACGAAACAGGCTTGGAAAGGACTTGGAGGGGCGATGAAAAAAGTATGGGCAGCCTCGGCTATGCCGATTGTGGTGGTACTTATCATTATTGGCGCTGCACTCGCACTCGGGTACCGTCATTTTACTCAGGCTGCAGTGGTAAACGGATCGGTTATCTCTCGCTTCGATGTGATTAAAGAACTCGAAAACTCCTCGGGGCAGGCCGCCCTGGAGGGACTAGTTACTAAAAAGCTGATTACTCAGGCTGCAGTAAAAGCCGGCATTAAAGTGAGTAGCAGCGACATTGACGCCGATGTCAAAGATATCGAAGACAAAATTGCAGCTCAGGGAAGCACCCTAGACGCTGCCCTCGAGCAGCAGGGTATGACCCGTGCTAGCTTCCGTGAACAGGTCACTCTTCAGAAGTCACTCGAGAAACTGCTGGCCGATAAGGTAAGCGTGAGTGATGATGACGTAAAGCGGTACATCGAAAGTACCAAGGTTAAGGCCCCAGAAGGAACCAGCGAAGAAGATTTTAAGGCCGAGGTAAAAAAGCAACTTACTTCTCAGAAGCTCGGCGTTGAAGCCAGTAACTGGATTGCTGAGCAAAAGAAAGAAGCTAAGATTCAGTATTTTGTCCCCTACGCACCAAAAGTAGAAGTTGAGCCAGCAGCAGAGACTACACCTGCTCCAGCAGACAATAACGCTACTACGAGCGCTCCACAAAATACAGAGGAAAAGAAGTAATCCTTTCTAAAAACAGGGCAAAACCCTGTTTTTTGTTTGTCAAAAAGTGTTTTTGTCGCGAGAGGAAAGTTTGGCTTTACAAAAGCAAAAAAGAATGGTACCGTGAAGACACTAACGAGCGCGCTCTATGAATACCTCTTCTCTCTTTTCTGGCCCGTTTCTGCCCTGGATCATTGCCTTGGCGGTGATTTTTGTGCTTCTTTTAGGCCTCACGCTACTCTCGCTGTGGCAGGTACGCAATCTGCGTAAGAAACTCGCTCTGTTTTGGGGTGATAAAACGGGGACGGATATCGAAACTATGCTCGTGCAGCAAGTAGCCGACCTCAAAATCCTCGACCAAGAAATCCAAGAACTCTTCGAGATCTCGAACCGCCTCCGCGCGCTTGGTCTCAAGAGCATCCACAAATTTAGCGTTCTGCGCTTCAACCCTGTTAAGGAGGTGGGTAGCAATCAAAGTTTCTCGCTGGCACTGCTCGATGGTAAGAATAATGGCGCTGTCATTTCTTCGCTCCATACGCGCGAAGGAACCCGCGTCTACGCTAAGCCCATCCAAAACGGCGAAGCTGACGGATTCCCCCTCACCGATGAGGAACAACAAGTTATCCGCGAAGCCCTGGGGAAAGTTACCCCTCAAAAATCTAAGTCCTAATATTCCACACTCATGTCTGAAGAAGTAAAAAAAGTTATCTCTCTCCCCAGCACAGTAACCGTAAAGCAATTTTCGGATACCATGCAACTGCCGGTGACCACCGTCATTACCGAACTCATGAAGAACGGTATTATTGCGACGATTAACGAAGAAATTGATTTCGATACTGCTAGTATTATCGCTGCCGAACTTGGCTTCGAAGCCGAAACCAGCATGGAAGAATCAGCTGGTACCATTACTGTTGAATCTCTCAACGAATTCTTGGCTGAAGAAAAAGGGACTACCATCAAGGTACTGTCTCCTCGTCCGCCAGTAGTCACTATTTTGGGTCATGTAGACCACGGAAAAACTACCCTACTCGACACCATCCGCAAAGCAAACGTGGCCGAAGGTGAAGCCGGTGGTATTACCCAGCACATTAGCGCCTACCAGGTAAAGAAGCAGAAGAACCTCATTACCTTTGTTGATACCCCTGGACACGAAGCCTTTGCTGCTATGCGTAAGCGTGGTCTTTCGATTGCTGATATCGCCATTTTGGTGGTGGCTGCCGATGACGGCGTGCGTCCACAGACTAAAGAAGTAATCGCTTACCTGAAAGAACAGAAGATCCCGGTTATTGTGGCCATTAACAAAGTAGACAAAGATGAGGCCAAGCCAGACCGCGTCAAACAGGAACTTGCCGAGCACGGTATTTTATTCGAAGGCTGGGGCGGTAACGTGATGTGTTCTGAAATCAGTGCCAAAAACAACATTGGCATCGATGGCCTCCTCGAAAACATCCTCCTTTTGGCCGAAGTCGAAGACTTTCGTACCGATACTAAGCGCGACGGCCTTGCGGTGGTACTCGAGTCTCACCTTGACCCACAAAAAGGGCCAGTGGCTACAGTTCTTGTACGTACTGGTACCCTGAAAGTTGGTCAGGATGTTGTGGCTGGGAGCGCTTTCGGTCGCATCCGCCGCATCGAAAACTTTGCTGGTAAAAACCAGGAGACTGGTTCTCCTTCAGAGCCAATCGTTATTTATGGATTCAACGAAGCTCCCCGTGTAAACGATATTGTGCAGGTAGCACAAGACAAATCATCCGCCCGAAGCCGCTCAAAAGAGGCACTCCTTAAGGACACACAGAAATCGAAGCTCACGCGCATTGGTGAAGATGACCAGAAGAAATATCTGTCGGTAATCGTAAAGTCTGACGTACAGGGTTCACTCGAAGCCCTCGAGCAGATCCTCGGAACTATCGAATCTGACGAAGTAGCGCTCGAAATTATCGCCAGTGGCGTGGGAAACATTACCGAATCTGACGTGAAAATGGCCGAAGGTGCCGGTGCACATATTCTTGGATTTAACGTGATGCCAACTTCAGTTGCCAAGCGTATGGCCGAGATGAGCAAAGTACCTATCCAAACCCACACTATTATCTATAAACTCCTCGAAGCCGTAAAACTCGAGCTCTCGAAGATGCTCCCACCAGAACTCGTGCGTACCGACTTTGGTCGTCTCTCTGTTCTCGCTGTCTTTAAAACCGGTAAGCGCGATATGATTGTCGGTGGACGCGTGTCAGAAGGCAAGCTCGTCCGCGGAACCCTCCTCGAAGTAAAACGTGGTGACGAAATCTTGGGCCGTGGAAAAATGAACAACCTGCAGCAGAACAAGCAGAACGTTGATGAGGTGGCCCAAGGAAATGAGTGTGGTGTGGTCTTTGATGGTAACCTAAAAATTGCCGAAGGAGACACCCTCATTGCTTTTAAAGAAGAAGAGAAGCTCCGCTCTCTGTAATTCTTGAGTTATTGTTTGATGTTCCTCTCAAAAATCCCCAAACCTGTTTTGGATATTCTCGCTACCCTCGAAGCAGCTCGCTTTGAGGGTTTTGTAGTGGGCGGCTGCGTGCGAGACCTGCTCCTTGCTCGCGAACCCAAAGACTGGGACATCACCACGAACGCCCTCCCCGAAGAAATCCAGGCGCTTTTCCCAGATAGTTTTTACGAAAATATCTTTGGTACCGTCGGCGTGAAGGTTCCCCGTTTCCAGGCAGCGACTCCCGCGGAGCACGAGTACGATATTATCGAAGTCACCACCTACCGAAGTGAATCTGACTACACCGATGGTCGGCACCCAAAAACTGTGACTTTTGAAAAAGCACTTGCCGCCGATCTTTCGCGGCGTGACTTTACCATTAATGCCCTGGCTTATGGTAAACAAAACGGCGACTGGCAGCTCGTCGATTTATTTGGCGGACAAGAAGACCTGACTAACAAGGTTGTCCGTACCGTGGGCGATGCTACCGAACGCTTTACCGAAGACGCCCTGCGCCTGATGCGTGCGGTGCGCTTTGCAACCGAGCTCCGTGACCCCAAGAATCCTGATCTCTTTATTAACGACTGGGTAATCGCTAAAGAAACCGCTGATGCCCTGGTGGCACTGGCTCCGAATCTCGCCAAGATTTCTGCCGAACGAATCCGCGATGAACTCTCGAAAATTATCCTCTCGAAAAGTAGCGCTTACGGCATACAACTCCTTGCTGATACTGGACTCTTACCTTTTGTACTTCCAGAGCTTGCCGAAGGCATTAATGTCACCCAGAATCTCCACCATATTTACACTGTATGGGAACACAACCTACGTGCACTGGCTACTTGTCCGTCAGAAAAACTCGAGGTGCGCCTCGCTACCCTGCTCCACGATGTGGCCAAACCCCGTACTAAACGTGGCAACGGTAAATATTCCACCTTCTATAACCACGACCACGTGGGTGGCCGCATGACCCGGGTCATGCTCGAGCGCCTGCGCTACCCAAAGGCTGTCATCGACAAAGCCTCGCTCCTCGTAGACCAGCACATGTTTTTCTACAACGTGGGCGAAGTCACTGATGCTGCTGTGCGTCGCCTGGTAAAGCGTGTCGGACTCGAGAATATCGACGACCTCATGGATGTTCGTGTAGGTGACCGCCTCGGCTCTGGTGTACCGAAAGCCGTGCCCTACAAAATGCGCCACCTGCGGTACATGATCGACAAGGTATCGAAGGACCCAATCTCGGTAAAGATGCTCGCCATTAATGGACAAGATCTCATGGCCGACCTCTGCCTAGCACCTGGGCCTTCCATCGGTGCCCTCCTCGATGTTCTGCTGGCCGAAGTTATCGAAGACCCGACCAAGAACACCCGCGAGGCACTCCTCGCCCGAGCCGAAGAGCTGGTCGTCGCGTCGCTCGAAGAACTCCGCGCCCTCGCCAAAGAACGTATTACTGAAGAACTTACTAAAGACGATACCAAACTCAAAGGTCGTCACCATGTCGCCTAATCACACTCTTATGAAAATTCGCATAGAACCCCTAACAGAAAACGCCCTCACCCTTATGCGCCGCGCTGGGTATACCTTTCAGCGCACCGAAGGCAGCGAACAGGCCTGGGTACGTGTCCTGGCCAGCCAGGGCTACCCTCGCTTTCACATGTACACCAAACAGGCTGGCTTTGTGCTGCAGATTAACCTACACCTCGACCATAAAAAACACACCTACGGCGAGGATACCCGTCACCACGCCGACTACGAGTACGAAGGCCCCCTGAAGGATGAGGTAGACCGCTTGTTGACGCTTTTTGGAGAATCAGCCAGAATAGAGAGGTAGCCTGAATATTGGCTACAGAATACCGGGCAGGTGGTGGAATTGGTATACACGCTAGTTTTAGGCACTAGTGCTTCGGCTTGAGGGTTCGAGTCCCTCCTTGCCCACACTAAAAAACCGAGAAGGTTTGTCCTCTCGGTTTTTTTATTACTTTTTTATATTGCTATTCTGCATCGCGAGAGCGAACACGAACCGGGGCCTCGCCCGGAAGGAAGACCAGTGCCATGGCAGCAACAGCGAGGACTAACGAGCCAGCGAGCATCATACGAAAAGTGTAGAGTAATGCGCTTGGGACATAGGTACCGATAGCTGCTAAGTATTTTTGAATACCCGTAGCCGCTACCGTTCCTGTTGCTTCAACAATTTCAATCTGTGAGCTCGTTTCAAATCGTGTCTCAGCAGAATCAATCTGTGAGATTCCCCAGTTATCTGCCAGAGCGCGACGCGTATCATTATCTTGGGTGGTTACTCCCCGAAGTGTAACGTTGACGATTCTACCCGGCAAAGCATTACCTGCATCTATCGTAAGTTCGCCCGGATTCGTTTCCGCAACTACCGATCCATTCACCTCCCATTCTGTTTGACTTGTTTTCCCTAAGAAACTTGGTACAAATACAGTCTTTACCTTAAGTACCTTACCACTCTGCCCTTCGAGAATCTTATCGCTATAATTCTTACAGATACCGTTATCACACCCGCCTATGTTGCCGCTAATATCATGATATTCACCCAGAAGCTTTGGTGACAGTGTTGCCGCATCACCAGAAACGATAGCGACACTTGGGTCTACCACCTGAAAGAGCCGCGAGGTATTCACTACTTTTCCTGTGGTAATATCCGTTGCGGTTACACCTACGCTGTACGAACTCCCTGCGGCGCCACTGACGGGAAAGAAGTTGACCGCGTTGGTCCCTTCAGTAGCACAGTCTGCTGACGCAGCCTGGCTACAGGCAAGGGGTACTCCGTTAATACTCCACTGAAAATTCTTAAGATTGGTAGCATCAACCTTCATGGCAATAATCTCATTCTGAAGTACGCGACACACCGCGCGGTCGATTCGGGTATCCTGACAAATAATCCCTTCGTCCCCTGGTAATGCAACTCGCATAGCACTCCCGGAAAGCTCTGTGGCAGCCTTATACGCAATAATCTTCGCCCGCGTCGAAGTGAAACCAATCACTGAATTCACTTTTCCTTTTCGGACGACACCGCTCGAAAAATTCTCCGAGGTCTTAGCCGTAAAACGAATATATCCCGTATCGCCCGCAAGATAATCAGAGAAAGGACGCCCGGCTAGCGTGGTATCACGCGTAAAATTAAGGTCAAAGGAGATGCTACTTAGTGCTGCGCCCTTTGTCTGCGTTAGATAGTTTTTGTTTTTGAGATCCTCCGTAATATCTGCTACTGTCCCAAGTGCGTTATTAAACTGAATGTTATCAGAGATTTCTACCTGCCACTCAAAGTACTGCCCCGAAAGGGATTTCTGACCGTTATCTACGAGTACCTGAGCCGTAATACTATCTCCACCCTGATCACTTGTTTCGTCATTCACTGGACTCTCTGGAGAGGTGACCATCTGAAGCTGTAAATTTGTAGCCTGACCACCCTGACTTGGGTCTACCAGGTTCTTTTCGAAACAACGGTTGAGATCGATATTTGCTGTTGGGAATGTCACTTGGTAATTCTTTACTTTTGCGACATAGCTCCCCGTGCTGTCAGCGAGCGAAATAGGGCAATCGTTTTTCGAAAAAGCCCACAAAATTTTGTATGAAGAATCGTCGTGCTTTGTAGGAAAAAGAGAAGTTCCTTCAACAGCAACACCAACCTGGTCACCCGTATTGTAGGTCCACGAAAAATTTGTTTGGCCCAAGCCCGCAAGGTTTGCCTCGTCCTTGTTACCATTTTCTGCAGTACTGTCATCGGCTGGATCTGTTCTCCAGAAGCGTTCTTCGTCAGCGCCGAAGGTTCCGTCACCAGTAGTTTCGCCAGGGGCATTTGGAAAGAGATGCCTACAAATAGGTGCCGCGTCTGTTGGGGTAGTTACAGAGCAACTTGTAAGCGAGCTTCCACAGTCATTTTGAGTATCACGATGAATACAACGGGCCTGACCAACACTACATGCCACAGTGCCATTGGCAGAACAGGTTGGTGAGCCAGCTATGAAACAGGCGCTCCCCTCCGAAACCTCAAACGTAGTACTCGCAGTCGTATTACCTGATGTGCTCGCTGGAATATCGCTTGGCTCGAGGATCTGATCGGTTGCTACACAAACTGGATCCGTGCCATCTGGACAGGTATAGCTGGTCTCGGCAGCATCGGCAATTTCGTAGTCTTCGCCCGATTCATTGTCATGAAAGTAACAATGGTTTGGAGTGTTAACCTTTGTCGAGCCGCCGAAACGAGACCGGTAGCCGTCGTTATCGGTATCGCTTTTGTAATCAATTCCCTCGTTGCTATAGCCATTCCTCACAATTTCTCCCATAGCGGCAATTTTCCAATCCTCTGTGGTAATTTTCCTATTACCGTCTTCATCACATAGTGCACGTTTTTCACTACTTGGAGTAGCATCAAGATCACACCCGGAACGCTTCAGTACCCATGTGTAATACAGCTGTTCGGCTGGCCCACCAAAGTACAATGGAAACGTGCGAGCCGTGACACGCTGCCCTGGACGTGGATCACTCGGATCAAAAATAATGGTCACCTGCGGAGCCATCTGTTTCGTTTCGGCAACGTTAAAGGTTTGGGCTTGCTCCTGTAGACCATTCAGGTCAAGGTTGTAGCGCTTTTCGAGCTGATCAGCAATCTGAGAAGGCGATGGTATCGAAACTCCGAAGAGTGCCTCTGCTCGACCAGCCGAAAATGTCCCGAGGATAAAAAGGGTGAGGATAAAAATGCGAGAGAAGCGCTTCATAACAAGATAGTTAGCGAATTATCAAAAAATAAACATCGAGGAGGAGAAGGTAGAGCCAGCCAGTGGCAAGAGCGTACCAGAGTGAGCGTGTACGGTAGACTACTGCACCCGCTACAAAGGCGAGGAATACGAGGTGGAGCGTACTCAGTCCGAGACTCTTGGTTGCCAGAAGAAAAATAATAAAAAGTGCTCCCTGTACCAGCACCGCGAGCCACCCAAAACGAGTAATAAGCCATGACTGCTGTACGAACCCGCGAAAAAAGATCTCAAAAAGAATCAGTGTTATTGGCACCAAGAGCAGTTCGTATACCAGAAACCAACTAAACGATTCTGTCACTCTCAGTGGAAGCTCATAACTTTTTCCAAACACGGGAAAAAGCTTATAAAGAACAACAGTAAGAGTAAACAGAAGTGCTGCAGCGACAAGACTTTCAAGCGTTCCACGACGAACATCTCCACGAAGCAAACCAAATTGCTCGGCAGAACCACCCCGAATCAAAAAATGATACCCGAGTGGCAAGAAACCAAAGAAGACGAGCGCAATAATAAACCCCTGAAGCGCTGGACCCAAATCTATGGCCGACGGTGTGAAAATAAAAAAAGCGAGTGTCGCAATGACCACCAAAAACGTTACAATATCTTCTTTCAAACGCATACAAATCTTCTTAGTACTTTTCTTGATTATACCACTTTGTGAGAAAGCTTTCTATAAGTTTTTACTCTTTTGGGGCACGGCGGTCGAGGGAGTAAATGACTAACACAGCGGCGGTTTCGAGCGGGAAAAAGTTAAGGCCAAAAAGGATGCCTTCGACCAGTGTTGTAAGCCCAAGCACAATAACGCGACGCGAAGTTTGATTCTTACTGCCTGTCAAAAAAAGAAGGGCAAAAATCAGGAACGAAAGACTCGCGGTGATGACCGTA
>CAZCQJ010000002.1:7808-12157 GCA_964500865.1 uncultured Bdellovibrionales bacterium | reverse complement strand
CGAGAAGATCTTTAAATATCGCTACTGCAAGGGCAGGAAGATACAGAAAAAGATTCACGGTGGCCTCCTGAAGGTCACGCTTTTTCTGTGCCTGTTTGGTTTGTCGGCCCCTCAGTAATCTTGAGGCTGCCAGAGCGGCTGGCGAGCGCTGAATAACCCTGCTAGCCACCCCACCAGCGGCAATCTGCTGCGAAGTTACTCCTGCCCCAGTTATGCCTCTTTGTCCACTCACTGGAACGCTATTACCCCCAGAACGAGCTAGACTTTGCGTCTGGTTTTGAGGTACCGATCCTGCTGGAGTATTCTGCGTAGCAGAAGGTAATGGCGCTTGGGTAACGCCTGGTATTTTACTTGCCTGCTGCTGGCGCAAACCAGCGATACGGTCTAAAACCTGTGCCTGGCTCCGCTGAATACGCGTATTTTCTGTTACATTTGCTGTCGCACGCGACGAAGAAGCTTCCAATCCTGGAGTAACTGGTGGCCGAGAAGTGACTGCAGAAGATGTTGCCATACAGTACGCTTGGTATTACCCTGCAAAATCGCGCTTGGCGGCTTCGATTTCGAGGAGCTGTTTTGGGTCTGACGTAATAATTTGGTCTTCGCTGTACGAAGCAATAACTTTAATAGCCGCGTGCTTGGTACCCGCAAAGAAGATTCCCTCTCCAACACTGCTTTCCAAAAGGAGGAATTTTTCGTGATCGGTAAGATAGAAGGTCTCAGCAACCATTTCTATTGATGCCGGCGACTGACGAAGGAGTAACTGAAGTGACGAGTTGGTGATAATTGGCTTGCCATAGCGCGATGCCATAAAGTCGCCAATATCCTGCGTGATGGTAGTAAGCCCAGTGTAGTACTTACGGCAGCGCTTGGCGATACCAAACAAGAAGGCAGCGGCGTCTTCGTGTTGCATCATCACCCAGGCTTCATCAACCACTACTAATCGTTTTTTAAGCTCCGAGCGGATTTCGTTCCAGATGAACTGAAGCACAATGTACATAGCAATCGGACGAAGCTCTTCTTCGAGGTCACGGATGTTAAATACCAGAAGCTGATTGTCGAGCGATACATTGGTTGGCTGATTCAGGAATCCTCCAAAAATACCCTCGGTGTAACGTTCCATGCGCAGCGCGAGCGAGTTCCCTCCTTCCATATTCAAAAGCACCTGGTAGAGATCCGAAAGGGTCGGATATTCCTCCTTACGAAGCTGGCTATAATCCGTGGTCTCGGTAATATCGCGCAAGGCGTAGGTTTCACGGATAGCGCGGTCGAGGATGGTGTCCTCCTCTGGCGTCACGGTACCGAGCATTAGGTGGAGTAACCCAATGAGACTCGCAATACCGTTGCGGAAAATTCCTGACTGTTCTTCGCCATCGAGGGCATGCGGCAAGTCAAATGGGTTCAGGTGAAGCTCAGAACTCAAAGACAGTGATACGAAGCTCCCGCCGACAGCATCACAAAGATGGCGATACTCGTTTTCTGGGTCGATAATAATCACACTCGTACCAAACATCATCGAGCGCAGCACTTCGAGCTTAATGGTATAACTTTTTCCAGCCCCTGACTTCGCAAAGACCACCATGTTGGCGTTCTCAAGATTGAAGCGGTCGAAGAGGACGAGTGAGTTATTATGTCGGTTGATACCGTACAGGATGCCCTCGTTTGAAGAAAGATCTGACGAAACGAACGGAAACGTGGTTGAAAGTGGCTCGGTATTCAGATTATTCGCTACATCGAGTACATCCATAGCCAGTGGCCTGGTCGAAGTAAAACCTTCGTCCATGCGCATAACGGCTGTTTTTACGTATACCAGCTGCGACTCTAAGATAGCCTCGATATCCTGCGTTTTTTTGTTCAAATCCTTTTCATCCGAGCCATAAAGCGTAATATAAATACCCGCCCGAAAGAATTTCTCGGTTCCCTGCTGCAGCTTATCACGAAGTCCCTCGATGTCTTCGAGAGCGGTCTCAAGTACTGGGTTGCGGATTTTTCCGGCCTCGGCCTCGATATCGATCTGCGACTGCACCTGCGTCGAAGATTTTCTGAGGTCTTTCATAATATCGACGGTTTCGATAGGGTGCACGAACAGCGCAATGTCCATTGTAAAGTCAATATTGATGATCGGAGAAAACCAGTTGGTCGACAAAAAACGTGGGTAGGCGACCACAAAGAGGGTTCGCGAAATAACATCACCAATCTGCATGGTGCTGGGAGTAAGGCGAATAGCTGGCGGAGAAATGAGATCACGAATAGTCGCCACTCCCTGTTCGAACAGACGGTCAGTTTCGTTTTCCTGGCCACCACCAAAACTCGGGAGATGCACAGCAAATCCTTTCTTCTTTTGTTCTTCTGGTGGGAGGACAATTCCGGTAGACATGGCTTTTTTAACTAAGGACTTCTAGAGCGTTGGTATTCTTGAGTGAGAGAGCAGTAAAGAGACTTGGATTATAACTGTTATACATAAGCTCGATAAGCTCTTCGGTGTTCAGAGGAGCCGTATGAACGCCCGTCCCACCGATACTCGCAATAATATGGTCGACGCGCTGCATGAGCTGACTGCGATAGGTCTGGAACAAATCGTCACGCAAAGCAACACTTCTCTTCCCTCCAAACATTCCCTTGAGAGAACCAAACATGCCGCTATCTTTATCTTCTGATGGAGAGAAAGGCACTACAATATAAAAGGTTTTTGACATAATGTTCGCTACCTCGGCAAGATTCGCTATAAAGTCCTGGTATTCGGCAATCTGCATACGCAAAAGCTCGCTCTGGCCTACACTTACCTGGCTCTCAATTTTCTCGAGGTACGGGGCAATATTAAAGCGCTTCGAGCTAACAACAACCTGAATCGGAAAATCAAGCGCATTTAAAAAGGCTTGGTACTGCGCGATGATTGCATCTTGCTCTTGACTTGACTTAAGGTCAAAGTTAATCGAAGAAACCAAAAGTACTGCTCGCAGAGCACCGTTTTTTAAAACGACAGCTCCATCACGAATAGCCTCGACATCGACATAATTTTGGGTACTGGCACCCCCTGTTTTGCTTTGCGTCTTTAAGCTTTCCATTTTATTTTTTCTTAACTCCTCACTTCACTGTACCATACTTAGCGCCACTTACTCTAGCGGTGATTGTCTACCTGACGTGCCAAAGCAGCGATTTCATCAAGTGAAACTTTTTTCGCTGGAGCTAATTCTATTGGCTCTGGTGCCGGAGCAGCATTTTCTCTTTGTCTTTGTGAGAGCGTAGGACGCTCCCAAACAATAACCTTCGGGCGAAACAAAAATGAAATACTGTAGAAAATAAACTGAGGCAAAGCCATGCCGTTTGGCCGGTAAAAAGCGAGTGCAAAGAAAAGAATAACGATTGGTACGGCAGCTATATAAAATACACCCGCGGAGAGAACCGTATAAAGTAAGAAAAGTATGGCTCCCATAGCAACCATCCAGCCCAACTGGCGCCATGAAAAAGGGCCGGCTATTTTATCTTCTACATCAATAAACTGTGGAACACTCGTCATCATACTCGATTATTCTTGCGTTGGCTTAATGCGAAACATATTTTGCTGAGGGGTGACTGTAGGGCGAGCAGGCGGAGCCGATGGAATATTCTTCGTTACTGGGAGTGGTTGTGTCACCGGAGCCACTGTTCTTTGCGCTTGCTGGAGAGTAGCTACTGATTGAGCTGATTTCTGAAGAGTTACCTGCTGCGCTGGTTGTGAGGCAGGAGCTGAGGCAGTCACGGGAGCTGGCGTTAGATTGTGAGGTAGGCTCGTTGCTACCGCGGCTTCATGACGTTCACTCGGAAGCACTTGTTTCGCCGAAAAACGGAGCGTGCCTCCCGCGGAAGCGTTTCTATTCTGAGATTCTGGGGTAGCAAACGGGCTCGGGGTAACAGGAGTAGTACTCGGTGCTGTTTTAATTTTTTCCAAGATAGCTTTCTCCTGAGCTAGTGTTTTAGTTACTGGCGTATGAACTGAACCAAAACTTGCTGTTCCAACATTCCGCATAGCTGGGGCCTCTGGCACGCGACGACTTTCGGAAAAACGTTCGAAAAGATCTTTTACTTCGGGCTCTGCGGCGCCTGGTGGAACCGATGGAGCAACAGATGCAGCGGTCGGGGTCACCGGCGTCGCCGAGGTAAACACCGGGCGCGCCCCTACTGCTGGTGCCTCTTGGGCCACCCGAGTAGGCTGGGCAACTACAGGTGTTGAAGCAACAAACAAAATCGCCTGCTGACGCACATCAAGAAGAAGCGATTCATCGTCTTCGAGCGAACGAATAAGTGCATGAATGTGGTCGCGCTCCGCAGAAGGGAGACCCTTGGTATTAACGCCTTCGAATAAAAACTGGGCT
>CAZCQJ010000002.1:0-7798 GCA_964500865.1 uncultured Bdellovibrionales bacterium | reverse complement strand
CTGTGGCACGTGGTAACGTCGGTGTAGTACTAAGTGGAGTGGCTGCAGCAGCTGGTACTGCCGAGGTAAATACTGGGCGAGCTGACGCTGCTTCGGTTACCTGGGGAGTGCGGGTAGCTACTGGCGCCGGAGTAGTAAATACAAGTGCCTGCTGACGCACGTCAAGCAGAAGCGCTTCGTCGTCTTCGAGCGAGCGAATAAGTGCGTGAATATGGTCGCGCTCAGCTGCGGGCAATCCCTTCGTATTAACACCCTCGAACAAAAACTGGGCTCGCGAGGCGGCGTCGTGTTTCCCAATTCCTAAGTCATCACGGTATACCTTGAGCCAATTGGTAATGGTCGGACGTACTGGCTCGGCCGATTGGCGAAGTTTAATTTTTTCAGTGGTGATTATTTGGTCTCCAAGGCGCGGGTATTTGGCCAAAGCATCCAGAAGAAGCACTTCTTTGGTTTCACTGTCAATAGCTACTGGCACAGCTGCTACAACCTCTTCATCTGGCTCTTCTGGGTCTGGCTGGGCCCGAAAAACATTCAGCTGAATGTGTTGAATAACCGCGTCGAGCGAGATACCCGGGATCTTTGCGAGCTCTGTCCGGAGGACGCGGAGCACTTCAAACTCAGTGCTATGCCCGAAAAACATTTCGCGAATCAAAACCGTAACATATTCAATGTACTGCTCGGGTAAATGGTACTGTTCATCCAAAACAGCTATAGCCTCGGCGAAGTTTGCCGAAAGAAGCACTCTGCGCTGCTCCGGAAGCATCACTCCTACAGACTGCTGAACTTCGTCGAACTCCTGATCATCTTGAAGACCGCCATTTAGACGACGTGATGCAAACAATGGATAATAAATACTTTTATCTTGCTTCATGACCCCTCCTTACTTAAAAATCAAATCCTCCTTGCTCTTCGTCTTGGTTGTTTTCAGCAGCTTCGACCTCTCTCTGTGCATCTGCATCAGCTTGTCTTTGTGCTCTAGTAGTAGCTCGCGTATGCTGTAGTCTTAAAATCCTGCCTACCGCAGCTTGAGAGTCACCATCTCCATCATCCGAAGCCTTATTTCTAAGGCTTGTATAGAATTTTTTATCACGTCCTTCAGACAAAACTTGCTGCATGGTATCATCCTGCAAGAGAGCCTTGTTATTCACTAAGTCATGCGCGGACAATTTATCAAGTTTCAGCTTCTCTATCATTGCCATTCGATCACCTGTGTTTGTTGTATCCTTACCGGCCTCGATAATCTTGTAATCCAAGAAAATATCCAATTTCCCTTCTTTCTTATAAGCACCCTGCAGACCCTTTTCAAAATCTTTTTCGATATTTTCTTTCTCCTCATTTGTTAGTTCTCTACCCTGCCTCTTTTTAGCAACTTCTATCTTGTTTTGCTTAACAGTTTTTGTAAGACCAGCGAGTTCTTCGGCAGTAAACTTCTGTTTCGCATCCACTGCCACTTCTTCAAATTTACCCATCAATGCCTCATCGTCCATTTGCTTGGCAACGCCCATAGCTTTTTCTAACTCCTGAGCGGCATTCGCACCAGTAAAAGCACCCTTAGTCTTGGAAAGGAGCATGGCGGCCGCAAGGCTCTTTACTGGATCAGAGCTTCCGAGATCCTTCTTAATATCTGAAAGATTGGTATTCAATTCTTCAGCCTTCTTCACCGCCTCTTGAGCACGGGCATAGAGAATCTTCTTGTTCTCACGGGCAACACCAGCCATACCGCCAGCAGCAAATCCTTTCGCTCTTGCCTCTCCATTTTCGGAACGCTGCTTACGCCACTTGCTTCCGATAACAGGTGTTTTTCCGAAACGGTCTGAAAGGCCAGATTTTAGACCCTTGTAAGCAGCTGTGGCACCCGTTGCCCCAGCAACACCGCCGGCAACTGCCCTGACCCCACGAAATGGCATTCCTTTAGAAGAAAGCGCCTGCTTCTTCCCCCAAGCTATCGCCTTGTCGCCATACTTGGTTACCTCGCTTGCTCCAACAACACCCATCTTCTTCCCGGTCTGCATGGCATAGAACATAAGGATAATGGGGATAAAGAAGACTCCCTGAGAAACCAGGCTGGCTTGGCTGGCAGCGTTAATACTATTAGCTGCTGCCTCAGCACCAGCGCCTTCGACAAAAGCAGAATCTTTAATCGCAAGGGTGAACTTCAGAGCAACTACTAATATAAGCATGGCGGCTGGACCAAAAAAAACATTGGTGAGTAGATTATCCCACCACTTTTTCCCATAACTACTGAGGCCCGGTACAATACTCGCGGCAATACCCATTGGAGAAAAAATAAGCAGTATTACCAGTGTAATAAGACGCATTATAAACAGAATTGCCAACATAAATAGCGTAACCATGAATATGAAGTTGAAGGCAACAAATTTTAGAAGGTCTGGTATGCTTGAGCTACTACTGTACCCGCTGGCGCCCACAATATCGCCCAGACCTGATGAAGAAAAGAGGGCGCGTGGCACATCGGACAAGGCGTTGCCTCCTGCTTGTCCAACAATTCCCTTGGCAAAAAAGTACATCGGCACATTACCCGCATCAATAACAAGGCGCGTAATAGGGAAACTAAAGTTAATGGCAACGGCCGCAAAAATAATGGCCAAAAAGTTTTTCTTCAGGTTGAATTTACTCACCTGAAAGACCGTCCCAAAAGCAGAAAATAAAAGAAGGAAGATAAACGTCAGGTTGAAAAAGTCCCGGATAAACTTCCAGAGTTCATACACAACTTCGAGGTTCAAAAGTCCGGTTGGCCCAGATATGTATTCTGGCTTTGTGGCCCAAGCAAAAACCGTAGCAGCTACGATGATGAGCTTGGCCAGAAAAACGCCCAAGGAGTATAAGAGCCATTTGAAAACATTCTGAAAAATACCGTCACCAACTATCTCTTCATTTGCCGCACCAGCCAGACCTGCAGCATCAACATTAGGAGTTTTACTACTAATGGCTGGGTCTCCCTGTACAGCCGGAGTCGCTGTTGTTACTGGAGCAGCTGCCGGTGCTGGTACTGGGTCAGCAGCAAAAGCATTCTCTACCACGAAAAAAGACGAGGCTATCGTTAAACTCACCACGATAAAAAATATCGAAACAAAAGAAAACTTTTTTTTGTTTTTGGTATGAAGCATAAAAAACGGAAGCGGATTCCTACGCTTCGTAGTATACCATTCACCGAATAAAAAAAGAAGTCCAGACGGAAAGTCTTGGGACTTCTTTTTAATGTCATCACTACAAGCGTTCTTAGTAGACGTATCCACGAATCACTCGACTATTTTTATCAAGTGTACGACGACTGGTTTTACCCCAACCAGTGTAGTTCATTTCACTAATCGTAATCGTGCTACCGCTGACCTTTTCTACATAGGCCACGTGTCCGTAGTAGCGGTTTTCGGTGGTTACTACGACTGCCCCAACAGCTGGTGTTTTACCTGTCTTGTATCCATACGCTTTTGAGTTAGCGAGCCAGGCACCAGCGTTACCGCCCCATGGAACATGGCGCTTTTGGGCCACATACCAGGTACAGTACCCGTATGGGAAGCGATGTCCCGCTCCGCCCTTCGAAGGAGAAACCGCTGGGGCCTCACTCCCACCAGACGAAATGTTCTGTGTTTCACCACCACTCGTATTCGCATACTGACGACGTTCCACTGGGTTTTTTTCACTCTCTGTCTCGGTGTCTTTCTTTTGCCCGCCCGGAATAACCAGAGAATCGCCATCCGTTAACTGGCCATTGGCCGGAAGGTTATTAAATGCAATGATTTCATCTTTATTGGCCTGGTAAGCGCTGGCTACAGTATCGATAGTGTCTCCTGATTTTACCACGTGTGTCAGACCAGCCACTGGCAGAATAAAGATCTGGTCACCTGGCTTAATTTCGTCTTCGTCTTTAATATCGTTCGCCCAAAGAATAGTATTTACCGTAATATTAAATTGTTTTGCAACAGAGCCAAGCGTGTCACCATCATTTACGGTATACAGAGTCAAGCCACCCTCTTCTTCTGGGTCTTTTTGAATATTACTCTCCACCGAGGCTACTACCTGATCAGGCATCACGCCGCCCTCTACATCGAAGAGCGAGGTGTCGTCCTGAGCCGCTGTATCGATCTGCGCCTGTCCTTCCTGCGAAGCGAGCGCCACGAGCGAAAGGTTATCTTTCTGGGCAGCCTCTACTGCTAAGCGTTTGGCGGCTGGACTCTCGGCGGCTTCTTCGCCGCCCATGTAGCCACTGAGTACTTCGTTAAATCCCTTGCCCTGAGCCACATTTGTGGCCGAGACCAATAAAGCACTTCCGGCGACAATCGAAAAAGCCGAATACCCGCGAAAAACACGAATAATGCGGTAGCCAAAAAGGCTTTTCCAGAGCATGATGCCCTTACCTTGCCATTGATGAAAACGTGTTAACCATGACTCGCCCGGGGCACTACTAGGCATATCAAAAGTCAGGGACTTTTGGGGGAGAGTCTCTCTCATAGACATCCGCTGCTTATGAAGGAGCGGATGCTCACGAAGCGGGTTTTTGAAAATACGTTTTATAAAAGAATTCCTTCAGGAAAAAAGCATGTAGGTTGCCAAGATGCCCCGCATCCTGTTTGGCCCCCATCCACTACTTTTTCTAATAGTTACTCCTACAGTATACGAGAATCCCCTCTATTCGTCAACGAAAATGGCACAAAATAGGCTCTGTAAAGCCATTTCTGTAAACCGGATGTGGCAGCGGACTTGCGTCTTTTGGGGACTCCCTCATACTAAAGGTACAAGTCTATGCCAACACCAAAACAAACTCCACTTCAAAAAATTCCTCGCACTTGCTTGGGTGACCTCGTCCATGAATTCTTGGAGTACCTCGAAATCGAACTCAGTCGCTCGCCGCGGACCCTCGAAGGCTACGCTCGTACCCTCACCAGTTTTCTCCAGGACAGTGACTGCCAAGAACCGGGCGACATCACCGCCGAGAGCGTCCGCCGCTATCGCGTCTTTCTCAACCGTAAGGAAATCGAGCCGGGAGTAACGCTTAAAAAAACTACCCAGAACTACCACATTATTGTGCTGCGTACCTTTCTCAAGTTCCTCGCCAAGCGTGATATCGAAACCCTGGCGGCCGAAAAAATCGATATTGGAAAGACTCCCGACCGCGAAGTAGACTTTTTGGAATACGACGAGGTACTCGCGCTAATTCAGACGGCCCGTGGTAGCGATCTTAAGAATTTGCGGAACCGCGCTATCCTTGAGCTTTTCTTCTCAGCCGGACTGCGTATCTCGGAGCTCACGGGGCTCAATCGGGACAGTATTAATTTTCAAAAGGATGAATTTAGCGTGCGCGGAAAGGGAAGTAAGCTGCGCGTGGTATTTTTGTCACCCGAGGCGAAATCTGCCCTGGAGCGTTACCTAGAGCGTCGCAGCGATATGGACGAAGCGCTGTTTATTCGTCACCCCAAGAAGGGGCTTGAGAACACAGCTTCGAAAAATAAAGAATCTTTGCGTTTAACCCCCCGGACCATCCAGCGAATGGTCAAACGAGCTGCGAAAAAAGCCGGTATTTTAAAAGACGTACACCCGCATACCCTGCGCCACAGCTTCGCTACAGATCTTTTGATGAACGGGGCCGATATCCGCAGCGTGCAGTCGATGCTCGGGCACGCCAGCATCACCACCACGCAGATTTATACCCACGTTACCAACGAGCACCTGCGGGAAATCCATAAAGAATTCCACGCCAAACGGCGGCGCAAGGATGTATAAAGCGAATCTCCCCGAGCATATGTTCGGGGTTTTGTTTTTTGTATAGATAAAAAATTAACCCCCTCCACGCTGTGAAGGGGGTTTCTCAAACAATTTGTCCGCCTTTGGCGGAAGGGCTAAATGTCTCAGTGCAGTACTGAGTTACAAAGCCCTGAGGGCAACGTTACTCTTGCGGGACGACAAAAGCGAAGGCTCCATCGTCATTCCACTTGAAGTCGGGATCGCCCCAGTAGCTGTCAAGCCACTGCCCACCATCGCCCCGGCGGGAGCCGAGGACGCCCGGGCTGCCGCCGGAATCCTTAATTGGATCATGGAGACCGGCGATGTACCAGATACCCATCTGCTCCATCTGCTTGTCAGTTACGGACTCGCGGATACGGGGCATGATGCCGGCGAGGGGTTTACCGTAGCCAAAGCTTTGGCCGTAGGCCAGGCTGTTGGCGGTCGTGCGGTTTTCCTTGACCTCTCGGCCAGGAACAAGCGCCACCTGGTAGATCTTCCCCTCTTCCAGGCGATGGTTTGCATCGTAAGAGTCGGGGTTGGTCGAGGTGAGCATCGACTTGGCATAATCACCGATCCGGAAGCCGGCGGCGGTGAGCAGGTCGATTTCCGCTTCGCCAGTGAGGTTACGGCCGGTCACCTCAATGATATAGTGGCCGTGTTCGTTCTTTGGGAACAGCAAAGCGAAGGGGTCTTGACGCTTGAGGAAAAGCGCGAACTCATCCTCAGAAAGTGAGCCGCTTTGGAGCTTGTGCCCCAAATCGGCAATCATTCCAGCCAGGCGTGCGCCCGGGTTGGTCACGGTATGAGCCATGATTTTTACTCCTTGCTGTACAGCTTGTCCAGTATGGATTTCACCACAGCTTTTGATTTACTTGCTTTAAACAAGCCAAAAGCTATGGTGAATCTATTTAAAAGAACTAACGGGTAACTATACTCTATTTTTAAGAGAGTGTCAATGAGCAAAAAGTTACGCCACTTTTGTAAGAGGTGCGATGCCGAGCATCATTTTTTTGACGCCGCGTGTTTTAAAGGCAACGGTAATCAGGCTCCCTGAAAGAGCCACAACGAGTCCTCCACCAAATTCTGGGTGCTCTACCATGTCACCCGGGCGCACATCGCCTGCCTCTAGGGTTTTGCCAGGCGTGGCGGTGGCAGTAGTTTTGGTAATAACGGTGGGTTTTACAAAAGTCTTGGACTTTTTCTTGGCCTGCCAAGCGGGCTGCTTGCCATACCCAAAGGTGCTGGCGCTCCCCCGAGCAAAACCTATGGCCTCGCGGTAGGTGTGGTCGGTGTCTTCGCAGAGGTCCTCGGGAATTTCGGTCAAGAAGCGTGATGGCGGGTTAGACTGTACGCTTCCGAAAATAACACGGCTGTCTGTCGAGATAAGGTAGAGCTTCTTTTTGGCGCGGGTGAGGGCTACATACATGAGGCGGCGCTCTTCTTCGAGCTCGCTTAAAGACAACGCGCTGCGGGAGTGAGGGAAAATGTTTTCCTCAAGGCCGATAATAAACACTGTGTCGAACTCAAGCCCCTTAGCGCTGTGGACCGTCATGACCTGCACGCCAGACTGTGTTTCTTCGATTTCGTCAGTGTCACTCGAAAGCGCCACTTCTTCTAAGAACTTTTCGAGGGCGGTGACAAGGTCTTCCTTGGCAAACTTCGTAGCTACCGAGAACAACTCGCGTACGTTCTCGAGGCGTTCTTTGCCTTCTGGGGTGCCGTCATCTAAGGCTTTTTTATAACCCGTTTTCTCGGCCAGGCGTTCCAAAAAGAGCGGCAAGGTAACATCCGTACGGCCCTGCATTTCGTGCTGCAGTGCGGTAAAGTTTTCGACAAAATTTGTGAGCTGAATAATTTTCCGCTGGGTAAGCCCTGCGGCTACCAGGTGCTCTGGTACCAAAAGGACCTCTACATACGAAAGCGCTGCTCCGCGGGCACCCTCACTCCAACGGTCGAGGGTCGACTTCCCAATACCTACCTTCATGGCGCCCAAAATACGCTCCACGGCCAAAAAGTCGCGCGGGTAAACGAAAAAACGTACCAGGGCTACCAAATC
>CAZCQJ010000001.1:77003-103045 GCA_964500865.1 uncultured Bdellovibrionales bacterium | reverse complement strand
GATGTGCCCTGGTGGTTTTCCTACCATTTTTTTTGCCTCCTTCCCAATGGCGAGGATCTGCCCGGTCTTTTGATTAACGGCTACCACCGATGGTTCGTTAATTAAAATCCCCCGGCCCTTTACATAGACCAGTGTGTTGGCTGTTCCAAGGTCGATACCAATATCATAGGTAAAACGCTCCAAAAAGGCGCTCGGAAGAAGCTGATGAATTTTTGTCGTAAAGGAGTTTAAAAAAGACATGGGAAAGAAATAACGGTACAAAAAGTACCGCTATTGTACCATATCCTGACTTTTTCGTAAAAGGTCGAATTTTTGCCTCAAAATGCTACTCTTGGTCCATTTTTGCCAGAGCATTTCGTATGTCTAGCAGAAGGTCTCGAGCTACCCCCTTAGAGGGCTCCTCGTATGATTCGAGTAGGTCAACATAATTTGTGCTCTCGGCAATAATCCCCTCGATAGATTCCTTATCTTGAGCATAGGTGTCCCGTAAAATGAGCACCTCTTGCGCGCATTTATCAGCACTGATAGACCCGTCAAGAAAACTAGTCCATATATTCTCTAAGATAAGTAACTCTTCTTTTTCAGACATATTTATTCTTCGTCTTCTTCGCCGAGGAAGCCACCCACCTGATGGTTCCAGAGCGTAGCGTAGAGTCCCTGCTTCGCAACCAGTTCCTGGTGCGTACCCTCTTCGGCAATCTTGCCGTCCTTCCCGAGCACAATAATACGGTCGAGTTTTTCTACGGTACTCAAACGGTGGGCAATCATCACCACGGTTTTTCCTGGCATAATTTCTTCAAGAGCTTCACGAATAGCGTGCTCACTCTGGGTATCCAGGGCACTCGTCGCTTCATCCATAATCAAAATCGGTGCGTCTTTTAATACGGCCCGAGCGATAGCAATACGCTGGCGCTGTCCACCAGAAAGTTTAATGCCACGCTCACCTACTTCGGTTTGGTAGCCTTCTGGTAGCTTACTGATAAAATCGTGGGCATGTGCTTTTTTAGCAGCGGCAAAAATCATTTCTTCGGTTGCTTCTGGGTTACCGTATGCAATGTTCTCGAGGAGTGTTCGGTGAAACAGCGTCGGGTCCTGGGGTACGTAAGCCACCTGCTGACGCAAGCTGTCCTGCGTCACCTGGCGAATATCCTGGCCGTCAATCGTAATGGCACCACCAGTAACATCTGCGAAGCGAAGCAGGAGCTTAGTGATAGTAGATTTACCACCACCACTCGGACCAACGAGCCCAACGTGCTCACCCGGAGCAATAGTAAAGCTTAAGTCCTCGAACACTTTTTCGTCCTGCTTGCCGTACGAAAAGTCCACCGATTCGAACGAGACTCCTCCGTTTGGAACCATAAGTGTTGTTGCGTCAGGAAGATCAATTACCTGTATCGGTACGTGAAACTCATCAATCATTTCTTTAGCATTCGCCAGGTCACGCAGCGCGCCTGAGGCACTCCGGACAAATGTCCACAGCATACCGAAAAGCGCTTGGAAGTACCCAACCATAAGGACAACCGTTCCTACAGAAATCTCACCACGACTCCATAGGTACAGTGCGTACGCAAAAGTGACGTACCGAGCAAACAACATAAAACCATTCTGTATGGCAATCGTAATAATCCAAACATGCCAAGACTTCTTTTCGATCACAGCCCATTCTTCTGTAATCGCGCGAAAGAGTTCTCGCTCTGTCCCGAAGCCAGTGAATAGCTTTACATTCATAATGTTACTCAGAACATCTGAATACTGCCCCGAAACCTTAGAGCTTATTTTCCCAGCTTCTTCATCAAATTGCATTCGCTTCTTTAGGAGCGGAATAGCAATGGCAATAACAATAATAATATTCACCAAAAATACAGCGCCTAGCTTCCACGAGAAAAAGAAGGTGCTTGTGATGAGCCCGATAAGAGCCAGAAGGTTCATCCAGTAAATATAAACGAGGCCTTCTGAAAGCGAAATGAACGCATCTGTATATCGCTTAATCTGTGACGTAAGACCACCCACAAAACGATCTGCAAAAAACTCATAGGAATGCTTCTGAATCTCTGCAAAGGCGTACCGAGAAAGCTTGGTATACGCTGGTACCTGGTACCGAGCCATGAGTATATCTCCCAGACGAAAAAGCGTGTAGTGACTCAAAAATACAGCACCCAAAATACCTACCAAAAACCAGACATCTTCTGTTTGCCCGAGTGAAATATGATCAATGATTTTTCGGTAGATCAAAAGCACAACCACTTCCATCAAGATGCTCCCCAGACCATAGGTTAAGAGCATCAGCCAAAGGTACGATCTGTACTCTTTGGTAATCGAAAAGTAGTGCGCCAGAATACCGCGCACATCTTTAAAGTTCATCTTCTTTTTTTCTTCTTTTTTTGCTTGCATAGAGTTTTAAAGTGCGTGTAGTATACCACACAAAAGCAGCCCAGACAAGGGCCGCTCTGTGTTTCATTCTATATTCTTTATCTACCCCTATTTACGGGGTAAGTCGTTTAACGTCTCGGGGGTATAGGACGGCTTCTTTGATAGAACCGAGTCCGAGAATCTTTTGAATGATACGCTCTGAGCCAAGACCCCAACCACCATGTGGCGGAGTACCTGCGCGGAAAATGTCAATGTAGTCTGAGAACTGCTCTGGATTAAGACCCTTCTCACGGATACTCGCCTCAAGCATGTCTACGGTATGGATACGCTGCCCACCAGAAGCAATTTCTACACCACGGAACAAAAGGTCAAACGTCTCTGTGTACAGAGGGTTATCTGCGCTTGGCATGCTATAGAACGGACGCAGGGCTTTTGGATAGTGCGTCAAAAACACCATATCTGATCCGGTTGTCTCTTTGATATATTCACAGATAAGACGCTCTCCTTCGCTGTCGATGTCTTCGTCTTCGATAACCTTATTATACTTTTCCTTAAGAATAGCAACGGCTTCGGCAAGACGCATACGAGGAATAGGCATTTTTGTTGGCAATGTTGCTCCGTACGTTGCGAGCTCGTTACTCGCGCGCTTTTCGACAGAAGCAAACATACCGAACATAGCGTCTTCGAGCGCCTGACAAACATCTTCTACGCTTTCGATAAATCCCATTTCTGCATCGAGCCCGGTATATTCGTTAACGTGGCGCGTGGTGTAATGAGGTTCGGCACGGAATACTGTTCCAATTTCGAAAACTCGCTCAAAGGCACTCATCCCCGCCTGCTTGTAAAACTGTGGCGACTGAGCTAAGTATGCTTCTTTGTCAAAGTACCCAATCTTAAAGAAGTTTGCTCCGCCTTCGGTAGCAGACCCCAAGATTTTTGGTGTTTTAATTTCTACAAATCCAGCCTGACGCATATGCCATTCGTACCCAGCCAACAAGGCATCGTACATCGTGAAAATAGCATTTATTTTCTTGTTACGCAGCGAAACGGTTCGGTAGTTGAGAAGCGTCTCGAGCTGGAGACCCATATCTGCTGCCGAAACATCAATAGGTAATTCTTCTGCTGGAGCACTGGTTACTTCTAGTGAAGAAACTGCTACCTCGATAAATGCCAGCGCATCACTCGGGTCCGCTGTTTTATTTGGTCGTTCCTTTACAATACCGGTAATTGCCACCGTAGATTCTGGCTTCACGGTTTGTGCGAGCGCTACGATTTCTGGTGTGTCCGGTAAGGCAATTGTCTGCACGCTCCCGCTTCGGTCGCGAATAACAAAAAATACCATCTTCCCTTGGTCGCGGCGGACGCTGACCCAGCCGGCGATATGGACTTCTTTTCCAATGTGTTTTGTCAGTTCTGCAATGAGTATACGTTTCATAGAGATAGAGTTATGCGGCATTTTCAGTTGTGCCCGCCCCGAGAAAATTATTAACCTCCTGTGTCAGCTTACTTGGTGTCATGTCGAGCTTCATGAACACCTTATGTGCAATGCCTGCTGCAATAAGTTCCTGTAACTGATCTTCTTCGATAGAAGCCGACAAGAGAAAAATCGGGATACTGCGGCCATGCTCTGTTTCGCGCAGCTTCTCTACCATCTCGTGTCCACGCATACCCGGCATCATAATATCCGAGATGATAATATCGAAGCTCTCGCCCCTGGCGGCAGCCAAACCGTCTTCGCCATTCTGCTTAATCACCACCTCGTAGCCCTCGTCACGCAAGCGGCGTCCAAACATATCGATAAACACCTGCTCGTCTTCAATAAACAAAATGCGCTTCCCATTTGTCCGGCTTGATCCATGGATCCCTTCGCCGCCTTCGGCACGGAATTCCTGATTCTTCTTCTGCTCGCTAAACTGGTGTAGGTAGCGGTTAATTTCCTCAACGACTTCTGTTGGTGAAAAAGCGGTTTTAGAAATAAAGCCGTCAGCACCTAAGTCCAAGCATTCTTTGCGGTCTTCTTCGTTCGACAGGTTGCTAAATACCACTATCCGGATATCCACCCCACGGTACTGCTGATTGCCACGAATTTCTCGCAAAACATCCAGCCCGCTCAATTCTGGAATCACCAGGTCGAGTAGCATCAAATCGTAAAAATCCTCTTTTAACAGACGTAAAGCATCCTTACCGGTCATGGCATTTTTAACGTCAAACCCCGCTTCGCTAAATTTGCGCATGTAAATGTCTGCAATAAACTGGTCGTCTTCGACAAAAAGAATCTTTGGCATAGTATTATGTTTCTTGCTATGGCTTTAGTATGCCAAAAAAAACCGCTTTGATCAAGCGGCGATTTTAGGGATTACTCAAAACTTTTTAACGGGTCACGTAGTGCCTAAAGCTGCTCTCGCCGGCCACAAGGAGCTCCTTAAGGTGCTTCGGCCGGATATCATGTGTGGCGATGTCTTCCGCTGGGACAGCCACAAATCCCTCCGGCAACTCGCCCATAAAGATGTCCTTCACTCGGAAAACGAAGTTTATTTCGTGCACGTTTCCTTCGGCGTTTTGGTAAAGACAAATACCTTGCGGACTGATGGTGTGAAATAGACTAATCTCACACAACCCCGAACCTCGTCAAAATGCGATTCGCTAAGCTGTATCAGACTTACTCAAAAGACTTTCTACCCTTCCTTCATCCGCTAAGAAAACATTCTTAATTTTTCCTTTCTCCAGAAATACCTTGCGAATCACGCCCGTATTGCCTGACCGCAAAATTTTAAATACATTATTCTGAATCAAGATTGCTACATTGTCATCTATTGCGAGACCGATTCCACTTGTTCTTTGCATTATATCCTTAATACCCTTGTCTCTCATTCTCTTTTCACGTATATGATGGGGGCTGATAGTGCACGGCACCAAATCAAGTCCACGGACCCGCATAATCATATCTCTCTGTTTGCCATTCATAAACCTACGTGAATCACTCACTCCATAACGGAACCAACAGATAGCTCCAGCACTTAGTCCGACAAGTACCGTTCCTTTTTCATGAGCCTTTTTTAGCAACATATCTACACCTTTTTTCCTCCATAATGTAAGCATACGCAATGTATTTCCTCCTCCCACATAAATAATATCTGCTGAAAGAATACTTTCTTCTATTTCTTTTCTAGTGGGCTTATCTTTAATCAAAAAAAGAACCTCTGTTTTACACCCCAACTTTTGGCCATAGACATATTTAAATATCTCCCAATACCCAACCGCATCATTACTTGCCGTTGGAATAAAGAGTACTTTTGGGGTTTTCTTTTTTGCAAGCCTAACAACAGCACGATCAATAGATAGTGTTTCAAGATCTCTAAGTTCACCACCTCCAATAGCGACAATATTTTTTTGAACTTTCATAATCAATTAAACAAAATGGGGCTGTACACTATTCAGTATACAGCCCCAATCACTAGTTTACAAACAAACGCGCTATGGCGTAAGCCGGTTCATCCCCCGATAGAGGAACGTTACCTCTCGTACGTTCGATCGGCCGAGCATGATCATCAGCAAACGCGTCAGACCAACCCCACAGCCGCCGTGCGGCGGACATCCGTACCGAAAGAAGTTGAAGTAATGCTCGAGCGGACCATGAGCGAACCCACGATCAGTCGCTTGTTCCTTCAGCTTCTCGTACCGGTGCTCACGCTGTGCCCCGGTCGTGATCTCGAGCCCCTTCCAGAGAAGGTCGAAGCTCATAGTGAGATCGGGACGATCCGGGTGTCGCATATGGTAGAACGCCCGCACCTCGGCCGGATAGTCGGTCACGAAAACGAACTCGTGCCCGAACTTCTCCTTGATGTAGGCGCTCAGCATGCGTTCACCGGGAGGATCAAGATCCTTCTTATGGCTGATCACATGCCCTTGTGCAGCGAGTACCGCCCTGGCGTCTGCCAGCGAAATCCGCGGAAACGGCGTGGTCGGCACAATCAGATCGAGCCCGAAGGTCTCCCTGATTGCATCACCATGCTTCTTCGCGACTTCCGCCAACACATAGGCCAGCCACTCCTCCTCGAGACGCATGACGTCTTCGTGTGATTCAACCCACGAGATTTCCATGTCGACCGACGTGAACTCGGTGTCGTGCCGAGATGTCATCGAGGGGTTGGCACGAAATACCGGACCGATCTCAAAGATTCGATCAAATCCGGCCGCCATCGCCATCTGCTTGTAGAACTGCGGTGATTGCGCAAGGTACGCAGTCCAGTCATTGAAGTACGGAAGTGAGAACAGCTCCGCACCCGATTCACTTGCCGTACCCATAAGCTTCGGCGAATGTATCTCGATGAAGCCCCACTCACTCCAGAACGACCGCATGGCTTGTTCCATGGTGGTCTGAATCTGGAAGATGAGTAGGTTTTCCGGCTGACGCAAGCTGAGCTGACGCCAGTCCATCTGCTTGTCGAGAGACGAATCGGCAGCAATGGGGAGCGGTGACTCCGCCACACTGCACACTTCGATCGACTGGATCTGGAGTTCGACGCCGCCCAACTTGACGTTGGGGACTTCGACCACCGTACCAGTGACAACGATCGCAGACTCGAGGCTCAGCGAGCCAATCGTTTCAGCGATATTGTCGGGACCGTCGACCTTGCCGTGAACCATTTGGGCTTTGCCCGTATGGTCTCGAAGGACGAGAAACTGCACCCGCTTCTGGTTACGGACAGTGTCCGCAAATCCCATCACGGAAACAGTTTGTCCCACGTGACCAGGAAGGTCACGTACGAGGGTTCTCTGTTTCATTTCATTTCTCCGAAAGTGGATTAGGGATAGACCCGACGACGCACGACCCGCGGAAACGGGATGGCATCACGAACGTGAGGGATGTCGAGCAGCCAACGAATCAGCCGTTCAAGTCCCATGCCGAACGCAATGTGTGGCACACAGCCAGCTGCGTGTACGTCACGAACGAATTGATAGCGCGGTTCCCCGAGCTTGCCTTTTTCGTCCAGACGTTCGTCGAGCATGGCTGGGTCATGGATTTTCTCGGCAATTCCGAGCAACTCCCCATAGCCATTGCTGGCAATGAGATCGGCCACCATCGTCACACGAGTGTCGTTGGAATCGATCACGTAGGGGAAAGGTTCGACGGCACGTGGAATGCCGACGATCCAAAACGGACTTTGGTAGAGCTTTGAGAGCTCTTCCTCTTCTGCAGTGCTGATGGCTTTGCCAAATTCGGCATCGTAACCTTTGCTCTGCAGATAAACGACCGCCTCCTCGTAGGTGATACGCGGAAACGGAACCTTGAGTCCGTCGGTACACAAGCTCGTGCCGAGAGTATCGAGCAGATGCTGGCACCGCTTCTGGCATTCACGGGTGACATAGCCGAGGATGTCCTCGACCAGTTCCATGATGTCTTCACGGTTACCAAAGGCCAGTTCGGCCTTGATGTGCCAGTATTCCATCAGGTGACGCTTGCTACGCGATTCTTCACCACGGAAACTGGGTCCCATGTTAAAGATACGCTCAAACGCATGTGCAGCAGCTTCGAGATAGAAGCCAGCACACTGGGAGAGGAATAAGTCCTCACCGTGCACGTCGATGGACATCGCCGTTTTACCGTCGTAGAGCGGGGTTGGAGTGAGAATCGGTGCATCGAACTCCATGAATCGATTCTGGTAGAACCATTCACGGACGATACGCATCAGCTCAGCCCGGAACTGAAGGATCGCCATCACCTTCGGGTTGCGAAGGTAGATATGACGATAGTCCAGCATCTGCCCCGTCAGTCGTTCATCGAACGGATCAAAATCCGAACGAGGTTGCGGATCAAGGCGGAGGGTTGCTTCGCCGATGACCGAGAACGAGGTCGCATGAATTTCGTTGGGACGGTTTGCATCGTTAGCCAACGTGCCAGACACGGAAACACCCGATTCCAGCGCCGTTTTAGACGCCCGATCGAATTCTTCTTGGCTGACTGCAGATCGCTCGACTACAGCTTGCATTGAGCCAGTGGAGTCGACGATATCGAGAAAGATGATCTTGCCTTGCCGCCTGCGGTTTCGCAGCCATCCATAGAGGGTAACTGCCCCACCGGGATTTGCAGCAAGGAAGTCAGAGACGAAATGAGTCTTCATCGTTCACTTCCTTATTTAGTGTGAATGTTAAGTTGCTAGATGCCAAGCCTTTGCTCAGCATTCGATAATATCATCTTACGATCACAATGTCAACTAAATTACGCTTATGATCCCTCCGTCACAATAGAGTAAGTTAAAGCTGTTTAAATGACTATCATTTAGAACCTTGAAAACTTTTTGACTACAAAACGGGTCTGTCCTTAAGACAATTAAAGATGGTGCTAAAAAATATGAATTTAATTATTACAAAATAACGTTTATGATTCACTATAAAGACAAAGACTATTCTTTCAAACACCTACCTTGTTGACAACCAAAGACATATATCACAGCACAATTATCACCAAACAAGGTGGTTAGGTCTATACAATTTCATCTTCTTTATTCCCTACTCTGTGTAGTGGTGCCGGGGGTTATGGCAGTGTTGACGATAGGGAGCTCGACAATAAACTGGCTTCCCTTGCCAGGGCCCTCGCTGTCTGCCCAGATGCGACCCTTGTGAGCATCGATAAAGTTCTTACCCACGTACAAACCAAGGCCAGCACCCCCCACCACCATACGGCTGGTTTCCTTACTGCGGGTAAATTTACTAAATAGGTTCGGCTTGTCTTCTGGCTTAATACCAATACCCGTGTCGGCAATTGTAATACGCGCATTCTGCCCTACGGCGGCCAGCGTAATCGTCACGCTCCCCTCTGGTGTATATTTAATCGAGTTATCGATAAGGTTCGATACTACTTCTTTAATTTTGTTTGGGTCTGCCAAGATTTTTGGCAGTGGCGGTGTTGGCAGCTGTAGGCTTACATCGAGGCTCTTACTTTTGGCATTCAGCATAAAGCCATCGTAGAGCTCGGTAAGAATATCTGCCAGCTGCACCGGACGGAAGTCATACTGAATACGCCCTGCCTCGATACGCGACACATTGAGGAGGTCTTCTACTAAATGCGTCAGGCGGTCGTTAACGCTGTACACCTTATCGAGCACGTCCCGAGAATCCTGACTGAGCACTCCATACGAACCCTCGAGAAGGAGCGATACATACCCCTTGATAGCAGTGAGCGGCGTACGCAGCTGGTGCGAAGCAATAGAAATAAACTCACTCTTCGCGGTATCAAGCTCCTTGAGTCGGGCATTGGCCCGAGAGAGATTTTCTGTGAGGGCTTCGAGTTCCTCTTTACGCTTTACTTCTTGTTTTATGGAGCGAATGAGGTAATACCCGGCTGTAAGTACCAAAACTAGGGCAATACCATTCAGCACATAACTCACTGGCAAGCGAACATAGGTAAACTGTGCTGCGATAATCATAACCAACGCTATCGTAAGTGCTTGGGCACCAATAAGCTTAATCTCGAAGGCCTTGTACTGAACAATTAAGTACGACAAAAAGACAATAAAAATCGTCATACCAAACAAACCGTACTGCTCTAAGAAAAAGTTGTCTATATAGCTTGCTACTGCGCTACTCAAAAAGAAAGACAGCAAGAACAGCTCTAGCCCGAGCATTAACAAAAAGATCTTTTTCTTTTCTTCACGACTTTCGGTAGTAAAGATCTCTAAAATTCCTAATGCTAAAATCCACAAAAATATAACTAAGCATAGGGCGTAGTAGTAAAATGTGAATACTCCATTTTCCACCGCTTCGCAAGTATCAACATTAAACGAATCAAGGTACACTCCCGTCACACCTAATATGATTACTGGTAAAAGCGCTAATAACAAAACAAACTTTGTAAACAAGGGGGCATCCTGTTTGGTAACAAACGTGTAAAAAAAGTAAAAACTAAGCACGTAAATGGCGACGTATATTGCCGGAAAGAACGACCATACGAACATGATGTTGCGACTATCTACGCCTACCCACGTTAAAAGACTTAAAAATGACCAGGCTCCGAATGAGAGGGTTAAGAGCAAGAGTAACAGTGTCACTAATGACCTATTTTTATAAAAAACAAAACCACCAACAATGAGAGCGATAATCGCTGTAGGAATATGGGAGTAGTAAATCAACTGCGAAGGCAGTGAATCAGAAAATATGAACCAAATTGGTGCTGAAATATCCGAGCAAAACATAAGACACTCTACGTTAATTAAGCCCTGTCTATTTTTTCTTCTAAATAAAACTGAAAGTATCCTTTATACTTCTCCTGCAAATCTTGTCTTTGCCAATCAAGCTCAGCTATAACTCCTCGACACTGATCACTTTTGCATCCGCATTTTTCTATATGTAACCCTGATCCATCTCCAGAGAGGGCCATAGCGTAGTCAAAACAAATTTCTTCTCCCGCTTGAATATCTCTCATGGCTACTAAAAATATCTGCCCTTTAAATCCTGAATTCGGATCACATGAATGATTGATAAAATCCGAATTCTCTATCTCTGTTTCATAAGCTGGCCCAATAACCAAGTCGTCAGCAATTTGTAACGGGTAATCTCCTGCGGCAATTTCTGTAGCGGACTCCTGATCAACTGTCATAACATGACCTCCAAAGACTACCAGCCTTTCTCCCTTGCTAATATTATTATTTGTAAAAAGTCCGTACCCAAAGTCCGTTTCCCTCTTTTCTAAAGAGCCATGAATCCAATTTATTGCGAATTGTACTGACTTCATAAGCTTACTTCATTACATCTATTGTTAATGCATCCACTTTCTTAATATATTTCTCCCAATCAACGCCTAACTCGTCTGCTAGCATGCGCTCCATTTTATTTGCGAATTGGTGTTCTTTATAGTACGGTGCGGATGGATCATCACCGGGCTCAGATACATCTCCCGGGAGTCGCTTTTCTTCGTAAGCAATATCGAAAGCATCAATACTCTCTATACTAATTCCCCGCTCCTGGCATAATGTACTTTCAACAATCTCGTGAAGCGCTGTCAAAATCTCAAAGCGCCAGTCCCCCATATCCGAAACCACAATATCTTCCTCACCTTTCTCGTCAACATAATAATCACCAACGGTATTGTACCGCTGCAAAGCATCTAAAACAGTTTTGATTTTTATATTCAACATATACTTATAGTATACAAGAAATATAAAAATGGGGCCATCTTACAGGTAACCCCATTTTTTGAGCAATGCTGCCTCTGTCTGTAAAAACTTATCGCCAATATCCGTGCGATAAAACGCTTTAGGTAAATGAATTTGTTCGAGAAGTGAATACATCTTTAGCTGCGCTGCTTCGAGCGTCTTGCCAGCACCACTCACGTGCATCGCAAATCCCGATGCCCCAGAAATATAGTAAGTGCCATCTGGACGACGCGAAACTTCTTCGAAATGAATATGTTCTAGGTCTTTTTCGTCAAAAGTCGCATCGAATATAATGTCGAGATTAAGATTCTTGGCAGCGCTGTGACACTCACCGGCATACGGGAATGGCGGCAAGGCCATCAACGCAATGACTCCAAACTTCCGTGATGGATGCTCGTGAAAATGGTATTGTTCACCATCGGCCACGGCTTTCAGGAACTTCCCCCACTCACCCGGACAAAGTATCTGCTGCAGGTGAAGTGCCGGGAAGCCAAATCGTGCCGTAATTTCGAGTGGGAATGCGCCTTTTTCGTTTACGATACAGTTAATATCTATATCTCCACGGAAGTCAATTTGTTGTAAATATTTTTTAAATCTTCCTAATGTTTCGTTGTACAGTTTATTCTTCTCTGGCTTATGGTCCATAAACATAAGCGTCCCCATCTCAAAAGTCTTGGGTCCTAAGTCGCCATTACACAGGCTTTTATGCTCAAAGTTAATCTCAGCAGGACCAACCCAATCTGTGCCATTAAAATAACGAGCTACTCCCATCTCTACACCAAATACTCGCTGTTGTATTTCTATACTTTTTAGGTCGCGCTTCGGAATAGTTTTACGGTAGCTTTCTAACACTGCCACCACATCACTCCCGTCTGGACTCTGGCCTACATAGTTAAATGTTTTCGAGGCATGCCCGTTTTGCTTAATCACCCAGTAGCCTGGATTTTTACGTACAAATTGAGTTGCCTCATCGAGTGACGAAAAGGTTTTCGAAGGAATCATCTTCATGCGGTGTGACCAAAACACTTCTTGGCCGTGCGTACGGTCATCTTCGCATTTATCGCCACCGAGGCTTCCGCCCACCACGCTGTACCCCTTTTTACGGAGTTGCTCCTGAATTTTACCGTACCCCGTAGCATCAAAAATGATCAGACCTTCTTTTCCAACCCATGGGAGTTGTTTCTTCCAATCACGAACCTGATGAAGCATTCCCTTGTAGGCATTACGTTCTTTTTTGTCATCAACAAAAAGACGGACCTCGTGGCCCTCTTTTTTGAGTCTATACGCAAGATCTGCTATCGATGCATCCTTCGAGACACACAATATATTCATAGCCAGCCTTATAGGATTAACTGCGAAGAATAGCAGATTATTTACTTTTTGTCAAGTATTTCCCCTGCTATTCCGTTTCCTCATCCTGATTATTGTCTACTACTTTCCCTTGGGTATTTTTCCCCTCTGGATTGATTTCGTGACTACATTCTGCCTCCTCGCCACTCGCTACTAAATATTCCTCCGAACAAAGGGTTTCCTTACAGTCTTTTTCGCCAGGCTCACAGGTTACCTCTTCTTCACAGGTGCTTCCGGGTGCGCATATAGCAATATTAGCTGCTGACTTCTGGATAATCTTATAGTACTCGGTATTTTCTTCTGGGTTCTCGCTACAGGTTTCTGTGGCTGGGTCACACGTCCATACAAAACAGTTTTCCTCTATTGGTTCGCAACTCGCGTGAGCAACTATCGTGAAATTGCGCGCTTTATAAAAACGGTGGTATGCGAAAAGCAGGCTCCCAATAAAAACCGCCGCTGTTACGAAGAAAAGAATTTTATTTTGTATACCATTCATACTATTCACTATACCACTTTTTGAGAAAAAAAATAGTGCCTGACCCAGAAATTCCGAGTCAGGCACTATGCAAAATGTGGCCACATCGCTTGTTGAGCGATTACAGATCAGGCAGACCTGCCGAAGTACTTGCGAACGCGATTGACGTAGATAGCCAGCACTGCAAGCGACAGATAGGTCATCGAGTTCTCGCTTGTAACGAATACCTCGTAACCCGTCATCCAGAACACCTGCCAGAACCAAGCCTGGAATGCGGTCAGCAGCAAGATGACGCCAGTGACCCGCAGCCACGTGTGTAATTCCTTGCGGAAAAACATCACTATCTGCTCTGGGCCATCCCACACCACTGCCTTGGCGATGATCGCCACCAGGACGATAGCCCACAGCCACTTGCGGCGGCTGCGCATTTCGTCCATGGCGCGCCGGTAATCGCTGCCGAGGGTCATGTCGACCTTGAAGATCTGCTCGTGGATAACGAAGTACATCGCCACCACGAAGTCAAAGACCCAACTGGCTGTGAAGATCGTCAAGAACGAGAAGCCGTAGGCCGTCATCCCGATAACCAATGCAGCGAATAATACCGCCGTCCAGTAATCAAGGATCATATACCACAGGCGCAGCTCAAGCTTGTCCGCCACCTTTTCGGCGGCGTCGCCCGCGCTGTCTTCTTCCTCAACGCCCCAAAAGGCATTCCAGATGCTTACTGCATCTGCCTTCAGTACCGCGAAACTCGCGGCAATTTTCCGCGTATAAATCACGGCACATCTCCCTAAAAAGAGCTGCTACGTAGCGGAATTGCAACGTAACATGCTACTATACACTATTTTTAATACTTTGTAAAGAGTCGAGAAATCCTTTAGGCAAGCTCTTCTTCTACCCAAAAACGAGCCCAGTGTTCCCCGAGTCTGTAGCTACGGCCTAGGTAAAAGCCCACGTTAGACCCCTGGTGCTGGCATACACCAACCCAAGAATCCTCGCTTTCGCCCTGAGTAACGAGGTGCGGCCGGAAAAGTCCCTGTAGCCCCTGGCAGAGCTCTCGTGAAATTGCATAGCTCTTGGTATGCTCCGCTGTGCCGCTGCTTCTTTTTGGATGTGGCAATACAATCTCCTTAGCCGCACTACCCTCCAGGATAACTGTGGCCTGATGCATACGCAGAAAGTCTTCCAATACTACTGATTGACTCTCTTGCGATAGGTTATTTTTGAGACGAAGTAAAAAATCGAGGGGCATAAAAACGCTTTTGTATTAAAAAGTTACCGAACAGACTCTTTACACTTTTAGGGTTCGTGCAATACAAAAACGGCTGGGCTTTATGGCTCTTTTGTGTCCTCCTTCGTATTACGCTCCCCTGGTAGCAGGATCTTGGTACCCGGCAGGGCCGAGTCGCTTGGTGCATGAAAAATTTTTGGCCTCCTGCAAAAAAACCAAAAGATATATGCAAGGTCTTTAGTATATAAATCTTTCCCCTTTCTGGCAAGAGTCCGGTTATCCACAGAGAATCTTGCCTTAATAAAAATACTACTGCCGCGCGCATACCCCCTATTATTTTTGTATCGTGTGCGTTAGAGCTGCTATACTTGAGCTATGAAATTTTATTCAAATCTTAAAGACAACATCCACTGCTACCAGGCTTGCCTTAGAATGACCCTGTCTTGCTTTTTCCCCGATGAGAAGTACTCCTTTAAGGATCTAGAAAAAATCACTGGATTCAGAAGAAATAAGCTCACCTGGGATGAAAAAGGTCTCCTGTGGTTTACAAGAAAAAAGGGGCTTCATATTACCAAGATCTCTGATTTTGACTATGCTCGTTTTGCGAAAGAAAGCGAGAGTTACCTAAAGTGGTACTGGAAACCAGAGATATACGACTATCAAAAAAAGCATTCTGACTTTAAAGATACCCATAAATCTGTACAGGAACTCTCTAAGCATGCAGACTTTCTTTTGCGAGAACCGCTTCTCAAAGATATTTACGCTTTTCTTAAGCGAGGCGGTGTCATCATAGCCTCGGTAAATGCCAACGTACTCGATGGGGAAGAAGGGCCTAACAACCATACGGTAGTAGTCACTGGTTTTAATAAAAAAGATATCATCTTCCATGATCCAGGACTCCCTGCTGAAGAAAACAGACACGTAAAAAAATCTATCTTTAAGAAATCTCTACTAGAACTTATTATTATTCAAAAAAAGAGTTAGGTATCCTTCTTTTATTTAAGAAGATTCACTATTCTCACAAATCTCGATCGGTAATCCATCTGGATCCTGGATAAATGTCATCCGCTTTCCCGTTCTTTCGTCGAGGCGTATACCGTCATTCGGGAATCCTTTTTCCTCGAGTATACAAACTACTTTATCGAACCGTTCTGTGGTAAAGGCTACGTGCCGCAAGCCAAGTGCCTCTGGGAATGAAGCCCTCTTCGGCGAATCCGGAAACGTAAACAATTCCATAATGACGCCTCCTGGCCCCTGTAAATACACAATGGTCGACTTCCTTTCTGGTCGGTCAATACGCTGAAGCTCCTCGAAACCAAAAATGTCTCGGTATAATCCTAAAGAAACCTCGAGATCCGACACGATAATGGCTACATGATTAACAGCGGCGAATAACATAGACATTTATACTGTATTAACGTGCAACTTCTTGTCTCGTTCGTGACGCTCAAAAGCGTAGGTAATGAGTTTATCTATAAGGTCGCTATAAGCAACGCCGCTGGCTTCCCAAAGTTTTGGATACATACTGATCGAAGTAAACCCTGGCAATGTATTCACTTCGTTCACTATAATTTTCCCATCCTCTGTAAGGAAGAAATCTACCCTAGCCATCCCCTCACAACAAAGCACCGAAAATACCTTTCGGGAAAGTTCCTGAATTTCCTTACTCTGTTCACTGGTAATATAAGCAGGAATAACAATAATAGCTCCATTGTCATCTAAATATTTTGCTGAATACGAATAAAATGTGTGCTCCTTATTATTCGGGACCACCTCGCCAACAACAGAAGCCTCGGGGTTCTCGTTACCAAGCACAGCGCACTCCACCTCTCTCCCCTGTATATTTTCTTCAATCAAAATCTTTGTGTCGTATAAAAAAGCACTCTCTACTGCCTCTGTATATTCTTGCTCGGTACTTACGCGAGAGACTCCAACGGAAGACCCTGAATTTGCCGGCTTCACAAAAACGGTATCCCCAAGATCTCTCTGAATATTTGTAAAGCTATCAATGGCTTCGCCACTCCGGACAACTCTCGCCCGAGATACCGGCACACCAGCCTCCTTCAAAAGACGCTTCGCAACGTCTTTATCCATACTAACAGCAGACCCTAAGACTCCAGGCCCAACAAATGGCACGTGCATCATCTGGCACATCCCTTGCAGTGAACCGTCTTCACCTAACGTCCCGTGGATTATAGAAAATACCACATCGCAGTTTTCCAGAATATCTATTGGCGAGAGAGGTGACTTACTCTTGTCTCCACTGTGCATTCTTTGCATCTCCTCTACTGTCGCAAACTGCTCTTTTTCGAAAGCCTCTTCTTCGAATAGCATCCATTCCCCCGTATGTGATATACCAACGAGTGCTATCTCGTATGTATCTTTATTGGTAGCAGCATAAATATTCCGCGCCGACAGCACAGAGACTTCGTGCTCAGTTGATTCTCCTCCAAAAATAAGCGCGAGTTTTATTTTTCTTTCCCTGCGCGTCATAAGCTTAGGATGAGAATTTACTACTGCTCTACTCTACTTCGTATATATTTTGCGATGGGTACCGGGTACCGCGCACAACAAGGTTTGTTTCTGTTTCTTTTAGCTCGAACATTTTTGTATAGTAGTCTTCGATTTTGGCAACGTCCAGCCCGTTCTTGCAGGTATAAGCATCGATACTCACGAAGCCTTTGGCAGGAAACGTATGGATACTAATGTGACTTTCTTCGATAACCACAAAGCCGCTCCAGCCACCGGGGTCTCGCTCGTCATTCCCTTTCGCAAAGTATACTTCTGGCTTTGATAACGCATTCATATTCAAAATTGTTGGGAGTTCCGTGAGTGTCCGCAAAACCAGTGTCTGGTCATTCAGTTTACCGTACGCCCCACCATACCCATCGAGCATAAAATGCTCCCCAAAGTGTTCTGTCATGACTTCAGAGATTACAAATATAGTTCTCTTACTGTACCAAAAAATACCCCCTTTCGCAATTTATACTTTTGCTATTTTCTCGAAGACCTCCTTGGTGAGGCGAGCGGTGGTGGGCCACAGGAATGACGCTGCCTGCAAAAAGCCTTTCTGGCGGAGTGTTTCGGTGTATTCGCGTGAATCTAAAATGGCTTCTAGGGCCGCTACAATGTCGTCTGGGCGGTATGGATCAATAAGCACAGCCGCATCCCCCACTACCTCTGGGAGTGACGACACGCTTGAGGTAATCACCGGCACACCCGAAGCCAAGGCCTCGAGGGGCGGGAATCCAAATCCCTCGTAGAGCGATGGGTACACAAAGGCACTGGCTAAATTATACAGCGCTGGTTTGTCCTCTGGAGCCACATACCCCACCACATGAATCTTCTCGCGTACCTTGGAGTGAATCACCGCCTGGCGGAGCTCTTCGCTCTTCCAGCCATACGCACCCGCTAATACGAGGTGTAAATTTTTAGCCAGCCGTGGGTGTAGTAAACAAAAAGCAGCAAAGGCTTCGACCACCGCCACGGTATTTTTACGCGGCTCGAATGTGCCGAGTGATAGCACAAACTGGTACGGTAACTGGTAGCGTTTTTGTACCTCGAGGAGATTTTCGCTGTTCCGCGACAAGGGCCGGAACTCGGCATCTACTCCGCTGTGCACCACGGTAATTTTCTGCGGCGAAATACCATAGCGGTCGACGAGGTCGTCCTTGGTTGAGTGCGACACAGCAATGACGGCATCGGCCCGGCGCAGGAGTCCACGGAAGTTAATAATATAATGCCAAAAGCGCTGCTTAAGCGAAAACGTCTCTGGAAAGTATTCGAAAGAAAGATCGTGAGCGGTCACCGCCAGCTTGGTTTTGGAAGACACTGCCACAAAGTTAATGTTTGGCACAAAGTACACATCTACTCCGCCGAGCAGTGTGTCGAGGTGCGGCCAACGCAAATACCACAGCGACAAGTTTAGAAGCTTGTTAGGCATGTGGAATGTTTTGACGGTAACGTTTGGGTAACGCGTGGCCCACGATAAATCGAGGGTTTGGTTTTTCCACGAATTAAAAAACAGCACAAACATATCGTTTGGATTTTTCTCAAACAACCACGTGAGTGTTTTATGTGTATATTCTTCTACCCCAGTGCGCCGCCCCTCCGCCAGACACCGAATGTCTATGCCGATTTTCATTGACGCTCTTTTGTATACGTAAATAAATTGTCCTGACCACGGAAAAAGTTTCTGACGAGAGCTGCCCAAAATCCGAGGAAGAGTGCAACGGCAGCAGCAGCTGGCAAAAATGGCAACGCTGGCACTCGGGCGTCACGCACCACCGGCTTACTCCCTACTACCCGAAACCAACCAGCATCTGTTCCTAACGAAGCCGTATATTCCTGCGTCACTTTCGTAATGGCTTCGGCATATTTTTCGAGCGTCTTTGGTTCGTCGGCAATAAAACGTACTTCTACTACCTGCGAAGACAACCGCTTAGCAGCAAACTGCCCCGCGAGTGTCTTCTCGGTATAACTGCCGCTACTCATACCAGCTGATTCTAAAACGTCACTCGCAACACGTGGGTTAGCGAGCCAGCGTACCAAGGTGTCAGCAAAGCGTTCGTCGGCCTGCAGACGGTAAAAGCTGTCGTAGGTGTAGTCGGTGGTTTCCTTTATGCCACTGCGACCCACGTTCAAAAGGAGTGTCCCCTGGTAACGCACGGGCTGGAGTAAAAACCAAGCCAAGCACACCAAAAAGATTCCTGCGCTCACCACCCAAAAAAAGTCACGTTCTTGCTTCCATACCGCTCTATACATCGAGAGATCCATACAGCTTGTCGTTAAGGGAGTTACATCTCTGCCTGCCTGTGCTGTTCGTACAGTGTTTCTATCCGGCTTTTTATTGTAGCGCGAAACTGCTCTTTATCAAAACGGAGCGCCGAGGCAGCTATTTTCTGGCGGTCAAAGGCCTCGCTCCGGAACCCCTCCACTGCTTTTTGGATAGCTTCGGGCGTTTGCTCGTAGAAAAAGATGCCCTGCTGGCCCTCGGTAACGTGCTCTGGAATATCGCCCCCGTGGTACGCAATGAGCGGGCTACCAGCGGCCAGGGCCTCGATGGCGACGATCCCAAAGTCTTCTTCTTGCGGAAACACAAAAGCCTCGCAGTGCTGGTAGTAGGCCGGGAGGAGTTCATCCGGGACGCGCCCCAGGAATTCGATATTTGGCCCAGCCAGTTTTTGGAGTCGCTCGAGTTCTGGTCCACGGCCAATAATCTTAAGCGGCAGCCCAAGCTTATTAAATGCCTCGATGGCAATGTCGTGCCGCTTGTAGGCAATCAAACGCCCTACCATCAAAAAATATTTTTCTTCGCAAGGGCTGACATCAGCTTTCTTCTGAAAGCGCGCTACCTCGACCGGCGGATGAATAACTTCGGCGCTGCGGTGGTAGTATTTTTGGATACGCTTGGCCACAAAGTTTGAGTTTGCCAGCAAAACATCTGGCCGCACAGAACTGGCTCTATCCCAAATACGAATTGGGTTCATAAAAAACGGTACGAGCCTGGCCACTGATTTTGGAAACCCAAAGTCCCGCGTGTACTTTTGGCAGTCGTCCCAGGCATAGCGCATCGGGGTGTGCATATAGCAAATATGCAGCGTCTCTGGTGGCGTTATAATCCCCTTAGCGTAGCTCGAAGAATCCGAGATCACTAAGTCGTACCCGGTAAAATCGAACTGTTCAATAGCAAGCGGCATCAGTGGTGGGAACAAACGGTGACGCGTTTTAGCAAATGGCAGGTGCTGCAAAAAACTGGTTTTAATAATCCGGTCCGCAAAGCGTCCACCCAAAGCGCTTGGGTCGTGAATCAAGGTGAAGATCGGCGCCGTTGGATACATATCCAAAAGCACCTCGAGGACGCGCTCGGCACCACCATACTGCACTAGGTAATCATGGACCAAAGCAACTTTCATAGCGCGCTTTTACAGCGAGCCACCCAGCTGCTCACGCATAGCAGCAGCAATTTGCGCAAAGGCAGCGTCGACTTCTTCGCTTGTAAGAGTACGTTCATCATGGCCAAAAGCAAGGTGGTATGCCAGGCGCTTGGTATCGTCTTTCTCGAAAATATCGAAGAGTTCGTATGAGCGGAGGAGTGGTGCGCCCGAGGCCTGGAGCACGGCTTCGACTTCGGCAGCGGTTATATTTGATGCGAAAGCGAGTGAAATGTCACGGAGCGCAAACGGGAAGCGTGGGAGTGGCTGGTACACCGGTACTGCTTGACGAACCGTTACCAATGATTCAAGGAAGAGTTCAACAGCAATAACATTTTGTCCTTGTGTTTTATCGTACAGCGCCAAAAGGGCCGGCGCTACGATTCCCAGAGAAGCAATTTTTACCCCGCCACAAAAAACATCGGCAGCCTGGCCAGCTTGGTACAGCACGCTGTCTGCTGTGCGGTATTCCACCGTTGGTACTCCCTGCTCTTTGAGGATGGTTTCGAGGAGTGTCTTAGCGGTGAAAAATGTGTTTTCAAAAGAAGCATCTACAAACGTTGCCACAGTAACTTCTTCTGGTCCTTTTTTGCCCTTACAGAAAATGGCGCCGGTTTCGAAGAAGCGTACACTCTTGTTGGTACGTGCATTTTGAGCTACTACCCGCGCAAGACCCGGCACAATACTTGGACGCAGGACACTCTCGTCTGGTGACAGCGGATTTGCTAGCGTGTACATTTTGTAATCACGCTTGAGGAGCGATTCTTCTTTCGGCGATAAAAACGAGTAGGTATAATTTTCGGAAAACCCCTTAGCAGCGAGGTTATTTTTAATAGTATCTTCGACCGCAAACAGCGGGTCGATAGCTGGTAGCGTCAGCGGCAAGACGGGTGCTTCTGGCAGCACTTTGTCGTAGCCACGCATGCGGGCGATTTCCTCGATCAGGTTCCACTCATCTACCAGGTCGCGACGGCGTGTTGGTACGGTTACCTCGAGCATCTTTTTACCCGTAAGATTCTTTACCTTCAGCCCCAAGAGTGCCAAATACTGCACGACTTCGAAGAGTGGTACCTTGTTCCCCAGAACATCTGCAACACGCTCGAGTGATAGGCGGATTTTTCGTGGTCGTGGCAGCACACCTTTTTCGTCGCGCATACCCAAAAGCTTGGCGCCACACAGCGACTGAAAAAGCTCGACGACTTCGACAGAAACATCTTTTGGAAGATTTGGATCAAGGCCACGCTCAAAGCGGAAACTCGCATCGGTAAACAGTTTGTGTCTTGTGCGAGTACGACGAATAGTTGCCGGTTCGAAGGTTGCAATTTCGAGGAAAACATTTTTAGTTTTCTCTGTCACGGCGCTTTTATCACCACCCATTACCCCTGCCAAAGCAAGCGGCCCAGTACCGTCAGCAATAACAATGTCAGCTGGGTCGAGGCGCAGCGTTTGGCCAGTCAAAATCTTCAACTTCTCGCCCTTCTTCGCTTTACGTACGGTAATCCCCTTGGTAATTTTATCAGCATCAAAAGCATGCATTGGGTTCCCTGTCAGCAGCATTAAGTAATTGGTAATATCTACCACCAACGATTTTGGACGCAGCCCAGAAACAATCAAGCGCACTTTTAGCCATAGTGGTGACTCGGTGTTCTGAATGTTCTCGAAATACAGGCCAATATAGCGCGGGCAGCCGGCCTTATCGACAACGGTTACCTTGGGTGCTCGGTTATAGGCTGGGACTCGTAGCTGTTTCTTTTCTATTTCGGTAAACTCTGGAGCATAACCATCGAGAGCAGCAATTTCGCGAGCAATACCCTGGTACGACAACGCGTCACCAGCACGGTCTGGTAAAACTTTTACATCTAAGACAGAATCATCGAGGCCAAAGTGCTTGGCGAAAAGCGCGCCCACCGGTGTGTCTTCTGGGAGCACTAAAATCCCCTCGTGACCCTCGCTAATGCCGAGTTCTTTTTCGCTACAGATCATTCCCGACGAAGCAACGCCACGAATCTCGCGAGCTTCGATAGCAAAATCCCCTGGGAGGGTCGCTCCTGGCAATACGACGGCCACCTTCTGCCCCACAGCGAGATTTGGTGCACCACAGACAATTTGGTGTGTCCCCTGACGGCCTACGTTTACAACAGCAACATTAAGGCGGTCGGCATTCGGGTGCTTCTCTTTCTGCTCTACTAACCCTACGTATACATCGTCGAGGCCATGTTCGTACTTGGTGACTTCCTCTACTTCGAAGGCATGAAACATCAGCAGGCGCTCAAGCTCCTTGGCTGATTTTTTTGTGCCGGTAAGTTCTTTGAGTAAACGATGACTGAGTTTCATAGAAGATACGTGTTAGTGAGGTTGGCAAAAAGTGAAGGCAAGCGAATAATTGGGGTTTTTCTATTCTTTAAAACTGCTCTAAGAAGCGGACATCACCACTCATCAAAAGCCGGATATCGTTAATGCTATATTTCATAAGTGCAAGACGCGTGAGACCAAAGCCCCAGGCAAACCCCTGGTACTTGCCCCGTGGGTAGCCGGCGGCCTCCAAAACATTTTGGTGCACCATACCAGCACCACCAATCTCGATCCAACCAGCGCCACGGCAGGTGCTACACGGCACGTCTTGTTTTTTGCCACCACAAATCATACAGCTAATATCGAACTCGAATGACGGTTCGGTAAACGGGAAGAAGCTTGGGCGCAAACGGACGCTCACTTTTTTCCCGAAGAATTCACGGAAAAATGTTTCGGCCAGATACTTAAAAGTGGCGATGGTCACCTCGCCTGCCTCGTCGACCATCAGACATTCAAACTGGTGGAACGTGTGTTCGTGAGTCGCGTCGGTAGCTTCGTTACGATACACCTTACCAGGGATAATTACCCGGAATGGCGGCTTATTTTTTTTCATAAAACGCACCTGGCCTGGACTGGTGTGTGTGCGCATAACATATTCGTCTGCTTTACCACGGCCTGTGGTCACCCAAAACGTATCCTGCATATCACGGGCTGGGTGGTCCTTCGGAAAATTAAGGGCGTCAAAGTTATAACGAGCTTCTTCGAGTTCTGGGCCACGGTACACACTAAAGCCCATGCGACCAAAGATGTCTCGCACCTGGCGCTCAATATGCGTAATCGGATGCAGGTGCCCAACAGCTGGGTACGCTGGCACGGTAACGTCGGCGGCTGCCTTCTTGGCACTGACTGCCAGGAGCTCTTCGCGGCGCGCCTCGACCAAGGCGGTGAGCTCGGTTTTAATCTGGTTTGCGAGTGGCCCCACGGCTCGTTTTTCTTCAAGCGAGAGCGTTGCAAGACTCTTGAGAGCCTCGGCTAACTGGCCCTTACGTCCTAAATAGTGCTGCTCGGCAGCCTCCAGGACTTCAGCGTTTTTTGCTTCTATAAAAGCCTGCTTGGCGGTGTCTTGAATTTGCGAAAGTGTTTCTGTAAGCGGCATAAATATATACATTGCGAGTTCCTCTTTATAGTACCTGATTTTTTCATTTTTGGCGAAAAGACCCCAGAAAAACAGAAAGCCCACCGAAGTGGGCGAGTTACCTGTCTCTGCATTCCTTCTTCTTAGAAATAAAATTGGCCCTACACAGTAAGTTTACGGAAGTCTTTTTTCCCGACCTTCAAAATCTTTCCGTTGTGCGTAGCATCGATGGTAAATTTTGGGTCGGTAATTTTCTCGCCATCAACACTGACTCCACCCTGCTCTACTTTACGACGGGCATCCGAGTTACTTGTAGCATGTCCTCCGGCTATAATGGCCTCTAGTATTCCTGTGCCAACGCTTACTGCGAGTTCTGCAACATCATCCGGGAGCATTCCCTGACTAAACGTGCTTACAAAAAATTCCTCGGCAGCGAGCGCCGCTTCGGCACCGTGATAGAGTTCCACCAAAGCCTTTGCTAAAAAGATCTTGGCATCACGTGGATTTTTACCACTCTTAAGGTCCCCTTCGATACGCTCAACTTCTTCTTTTGCAACACGAGTACAGTGTTCGAGGTAGGTAACAATCAAATCATCCGACAAGCGCATAGCTTTACCGAACATATCATTTGGTGCTTCGGTAACGTTAATGGTATTCCCCCAGCTACTGCTCATCTTGCGGCCGTCCAGCCCAAGGATAAGATTACAGGTGATAATATTCTGTGGTTCCTGGTTAAAAATTGGTTGAATGTGACGTCCTGCCAAAAGGTTAAAACGCTGGTCAGTCCCACCAAGCTCGACATCTGCCTGCACCGCAACGCTATCATACCCCTGCATCAGTGGGTACAGCATTTCACGAAGCGATACGCGCTTCCCAGCGTCGAGACGTTTTTTAATGTTCTCGCGCGCACTAAACTCGGCTAGCGAAAATGCATCTGCCAGCTGGCCAATCTGAGCAAAATCAAGCGGCTTGAGCCAATCACTATTGTGACGTATTTCCGTCTTGGTAATATCGAGAATTTTTCCGGCCTGAGCAATGTAATCCCGGAGGTTTTCCTTGATCACCTCGCTACTGAGCATTGGGCGCTCACTTTCTTTGTCACTGGTATCGCCAATCTCGCCGGTGAAGTCGCCCACGATGAAAACCACCTGGTGGCCCAGTTTTTGAAAATCAGCAAGCTTATGAAGAACTACTCCCCGACCGATATGAATATTCGGGCTGGTTGGGTCGATACCGAGCTTGACTCGGAGCACCTTGCCCGTAAGCATTTTTTTGCGGAGGTCATCAAGATGAATTACCTCTGCCACACCCCGACTGAGCACTTCGTCAATCTTTTTCGGGTCTGTAATAACACTCATACATTTTTTTTATTTATCGAGTCCAAAACGTTTTTTGGCAAGGCGATACTGGTCGTCACTCATCTGGCCGGCCTTCTTCATCATTTCGAGAGTCTCTAAAATCTCGCTCTTGTGCTTCTGAATATTTTTTGGGTTGAGCGCCTTCTGCATCATTTTGGTGCGCTCAGCTGGACTCATCTTTTCGATACGCTTCATGGCAAACTTTTGCAGCATGTTCATATCTTTCATATCTGGCATACCAGGCATGCTCGGCTTTTTTGGAGCCTCGGCCTCGTCTGATTTTTTCTTCAGTGGATTCCACATAGTATTTGAGAATAGTTTTTATAAAGTACGTTCAGCTACTAGGCACCCTTTTACTAATTAACCTTGGGCGGCCTTCTTCTGAAGATAACGTGTAAGGAGCAGAGCGCTCGCAATAAAGATCGAAGAGTAGGTTCCGAAAGCAACACCAATAAGGAGTGCTAAGGCAAACGAGAACGTTGAGGCGCCACCGTATAAAGTAATCGCCAAAAGCGTAATGATCACCGTCATAGAAGTAGCAATACTTCGGCCTAGCGTTTCGTTCAACGAACGATTTACGAGTGACTCGAAGCTTTCTTTACCACCACTACGAAGCAGGTTCTCACGGACACGATCATACACCACAATGGTGTCGTTTACCGAGTAACCCAGGATGGTCAGGAGCGCAGCAATAAACGGAATACCGACTTCGATACCATAATACTTACCGAGCACTGCGAAGATTC
>CAZCQJ010000001.1:58579-76993 GCA_964500865.1 uncultured Bdellovibrionales bacterium | reverse complement strand
ACGGTGATAACGATATCGTGAGCCAGCGCAATGATGGCACCCCAACCGTAATCCCAGCTAGTTACCACACCAGACACCTTACGGAAGGCATAGGCCACAAAACAGGCGATGGCGATGAGCGAAAGAAGTACCCCCACAAAAGCATCTCTGGTAATCTCTTTGCTGACAGAGCCGCCGATGAAGTCGGTACGGAGCACGGTAAATTGCTCGCCTCCGGCCGAAAGCGCCTGGAGCACCTGACTGTTTACCTCGTCGCTGTGCGCTGAGTAACGAAAGTTTACCTGGTTATTTTCTGCTGGCTGAACCGAAAGCCCCTCGAGTTTACTTGGAGCCAGCGCTTGGTACAAGGCGTCACGACTCGGCGCTGCATTTTGGTACTCTACAGAAAGCAGTGTCCCGCCCTTAAAGTCGATACCGAGCTTGAGTCCAAATGTAAGAATAGCTATTACAGCAAGCACTGTGAGCGTAATCGAAAACGCGTAGGCGTATTTTCTGTATCGAAGAATATTTTTCATAGAGCTATTCTTGAGAAGATTGTTTAGGAGTCACCAGTACGCTACGGTGCGCGTCAAACCAGTCGGTAACGAGGAAGCGAAGGAGTATGCGTACCAACACCACAGCAGTGAAGAGCGAAACCAAAACACCCAAAGCAAGGATCACCGCAAAACCCTTCACAAAACCAGTACCGGTCATCATCAGGATAAAGGTAGTAAGCAAGGTAGAGATGTGTCCGTCACGAATACTCGGCCAGGCACGCTGGAACGACTGCTCGAGGGCTTTACGTACTGGTTTCCCGAGAGCGAGCTCTTCACGGAAACGCTCGAAAATAAGAATGTTTGCGTCAACCGCAATACCAATCGAGAGCACAAAACCAGCAATACCCGAAAGTGTTACGGTAATAGCAAATGGCGTAAAAGCAGAAACTTTAAAGATAACCACCAAAAGCGCGGTGTAGAACAGAAGCGCAAAAACTGCGACCAAGCCCATGAAGCGGTAGAATATCAGCATGAAAATTGCCACGGCAACCAAACCGATGAACCCAGCAAACAAGCTCTGATGCAGCGCGTCAGCCCCAAGCGAAGCGTCCACAGACTGCTGAGCCACCAGAGTAATTGGCACCGGAAGAGCTCCTTCGTTGAGGCGCTTTACATAGTCCTTCACACTTTCTGGCGTAAAATCACTCGTTACTACCGCTTGTCCACCAACCAGTTCCTGCTGAATCGTCGGGGCACTAAATACCTGTCCATCAATAAAAATGGCCAGTGGTTTACCAACATTTCGCTTCGATACTTCTGCAAGTCTATCTGCACCTTCGCTATCAAATTCAATAAGTACCTGAGGAGACCCAATGCCCTGCGACTGGTAGTCTACTGAAACTTTTTTTACATTACGACCAGAGAGTCCCGTGGTGACAAAAAGTTTTTCAGGATGGTTACTTATGTCATCTTTTACAAAAAGAATCTGCGAAAAACGAATTTCCTGGTTGTCTCCCTCTCCCTTTATTTCCTCCTTCTTAAAGATATACCAACCACCAAAAGACTCCACGAGCTTGTCCGAAACACTCCCCGCAGCAAAACTCTCCTGAAAAAGAACATCTCCAAATTCTTTTGGAATATCACTTCGCTTCACAAAACCAAGGTCACCATTCGTGATAGAAACAGCTGGATCCTGACTATTTTCTACAGCAAGTTTCGCAAAATCATCTCCGGCTTTTGCACGATCTAAGACATCCTTCGCCTTCTTTTTTGTTTCTTCGTTCTGCTTAGTAATGCCTTCTTCTGCTGTTTTGCGAGCATCGTCACTGATTTCTTCGCGGAACTCCATAAATGGAGTCTCCTGAATCATCTGCTTGGCACCATCAAGATTTTTAATGCCTGGAAGCTCTACGATAATACGATGACTCTCACCACGATTCGAAAGCTGTACGAGCGGTTCACCCACACCAAAAGCATTGACGCGGCGTTCTACTACGGCCTGCACACTCTGAAGCGCGTCATTCACCTGATCCCCTGGAAGCTGTGAGACATCGGCTTCGTATTCCAGGTGAATTCCACCCTGAAGATCGAGGCCCTGGTTCACTTTATACGATTCGAGCTTGTTGTACAGCGGCTGATAAAAACGCACAATTGGTGGATACGCTACCGCAGCAAGCATTACCGACCCCACCACGGCCAGCCAAAAATGCTTGGTTACTTGAGATATTTTTTTCATATACCGCCCAGTGTAGCAAAATACCTCAAAAATGGCAATTTGAGGGTCTTCCGAATGGGCAGCTTAGAGTCAATTCTGAGGTTTGACACATTTCTTTGCTCCTGGTAGACTTTCATGTCGTGCGGATACCCCGCATGATATTCACAGGGAGGGGTCTTATGACACAAAGGTTTACGGATTTTATTTGTTACGCTAACACCACCGTCAGTGGCTGTAACAACGAAGTTCTTATCGAATATGACGGTATTCGCCAGGCGCTCAACTTTGGTCTCCGGCGAGGCTACGAGCGCTACAACCACATAGTGATTGATGGTTCGATTCAGGCGGACCTTACGCATGGGCACATCCTCAACGCCATGGGATCCAAGTGCCCCGTGAGCATTATTGCCGAACTGACAGATCCGAAACAATCAGACCAGCATAGCGACCGGCGGCGCCTGGCCCACGCAAGACTGGGCCAAGAACCCCTGGTCAAGTTCCACGATGAATGCATCGTTGCCATGGTTGATATTGGCCAAAATGCAGCTGGACCACTTCGACGGTTCCTCCTGAAACACCCGCAAGAAAATATTCTGGTAGTGTGTCGGGATATCTACCTGGCGCAGATTATACTGACGACGTTTTTCAGTGATCTGTGCAAAACTGATCAGCAGATGCTGATCAGTTGTCAGCCGCCAGACCCCTGCTCGGGCTACCGACTCACCTGGGACGGTCATCAAGACCTCCTCGGAATAACGGGCGTCCACTAACCCGTGCTGTAAACGCAGCGCCAAAATTCAAAACGCGAGCCCCTGGGATCCCCTGGGCCTCGCGTTTTCTTTTTTATTTCACTCTACCAACGAGTAGCGTTGTCACTAAGGCCGTCATCTGGTCTTTCCTTTTCGGTTCACTTTCGGCAATAAGGAGCGTTAAGGCAGTGAGGGCGCTCGGATTAATATTGGCATACCCCTTCACTCGTGCTTTCCGTAAAAACCACACGAAGGCAAAAGCGCCACTCCGTTTATTCCCATCTAAAAATGGATGATTCTTAATCACAAAATACAGCAGATGCGCTGCCTTTTCTTCGTTTGTTGCGTACACACCCTTCCCTGCAAAAGACTGCATAACATTTCCTACGATACCCTCCAGGCTCCCCTGCGAACGCTCAGTAGCAAATAGGTCTGTAGCCTCACCTTTTTTCATGAGCTCCTTTTGTAATTTTTGCAAAGCCTCGGTAAGTTCGGTAGCCGAAAACTGCACTGCTTTTTTTGTAGTTCCTATTGGTCGAAGCGTCTCTTTATCATACGCATCAAGTGATTGCCAAGTACCCGCAAATTCCTTCACCAAATCAAGAATCGCCTTGGGATCAAGAGTCACATGCTCCGGAAGCAGTGTCTGTATATCAGCAATACTTTTCAGGAAGGCCTGGTGATTCTTCTTAATCTGCTTCTTATTGAGGACGTACCCATCTAACAAGTACTGCTTAAGGGTCTTGGTCGCCCACTGGCGGAACTTTGTTCCCTGGACAGAGTTAATGCGATAACCAACAGCTATTAGTATGTCAAGGTTGTAAAAATCAACTTGGCGCTTAATCTGGCGGCCAGCCTCCATTTGAACTAGTTCCATTTTGGAACTAGTTGATCTTTTTTCCAATTCATTTTCTTTGTAAATATTTCCAACATGTTTTGATATCGCTTGTGTGTTTACACCAAAAATCTCACTCATTTGCATGCGTGTTGCCCAGATTGTCTCATGATCAAAATCACCCCGCAATTCAATGTCACCATTGGGAGCTTTGTACAAAAATAGGTTTTTTGTTGGTACTTGTTTTTTAGGCATACTTTTTTCTTTACACCTATTATACCACTAAAAAATCGAGGTCTCGGGGTTATGAGAGCTCGATTTTTTGTTCTATTTTTACCTATTAGCTTACACTTGACTTTGTAATAATCTAGGTGTATAATGGAAAGTTAGTATCTCGTCTATCCTGACTAGATTACTGACATTTTCATTCCCTTAGGCGGAGAAGTGCCTTGACTAATGTTCTTTGTGTTTGCCTCGGCAACACCTGCCGCAGCCCCATGATGGAGCGCATGCTCCGTCATCGGCTAGATGAAATCATAGGCTTTTCTCACGTTACCGTGGAAAGCGCCGGCCTTCTCGAATCGGCCGCTGGCCAATCCATGGCCGAATTTTCCCAGAAGGAACTTCGGGAACGTGGCATTGAAGCAGATGGTCATGTGTCTCGTTTCATCGGGACGCTTGACCTCAGCAAATACCACCTCATTCTGACGGTCGGTCAGGACGAGGCCAACGCCATCAGCGCGATGCGTAGGGGTCACGCCCCCATTCTTATCCTGGGCGGCGGCGTGCCAAACCCCTGGCAGCAGGGCGAACGAGCATACCATGACTGCGCCAATCATGTTGAGCAGTCGCTCTCCGGCATCATCGATCTGCTTGATACGTGGCGGATGAATACCGTTGACAGCTACAAACATCGGGGGTAAATCCCCTACCTCAAGCCCGGGACACACAACCATGTGTCCCGGGCTAAACTTTTTTATACACTTTCCTCCGCTTTTTCTAAAATAGTCACTATCCCTCTATCCGCATCTACTTCTACTCGGTCTCCATCCTTCAGTCTTCGAGTGGCAGCACCGGCTTGAATCACACAAGGCACCCCAAGTTCACGCGATACAATAGCCGCATGAGAAAGGAGTCCTCCTTGGTCTGCCACTATTGCTGACGCCTTACGACAGAGCGACATAAGATCCGGACTCGTACTCTCCGCCACCAAGACGTCACCTTTTTCCATTCGCGCATCAATCTGAGCAATAGCATTCGTATCATTGAGCATCGGCACAATAATGACACGACCTGTAGCCTTACCCTTATTAGCCGTAACTCCTTTTATAATTAAATCATCCGATAATTGAGTAAACGATACATATAACTCTTTCACCTGCTCAAAATCAAGCACCGTAGCTACACCATCAGTAACATTCATACCGTAGTACTGTCGTCTCTCTTCTACGAGTCCTGAGGTTGGACGCCATCCATCAAATAGGGCAAGAAGTTCATCTAAGAAAAGAAACTTAGCATCGTCCCCTGACAGAAACATCTTTGAAATTCCAAGAAGAATATTTGGGATCGGCCCACCCGTGAACCAAAAAGCATTCAATACCTCACGTCCTGTGAATTTAAACTGCCCGAAGTCTTCGAGTCTTTTTTGCACCTCGACGTTACCTTCTGCTTTAGCTTTTTCGTAAGCTTTATCAACAAAAGGAAATTCTGTAAATCCATAGAAATACCAAAGTTTACCAAGGAATTCTGCCGCTTCTGCAAATTCTTCTTTGGTTATTGTTTCAGGAATCTGACTCCACTTCGGCACAAAGATGTTGAGAGCCTCGTCTGCATAATTTTGGAAATCCACCAGAAACTTTTCATATCGTTCCTGATCAAAAAAGAGCTCTATCCCCTCCTCTGAGCAACGATACTCTTTATCTTTCCGCAAGAAAACATGAAATTCTAGCCCCTTATTAAAAGCCAGCAAATCAGCCGCGGCCAATGGACTTCGTCGCATGAGGAAATCACAATGAAGCGCAGTGATCTCACACTCCGCCGTAAAGAACTTCTTGTAGTCCTGTGGTAATAGTTTCATACTATTTTTTTATACTATTCTTATGATTCCGCTATCCGCATCTACTTCTAGTACATCTCCGGTCTTCACTACCTCTGTTATATAACCTGTACCTACTATGCATGGTATATTCAATTCTCTTGCCACAATAGCTGCGTGAGACATCATCCCACCCTGATTAGTCACAATAGCTCCCGCCTTTTTACAAGCTAAAATAATTTCTGGTGCAGTTGTATCTGCTATAAGAATTTCTCCTTGCTCCATTTTTTCAATTTCTTCGTGCATCCTATTTATCTCAGCGATCGAAAATCGAAACACTCTTGCCGAACCCCTACAATAACCCTTATTAGCTACCTGCCCTTTTAATTCACTTGCACTCGTCATTTCCTCAAAAAAATCACGGATCTTTTCCAGGGCCACAGTACCAGTCAGCACCTCTGCGTAAGCTCCCTTGCCATGCATGAAGTACTGATTTCTATTTACTAGTTCATCAGATACCACAACACTCCCATCGAATAATTCAAGAATCTCATTGATTGAATGGCGTTTGAGAGAACTTACGTCACAATCAAGCTGTCCTGCAATTTTCTCAAGGAGCCGATCAAGGTAACAACCCGGAGCCAATGCAATCTTATTTAAATACTCTCTACCCTGCAGTTTTAATTCATCAAAGGTTTCAAAGTTCTTTTGAATTTGTGAGACATTACTCATTTCGGCATACGCAAGATCCGTAAAGAAGAATTCCGTTTGAGAATAATAATTGTAGTGTTGTAATGCCTCATTAAATAGAGACTCCACATCTTTTTTCGTAAGAAAGTCTTTTTTGAGTATCTGCTCAAAGTGATTGGCAAGCATAACAAATCCTTCTGTTAAACCTTTTTTTAATTCGTTGTATTTTTGTTCAGAAGAATAAAGTATCAATCCTGATTTAAGTGTCTTTTCTTTTGATGCGTGCGGCAAAAAACTTTGCCACATGCTTCCATCGTGCAAAGAAATAGCTTTGTGCTTATTGTAGATAGCCATAAAGTAGGACGAAAGAAAGTGCGAAAACTCTCCTGGCCACTGAAAAAGTTTCTGGTAGTTTCCTATATCTACTTTTTCCTCTCTCTCTAAAATCCTCACCACCCCATTGTCAGCATCTACTTCTACGAGGTCACCATCCTTTAAAGTTTCTGTTGAAACTTCTGTGCCAATCACACAGGGTTTTCCTAGTTCACGGGCCACAATAGCAGCGTGACATAATGCCCCTCCCTCATCAGTAATGAAGGCACCAGCCTTTTTCATAACCGGTAGAAAATCAACCATTGTCATCGGAGAAATAAGCACATCACCTTCCTGTACCTTGTTAAAATCATTATGGCCCATAACACGAACCACTCTTCCCGTATATGTACCCTTACTGGCAGACTGCCCCTGAAGATACTCACCAAACACCTTTTGTGGTTCACTCACAAGCTCTATATTATTTTCCCGTAACACCTCCTCAAAACTTTTTTCAAGGATTACTTCGTTATTAATCAAAACAAACTCCCTGTCTCTCTTCTCTAATACCTCTTTCTGAGGAATATCGTCCCTCTTTAACTCATCAAGTGAAATCATTGCTGACAATAATCCTAGCTCTGGATACATTTCGGCAAGAGATTTACGAATCACTATATCAGTTGCCGCTGAAAGCATTTCTGTTTCTTCGCGCAATTTTATAATATTTGTGCAGTCTACATCAGCTAATCTATCTTCAGACATACTCTTAATCCACCACATAGCCTCAATCCAGTGGTACGCTCGCATGAAATCTTCTACAAAACAGACTAGCTTCTCTCTATCAAGTATTGTATAAGATTCGTACAAAGGACGAATAGCGGCAATTCCTTCTCTAACCTTTTTTTCTACCTGGAACAGGAACATGCTATCTTCTCTAACCTTTTTTTCTAATTCCCATTGTATCCACTCTACTCCCAAAGAATTAAAATAAATTTTACTTGTTCCATCATCATGCCAAAAGACAAGGTATGGTGAGTATGGATTATCTCCGTCTGCCCACGGCCGAGCTTTCTGGTACTCCATTCGGTAGTCCATTTCTAATGCGATGAGTGTAAAATCTCGAGAAAAAATCTTTTCTATTTTTTGAGCAGCTTTCTTTTCTTGTGGAGCAAGTGTCGTAATCGGGCGGCTCTGAACGATATAAAATACAAGCTTTTGTCCTTCAAGTTCTTCAGGACCTTCGCTTTTTTCAAAAGCTGCGGCCCATTCGATATCACACGGGAAGCCATAGTGATTTTCGATACGAAGAATGATATCTGAAAGCTCTTGGATTTGAGACCCATCCAATACCTGACTATTTCCTACTGCCTCACTCAAATCTTTCCACTCGCTCCCACCACCCTCGATACGATACAAAGCTCGCCCTTGATGACTCACATTCACATCCAAGATACTTCGTGGTGACTTCTCGACTACATAACTATCCGGAGTTACAGAACCTGACACAATTGCCTCACCAAGTCCAAAGCCTGCCTCAATAATAAGCTGATTGTAATCTTCGGTTACCGGGTGTACCGAAAAAGCAATACCACTCTTCTCGCTATTCACCATTTTCTGCACTACTACTGCTACAGAAATATGTGTCGCGTGGAGACCCTTCTCGAAACGATAAAAAATAGCACGTGGCGTAAAGAGTGATGCCCAGCATCGGCGCACTTTCTCAATCAGGTCACTTTCCGTGGTATTGAGAAAACTATCGAGCTGACCTGCCCAAGCATGCTCGGCGCCATCTTCTGCGGTCGCACTACTACGCACCGCTACATACTGACTCCCAAGTACCTGGAACTTTTCTTGAATTTCCGTCTGCATAGCCTCGGGCATAGGACGAGAAAGAATAAGCGCCTGAATACTTTCAGAAGCAGCTTCTACCGTATGGATAGTCTCATGATTCACTCCATCGAGAATAGTATCGATTTCCTGTACCAGATCTGTTTCTTTCAGAAAAGCATCGAAGGTATTCGCAAGAACCACATAGCCACCCGGCACTGGGATACCAGCAGTCGTCATTTCTCCGAGCGACGCCCCTTTTCCTCCAGCTATTTGAGCATCATCCTTACCGAGCTCTGTGAAATTTTTCGTGTATTGCATAAAATATAACTCTATACGTCTAGTATACCACCAAAAAATCGAGGTCTCGGGGTTATGAGAGCTCGATTTTTTGTTCTATCTGTAGGTTGTCGAGGAAGCGGCGGTCGTGAGTCACTACGATCAAAGTTCCGGGAAAGCTGACAAGCGCGTCTTCGAGCGCTTCGATGGCATCGAGGTCTAAGTGGTTGGTTCGTCGAGTACCAGTGTGTTGGCACCGCGCAGTACCAGCCCTGCTAAAATCACACGCACACGCTCGCCCGGCGACAAGTACTTTAGTTTGTCATCTATGGTATCTGGCGGCAGACCAAAGCGCCCGAGCTCAAACAGAATTTCATCCTTTCCAAAAAACTCATCTTCCTGTTTCCGTAGATATTCAAAAACGGTCGTTTCTTGATCGAGTAAATCGTGCTCCTGGATAAAGTACCCAAACTGAATGTCTGGACCGACGTAGACTTCGCCCGCGATTGGAGCAAGTTCTCCAATCAGTGTTTTAATCAAGGTTGTTTTCCCAACGCCATTATTACCAGTCATGGCAACGCGTGCCCCAAAAGGCAGGTCGAGTGAGATCGGCTGCGTAGCAAAACCTCCTGGGTAACCAGCTACAATATCCTTCAGGATAATGGCACCACCAGCATCGATATCCTTGCCAAGCAAAATAGTTGGTGGCTCACGGAGCAGCGGTTCGTCGTGTTCGTTTAAGCGCTTCATGCGACTCACGATGGCCTTGGCTGAAGCATTAAACTTTTTGGTTGCGCGTTCACGTTTAAAGTGAGCAGCCATTTTGTCGCTGTCCGGTGCCTTCAAATCTTTAATGCGCTCCACCCAGTCGTGTTTCTGTTCCTGCGAGGCATCCAGGCGCTTTTTCTCTTCTTCTTGTTCACGCCACAGTTCACGCTGACGGCGTAGCTTATGAGCTTTTTGTTCTGCATAGGCACTATAGCCACCGGCGTACTGCGTGACCTGGCGAGTGTACCAATCAATTTCGAAAACCTTTTCGATGATCGCATCCATAAAAGCACGGTCATGCGAGGCCATCACTACGGTTGCCTTGCTGCGCTTGAGGAAACGCTCCAGGTATTCCAGAGCTGGTAGGTCGAGGTTGTTGGTTGGCTCATCGAGCACGAGCAAATCGACACCGCGGAGGAGCACTCCCGCTAAAGCGAGCTTGCGTTTTTGTCCACCCGAAAGAGTCGCTGCTTTTGTGTCGAGCGAAATATCTTTCAACAAAAGTCCGCGCAAGTGCTGGTGGGCACGCTTTAAGAAAAATTCACCACCGAGCCTATCATACGCAGCTACGGCAGCCTCGTGACGAACCTCTTGGTGCGGGTCATCCAGGTACTTAGCAGTGGTGGTAATAATATCCATCTGCTCTTTAATACCAGACTGACGCTCGAGGTATGTTAAAACTGTTTCGTCTTCGAAAACACCGGTCTCTTGTGGCAGGTAGCCAATGAAAATTCTGTTCGGCAGCAAGCGCTTCCCGCGCTCGTAACTTTCTTCGCCAGCAATAATTTTTAAGAGGGTCGATTTACCGGTACCATTCCCCCCCACAATAGCTGCTTTTTGTCCTTCGCCCAACGAAAAAGAAACGCCCTCGAGGACGCGGCGGACACCGTATCGTTTATGAATATTCTGGAGTGAAAGCATGCAAACAAAAAACAAAAATGAGTCATTCTCTGTGACGTTTTGATAGCCACAGGTGAAAGGTAACTCTACACAAAAACACCGATTTTGTCAACCAAAACGTTAGCAGCCCTCGGCCATGTCGAGCATTTTACGGGCATTCTCGAAGGTAACCCGGCGCATCGCCTTTTTGTAGGTAAGCCACACATAGCCCGTGTGCTCGTGCGACAGAGCCACCTTACGGGTTTCTGTTTGAGCTGGGTAAAAATGCACTTCTTTAAAAATGTAGTGCCCCTTCTTTTGGGCGCGGCGCTTACGGAGCTCGCCACCCTTGGCAACATAATAATACGTGATCGTTTTTCGGCGTGGCAGTATCGTAACATCTTCAATACCAGTTTCTTCGAGCACCTCGCGGTGCAGAGTCTCCTCTTCGGTCTCGCCTTTTTCTACATGGCCCTTTGGGAAGTCATAGTGCCCGGATGGGTAGCGCAGAATAAGGTACTCACGCACACCCTTGTGTTCGCGGTATACGACCGCCCCTACCGACACCTCCCACTCTACCGGTAGGCCAAAAAATTTCAGTGTAGAATAGAGCGGCTTCCACACCGGTAGTGTTATTTTCATAAAAATAGCAATCACAGAATAATACCCTAAGTATACGCCCTTCCTTCAAAAAAAGAAACGTCTGGCGCGCACGATGACGCGCCAGACCCCTATCTTACAGCGGGCTCCAATTCACTGGATCCCAACACACTTCAGATCATATTCGATCCTCAGCGCATTCAATCGTGATTCTGCCCTTTTGCGATCACGGTGATGCGTGGCGCCACTGGTGACTTGTGCCTTCAGCCGACGCGCCAAGTCCTGGATATTGGAGCTTGGTGTCTTTTTTTTCGGTTGCAGTTTTTTCGTAGCAGACCGCTTGAATCTCTTAGCTGGCATGAAACCCTCTCCTTCTCTTTAGTTGATGCCCGTAAGACCCGCGAAACCGTGATCTACAAGCGCTTGGTGCACCGCTTGTATTTCGTCGGCTGTAAACCCTGCCCCTTGCAAGGTGGTAGCAGCCTGTTCATCAAGGTGATGAATGCTATTCGCATCTGCCATCCAGCGATGTAAGGTGGTCGTCAATGCCTCGGGTAGCCCCAGAGCATTGATCGAGTCGGTCTTTAAAATCTTCTGCATTCCCTATCCTCCTTCAAAGAAAGTTGCTATCGATTAGCACCATGGCATTATCTCCCGATAAAAAGGCCGGTGTGATTCTCGATCCATTTACTTATCTTGGTGATGGTGTCTCCAGAAAGACCAATGGTCATTAAGGCTTCCCTGCCCTCATCCACCAGCTGTTGAGCGGTGAACAGGTTATACTGATGACAAATATTCACCACAGAGCTTTCCAGCTCCATATCATCCTTGATGAATACCTTGCTGGCATTCTTAGTGCCTGAGCTCATCTTCATCTCCTATCCCAAAGGCAGCCTTCGTTATGAAAACTGCCTTATTGGTATACCACAAGCTAGTCTTTTCGTAAAGCCTCAATGGGTGACAGGCGCGAAGCCCGCAGAGCTGGTGCAAAACCAAAGACCATACCCACCAAAAAAGCAAAGAGGATTGAAATAAGAAACGTTTCTGCAGTCAGTACTCCCGTAACCGTGTATCCCAGGTGCGCGGCCACCGCCAGCGCTGTAAAAGTGGCACCCAACCCCAGAAGGATTCCTAAGGCCCCGCCGATAAGCGTCACTAAAAGAGCTTCGATCATAAACTGTGTGAGTACTGCCTGCTGAGTAGCGCCAACTGCCTTACGTAAACCAATTTCGCCAGTGCGCTCGGCCACACTTACATAGAGTACGTTCATTACTCCCACTCCACCCACCACCAGCGAAATCGCCGTGAGGGCTAACAAGAGCCAGGTAAGCGCATCGAGCGTGGTGCCCACTAATTCTTTCGCTTCTTCTGTGCTTGTAACCGAAAAATCGTCTTTCTTGGCATCACGAATATCGTGCCTGGCACGGAGCAGTGCTTCGATATCGGCGATGGTCTCTTTTTCCTTCGTGGTATCCGTCATACGGACCGAAATCATCTGCACGTACTCCACACCCATAATTCTTTTCTGCAAAGTAGAAATAGGCAGGTACACCAGTGAATCGAGATCAAAAAATCCCGCTGCCCCTCGTGGTGCAAAAATACCAATCACGCGGTAGCGTTCGGTTCCCATCGTAATTTTCTCCCCCAAAATTTCTGCATCAGAGCGGTCACCAAAAAGACTTGCCTTCACCTTCGAGCCAAGCACTACCACTTTATCACTCGCACTATTTTCTTCGGCCGCAAAAAAGCGCCCGGCTTCTAGGTCGAGTCCCGCATCAACTTCTGGTGCCTCGGGCCCTACTCCAAATAAAAAGACGCGCTTATTTTTTTCTCGGTAGGCTGCACGCTCTTGCCCAATCATTCCGGCATACACAGCGCGTACATTTGCCAGCTTCGCGATTGCATCTGCGTCTTCGGCAGTGAGCGTGGTTACCTGTGTTCTCCCCTGTGCATTACTCCCCGATAACTCTCCTGTTTCTGGTACCTTTACCTCTACCTGCAAAATATCCGCTCCAAAAGTCTCTATTTGCCCACTAATAAACTGCCTGACAGCATTACCGAGTGACAACACCACAAATACCGCAAAGACGCCTATCACTACCCCAACAAGCGAGAGGGCCGTGCGTTTCTTACTACGACTCAGAGCCTCTACCGCAAAACGAAATTGCAGCGTAAGACTCCGTATCCAGCCGGGAGAAAAAATGGTATTCCGAAAATTATTCCAGGAGTTATTCATAGCGTAATGCTTCGAGTGGACTTACCTTAGCAGCCTTAATACTAGGGTAGACTCCAAAAATAAGGCCGATGGCTACCGAGACTAAGAATCCAATAACTACCGAGGAAGGTGGCACCAAAAAAACCCACTCGTATCCAAAGCGCTGTGCCAAAACACTCACCACAAAAGCTACGCCAATACCAAAGAGAATTCCCAGAACACCACCGATGCCGGTCATAATAATCGACTCAAATAAAAACTGCTTTACTACGTCGCTCTGGTTTGCGCCCACCGCCTTACGTAAACCAATTTCACGCACGCGCTGATTAACCGCAATAAGCAGCGAGTTCATAATCCCCACGCCCCCTACTAAAAGCGACAACGAGGCAATGAGTATCAGAAAGTACTTGAGTACATTCGTAATGTTTGTCAGAAGCGCAATAGCAGTGGCGGTATTACGAATTGAATAATCTGGCTGCTCGCCTTCTTTAATATTATGACGGTCACGAAGCAGGACGTCCATATCGGCCATGACATTTTCCACCGTAGCATCATCGTTTGTTTTGGCCCGTGCAAAACTTAAGTAGTCAATTCCTAAAACCTGCTTTTGAGCTACCCCAAGTGGAATGTATACGGATTCGTCTGGATTCTGAAAAGCCGTAGACCCCTTCTTTGCGAGCACACCGATGATTTTAAACCGCATGCCATCAAATGTTACTTCCTGGTCTATGGCATCGCTCCCTGCAAAAAAATCCTCCGCGACGGTAGCGCCAAGCACCATTACGCGAGCGCTCCCAAACTCTTCATTCTCTTCCAAGAATCGCCCCTCAGCTACAGTAAGGCCAGCAATCTCCAGAACACTTGGGCTTACTCCTTGAAAACTCACAGAGCTCTCTTTCTGTCCCGACTTCATTGTTTTAGTGCCATCCACATACCCTGCTACTGCAGCGGCACCAGGAACATTCTGCGGATTCCGTAAAGCTTCAAGGTCATCGTTCGTTAGCGTGGTGGTCACGATACCAAAGGCTTCGGCCGGCGGACCATCTTCTTCGCTGGCGCCGGGCAAAATAGCGATTACATTTGAGCCAATTTTCTCTACCTGACTGACCACTAGTTTTTGTGCGCTGGCACCAATACTCATCACCATAATCACCGCGGCCACACCAATCACGATACCCAGAATAGTCAAAAACAAACGCAGCGGCGCCATCCGAAAAGCCAAGGCAACAATTTTAAACGTTTGAATAAATGGCATTATTTTTACTTCTCTAATTCGCCCTCATCTTTGGCGATCACCCGCTTCGTAATCACTTCGTCACTGATGAGTTTCCCATCCTGCATCTTGAGCATACGCTTTGCGTGGAGTGCTGTGTTTTTCTCGTGCGTTACCAGCACCACGGTCACTCCGTTGTCATTCAGTTGTTGCAAAATTTGCATCACCTGCTTCCCCGACTTTGAATCGAGGTTTCCGGTTGGCTCATCTGCAAATACCAAGCTTGGGCTATTCACCAGCGCCCGAGCAATCGCTACGCGCTGCTTTTCGCCACCAGAAAGCTGGTTCGAAGTAAAAGAAAGTCGGTGCCCCATACCCACAGCCTCGAGTGCACCTAGAATCCGTTCTTTTTTATCCCTCACGCTTCTGTGTGCATACAGCAGTGGCAACTCGACATTTTCGTACACGCTTGTTTTTGGAAGCAGGTTAAACGCCTGAAACACAAAACCAATTTCTCGGTTACGCGCCTGCGCCAGTTCGTCATCGGTCAGCGTTGTGACGTCTTCGTTATGGAGTAAAAATGTTCCACTGGTTGGACGATCCAAAAGCCCGAGCATATGCATGAGGGTCGACTTCCCGCTCCCACTCGGCCCCATAATGGCCACAAATTCTCCCGGCTCAATCTGAAGGTCCACCCGGTCTACCGCTACGGTCTCTCCCGCCTCAGTATGGTAGATCTTTGAAATATTTTTTAGTTCAAGAAGTGACATGGTACTTATACTTGTTTGTTATGTTTCTGTTTGATTCTCTCTACTTTTCTGTCTATACCATCCAGGATATTTACTCCTCGATCCTTCGCTAACAAAAGTAGACTGATCAGCACATCCGAAAATTCGTCCTCGAGCTCCCTCTGAGTATCCTCTCCTATTTTTGTACTCCGCTGATTTCCACAGCTCGCCATAACTCTATCCACTAACTCGCCATATTCCTCACCGAGTTTTAGAGCACGTGCAAAAGTCCGCTCTTTCTCGGTAGCTGACTTTTCTCTACCCTGCTCAAGAAAAAACCGATGCTGAAACTCAACAAATACCTCAAGCTCTTGGTATGTCATAGTATTTTATTTACTCGATACTCAAATTATGGCACAAAAGTGGCTGTCCTGCACGCTTGACAGCTATCCTGCGTTGATGTAGAATGTGAAGTCGGTACAAAGGGTAAGTCCCTTTCTCTGGCCTGTCCCCTACCAACATCTTAGACGGAGAGCAACGTGGCTGCTATCAATTCATGTTTTTGGTCATCTGTGACCATCTTGGTGCTATGGTATATGTTTGGCAGCGGAAAATCAAAAATCATTATTCCGCTACTTATACTCCTCCTCTGCCTCAAGACAGCTGCAGAGATGTATATTTCATACAATCCACCGTCACAGGCGAACGATTGCCAGCCTGTAACACAACAAGTGAAGGGAACTTGAAATGGCAACCGCAATTGAATACGGACTGTTCGCAGCCCTCGTGGCCGTGGCCGTGGCCGCTTCGCCCTGGTGTTCCCAGGAGGAACCCCCTGGGGCCTCGGTAGCCGAAGAGCCCACAGCGACTGACGAGGTAACCGAATATCGAAACACTCTTCTGATCGACTGCGGCAAGAAGGTCGTCGGCTCGCCAAGCTTTTCCGGCGACGGCATGCTCAGCTATGCGCTGCGCGACGCCAAGCCAGGTGAGAACTTCGACACAATCGAAGTGGGGCAATCGAATATCTATAACCGAGACATTCGAGAACCACTTCGATTTGTGAGAATCGAGGAGCATACTTGCCCTGCCGCCAAAAGGGCTGCGAAGTAATTCGTTAGCCCCCCCCTAAGAATCCCCCCGGGAGCCATCGTGCACCCGGGGATTTTTTCTTTCATGCGCCTACTTGGAAGTCGAACTTCCAAGTAAGTACTTTATACCCCGTAGTACTCTCGGTACCAGTTAACAAAATTCTGAATACCTTCGTCGATGCGGGTAACTGGTGCCCACCCAAGCGCGCGGAGTCGCGTAATATCAGCTACCGTGCAGGGTACGTCCCCCGGCTGCATTGGCCTCAGTACTTTTTTGGCTTTTTTGCAAAGTGCCGATTCGATGACTTCGATGAATCGAAGCAGCGTCTCTTCTCTGTCTCCCCCAATGTTAATGATTCGGTATGGTGCCGGCGCATCCAGGGTCGTCAAAATACCACTGACAATATCGTCGATGTAGGTAAAGTTACGACTCATGTTCCCGCGGTTGTATACCTCTATTGGCTGGTCAGCAAGTGTCTTTTGCACAAATCCAAAGAGCGCCATATCTGGCCGCCCCCAAGGACCATACACCGTAAAGAAGCGGAGACCTGTTGTTGGGAGTTTATAGATATGACTATACACGTGCGCAATGAGCTCAGTAGCTTTTTTGGTAGCAGCATATGGCGAGATCGGCGTGTCTACTGGGTCTGTCTCGCTAAATGGGACCTTCGTATTGTTCCCGTACACGCTGCTTGATGAAGCGTAGACAAAGTTTTGAATCTTGTATTTTACAGCGAAGTCGAGGAGCTTGGTGGTAGCTACAATGTTGACATCAACATAGAGCCCTGGGTTCGTCAGCGAGTACCGCACCCCTGCCATGGCAGCCAGGTGGACCACTTTATCAATACTTTCTTTCTTAAAAATCTTTTCGAGGAGTTTTTCGTCTCGGATATCCCCACGGTACAACGTATACCCGTTCGGATTCTTCGTGCTTTTTTTATAACCTCTCAGGAGCACCTTCAGACGATCCTCCTTAAGACTTGGATCATAGTAGTCGTTAAAGTTATCAATAATCACCACTCTGTCTCCACGGTCCATCAGGGCCTTAGCTGTAGCCGACCCAATAAAACCAGCACCACCAGTAATCAAAATTGTTTGTGCTTTTCGTTTTGCCATATGCCTTACTTTTGGGGTTTTTGATATTTTGCAAAAAAGTGTAGTACTCTGGCGAGCTGCCGTTTTCGGTTGTGTACTGTGCTAGGGTTGTGATCCTTGCTGCTCTACCCATCTGCTGCCGAAGGTCTCTATTCGTTACCAGGGTTCTGAGTTTTTGATACCACTCTTCGTCGGTGCCTGCCACAAAGCCATCGGTACCATCTGTAACAGCTTCCTCGAAGGTACCGGTACGCGAAGCAACGGTTGGCACACCAAAGAGACCCGCCTCAAAAAACTTCAATTCGCTCTTCGCTTCACAGAAAGCATTGCCGATTTCAAGTGGTGCCACGGTAATGTCTGCGGCCGCAACCGTCGCAAAGTATTCCTTACGCGGCGCGAATGGCACCCGAATAATCTGCCGTCTATACGCAGCTAGCGCATCATTGGTATCGAGCGGACCAGCCAGCACCAAACGAACCTGCGGGAACTCGGCTAAAATCCGACACAACGGTTCGGTAATTGTTGCGAAGTCTTTATTATGACTCGGAGTACCCGATAGGTAAGCGATACGCACCAGTCCATCATCCTGTTTAGGTGCACTCAAAATCTCTTCGGCCCAGCGTACGTCTTCTTGGCTCATTTTATTGCGTACTAAAAACACCTGCTTGCCACGCTCGGTGAGTTTCTGCTGTAAGAAAGGTGTACTGGTAGTGGCATACTGTGCATACGGGTCGGCCAGAATTTCTCCACCCACACCATTTTCGTAGAGCTTTTTCTCGAGCGCATTCATCTTAGTGTAGTAATCCATCAGGTGCAGGTATTGCGGGTCATACACCAGGTCGTCTGTCTCAAAAAGCACGGTGATACCGGCTGCTTTCAGGCGGGTCAAAATCGCCTCGATACTTTTG
>CAZCQJ010000001.1:58012-58544 GCA_964500865.1 uncultured Bdellovibrionales bacterium | reverse complement strand
AATACTCTTAGTAAACAAAACCCGATGAAACACCACTACCTTGTACCGAGTAGCAATCCGACTGAGTATGGGATTATCCTGGTAGGTATGCGCCGCACGAAAACCATGGAGGTTTAATTCTTCGGCCACGTGCTTGGCCCGGTAGCGCGCGCTGTCCCCAACCCCACCAGAAACAATCAAAATATCTGCTGGTGGCACGCGCTGCAGCATAACAGAAAGCGCCTCTGCAATACGTTTACCGCCACGCCATAAGCCATCACGTTTCAGTGCTGCCCATGCCTTCCCAAGTTTAATAAAAAATACCTGCATAAATTATATTTTGTGTTGGTGTTTTGTGTAGAGCTCTTCGGCCACAGCTGCAGTATGCTCCCAACTAAACTGCTCGGCACGCTGCCGCGCTTCGGCGCCGCGCTTCTGGCGCATCCAGAGTGACTCCACCAGCATACCAATAGCGCTTGCCAAACTTTCTTTGGTATATTCTTTGGCGTACATACCTGCATCGCCCAAATACTTGCGGTTATTCTCGGTATCG
>CAZCQJ010000001.1:23107-58002 GCA_964500865.1 uncultured Bdellovibrionales bacterium | reverse complement strand
CGCTAGCCTGCCTCACACCTGGATCCTTCGGGTCGACTCCAACATCGCTCAGCGCGAGAATCTTTGGTAAGTCATAATACGAAAGTGGTGAAATAATAGTCGCATACTCCTCAAAAACTGGGTTCTCTAAAAAGTCTGTAATTTGGTCGAGCGGGAACCCAGCAATCACAAAGTGCGCCTGCGGGTATTTAGCAGCAACCAGTGGTACGGCCTCCAAAAAATATTTAATGCCCTTGTTTGGAATCAAGGCTCCCGTATACGTTACGACCACTGCGTCCTGCGGCACGCCATACAACTCCCGTAACACTTCTTTCGAAGGCAGGTGCTCAAACATACGAAGACGTGTGCCATCTGGCAACACCGTTACTGCATTCTTTGTCCGCACCTTATTGATATCCTCGGCATTGTCCCACGAGCTCGCTACTGCTACGTCACCTAAGTTATTGATCAGTTTTTCTGCAAAACGAAAAATTGCTGGCAGCGGTGGGATACTCAGGTAGCCATGCGATTTCATTTCTTTGGTTAGACTTCCGTGGAAATCTGCCACCAAAAGCATCTTGCGCCAAAACAAAAGCTTCTGCACAACAAACCCAATAAGTACCCCTTCATGGAGATGCGCATGAATCACATCTGGTTTTTGGGTCCGTGCTAAGAAGAGTGCTTTCTTTAATAAAAGAAGGTCCAGAATTATTTTCTGCCAATCTGGCCCCGCTTCAAGTTTTTTATACCAAAAAAGCAGTCGCCGAATACGTCGTATGTCAATGCGAGAATGCAGGTCCTCAGGAAGATCTTTCCCAATATGGTAGGTAGCGATAGTCACCTGATGACCACGACCTTCAAGAGCATAGGCTTCTTCAAGTATACGAATGTGAGTACCCCGGTCTGAAAAAAACGGGGTTGGTGCAATAACAAGAATTTTCATATCCTTATTATGCCAGAAAACTCCAAAAGTGGCACTTTTCTGCTATACTACAGAAAAAGCACTTATGCGATTTTCTCACACCGTAACCACTCTGCCACCGCGGCTCTTCCTTCCAATACTCTTCTTGGGGGTCTTTTTTGGCTGGTACTTTTTGGCCATTATCGGTGCTTTTTATCTCCTCCCTGTAGCCTTAGTGCCACTCGTAGCGCTTGGGGTCTTACTCTGGCGATTGCGGAAGATCCATCTATTAAAAACCCTTCGGGTATATCTGTGGCCTATTACTGTCTTTGTTTTCGCTGCCTGTCTTGCAGTCTGGGCACTTACTACCCACCCTATTGAACTTTCTGCTGGACGCGACCAAGGAAGCTTGGCCGAAGCCGCTCTGCGCCTTACTCAAAATCACCGTCTCTTCTTTTTGGATGCTGGCGCCCTTTCTTTTTTCCAGATTGCCGGTCCTGGTGCTGCGCTCAATTTTCCTGGGTTCGCTTATGACGCCACTGGTTTTTTGGTTTCGCAGTTCCCCTCTGGCTACCCAGTGTTGCTGGCTGGCTTTGTTATGTTATTTGGTCCCCTGGGATTCAGCATCGCCAACGGCCTCCTGTTTTCCCTCAGCACTCTTTTGCTTTTCGAAATACTACTTACCCTTGGTAAGCGCCCCTCACTAGCACTTTTAGGAGCACTCCTTTTTAGTAGTAGTTTTCTGCCTCTTTGGTTTGTATCCTTTACCCTTACAGAAAATCTTGCCCTGGTGTTTTTCTTGCTGGCTATTTTGCTCGCGCTGTATCTACAGACGAAAAAACTTTCTCCTGTTTTCCAGAACACACTCGCTCTGCTACTCATGGCTACTGGCCTTGGTTTTGCCGTAACGCGTATTGAGGGCTGGTTCTTTTTACTCCTTACAGCACTCTTCCTTTTGTTTGCCATCGGGACGAAAAAAGCTCTGCGTAAAATACTCTCGCCCGGATTCGTGACTTTTTCACTGGCAGCTCTGTTTTTTATCGGCACAACCTTCCTCCTGAACCTTCCCTATTTCACCGTTATCGCTAAGGCGCTCTTAAAAATCTTTGACGAAAACATTGTAACCGGCACTGAACAATCTGTAAGCACACTTCTCTGGCCACTCCTGTGGCAATATTATCTCCTTCCTGTGTTTCTCTTTGGTGCCTTTGCTGTGATTTGGTTCATCGCGCAAAAAGAACGTCTCGTATATATTATTCTCTTTTTTGCGCTCCCAGCACTCCCCTACCTCTTACTCCCAAGTATTACTCCCGATGCGCCTTGGATGCTTCGTCGTTTTCTCTTTATACTCTTCCCTACTTTTTGGATACTTTTCTGGTTTGCAGTCACTTTCTTCACCGAGCGCGTTCTTCTTCACAAACACCAGCGACTCAGTATTGCTCTTCTATTCCTTTTAGCGCTTGGCATTACCTTCCCGTCACTCTCGCTCTACCGCCGCTCAGCCTACCCGCATACCACTCAAGCAGAGACTACTCGTCTTGCGGAGCGTTTCACTAACAAAGACCTTTTGCTGATCGATAAAAACGTCAGTGGTGATGGATTCATGATGCCGACACTCCTCTTAAACACAGTACTCTCTCGACATGCAGTATACCTTTTTAACCCTGAGGACGTAGCTAAGCTCGACACTCGCCGCTTTAGCCGCGTCTTTCTTATCACTCCAGTTAGTAACGCCGACTTCTACCGAACACTCCTTCCAGAAAATGCTGTTCCACAAACAAGTACCTTTACTACCGAAAATTCCTTCAAAAACATTATGTCTCTTAAGGATTTAACCCAAAAGACTACTACCACCGACCTCCTTATCTTTCAATTACGCTAACCGTATGCTTCTCGCCGTCCCACACTACCTATCCAAAGAACTTACTAAACAGTACCGGATATTCCAGGTGCTCCTCTACCTTGGATTTTTTGGTGGTGTACTTTGGGCCCTTACTGCAACTCTTTTTCCCTATGACATAAAAGACTTCTATTTCGGGAGTCAGACTTCAAAGACAAATACCCTCTTCCTACCACACACGCAAAACTTTACCCCCGTTACTGACGGAAAAATTGCACTGGGCGACAGTCTCACTCTTTTTGCGAATAACTGGAATCAGCTCGAGCGTGCTACTATCACCGTTGTACCGAGTAAAAAATCTGGTTCACTCATTGGGTCGACCGTTCGCATCAGTCGCTCTCCAGCCGTCAGCTTTTTCCCTCAGGAAACCACTGCTCGTAGCTTCCCCGAGACCCGTGTTTTTTATGATGCCCCAAGTGACACCTACTACGAAGAACAAAATGGCACTCTTTTTCCATACGTAAGCAGTGGCGCTCTCGCGAGTATTCGGCCCCTTGCTGATGCCCTACCCCTTTCTGCGGAACAAAAAAAGCAATCTGTGATTAGTGACGAACTTCTCGGGTTTCGGGTTGGCACACTTCTTTCTTATGCTGATGGCATCTTTATTGTCGGCAAAGACAACGTGCTGCACCCCTTCGGAAACCCCGAGATCCTCACCCGTCTTGGTTATAGCTTTGCGCATGTAACACCTGTCAGCGCCGAAGAAGTCGGCATCTACCGCCGCGGAAAAATTCTCTTGCCGGGTGATATTCACCAGAGTGGCACGCTCCTCCGTGACACAGATACCTCACAAACATTTTTGTTTACCGGCACTAGCCTGGCACCACTCAGTCAAGAATACGAACGCTTCTTAATGGCTCAAAGTGACGTTATTTCTTTTTCTTCAGCAGATCAAGCCAAAAGCACTAGTTGCATACTCACCAAAAAATCTCTTTCTCAATCCACTACTTGTTCTGCCTCACTCCTTTCTCTTCGTGTGATTGGTGATGATTATGCTATCGAGGTTATCCCTGTACACGAAAATACCGATGTCGCTGAGATACATGTTGGTCTTCAGGCTTCCCGTCAAAAAGCGAACGCGTTATTTATTCTCAATACCTTTAAAAAAGATCTTTTCGAACGCCTCGGCCTTGCTTATGAATAATATACTTACTCGTTTTTCTCGAAAGCTTTCTCCAAAAAAGCGACTTCTCTTGGTGGCGCTTCTTGGTGATATCACGCTTCTTCTTTTTCTTACAGTCCTTGGATTTTCGGCACTCGAAATCCTCCTACCTAGCATCGTGCTCAGTCGCTTTCCGCTAGCTATCTTCATGACACTCTTTATCTTCTCACTCTTTACTTTCTTTGTACTCACACCACCAGAACCACAGAAAAAAAATATTCCGAAACGTGGCTTTCGGGTTCTTCTTGGTATTCTTTTACTTGGTACTTTGGGCGTACTTTTCCTGAGTGCCCGTGGCTTTGGCCTCGTAGGAGCGAGCGTGCTTATCTTCCTTCTTGTGCTTCTATTTGTGCAGGCACAACATAGCCACTAACTACTTCACTTCACGCTGTATAAACTCGAGCGTTTCTTTTGCGGTTTTATTCCACGAAAATCTCTTGAGTTGCTCTCCTCCTCTTGTAATCAGGCGCTCCCTAAGTGCATCATCTTGCCACAAAAGCGTCATTTGCTCGGCAATATCATCTACCGAAAACGCATCGCAGTACCAGGCGGCTTCGCCAGCCACCTCACGCAGGCTTGAATTTTCAGAGACAAGCACCGGAACATAACAAGCAAAGGCCTCAAGTACCGGTAGACCAAACCCTTCATAAAGTGACGGGAATACAAATACCCGAGCATTTTGGTACAGTACTCGCAAGGACTGAAAATCGATACCTCCGGTATGTACAATATCTGCGCGAACAGGTGACGCCGCAATACGTTTCAGAATCCCCTCTGAAAGCCACGCGGCTTCGCCAGCTAAAACAAACTTTGCGTCTTTATGTATTTCTTTTACCTGCTCAAAGGCGGCCACTACTCGCTCGATATTCTTCCGTGGCTGTAAGGCTCCCACGTACAAAAAATACTGCTTCGGGACCAAGTGATACTTTTCGAGTACTCTTGATGCGTCTTGTGGTACCACCGGATCACGTAAAAGAGACTCGTCAAACCCGTGATGAATAACCTCTATATGTTTTTTTGCCAAAAGATGTGGGTAAAAATGCAGGAGGTCTCTTTTAGTAGCGTGTGAAACGGTGATAATCTTTGTGGCACGCCACAGAACAATCCGCAAAAAAACACGGAGCTTCATTCTGTCCCAAAGGGGGAACGTCTCTGGATAAAACCGAAAAGCAAGATCGTGAATCGTTGCTGTGATCTCTGTTTGCTGTGGAAAAAAAAGTGGCGCTGCCTGGAGTGGCAGAAAAACTTTCTCTGGAGGCTTCCGAAACATAGCCCAAGCAAAACTGGTCTGCATCCAGGCAAGACGTCCCGCTAAACGTTTCTCAGTATAATTTGTAAAATCCCCCGGGAGGAGCTCTGGGTTAAAGTCGTCACGATGACAGATCTCAAACCGATCTTCCGGTGCTAAGGCCCCAAAGCGAGCAAGGAGCTGCTTCAAATATACCCTGGTGCCGTCAATGCGCCTATGATCCAAGTCTCGTGCCTGTATAACGATGCGCATAAAACAGTATTAAGCGAGACGCTCCATTACTGCTTCGAGCGTCAGTTCTTCGGGAGTATCGCTGGTGCGGTGTTTGTATTCGAGTAAACCTTTTTCTGCAAAGCTGCGGCCCACTACCACGCGATGAGGAATACCTATAAGGTCTGCGTCACCAAATTTTTCTCCGGCACGTACGTCCTCACGATCATCATAGAGTACCTCTACACCAGCGGCCGTAAGTTCCTCATATATTTTCTCAGATTCAGTGAATCCACCAAGAGCAATGAGGTGTACCCGGAACGGGGCAATGCTCTCTGGCCAAACAATCCCTTTTTCGTCAGCAAATTTCTCGACAATAACACCCATCACTCGAGTAACACCAATTCCATACGAGGCCAGGTATACCGGCTGACGCTTTCCATCACGGTCAGTATAGTAGACTTCCATCTGCTCAGCTTTTTCGGCACCAAATTTAAAGATGTTCCCTACTTCGGCGCTTTTCACTGGCATAAGTGTCGATGGCTCGACTCCAATTTCTGCAGCTGCTTCTTGCAGTACCTCTTCGTTTACCGCAATTGTCTGCTCAGTGTTCGTATACAAAACATCCTCACCAGCCTCACAAAGTGTCTGAAACTCATGACTAAACTTCGTAAAAGAACCTCCGCTTGCAAAAGTTAAAAAAGTACTCCCCCCAAGGCCAAAACGTTCAAAACAGCGCTTATAGGCTTCGATAACTGAGTCGTAATACCGATCGCAATCTTCTTGGGTTGCATGCAGAGAATACATATCCTTCATCACGAATTCTCGGCCACGCATAATACCAGATTTGGCACGTAGCTCGTTACGAAACTTGGTCTGAAACTGATATATACTCACTGGAAAATCCTTGTAACTCAAAACGAACTTCTGCATCATCTGTAAAATTGGTTCCTCGTGCGACCAACCAAAACCAATCTCAACATCATTCTTCAACTTTGACTTAAACCAAACATCCACAGCTTCATCATCCCAACGGCCAGTCTTCTTCCATACAGCCGGGTCCTGCAGAGCCGTCATGATAATTTCTTGCCCGCCCTCACGATTCATTTCTTCGCGAATAATCGCTTTGATATTCTCTAGTACACGCAGACCAAGCGGCAAATAACTATACACTCCGGCCATCTCTTTATGCACAAAACCTGCTCGAAGAAGCAGGCTGGCGTTTTTACTGACCTCGTCTTTTGGAGCAGTCTTACTGGTTTTGGTAAAAAGGAATGACTGACGCATAAAGGTATAGTATGTAAGTGAATGTTTTTACTCAAAGGTTACGGTTATCTTTGTCTCGGCACCATCATGGATCACTGTGAGGACTGTTTGGTCGCCCTTCTTCTTGGGGTACAGTAACACCGAGAGCGGGTGGTACGCATCGACTTTTTGGTCATCAACTGCGGTTACAATATCCCCCTTCTTAAGACCTGCTTTTTTCGCGCTAAAACGCTCACCCCCAACAGTGCTTCGCGGCAAAATATCGGTGATATAGGCACCCTGCTCCAAGGCCAAACTATTCTTTGAGGCAGAAAGTGGTGTAAGGCTAATGTAGCTGGTTCCTAAAAATGCCTGCTCAAGGAGCTTCCCAGAAACCACCTTTTCTAAAGCTTCCTTAATAGCATTGCTGGGCAACAAAAATGTGTTCGTTGTTTGCCCGGAAGCATCTGCAACGTTCCCTACCATACCAATAACTTCACCATTGTATGCAATGGCTGGTGCACCCACGAAGCGGCTTCCGCCCGTAGCAGCAAGCCCAAACACGCCTTCCCATTTTTCAGAGGTAGCCAGTGGCGCTGCGAGGTTCAGTGTACTCTCGTGACCGGCCATTACCTGAGTATCAATCATTGTTTCGTTAGCCAAAATACCATTCTTCAGAAGAACAATTTTCTTCCCTACGCGAATATCGTCAGAATTAGCAAACTGTACCGTTGGAGTATTTGAGGCTTTTTTGAGCTTGTAAAAAACAAGATTTGTATAGGTGTCTATCCCAATTGGCTCTACCTCGTGTTTTTCTCCGTTATGCAAAATAACACGCGGCGTTGGGAGGCTAGTGCCCGCAACATTGTAGGTAGCAATAACACCGTCGTTCGTCACCAAAAAGCCCGGGGCGTCAGTTTCTGGGAAAACAGTCTTACCGGTGGTACGGGCCGGATAAATAATTGTCACCACTGCCTCGGCGGGCTGAGCAAATGTTTTTTCAAGAGAATCATCTTCACGGACAATCTTTTCTTCGGTCTTTTGAATTACGGTCGTATTTTCGGCAGAAACATCAAACCACCCTTTTTCGGCTACCCAAGGAAGCGCCAAAAAACGGGGCATTGCGTAGTTGTTTACCAGCACCCCACCAATCCCACCAAGGAGCATTACTCCAAGAACAATACCCGCTGTGCGCACTAAAGTAGAAAAAGACATAAAGAAAAAATATCACTTTGTTCTTGTATTCTAGCGAACTTTACGACTTTCAGCAACCACGACAGAAACCGCCCGGAATATTTACTACCTTACTTCAGAAGGTAGTGACGGATTAGCACCACGTGGCTTGCCACGTAGGGACTTTAGCTTAGGAGCAAGCCACTGTGGTAATACCATTTATACTAGTATCTTCCAAGGACTACTTACTAAGACCATCAGAACAAGAAACAGCACTGTGATAATCCGTAACGTAGCCTTTCGAACCGATAACGTATTCCGAAACGCATCGAGGGCGATCTCCCAGAACAAAAAATAGATACTCGTGAGAAGCGACCCTACTGTGAGATACCCGAAAGGAAAAAAGCTTGCCAAAAAAAACAATTCTGCAGAAAGGACTCCGAGCAAAAAGCTATAGAGAAATACCCTGTGCCGCTCTGTCTGAGCTACCGTCAGAAGACTTACAAATGTGATCATCGTTATCACCCAAAAAACAACAATCATGAGTACTGCCAACGAAAAAGTAAAGTTTAAGTACAGGCCAAAAAGCATCGCGAAAAAAAGAAAGGCTGATGCCATGAGCGTCCCCTGTAAGAGAGCTCGCGCCGTCTGGTCGTCAGCACCACCGCGCAACCGGTAAAGCGACAAAAAGGCAACGTAGTACAAGATGCTACCAATTACGATAAATAAACTCGCGTTTACTTCATTATCAATAAGCGACAAAAGGACTGGCAGGACAGTACTCAGAAGAAGTGGCACAAAAATACGTGCGACTCGCCTCAGTAACTTGTGTCCCAGAAAAGCTGACAAAAAAAGTAACGGTAGTGCCGTAAAAAAATAACCACTCAGCGAAAAAAGCATCTCGTGACTGCGAGCATACAAGAGTATACTCGCAAAAACAAGCGCCCCCAAGAAAATGCGTGGCTCAAAAATCATAGACGCTATTCTACTATTTTCTGTTCTTCAAGGACTACAGAAAGCTTCCTCTCAACACCATTCTGATACACATCAAGTGAAACTGTTGATCCCGCCTCAAGCGAGCCCAGAATATTTGCTAAAGGCGTTTCTGCATCTACCTTCTTGTTATTTATCGATAGAATAATATCATTCTCCTTGAGCCCTGCTTTATCAGCCGGAGAGCCCGGTGCCACAGCGAAGTCAGTTACCTCACGGCCACGTAAAATGAGCGCTCCATATGCATATGGCAGGTTATATTCTCTTTTGAGGGAGTCATTTAATATAACGTATCGAACCCCCAGATATGGAACATGAATCTTTCCGTCCTTCTTCACCTGCGCCAAACGAAACTTTATCTGGTTAATTGGCAAAGCAAAGCCAATGTTCTCGGCACCCTGAGCCATAGCAACATTAACCCCAATAACCTCGCCCTTCACGTTAAAGAGTGGTCCACCAGAGTTCCCCGGATTAATTGCGGCATCCGTCTGAATAATCCCCGAAAGCATTTCTGTCTCGCCATAGGCACCCCCTGCAGACAAACTACGCTGTTTACCCGAAACAATTCCTCGACTAACAGAATTTGCAAATTCTCCGAGTGAATTGCCAATAGCAATAGCGGTTTCTCCTACCTGAAGTGTATCAGAATCACCGAGTGTAAGCGCTGGAAAATCCTTCCCCTCAACTTTTAAAAAGGCAATGTCGTTCACTGGATCGCGCGCAAGTACCGTTGCCTGATACTCTTTATCACTACCCGACATAAGCACTCTATACTGTGCCGTAGGGTCACTTACTACGTGTTTATTCGTGACAATAATACCATCTTTCGTCACGAAAAATCCTGAGCCACTGCTCACTATCTGTAAAGATCCTTCCTTATTCTGGTCAGCGCTATTACTTGCTGGTGGTAAGAAATAAAACGGGAATCCACCCTGAATAGTTGTTACCGGTTTTTTAACAACAATACTCACTACACCCGGTGAATTTTTTGCCACCAAATCCGTTAAGGAACCCGGGCCGTCTTCCTTTATAGTAGCCGCATTTGTTGTTACTTCCGGAATACCCTTCTTTCTTGTCTGATAATCGCGCAATGATTCATGTACTACCGAGCCGATAAATCCTCCTCCGAGTGCGATAAAAAATACTATGCCGAGTAGTTTCTGATGCGCATTATACCCACCACTTATTTTTTCCTGATTCTCTTGTTGTGCTGTCATATTTTTTGAGAGAGTCTATTTTTTTCTATAAACCTACTGCGCAAAAAGCGCATCACCCGTGGCATTCTTGTACAGCTCCTGTTCGACATTTTGCCAAGATTCATTTGCAAACTCTATTTCTGCCTTCTCATGATTCCAGCGATACATTGGACTCGCAACATGGACAGATATCTTGCGCATTTCATCCGTAAGCCACCGAGCGTAGGTAGTCTTTGGAGCAAAAATCTGACTCAAACGGTACAACTTCACACCAGAATCTTCCTTTACTTCATTCACAAGAAGGATATGGAATCCAAGCACACTCTCAAGAACAGCTGTTGGCTGCCCTACAGAAGCATTCTTCACGGCCGACTGAAGCTCTGGTGCCACATCTTGCTCCTGAAACCACCCAAGTTCACCACCGGTCCCAGCAGTACTCCCAAAAGAACTTTCTTTAGCAACGTCTGCAAATGACTTACCTGCCTTCAGCGCTTGTTCAGCGGTAGTTATTTTTGCCACTGCCTCATCCTGTTTTACTTCCCTGGCATACAGTTCCGACAGCTTATCCTGGTAGAGGGCCGGTGTCACCACCTTTCTTGCAAAATCTTTGAGCGACCAGCCATACAGTCGCTCCAAATTTGCTGTCACTTCACTTCCGGTTCCGTACTCGTCAATTCGATTTTTAAGATCATTTTTTACGTCTTCCTCAGAAACAATGATGCCTTTTTCTTTGGCAATCTGACGAACAGCCTCATCTTCAATCATTTTATTTAAAACTTCGCGTTCTCGTACCTGAAGTCGCCTCTGACCTTCTTCTGAATCAAAATCAACGCGAAGTCCCAAAGACGAAAAATCCTGGTTCTCATAAAATCGTCGCACCGATATCATGTTCGTAGCCAGATCACGCTGAGTAATAGTGGTACTCCCAATGAAAACAATTGGGTACGGCATACTATTGGTTATGCTCTGTACCAAAGGACGCTCTCTTGGTGCAACATAAAAAAACACAATGCTTACAAAAAATAATACGAGTACCAAAATCCCCGCGAGTAGCCCCCCATGGTGCCAAAAATTTTTCCCGTTTACCCCCAGATATTCTTTCAGTGTTTTTTTCATACAATATAGATATTACCGAAAAACTTTTAAGAACCATTTTTTATACACCGGCAGATTATTTTTCTCTTCGGCTATCTGAGCACCCCTCTCTCCCGAAGTTTCTGTCGACTTGCGCACCTGTTCAATATCAACCACAAACTCATCTGGTCGACGCATATTCAATCGTTCTTTCGATTCTTGCTCGCGATAGTTTTCTGTTGAAAAATACTGGATACGCTCCTGAAGAGAGTCATTTTCTCGCTGCACCCGGGCTGCTTCGTTTTCCAAAATACTCACTTCCGCACGAATGCGCTGTCCTCGCTGGTACTGTTGCCACGAAAAGTACCCTGCTATTACTAATACTACCAGCATACAAAGCACCCCTATGATCTGTATGAATTTTACCGACATACAATAATGTAAGTTAGTACAAGAACAGCGGCGCCACCAAAAGCAATATCATCGAAAACGCCACAAAAGCAGAGATAATAACCCACGCAATATATGCTTTCTTATGAACTTTTTTAAAACTCATACTCTCTCTTGATAAATAGTTGTTTTTTGATTATATCACACCCTACTCTTCCGAATGACTACTCGGGCGAATAGACTGAACCATATCACGTACTGCCTGAGTGTCCCGATCCTGCTTCCCCCGTAGTGGCTGAAACTTTTTTGGTGCTACATACTGCATTTGCCCGAGCTTCATCGGTGCCTGCTTTGGAGCAAAAACAGCTGGGCCACGCGACGCTGGTGCCGATGCAGCTGCTGCCTTTTGCTCTAATGCCTGACGTTCCTTAGCAACGGCGCGCTGATAATCTTTGAGACAATCCTTACAGAACGTCGGACGACTTCCGTCTGGCTTAAACGGGACCTGGATTGGTTTTTCGCAGGTAACACAAAGCGTATCATACAATACCTTCTCGGCTGGTGCCGGAGCATCTACTGGAGCAACTACTACGGGTTCTTGAGCCGCTACTGGCACAGCAACCACTACTGGTGCCACCGGGGTCGCCTCCTTTAATTCCTCTACTGGTGCTACCGGAGCCGCTACCAGAGCTGGCAGAGGCGTTACTCGTGGCGCCTGCTGCACAGACTGAGTAGCTGGTTTTTGTGGAGCTGTTTTTTTCGGCTGTACTCTTTCCTGGCTTCTTGGCTGACTCTTTTGTTGACTCTTTAACTGAACTCTCTGTGGCGCAGCCTGTGTTCTTGCGGGTGCCAGTGCTGGTTGCTGAATACGCACTGGCTCGGCTATACTCTGACGCAGCGCCGCCTTTTCTTCTTCAGAAAGCATTCCCGTCCAACGACGAATCTTTTCCTCCACATCGGCTCGGCTATTCGAGTACCGCTCGCGTGAAATACGGATAATTTTTTCTTCGTTCGCTACGTCCTCGAGCTTAATCGGTGGCAAGGTGGTAGCACTAAAGGCATCCCCCGCAATACCGTCGATCATGAGCTTCAGGTACACGTTAAACTTCGGGAGGTTTACAATATCATTCGCTGTGAACACTGGCTCGAATTCCTTCTCAAGAAACTCAGCATCGGTAGCGCCCACGCGGAACGAGACAATACTTCCTGCGTTACCGAAGATAGCGTCACGCACGCGCTCGTCAATCTGGTTAACGTACTGGTTAGCCAAAATAAGGTTCAGGTGATATTTACGGGCTTCAGACAAAATGTTCGCAAAACTCTCCGTTGCAAAGTTCTGGAACTCATCAACGTAGAGGTAGAAGTCTTTACGAGTTTCTTCGGGAATATCGACGCGTCCCATAGCAGCCAGCTGAATCTTCGTAATCATCATGGCACCAAGCAAAGCGCTATTGTCTTCTCCGATACGTCCCTTCGAGAAGTTCATGATAATAATTTTCTGACTGTCCATCGCCTCGCGCACATCAAAGGTCGATACCGTCTGACCCACAATATTACGAATCAGCGAGCTCGACAAAAACTGCCCAACCTTGTTCTGGATCGGCGAAATAACTTCTTGCAGCGTACGCTGTTCCCACTTCGAAAACTCGTCTACCCAAAAACTTTTGATCACTGGGTCGGTAACTTTTTCGATCACACGGTCACGATAGCTTTTGTCTACCAGAATACGAGTCACGCCAAGAAGTGTGCTCCCCGGGTATTCCAAGAGCGCCATAATAGCGTTACGTAAAATGTACTCCAAACGTGGTCCCCACGAATCAGCCCAGATCTTTTTAAAGACTCCTACCAAACCAGAAGCTACTAAGTGCCGATACTCGGAATCAACTTTTTCAAGTACGTTAAAAGCGATCGGGAAATCCTGATCGGCTGGGTTAAAATAAATAATGTCGTTAATACGATTCGCTGGGATTGCTTTAATAAGCTTCTCTGCGGTGTCACCATGAGGATCGATAAAGGCGATACCGTGGCCCTTTTGAATATCCTGAATAGCCAGGTTTTCAAGGAGATTCGTCTTCCCCATACCCGTCTTTCCGATGACGTACATGTGACGACGACGGTCATCCGTCTTAATTCCAAACACCCGCTCCTGGTTGCGGAAATTTGTTTTAGCAAAGAATGTAATTTCTGATTGAGGCAACATACGAAAATATTATTGAAGACACTTTCTCTTCTGTTTATCCACTCCCTACTGAAAGAGCTCTATTGGAAGATTCATTGGGGCGCTGCCTCGCTTCGCGGTCACGCGTTGGAGCGTTGGAGCAATAACTGACATATCTGGCATATGGAATACTGTTGCCATTTCTTCAGTGCTAAACATAAACAGGTTATGGTATGGTTCGCGATCACGAGCACGATACTTACCAATAATTTCTCGCTGCTTCTTTTTTAAGCGAGGTTCAATATTGTAGTAATCCGCTTTTGTCTTAGTATCTCCCTCTGGTTTAATATTGTTCAGGGCCTGGTCGTTAAACTGCTTAATAGTTCCGATAACCCCTGATACCCCAATAGACTTATTGTAGGCTTCTCGACGACCCACATACACATAGCGCATCTTCACGCTGTACATAAGTTTTGAGTTATTTGTCTGAATCGCCTTTAAGACATCTCTGTCTCCTGGCGTCAAACGAAACTCGATTGGCTGTGGCGTATCACTCTCACCATCTTTAATCTTTTTCTCAATCCACTCATCAATCTGTTTTTGTCCCTCCTTGCTATTCCAGGCTGGTGACGCTGGTACCGCAATGTACTGAAGCCACATATGCTGCCCAGGCCCAGCCTTACTCATGATTTCGATAGTAGCGGCCAACGGATCAATCATTTTTCCCGTAATAGTTTCCTCGAAGGCTTTGTACGTCCGAATTGGGTATACATCCGGCTTCGTTAAGATAAAGTCCGAACCCCATACGTTCCAATTTTTATTTGGCAAGCTCTGAGGAACCTGTTTTGTATAATCTTCTACTTCAACAATCTCCACGCCTGGATACTGCGCATAAAGATTTGCCTCCACCAAAGGACGGAGCGAGGACCAACAACGAATATAAAAATGGATGTTTCCTTCGGTACTCACAATTTCGAATGAATACGACGCCGCAAACTCACCAACAATCCATTGATCATACACCGTAAAACTCTTCTCAGAACCCGCCAAACCCGCAAAAAATGACTCCATAAGGAGAGGACTCTGCTCGATATCGCGTGGCGGAATAATCTCGAGGATAACTTTCTTTTGAGATGAGCCAAAATGACCCCACATATGTGGCAGCCACAAATGTTTAAAAGTAAACCAGAGGACGGGTGGCAAAATAAAGGGCCAAACGTATCCAATGATAGAAAAGATGTCCCCTATTGGGGCAAGAATATTTGTTTCTGTTGCCATGATATTTTCGGTACGTTGACCAAAAAAAAGAAAACTCACCTGATTCTAGTGTATCGTAGTTTTAACAGGCTGTCCAAAGAACTCGCTAGAGTCCTGTTTGACCCTTATTACTTGAGAGAAAAACGACCCTCGGTATCTTTTACAAAGAAAGAGTTGAGGTTAATAGCAATAGTGGTTACCTTTACCTGACGCATCTTTAGCACGGCATCCACAACCTCTTGTTTGGTTAAAGGTGTACCGGCTTCGCGCAGCACGTCTGTAATTACTTCTTTTACTGTACCCGTTTTATAACCCCAATCGGTAAGAGCATATGTTCCACGGCCCACCAAAACAAAACGTTTGTCCTTAATAAGTTCATTGTGCACAGTCTGCGGATGGCTATGTGTGCGCTTCGAGCGAAGACCCGATTCATCAATACGAAGTGCGATATCACGGAAGTGCATTGGCGACTTATGATTCTTCAGTACTAAGTAAGCCTTCTCGCGAGTACCGCGTGGCTGAATATCACTCCATGAAGCTAAGCCCCATTTGCCAAAAACGTTACTCTTTACTTCGCTGCTTACTGCCAGAAAGTCAAAAAATTCTTTTTCAGAAAGAGTATCTCCATGAGCTTCGGTAAACTTTTTAAACAATTGCTTACTACTCAGTGGATGACCCACGCTCGCGAGCACCTCCTTCGTATTTGTTATTACCTCCTTCCAAACATCATACGAAAACTGTGGCAAGAAGGAAATCTTCTCATGAAGCTCTCCTGCTTTTTCGCTTCGGGCATATGGCAAACATTCCAAGAATGCTGTGAGTGCTCCTTTTTCTTCACGATCCCCCTGAGAAAGTTCGTTAATCAAAATACTCGTCTCTAAAATACCGCTATGACGACGGAGCTCAGTCTGCACAAGAGTTTCGATATGCCCACCCTCTGACTGCTGCTTATGATGGCGCACCAAAGCATGCAAGGCACTGCAAATAATCTGACGAACACGTTCTCGAGTTATACCATATTCCTGACCGATTTCCTCTAGTGTTTTTGTTCGATGGTGCGAAATTCCAAACCGAGCTTCCAGAATATCCTGTGAGCGCTTCGGGATCGAGGCGAGAATAGAGCGAAGAGCATGAACAAAGACTTTTTCCTTTTGGGAAACGCCTTCTTTAGTGACTATAGTACTCACTACTTTTGTCTCTCGAGTGGACGACATAGCTCTCTATTGGGGTTATACGAATTGAACTTAATAATAGCGCATATTTACTATTTTTGTCAAGAGCAAGGTCAGGCAAGCGTGCACCCTCCTATTCGTCCACTCGCGGTTTTTAAAGTACCCTGCTGGTATATTCACTTCTCTCTAGTCTACTGCACATCTACTTGTCAAGAAAACAAAAAACTTTTATACTTTCTATGAAACATATAGCTACACAAACAAAAAGAAAAAATCTATGTCAGATACACATCTGGACGCTCCTGAAGACAAGGACCGCGTCCAAAAAATTCAGTCACTCCGCGAAATGATCCTCAATGCCGAGCGCACCATTCAGGGTGCCAAGGCAATGCTTTTACAACTCGAAGGAAAAAAGAAAACCGGCCGGCCACGCAAAAGCGACGAAGAAGGTACGGTTGTTCAGGGTACATTCAGTGGCCAGGTAATGCTTGGAATGGACGGAAAACAGTACCCAGTTCCCGCCAACTATGCCTCTAAGTCAAAGTTGGTCGAGGGCGATCTTCTCAAGCTCACCATTACCGACAACGGCATGTTCCTCTATAAGCAGATTGGCCCTGTGGCTCGTCGCCATGCTATTGGTATTGTGGCTCAGGATGAGAACGAGAACTACTTTGTGGTTGCTAATTCAAAACCCTACAAAGTGCTCCTGGCCTCAATGACCTACTTTAAAGCAGTTCCTGGTGACGAAGTAGCTATTGTACTTCCAGCAGACATTGATTCTGACTTTGCAGCTATCGAAAATATTCTCCAAAAAGGCGCTGCTACCGACTGGGAACAGACCCTGAAAAAAGCCGAGGAGTCAAGCAGTGCTATTAACACCTGGAAAAAGGATCTCGACATCACTCCAGAACCTACAGTCACCCCTACGGAAACCCCTGCTCCTTCTCGCGCTATCAACTTCACTCCTACTCCAGCACCCACCCCAGAAGCTGAGGATGAAACAGAACTTCTGTCCGCCTGGCTTAAAGATCTCGAAGAAATTGAGGCTGAACTTCAGACCACTAACCAAGAATAATTCTCTTCTATGCTTCCCCTTCGTTCGCGAGACCTTGCCTTTGCGGCACTTAACGGTCTCCTTATTGGGATACTCGCCCCCTTTGTTTTTTCGAACCTCGGGGCCTTTATCCCCCTTTCACATACGCTTTTCGCAGTGAGTCTCACAATCCTCGCTACTCTTGGTGTGGCTATTGGGTACTTCCTGGGCACTCGAGTTCGCCCTTTCTTTTATCAGCTCGCCAAGTTTGGCCTCATTGGTGTTAGTAACACTGTTATTGACCTTGGTCTCTACAGCTTCTTCATCCACACTACTGGTGTTGCGAGTGGCTGGTCTATAGCCTTCTTTCGAGCCTTTTCTGTCACTCTTGCCATCATAAACAGTTACATTTGGAACAAATACTGGTCCTTCGAGAAAAAAGAAGCTGCCGATGTACCAAAAGAATTTACTAACTTTGTCTTGGTGAGCGCCTTTGGCCTCTTCTTAAATGTTACCATCACCAGCCTACTCGCAAATCTTATTCACCCACTCGGCCTCAGTCAAACTGCCTGGGCTACCATTGCTGGCTTTATCCCAATTCCTATTGTGCTCCTGTGGAATTTTGTTGGCTATAAACGTCTCGTCTTCAAAAAGTAAATCTTCTTCAAAAGCTGCTACCGACAAGGTGGCAGTTTTTTGATATACTACAAGTATTCTTAACCTTCTTTATCGTATGAGTACCACGCTATACCGTAAGTACCGCCCGAAAACCTTTGCCGACGTTGTAGGCCAAGAAATCGTAGTGACCACCCTACAGAATGCCCTTACTAATGACGTGGCTGGTCAGGCCTACCTCTTTACTGGTCCTCGTGGTACCGGCAAAACATCAGTTGCACGTATCTTTGCTGCCGCCCTTAACTGCGGTAATCGGAATGGCGCCATTGCCTGCGGGACCTGCGCACACTGCCTTGCCCTCGCGAGTGGACAGAGCCTCGACATTATCGAAATTGATGCCGCTTCGTATACGGGTGTCGACAATATCCGCAGCCTCCGCGACACTATGCACAACACTCCACTCCTGGGGAGCTACAAAATTTTCATCATCGACGAAGTCCATATGCTCTCGACCGGTGCCTTTAATGCGCTCCTCAAGATTATCGAGGAACCACCGAAGCATGTCATTTTCCTCCTTGCTACCACCGAGCTCCACAAGGTGCCAAAAACTATTGTGTCACGCTGTCAGCGCTTTGACCTCCGTAAACTCACCCTGGCAGAAATCGTCGGAAAGCTCTCGCGTATTTTGTCGAGTGAAGATCATGCTGCAGACCAAGATGCACTGGCGCTGGTGGCTCGTGCTGCTGGCGGCACTCTCCGTGATGCTGAATCGCTCCTCACACAGATCCTCGCCCTCGAAGGCAACAAAAAGCTTACCAAAGAAGCAGTGCTTTTAGCCCTGGGAATGAGTGACCAAAAAAGTCTCTATGACCTCCTTTTGGTATTTGCTAACGGCGAAACCAAAGAAACCCTCCTAGCCCTACAGGCTTTTGAAGCTGCCGGTAAAGATGCTCGCCTGGTAGCTGAGGACCTTGTGAGCCTTCTTCGTTTAGTCCTCCTCTACAGCGCCAGTAAAGATTTTTCACTGGGCGACCTTACGCTCCTTACCCAAGAAGAACAAGCTCTAGTGCAAACCCTTGCCAGCACCCTAAGCAGCGCAAGACTTATCAGTACCATCGAAGCCCTCGAAGAAGCGAGTCTCCACAGTAAAAACAGCAGCTTTGGTTTTCTGTGGCTCGAGATTGCCCTTATCAAAAACCTTCCAGAAGGCACCGCTCCTGTAGCGGCATCGGTACCGCCAGCAACGCCTACACAAAAAGTGCAGAGTCCTACACCCGAAAAAAAAACTCTTGAGCCAGCAAAACAGCCAACTAAACCCACTAAAGCAGCTCCCACAGAAGCCACTGCACCCGTCGCACAAACAGCAGTAGAGGCAGATCCAGACGAAGCACCTATCGAAGTCGCCCCAACTCCCGCCCCGAATGCCCCAGCCAAAGCTGGCGCCTGTACCCTCGAGCGCATCGAGCGCGACTGGCAGGCAATTATCACTAAAGCCAAGGAACTCAACGCTTCGCTTTCGGTTGCTCTCCAAAGCGCCAGGCCAGTAAGCCTTACAAACAACAGCCTTTCTATTTCTGTGAAGCATAAGTTTCACAAAGAACGCCTCGAAGATAGCGCCTACCGATTGACACTCGAAGAGGCGTTTGCTACCATTTTAGGGTCCCGTCTCGCTTTTTCTGTAGTCGTACCAGCCGAAACATCGGTCGCTGCGCCAGCACCAAAAAAAGAGACTGATCCCCTCCTCTCCGAAGCTCTTGAGCTCTTAGGAGGCACGGTGCTCTAACGAGTTCACCGTTTACTACCCGGTCGCCAAGTGGTAAGGCAGTGGTTTTTGGTACCACCATGCGCAGGTTCGAATCCTGCCCGGGTAACATTCATTTAATAAAAATTCTCGTTTGAGGATTTTTATTAAATATATTTCGGGCAGGATGAGAAGTCTCCCCGGAGGGGTAAATCCTGCCGAACCAGTGATAAGAGCACTTTCTTTTCTATTGGATTTTTTACAGCATTGACAAACGCTCTCTGTGGTGCTATTCTTATTTGTTCCTTAACAATATACAGGAGATTGTACAATGACTGAAGTTGACATCCAAAAACTCTTCCACGACCTGATGGTTAATGTGCTTTGGCTTACAAAAGAACCCGATCAAGACAGAAATAGCCCTATTTACTCAAATGGAAGACTGAACATCCCTGTCTTCATGGGTGAAGACGGAGTAGCAACTTTCTACAGAATAATAGCAGAAAGAGCAGATGTGGCTGAGTTTCAAGAAGCGGCTCAAGGTCGGCTCTTTTTTCTCAACAACTCCACATTTTCACTTGGTGCAGAAGAGAGCTACAGGGAATTCCCGTTTCAAATGATCTTCAACTCTCATGAAGGAGATTACTCAATTAAGTTAATTGATAACGAATTTCTTCCTCTTCTCGAGAACGACTCCGCTGAGGCACGAACTCTCGTATGTGAGGCATACTTTTGTGCTTACTTCATGCACGAGTTCCGACACGTTATTCAAATAACAGAAGGTGTAGATGTCTCAACTGTGTATAAGAGGGAGAAAATATTTCCGGTACCAACAAACACTCTTATTCCAACAGAAAAACTCACGGCGTACTGGAATGAGTTTGTCCACGACCAAATGGTCGAATACAGGAAAATAGCATCGTTGCTGAATAGCGAACTGCTGGACGCCAAAATGTTCCTCAATAGGGAGGTTGACGCCCTGCAGATTCAATTCTATGCATTGGACTGCTGGCTCACAACGAGCTACTCTCGTGAAGAAAAGTTCGTAAGGTTACGGAGGCTTCTCCGGACTCAGTAAAGGCGCTTTAACAGAGCACTGGCGACCCGCCTTAAGAGGTCGCTTTTTTCTTTTTTCCTTACTACAATAAAAATATTTTCCATTGACATCCTCCCCTTAAAATGCTAGATTGAGGTGCCTGATTGTGGGCATTTTTTGTAGGAGGATCGAATGAGCGGATTGAATAAGTCTATCTTGCTGATTACAACCGGTGGAACCATCGACAAGGCCTATGGTGCCGGCAAGGGTATCACCGATCTCCATATTGGCGAACCGGTAGCGCCAAATATTTTACGTCGGCTAGGCCCGAACGAAATAGGGTTCGCTCAGGAAAAGCCACTCCAAAAGGACAGCCTATATCTCACCGACATTGATCGAATAGCGATTATGTGTGCCTGTGCTCGTGCAGAGAATAAAAAAATTCTGATTACGCACGGAACGGACACCATGATCGAAACAGCCCAGGTTATCGAGAAGCACCTTGATGAAGAAGGTCTTACAGGGAAAACCCTCGTGCTGACGGGTGCCCTAAAGCCAGCCTGTATGAAAGACAGCGATGCCGAATTCAACCTCGGTGCAGCCACACTAGCCTGCAATACTTTGCCAGCTGGGGTCTATATCGTTATGCATGGCGATGTCTTCACACCAGGTGAATGCGAAAAATGCGAGGACGGATATTTCCGCCGTCGCAAAATACCAACCGGTGCCGCGTAAACACGTGGCACATGCCTACTATGGCCGACCCTCTACCTGAGGGGCCGGCCATTTTTCTACTATAGATCCTTACCGTTAAAGCGCTCCTCTGGTAGACTTTCGCTGTCAAAATCTTTCAGAGTACGCAGATTAACGGCGATCGTTTCGTTTCCCTCTGGATCGTTCCCACGAGCAAAACACTGCACCCCACAGGTCTTACAAAACAGGTGCGAGATATGTTTTTTGTTGAATAAATATTCTGTTAAAGTCTCTTCACCCGAGAGCAGCGTAAACTGCGTTCCTGGCAAAAAAGTGAGTCGTAATCCTTTAATATCGCAGTGTGAACAATCGCAGGTAAACACCTTTTCGAGTGGCTCAAATTGACACTCATACGTAACTGCTCCGCAATGACACTGTCCTTGATATGCTTGCATATATTTGATCTGTTTCTTACCCCTACAGCATACCAAATACCCCTGAAAAAGTCGCGTTGACCCAAGCCGCTGCCACGCGGTATACTATATAGGCTCCTCGTGAGTAACTCTAATCATTTATACAAAACTCTATGGCACACACACTTGTGACCAAGCGCGTTCCAGAAGTTATCTTCAAGACCCGTGTTCGTGATGAATCTGTTGAAGGACCAAATCCGTACCGCTGGCAGGATGTTACCAGTAGCGATATCTTTACTGGTAAGAAGATCGTTGTTTTCGCCCTCCCAGGCGCATTTACCCCAACTTGCTCTTCTACCCATGCCCCTGGCTACGAAGCCGCCTACGACGAAATGAAGGCCCTTGGCGTCGATGAAATCTACTGCCTCTCGGTCAACGATGCTTTCGTTATGAAAAAATGGGCCGATGACCTTGGGCTCAGCAAAGTAAAGATGCTCCCAGATGGTAATGCCGAATTTAGCCGCAAAATGGGTATGCTCGTCGAGAAGAATAATCTGGGATTCGGAGATCGCTCATGGCGCTACTCGATGCTCGTCGAAGATGGCGAGATCAAGAAGCTCTTCGCCGAAGCAGGATTCTCGGACAACTGTGCGACCGACCCATTCGAGGTCAGCGACGCTCAGACTATGCTCAGCTTCCTAAGAAGCTAAGCATAATTCTAGGCAATACAAAAAAAAGCGCGACCCCCGTTTGGGAATCGCGCTTTTTTGTCGGTCATGTTGACCGATTACCAATCTGGTACACCGCGATTGGAAGCGTTGCTCCATTTAACCAGCGATGTATACCATAACAACCAAGTATGCGCTCTCCCTTATCAAAATGGAGTGCAGCGCAACATACCGCAGACTTATCTTTAATCCAATCACATATGGCATATGGGAACAGTATGTCCCAGCCTCCTGTCAAAACCTCTAGCCAAGTAACCGGTATGTCTTCTTGGTTGCAGTACAGATGGGAGAGTACTCGCCACCCTACGGGAATAACACCAGGATCCTGATTGAGTATCATGTCTGCCTCTGACCAAGAGACCCAACGATCCGAACACCAAAGCTCACGCAGCATAAAATTATCGCTGTTGTATGTATCAGGCAAGCGCATTTCTGCTTGCCAATATACATCTGGAATGGTAAAGCCTGGACCCAGAAAATCCTCAGCTCTTACCCGTGCACTTGTTACATAAAACTGAGTCATCTCACTTCCTCCTCCAATGAAAAATAGGTGTCCTTAGACTAGCGGAGGGGTGCTACTTTGTCAATGCTACCCACGCCTATGTTCACGAATATATTCTACAATCGCCGGAAGGATAGAGATGAAAATAATAAGGAGAATCATGGCCTCCAGGTGCTCACGTACAAATGGTAGTGCTCCTAAGTAATACCCAAGTACCGTGAGCCCAACAACCCATGCTGTGGCACCGGTAACACTATAAAACAAGAAGGCTCTGAACTCCATCTGAGCTACCCCGGCGACGATGGGCGCGAAGGTACGGACAATTGGCATAAAACGGGCCAAAAAAATGGTCTTTGGACCGTACTTATCGTAAAAAGCCTGTGCCTTCAGGGCGTGAGCTTTTTTAAACAAAAGCGAATCCTCACGAGAAAAAAGACGTGGTCCAACTCGGCGACCAAATTCGTACCCCACAATATTCCCTACTACCGCAGCTACCCACAAGAGCGCGATAAGGAGCGGCAAGGAAAACAACCCCTGGCCTGCCAAGAAACCAGCAATAAACAACAAGCTATCCCCTGGTAAAAAGAAACCCAAGAAAAGTCCTGTCTCGGCAAAAACTATCGCCACCAAACCGGCATACCCCACCAATGACACCAGGTCAATCAAACTCATTCCAAAAAATTCCATAGATCTTTGCTAAAAAATAATTCATAATATACCGCAATACATTATAGTATACCAAAAAAAAGAACCTCTTTCGAGGTTCTTTTTTAAAAGTTCTCCTAACCCCAGATTTACTTCAGGGTTACGCTAGCACCAGCGTCCTGGAGCTTCTTCTGAATTTCTTCAGCTTCTGCCTTCGCTACCTTTTCTTTGATAACTTTTGGAGCGGCGTCTACCAGGTCCTTCGCTTCTTTCAAACCAAGACCGGTGATTTCACGAACCGCTTTGATCACGTTGATTTTCTGGTCACCAGCAGCAGTGATTTCAACATCGAAGTCACTCTTTTCTTCTGCAGCTTCAGCAGCTCCAGCAGCTGGCATAGCGCCCATCATCATAGGAGCAGCAGCAGTTACACCAAACTTGTCTTCGAGTACGCTTACGAGTTCTGAAAGGTCAAGTACGCTCATCTTTTCGATTTCAGCTACCAACTTTTCAAACTTCTCTGGCACTACAACGTCCTTCTTTTCTTCTGACATAGAATTCTCTTTAAAAAATGATTACTTATGCTTTACTCTCTTCAATGGCCTTCAGAACCCGCACGAAACCACTTAGGTTACCGTTAAGGACTCGTACAAAGCCAGAGATTGGTGCCTGCAAGGTTCCCACCAACTGTCCACGGAGCTGATCCTGTGAAGGCAGTTTAGCGAGCGCGATGACCTGCTCTGTCGACAAAGCCTCTTTCCCCAGGGCTCCACCCTGAATAGAAAATGAGAGCTCCTTGTGCGCCTTTGCAAAGTCTGCCAAAATCTTGGCGGCAGTCACTTCGTCCTGAGAGTATGCGATACCCACCTGCCCTGGCAAGTCACGTCCGTTTACCGAAACGCTCGACTCCTTAAGAGCAATGTTGAGGAGGGTTTTCTTCAGAACCTGGAAGCGTCCACCATTTTTCATGAGTTCGCGACGCAGCTCTGTGAGTTCCTTTACAGGAACACCCTTATACTCTGCAAATACCAATGCTTTTGAAGACTGAATGTTTTCAACCACCTCGGCAATGAGAGCCTCTTTTTGTACTTTTGTCTGCATATATATTCTCTCTCTTGTAAATTATGCTTTCGACCTCATTCTGGCACTGAACTAAAAATCTGCGGGAACTCCGCAGATTTGGAAAGACGATGAAGATGTAATGCGCCCCTCTTACAGGGTGGCGAATTCTTCTTCCTCGTGAGGACTTATGAAATGCCTCAGGTCTGCGGAATACTGAAATGTATTGTTGTACTTAGACTAGCGTTTTTCTTTTACGGCGTCAAGCAGCACATCAGTTACTAACCTGCTTACGCAGCTGCTTCCTCTGTTGCTACTTCTGTCTTTACCTCTTCGGTAGCTACTTCTGCAGGTACCTCTTTGGCTACTGGACGTGGCATTTTCTTGGCCCGCTTCTTCCCTTCGATAAGTCCTTTGGCTACCAAAAGGTTATGTACGGCATCACTTACCTGAACACCCTGACCAATCCAGTACTGAATACGGTCTTCGCGCAAAACGCTTGTTTTGAGGTGTGGATCGTGACTTCCCAAGATCTCTACATGACGCTTACCAGGAGCCGCTGTGTGCTCTTGTAGTACTATACGGTACGACACGCGGTCTTTCTTTCCTGTTCGGTTAAATCGCATTACTAACATAAAAATTTCCTTGTTATAAGGGTACAAAATACAGTGTATCAGGCTTTAAAAAAGCTGTCAACCGCAGCACCAGATGCCCTATTTATACTTCAGGCTGCTGCTCATGCTCGAGTGCTTGGTCGAGTTTTACCGACAAGAGTTGTGAGATACCGTCGCCCCCCATGGTCACTCCGTAAATCAGGTTTGCCTGTTTCATGGTTTCGCGGTTGTGAGTAATCGCCACGAACTGTGTGTGTCTCGAAAGCTCTTCGAGCATTTTACTAAAGCGCCGACTGTTCGCTTCGTCGAGCGCAGCCTCTACTTCGTCGAGCACCGCAAATGGCGGCGGGTTGTAGGCAATGATCGCAAACAGCAGTGCGAGCGACGTCAGCGAACGCTCTCCGCCCGAGAGCATCGTCAGACTCGTAATCTTTTTTCCGGGTGGACACGCGCTCACCTCGATACCATACTCCACTGTTGTATCTTCCTCCTCGATACCTTCGAGTTCGGCGTCGGCTCCGTTACTTCGGCGCTTACTGATTTTCTCGAGGCTCATATCGGCCTTGCCGCCACCGAAGATAAGCGCAAAGTAGTGTACAAAGTTTTTGCGAATATCTTTGTAGGCCTCCTGGAAGGCCTTCTCGATTTTTTGATCCATCTCTCCTATCACTGACTCAAGCGAAACAATGGCCTCGCGTAAATCCCCTGATTCCTTCTGTAAAAATTGGTACCGCTCTTCGGTCTCCTGGTATTCCTCTACCACCAACGGGTCAATCGTGCCAATATGTTCTACCTCTACCTTCAGTCTCGCAATCTCGCGCTCCAAGCGCTCACGCTCTACCGCTTCTGTTGGTGCCACTAAGGCACCTGGTTCAACACCAAGTTCGTCCTTCACTAAACTCAGTAAGTCTTCTTCGCGCACCTCCACACGAGCCAGCTTCACGCGGAGCTCGTTTAAGGTGTCTTTTTTCATGGTCAAAAAGCGCTCCTTCTCGCGCCACTCTTTTTCGGTCGCAAAAAATGCTTCACGCGATGCCTTCGAGGCAGCTCGTTTTTCGGCTATTTGCGCTTCTAGGTTTGCAAGCTGCTCCACCAAGCCTGCCGACTGTTCTTTTGTGGCCACTAAAGCCTTCTGGTATTCCGCAACACGTGCCTCACTGGCTAACTGCTCTTCTTTCGGCAAGGCAATAACGGTTTTTTCTTCTACCTGACCCTTACCTGCTTTGGTACGCAGCGTTGCTAGTTTTTCTAAAACAGCCTGGGCGCGGGCAGCCAGTCCCTGTACGTCCTCGAGCGAAGTCACCGTACTTAAAGCGCCAAGGAGCTCTGCCTGCTCTTTTTCGATAGTATCGAGCGCGCCTTCTACGTACCGCAAATCTACCGGAATCACCCGGATGACTTCTTCTGTCTTTTGACGCTCTTCTTCGAGCGTAATTTTTCCTTCGAGGAGTGACTGTTCTCGGCTGATGGTATTGTATTTGCCCTGCACCGCTTCGCGTTCTTTTGTCAGTGCCTCTTCGTCATTCCCTGACTCAATGTCACCCGAAAGCTGCTGGACTTTATCACCAAGCACCTTAGCTTCGCGCTCAAGATCAAAGACCAAGCGCTCAAGCGTTGTTTTATCTTCAGCCAGAGTCCCTCGTTCGGCCTGAAAATTGTGCCACAAAAATCCATAGAGTAACTCCTGCTTGCTGCGGAGCTTAAGTGCCACTTCCTTCCCCTGCCCAGCTTTTTCTGCCTGGCGGCGAAGATTCTTTAAGTGCGGTTCGAGTTCCAAAAGCAGTGCGTCTACTTGCTTTAAGTTTTCTTCGGTAGATTCCAAGCGACGACGTGAACGTTCTTTTTCGATTTGGTACTGCTTCACACCAGCGGCGTCCTCTATCATGCTCTTACGCTCACTACCGCTGGCACGCAGCAAGGCATCGCTCATCCCTTGGGTAATCACCGAATAGCTATCTTTTCCAATTCCTGCCTTGGCGAGCAAATCGACAACGTCCATTAAACGCACGCGGCTGCCGTTAATCAAATATTCACCTTCGCCACTGCGGTACACCTTACGAGTCACCGAAACCTCGGTGAATTCTACCGGAATACGCTTGTCGCGGTTATCAAAAAACAGGGTGACGCTGGCGGCGCCAAGGCGTCCTTTTTTATCGGTCCCGGCAAAGATAACGTCGTCTGATTTTTTACCGCGCAGGTTTTTACTCGACTGCTCACCAATGGCCCAGCGAATAGCGTCGGCCACGTTACTCTTCCCACTCCCGTTTGGACCCACAATAGCGGTGATACCCGAATTAGCCCCAACGGGCTGTTCGTCAGGCAAAAAATGCAGCGTGGTTTTATTGGCAAAAGATTTAAACCCCGCGATTTCGACTTTTTTGAGATACATGAATTTCAGAGCGAATACCCCCTCGCGAAGAGAAGGAGCTTTTTATGTTCTTATTATGGCATACTTACGCTCTAAAATCACTCTTGACTTGTCCTCTATTTAGGTGTATAATATAAGGTCTGGTAGAAAAGTACCTCCGGACCATTATTTGGGCAATCCTGCCCGAGCGCAACTAAAGGAGATTCCTCATGCGCAAGATCGTTCTTTTCATCGCCACTGCCGCCGCCGCCCTTTCGCTGGGTGGGTGCAACCAAAACAACGAGTCCAACGTCACCACAAAAGAACCGACCGCAATGCATGCGGACCTCTTTGTAAGCGAATCCGGCGACGTTGTCCTCGTCGAGCGCAGGCTGAACCTGCAAGCTGCCTTCATTTTCGAAAAATGGAAGCCTCTGTCTACGACGGAACACGCCATCGGGGCATGCAAAGGTCGGACAGAATGGAACTCGGTTGTCATTTTCTGCAAAGCGGAAAAGGAATACCGACCGGATGACCCTCAGTCCTTACCTTATGTAAGGCAGGTGGTCAAGGTTTCCCTTGATGCCGCGGATGCCCCCAAGCTCATCCAGGAGGCGATTCGTCAGGTCAATGCCGATGCTGAGCCGATGGTCAATCCGGCCACCGGCAAGTAAGACTCTCAAAACCCTTGTGAGTCAAACAAAACTACGGGGCTCCGGAAGCAATCTTGCATCCGGAGCCCTCAATCGTTTACTGCTATTTCAATACATCGAACAACATCCAATCCAAAATATTTTTGAAGGATTCTTTTTTCTCAGAAGATTGGTCTCTCCGCTTGTCAAAGAGTTTTGAGAAAAAAGCATAGCGCAGGCTTTCGCTGGAAAAGCCAAGCGTCCAGAAAAAATCTTTTGGATTGGATGTTATTACCAATTTGCTTCGCCCCATCTAACAAAAAGCCTCTCTGACGAAAGGCTTTTTTGTTTCTATTTTTCTACCAGCCCTTTATCTGCAAGGCATTCTTGGCGGCGGCACGTTGGGCTTCTTGTTTGCTAGTGCCCTCTCCTTCGGCTATCAGCTCATCTTCAATGTAAACTCCGGCGGTAAAGCTGCGGTCATGATCTGGTCCTGTCTCTTTGAGGATCTTGTAATTTGGGGTGACGCCAGTATGTTCCTGAGCCTGCTCCTGGAAATGACTTTTGGCATCCGTGAATAACCCTTCTTCGATAACGGTTTCGAGCTGCGTAAAAATATTCTTTTCGATAAACGCCTTGCTCCCCTGGTACCCCTGGTCTTTGTACAGGGCGCCAATAATCGCTTCCATCGCGTTGGCCACCAAGTAGTTACGCGCACGGCCCGTGTCCTTGGCTTCGCCACGACTCATGAGCAAAAACTGATCGAGGCCAAGTATTTTTCCAATAGTACCAAGCATCTCGCCATTCACGAGCGCGGCTCGCAGGTTGGTCAGGTCTCCTTCTGGTTTCTTGGGGAATTTTTCGAACAAAAACTCGGTAACGGCAAGCTCTAAAACCGCGTCCCCCAAAAATTCGAGGCGCTCGTTGTGTGGATATGGATATTTGCGGTTTTCGTTCAGAAACGAACGATGTGTCAGGGCTTCTTGAAAGAACGCTGGATGTACTATTTCAATTCCGAGCGCTTTTGCAAGCTCCTCTGTGTTGATTTGCTCCATAGGTACTTATAACTACTACTTCGTTTACTCTACCTTCTTGGTTACCTTTTTGGCTACTTTGGCGACAGACTTTTTAGCAGCGGCTTCTTTTGTTGCCTGCAAAGCTATGGGCGCTGCGGCATGATCTTTTGGTGAACGTGGCTTAGCAGTGTCAGCCTTCATTGGCTCACCCATCTCGCGGTAAATGGTTCCTAAAACGCCATTCACAAACCGTGGGCTCGAATCACTCCCAAAACTCTTAGCTAGTTCAATAGCTTCGTTAATGGCCACCTTAGGTGGTACTTCTTCGTAGTTCCCGAACATGAGCTCGTAGATTCCCAAGCGCAAAATATTGCGGTCCATAACAGTCACCTGTTCGAGTGGCCATTCGGGGGCACATTTTTTAATGAGGTCATCAATCGTTTTCTGTTCACGGAGTGTTCCCTCTACCAGGTGCCGAGCAAAGACGGTGTCGGTTACTCCTGGGGCAAATTCCTCGAGGTTACGGCGCAGCATGATTTTTGAATCTTCGTTCTTGCAACCCTGAAAATCCCACTCAAAGAGTGTTTGCATTGCTATCGATCGCTGAAGGTGACGATTGGCCATATTTTTGTTTTAGAAGGTACTTTTTTGATTGAGGTCTTTCCTCTTTATTAGCGGCTGTTATTCGCTCTACTACTCACTTTTCGCGAGCTTTGGAGCCTTTACGGCAACGACTTCACGTCCTTTGTAAGTACCACATTTTGGACACGCTTTATGCGCTAAAACTGGCCCCTGACAATTGGTACAGGTGTTAGTGTTAATAAAAGCAACGTCGTACTGCTTACGGGCACGGTCACGACGATGGCGGGTGTGTCTTTGCTTTGGAAGAGCCATAAAAACTATCAGTTAAAATGAATATACCCTAAGTTACCACGACCTCCAGAAAAAAGCAAGTCTCTCCAGGATCTCCCCCTCATATCTTCCAGTATTTTAGCCCAGTTTCGGCCCCTAGCGGTGCTTTTTCTGCAAAATATGCGAGAATTTGCGATTTACCGTCTCCGGGTTCGTCATCTGGACTGGTTTAAAGGATTTTCGGTGAATCGGTGTCGGCCCCAGATGCCGCAGCGCATCCATGTGCTCTTTAGTACCGTACCCCTTGTGTTTTCCAAAGCCGTACCCTGGGTACTCGGCCTCGTAGGTTTCGAACAGGCGATCCCGAGTTACTTTAGCAATGATACTCGCCGCCGCAATACTCTTCGACAAACTGTCGCCGCTCACCAGCGCCTCTTGTTCGCCGGTGTAACTTGGGAGCAGCTGGTTGCCGTCAATCAAAAGTCTCGTCTTAACACCTCGTGGTAGGCGCCTTGTTACGTCTGTCACAGCAGCGCGCATCGCCAAAAATGTGGCCTGTAAGATATTTACTCGGTCGATGGTCTCTGGGCTCACAACGCCAATACCCACCTCAAAAAATTCGCGCACTAGTGCAAAGGCGGCATCGCGCTGCTTGGCGGAGAGTTTTTTAGAATCCCGAATCAGTGCAAATTCTTTCTGGCGTGCTTCAGGGATAGTAAAGTTAGGATCCCTGTACCACACAGCGGCCGCTACCACCGGCCCTGCCAAAGGGCCCCGGCCTGCTTCGTCAACACCAACCACGCAGTAGCCCTGGTCAGCTTGTGCTACCTCTTTTTCTTTTTCGAATGTGGCCGTCTGCATATGCGTTCCCGTTACTTCGCTCTACCGAGCATCAATTTCAATACCAACCGGGCAATGATCCGAACCCATTACCTCTGGCAGGATAAATGCATCCCTTACTTTTGACCGCAGAGCTGTGCTGACCAAAAAATAGTCGATGCGCCACCCTACATTCCGGGCGCGAGCGCCACCCCAGTTGCTCCACCAAGTGTAGAGTCCGTTCCCCTGTTGAAACATACGCAACGTGTCTACAAAACCAGCGTCCACAAAATTCTGGAAGTCCCTGCGTTCTTCGTCGGTGAATCCTTTGTTGCCAATGTTTTCTTTTGGGCGCGCCAAGTCATCTTCGGTATGTGCTACATTCAGGTCGCCACAGAACACCACGGGCTTTGTTTTTTCGAGCTCCTTACAGTGATCCAAAAAAGCGGCATCCCATTTTAAACGGAGCGGGATACGCTCAAGTTTATCCTTTGCATTTGGGGTATACACTGTTACCAGGTAAAAATCTGTAAACTCAGCGGTGAGTACGCGTCCCTCGCTTTCTGGGTCACCAAACTGGTCTGCCAGGCTACCATATTTTTTGGATACTTTAGACACAAAACTGTTCATTACCGAGAGCGGTTTAACCTTCGTAAAAATAGCGGTGCCGCTGTAGCCTTTTCTCTCTGCGCTGTGCCAATATTCTTCGTAGGCGGCAATGTCAATTTCTACCTGGTCACGCGTTGCTTTTGTTTCCTGTAAACACAGAATATCTGGATTATGCTCCGCCAAAAAAGGCTGCAGGAGTCCCTTCCGTTCTACTGCCCGAATTCCATTGACGTTCCAAGAGATGATTTTCATATAGGTTTATTATGACACTTTTAGAGTACGCGTACTATATCACTATTGACTTCTTATGCAAAGCATGCTATTATTTCGAGTCGTATCTGGAACGACTATGTCGAGGGATGTCCCAAGACGAGACTGTTCTTTGTAGCCTACCAGAAGGCCACTCTCTTATGGAGAAAAAAATGACTAAACTCCCCTTTTGGGCCATCATGCGCAGGTACAACCTGCGCAAACAAGCTCAATTCGAAGCCGCCGTCAGTGATGAGGTGAGTCGTCGGGTTGCCATGCTGATAGCAGAAATTTCCGAGAAGGCGGTTGAGCAGATTCAGGATGCCATCGGAAGTGGTGTCGATGCTCTTCCGACCAAGTTTTCGGAGAAGGTCGAGGCACTCGGTAATCAGATCTGCCAGCTCCGTAAAGAGCTGGCTACTGCCTCTGATCCAGACCACTGGATCTTCGTAGCAGTTATCCTTATGGGTTACAAGTGTAACCAGGAAGATACCTCCTTGTATTGCGTGATTCTCGAGGTGAACCCTGCCAACGGATTCCTCCGGGCTGCGCAGGATCCTGCTTTGCGGATAATCCGCAGGTACGATTCTGCCTCACAATATCCCCAGTGGAAAAATTCCGCAGGCAAGAACATCAACGCAGGCAGTACCATTCTCGGGGCCCCGCGCTGGAATGCTGTCCATGAGAAGCCTAGGCAGGTTTCGCTCTTGGGTGAAATCTACCACCTCCCGCGATGAGCTAAAGGGAAAGGGGTCGTGCAACCACACGACCCCTTTCCAAAAAATTACTCTGGCCGAAAGGCCTTTTTTATTTTTTAAATACTATTTTATACCCCATCTAAGCCCTTTTTGCACCTTGACTTATTCTCTATTTAGGTGTATAATACAAGGTCTGGTGGAAAAGTGCTTCCAGGCAAAAATTTTGGGCACTATCGCCCGTAACCGCGCAACTAAAGGAGATTCCTCATGCGCAAGATCGTTCTTTTCATCGCCACTGCCGCCGCCGCCCTTTCGCTGGGTGGGTGCTGGAGTGATGGGTCCTCGGACATTCCCGAGTCATATCAGCATCTCATGGAGCTACATGAGTTAACTTTCGCCAGCGAAGAAGACGGTGAGAAGTATCAGATAACTGTACCCATCTTTGAGGCAAGCGACACCAAGAAGCTGAGGCTCATCCAACATGGCATCCCTGGCTGGGTTCCTGTCGGGCGCCTGACAGATAGCCAGAGCCCGCTCGCCGTCCAGTGTCAAGGTACGCTAGCGACTGATGACTACAGCATCGACAAAAGCGGCATCCGCACGGTGTCGTGCTACAGTGACACGCTGGGTACGGCGGTCATGAGCGACCAGCGCACCTACGCTAGTGCTATCGAGCAGCTGGACAACTTTCTCGCCCTGCACCGCCAGGTACGCGAAAGCAAACTGCCGGCCAAAGCGGAGCCGATGGTCAATCCGGCCACCGGCAAGTAAGACTCTCAAAACCCTTGTGAGTCAAACAAAACTACGGGGCTCCGGAAGCAATCTTGCATCCGGGGCCCTCAATCTTTTAAGTTCTTCTGTGGCTTTTTTTATTTTTCAAATAATAATAGATGGAAGCGTTCTTTTCTTTTCCAAAATGACATAAGGATGCATATAGGTCAGCAACCTACTCATTCTATTTCTCCTTTCTCGTCACGGTATTTTTCCCAGCGAGAAAAATACCTCTAGATTTTTTTCGCTCTCGCTCCGCGAACCATGCCCGCTCAAAAAATCGCGGACTCAAAAAAAGAAATCGAACGAACACCTAAATACAAAAAGTCCTCACTAGTAATAACTCTCCCCTTTATACGCCAACTCATCAAGCTCGCGGAAGCGGCGCTTTTTTTCTTCAATCGGTACGTCGTCCACCATGCCACGCGTCGCAGCGGTACCTGGGCGCGGCGAGTACCAAGCGATAAACGTTTGCACAAAACCTGCCTCTTGTACCAGACGCTTTGTTGCTTCAAAATCTTCCAATGTTTCGCCCGGGAAGCCAACGATAATATCGGTGGTGATTTTTATCTCTGGAATCGCAGCGCGGAGCTTAGCAATGAGCGCCAAGTATTCTTCGCGTGTATACCAGCGGTTCATACGCTTAATAACGGCATTACTCCCCGCCTGTACTGGCAGGTGCAGCACACGGTTAATGTTTTTGTGCTCGGCCATAACAGCGATGAGTTCGTCACTAAAGTCCCATGGGTTCGACGATAGAAACGTCAGTTTTTCCACGCCAGGAAGCAGCGCAATATCACGCAGCAGGTACGGGAAAAGCGTGGGGATACGATGACGCCCCAAGTGCTGCACCATGACGGGCTCGACGAGCTCACCATTTGGCAACTGGTACTTTTCTTGGTTCTGTTGTTTGTTTTTTATGGCCTCCATCAAGAAATCAGCGCCGTACGAATTCACGTTCTGCCCCAGGAGCATGATTTCGGTATGCCCTTCGGCCAGAGCCTCGGCGACTTCTTCGAGGATGCTCGCGTACGGGCGTGACTGTTCTTTACCGCGAGCAAATGGCACAATGCAAAACGCACAGTAGTTATTGCACCCGTTGCTAATCACGATACTTGCCTCTTTCTGACTCTTGCGTTTTGGGGTATGTTCAAAGCCAATGTCTTCCATTGGCAAAATCTCGGCCCCCGGTAGACGCTTTGTGAGGCGCTTCATCATTTTCCCGCTTGGCTCGCGGGCGGCGCTCCCCACCAAGCAGCCCGTTACTACTATGTGCGGCATTTTCTCGCCCAATTTTTCTTCAAGCGCTTTCATCTGGCCGTACACACGTTCTTCAGCTTTGTCGCGAATCACGCAGGTATTCAGCACCAAGACATCGCATTCTTCTGGACCAGCCCCCTGTTCCATACCGCGGGCTTCGTAATAGCTCGCCAGTCGTTCGCTGTCGGCTACGTTCTGCTGACACCCGAATGTTTTTATGTAGTATTTTTGTGCCATAGGGTTACTAAATACTCTTTTGCTCTTTGTTGGCAAGCTGTCCACAAGCAGCATCAATGTCATCGCCCATAGTACGGCGACGGGTTACGTCTACACCAGCGCTGCGGAGCGTTGATTCAAATGCCTCGAAATCGCCAGGAAGACTGTCTTTGTATACCTCACCAGTCCAGTTGTAGGGAATCAGGTTAATGCGCACCTTGCCTACCTGACGGGCGAAATGAATCAGCTTTTTGGCATGCATCGCTGTGTCATTCACTTTTGATAGCA
>CAZCQJ010000001.1:11212-23097 GCA_964500865.1 uncultured Bdellovibrionales bacterium | reverse complement strand
CTTCGTGAAATATTCTTTGCTCCAGGCAAGCAGTTTTTGCAAAAAATCATCATACGAACTCGGCATCATTTTTTTCCGACTATCAGAATCCGCGCTGTGGAGTGACACGGCTAAGCGGACCGGCGGCCACTCGGGGTCATTCAGCAAGTACTGCATCATTGGGAGGAGTCCAACGGTCGAAACCGTAATGCGTGTTGGCCCCATATCAGTGTGTATCAAAAGAAGCCGGAGTGTTTCGCGGACGTTCCCGTAGTTTGCTAGTGGCTCGCCCATTCCCATGAACACAATGTTCGAAATATACTGGGGCAGATCTTGGTACTGGTCCAGGTACTGCTCCCAAAATCGGTACTGATCGAGAATCTCGTCGACCGTTAAGCTACGGAGTAAACCAAGCTTCCCCGTGGCACAAAACGTACAAGCCATTGCACAGCCCACCTGTGACGAGACACACACGCTAAAATGCCCACGTTTATTTTGCATCAGCACGGTTTCGATCTGTTTCCCGTCATGAAGCGTGAGGAGTGCTTTAAAGGTGTCGCGGTTTTTACTCGCCTGCACCAGGGTATCTTTATAGCTAAACCACTGGAAGTTTTTTTCTGCTAGTTTGATGCGCCATTCCACAGGGAGGGTTGTCAGGTCGTCGAGACTCTTGATACGACGATCAAACAGCGCCGACTCCAGCTGCTTAATACGAAAAGCCGGCGCTTCTGGGAAGAGCTCGGCGAAGATTTGTTTGCGGGGTGAAAGGTAGTTCATAGCGCTTTACTCTACCAGAAATACTCGGTTTCGTAAAGGACTCAGGAAAATTTACTGAACTTTTTCTGCACTACTGTACCAACTTACCGAAAAAGATATCTTTATTCACTCCCGCTGACTTCTGCTGTTCGAGCTCACGATTCTTCAAGGCATCTACAGAGCGTGTGAACCAGTCTTCCCGAAAACTCATTCTACCTGCATACTCCTGACGAAAAGTATTCACCTCGCCATCGGACCAACGGTAATTTTTATATGAATATAAAAGCCAGCCCATAATGACACACAGGAATACTACGATACCCAAAATAATATATAGTGAGAGATTCCTCAGCGCATGGAAAAAAGTCTTTTTTGAAAAGTTTTCTGATTCAAAATAACTCTTCAGTGCAGATGACTTCATAAAGATTATTGAATATATAAAAGTGTATCAATACTCGCAACCACCTCTTCGGGAGTCACAGTAGGTGCCACGGGGGCAGTTGGTTCACTTACGCTGTCGAGCAAAAATGGGCTATCTATGTTACCTGGCTGATTTGTTGTGTTCACAACATCCTTCTTCTCTGTGTCTTCTGGGGCCACACTCATATCAACACCTAAGACATCAATGGCGTAAGGAACATTCTCGAGCTTATGCAAAAAGTTTCGCACGGACTTGTACTCACCCCTTGCCTCAAGACTGAGGTGTACCATATTCTCAAATGCAAGCTTGTCGCTTATCTTCGGTACATCAGGTACCTTATTCTGAGCTGTTTTTGTTTCGGTAGCCGTAGTTGATCCCCCGCTCGGCACAGGCTTTACTGGTTGCTTTTTGGGAAGCGCTTCCTTCTGTGTAATTGTTAATGCCACATTATCATTTTTCGCTAAAGCCTCGATCCGACGAATGATTTCTACTGCCTGAGACTGTGGGTACACTAATGCAAAGCGTGACTCCTCGGCAAGTGCTCGTTTTTGTAGCTCCTTGAGCGCAGGAAGATTAGCAATTTGTTCTTGATCTACGCTAGTACGAACTCGTTGCTCCTCATGATGCGAAAGGCTCTGCATGATTTTTTGATTAAGAAAAAAGAACCCGAAAACTTCGCCCGCCAGGACAAATGCCACTACCCCAAATCGTATATACCAATATGCTTTCTTCATAGAATCTTACTTGTTTTGCATTTCTCTTCCTCTTAAACACTCCTCCTTTACTATAAAATCCAACTGGAAGGAAACATTTGTTTCCGTGAAAAGATTTGAGAGCGGAGCATTAAACTGAGAAAAGCATGCGTCTTTTTTGAGGGCTGATTCCATTTGCAAGAAAGCCTCACGTGTATCCGCTGTACCCGATAACAGCACCTGATACTCCTTCGTTACGAGTTTTTGGACTCGTACACCGCCTGGGAGCGCCGCTTCTATTTCTGATAACAACCATGAGAAAGACGTGTGAAGCGTCAGGTATCCACTGGCTGCGCGCGTTTTCTGGTTCATGGATTCAAATGTCTCTTGATATACTCGGTATTCTGCCTGACCAGCAGGAGCGCCACTGCTAATGGGTGATATTATTTGCTCTTTTTGGAAAGAATGAAAAAAGTACATTCCCAACACACCATCCACCAGGAGAAATAAGAAAGCTATAAAGATAAGGCGCGTCAAAAAAGTCCGTGCATAAAAGGCATTCACGAGAGACTCTTTTCTTTGTGGTGGAAGGAGGTTAAGAAATATCTTCATAGACATATTGTGCCTTAAGTGCCAGACCGATAGCTGTTGAATATGATATGCTCTGTTCGCGCGGAATTACCGGAATAGCACCACCAAGCTGCATCGCAGCCCAGGGATCCCCGGCCTCTACCAGGCGACCAAGACGACGTGTCATGTACGGAATCACTCCCTGAAGGTTGGAGCCACCTCCACAGAGGATGATCCGATCAATACGATTCGTATACTGAAGGGTGCCCTCAAAAAATCCAATCGTGCGGTCAATTTCTCCGGCAATACTTTCTAGAATAGGCTCTGCGGCACGAAACACTGGACTCTGCACCGCAAGTGAGCCAAGGCCTTCCCGAACTTTCAGACGGTCTGCATCTTCAAAAGGAATCTGAAGTTCCTTTGCAATAGCATCCGAAATCATCTGCGATGAAAGTGGTACACTCGACGTAAAACATGGTACGTGCCCAACGGCAATCAAAAAGCTTGTACGGCGATCACCAATATCAACAATGAGAGTTGTCTCATTTCGGTCCTGCTCGCTCAGAAGCGCCCGTGCCTGCGCAACTGATTCCGTCTCGAGACCAACTACATTCAGGCCAGCCCCCTCGAGCACATTCACAAACTGGTCTACCACACTCCGCTCAACTACTACTACCAAAATGCTCATCTTATTTTCTTCGGCTACAAATCGCTCATCAAGAATCTGCCAGTCGTAATACACCTGATCAAGTGTCAAGGGAATATTTGCCTCTATCTCCCACTTAATAGCCTCTTCTACGTCCTCCGGCTTCATTCGCGGTAGCGTTAAAATACGCAAAAACTCTTTGGTTTCTGGTAGAGAACAAATGACATCTTTTGAAGTAATCTTTTTAGGACCCGTACGATACAGCAAGTCAACGATCGCCTGCTGAACAACCTCTGGTCGCTGTATTTCACCATCAACAATAGCGCCCGAAGGGAGTCCTATGGCACCATATGAAAGCACGGTGTCCTTATGGTGTGCACGCTGAACGGCCACGGCCTTAATGGAGAGGTCGCTGAGGTCAATACCAAATGCCGAAGATGATGATCTAAAAAATAAACTCATGGGGTTCCTCCTGTTACGCTTATCAGTATACCAATTTCCTATCGTTCTTGCCACAAATCCTGCACGTAACGACTCCCTGTTGGGAAAAATGGCGGCGGACAGTAGAGTAAATTATTATCGTACTGAATATTCCTTGCGGCATATCCCCCAACATGGTTTCCGTTGTTATCAATCCAAGCAAAACCCGCTCTGTCATTGGAAACAATGGAACCATATACCGTGATAAGTGATTTTATGGTATCCGTACCACCCTGATAATTTTGTCGTCCCACTCTCCCATTCTGTGCCACAAGGGCGGCGTCAATACGCAAGTCATCTTCACTACCTTTGTAGATTTCAATATCCTCCTGAGCAATAAGACCAATCATATCGGTACAGTTGGTATACCCCGTATAACGAATGTCTTTTCCGATATAGATGCTTTTTACTGACCCCGAGACCAGGTTCGCAGCAGCAATAGTAACTCGCTTATTACTAATTGTTCCCTCCACCCATACATTATTCTCGACAAAAATAACGCCGTCATTTGGAATTTGGTAATTCGACCATCCGCCCTGGTAACTAATAATTTGGTTTGTTCCCGACGTAAAACTCTTTACGGTGGCGATATCATATGTGCCATTTGTCTTGAGTTTAATGTGTCTCCCCTGATTACTATTATCAAAGTAGCGACTATTATTTACTCCGGATTGTGCACGCGACTTCATGTAAGAAAGGTCACCTAAAATACCCGAGAAATCCACCATAGGAACAGGGAAGCGACGCCCCGCCAGAAAAACATCGTTTCTCTGTGGTACCGCAGCGGGCGGCAACGGGTCAATGGTTCCTACGTGTGTATGCACTCCAAACTCATTGCCTCCAGAGTGATCAGGATCATTATACGTACTCACCCCGCTCGTAACCAGGTTGTGTGCCAAGCCATCGAAGCGGATACCTCCGTTAGAATGAATCTTGCCGAAAACCTCCACTCCCGTACCAAAGCGGTTATCGGCATTCAACACAAAAGCGTTCTCTGACCAGGCAGGTTTCCGGAACCGTGCTTCGATAATACGCTTATCATTTGGGTAACGATAACTCCATCCAGTGGAACGAACGGTAACCGCAGTACTCCCTGCTATTGGTGGTGTTACTTCAAGCTTATATTTTCCAACAGCAGTTCCTCCCGGATCGGAGTATTCTACTTCATACGGAGCCGTTACTCCAATAGGGTTTCCTGAGCTCCAAAAAGTAGCCACCTGTGATGCTGTTTTTCCGTCAGTATTGTGTGCCAAATACCACTGATAATACTGCATGCCAGACTCCGCTATGTAGAAAGCCTGTTCACGAGAAGCCTGACGCAAAGAAAGCTTGGTCTGACCCGCAATAAACGTAACTATTGAGGAAAGCAAAATCGCCACGATAGTCATAATAACAATCCCGTATGCAAGGGCTGTCCCCCGAAGACTTTTTGGGTATTTTTTAAATCGAATCATAGTTGTGCATGTTACGTAAATCGACAAATGATTCAATGTAAATATTGTTTGGTGCTTTGACTGGATCAATATTGACAAGGAGTTTTATTCTCACCAACTGGACAGCGCCCGGACTCACCGGAGAGACTAACGGATTATTCGTTGTGTCACCCGGATAATTATCGTTATAGTAGTAGAAGACTGGATCACTTACTTCATTGACAACATATCTCCCTAACACGCGCGTCTGACTATCGCCCTGCGGGTACGTAACTGAGTCACCAACCTTTACTGCTTCGGTTACCCCTTTTCGTAGTTCATCACTGGCTTGATCAAGATAATAGTGCACTCTCTCAACTGTTCCGTTATTATCCGTATCGAAATAAACCGTAAGACTCATTGGGGTTGCTTCTGCAATAGGAAACGCGCCATTGTCAGCCTGCTGAACACCCCTAAGATCTACAACTATTGAATTATTTGCCTGTTGAGCCATAGAAGAGGCTAGTCCCGTCTCTAAAATAAACTTATTCGTATTCCAGGATCGAATAAACAGGAGAGTGAATCCCTGCATAATTATCCCCACAATAAAAATTGCGATGAGGAGCTCGGGAAGACTAAAGGCTTTTCTTGTAGAATAAGGTTGATTCATAAACTCTATTGCTCTAGTTCAATTGTTTTTTTCACAAGAGTTGTTCCTACGGACACGCTATCCGATTCACTCGTATACCCCGAAGCAGAGATATCAACATCATATGTACCGCTTACTAACGGAGTAGCACTCTGTGGAAAATACACCCAACCAAACTGATCTGTTGTTCCAGTAACATCGTACCCCGCCGCAGTGTTCCTCAGACGCACCGTGGCAGCAGCAATTGGTACCGTTGTATTCTTCTTTACAACAGCTACCTTGAGTGATCCTATCCCCTTATCAAGAAGCACAGCCTTAATTACTCCGGTGTTTCCTGGTGCAATATCTACCGTATCATTCTTTGTGGTTGTCTCTGGTAAAAGTTTATAGAGCTCATAGCCACCCGAAGAGCTCCCCCCTAAAGAAAATACGTACTCCCCGTAACTTTGATCTGTGTAGGTATACTCACCACTTGCATTGGTTGTTTGGTTTGTGCTGTTCAGTGTTACCGTCTTTACTCCTGTTGTTGGGTGCGATCCCAGTATGCGTCCACCCAAAAGGTTAAACTGCACCGATCCAATATTCTGGTCAAAGGGATCAACTGTTTTTAGGGGTATATCCGCAGAAAGATCCATAATCATAGAGACCTGATTCAGCGCGTTAGCAACAACAGTGGCATGCGTATCTACAGGGGTATAGCTGGTTGTTGGGTACGGCGGATAGGTAGTGGCACCAAAATAATTATTCTTAGCAATGGTTATACTATATTTTTTTGTTGAGGCAGGCATACCCGGAAGCAGGAGATTTCCAGAGGCATCCGTCACTCCCGAAATACTTATTCCGAGCGATGAGTTTTGAACATTTACTGTCGCTCCAGAAAGACCTGTTCCATTCACCTGCAGAACATTCACAGAAAGAATACCCCCACTTGTTGCAGACTCAATACCCTCTGGGGAAAAGTTACCGAAAACGACTACTTTTTGCGAAGCATTTTCTCCCCAAGAAACTTCGATTCGTACTCGTTTGTAGTCCGTTGGTATGGTATCTTTCGGGACTGTATTTACTTTTCCATCAAAAGCATCGTCTACATACTGCACGAAAGTTGTTACGTGATATTTTTTTGTATTTATAGAGATATCCTCTTGTTGCAAAATATTCCCAGCGGGAACACCATAAAGCCACGTGGTTCCATTCCATACTTTTGTTCCAATATCCGCATATTCGATACTCCGAATAATTTCCATTTTTTGATTTGCAAGAGCTACCGCCCCCAAGCGGTTTTTAGAATCAAATATGGTACGCGTTCCTACAAGGTACACCTGCAAAAAAACTACACTGATGAGCATGAAAATAAACAGAAAAACAAGTGACTCGATCAGGCTAAATCCTTTTTTTGTAGAGGAGAACTGAAGGCAAGGTATCATACGTTCCGTATTCTTATTTTATGTTTTCCAAAACACTATACATTGGCTGAAGCATGGCTACTGCAAAAAATCCTACTCCACAGCCAATAATAAGCATGAGGACCGGTTCGATAATTGACGACATATTCTTTGTCACCTGGGATACTTCTTCCTCGTAAAACTCTGCTAAACGGGACAGCACTAACTCAGTTTTTCCGGTTTCCTCGCCCACCTGAATAATCTGTGGTACCAATACCGGAAAAAGTCTCGGGTAACGCAGAAGCACGTCGCTAAGATTTACTCCCTTCTGAATTCCTTCCATGGCGGTACGCATTGCTGCACGGTAATGTACGTTTGTTAACGTACGTTCAATAATCTCTAGAGCCTTCAGTACTGGCACCCCACTAGAAAGAAGCGAGCTGTAGATACGAGCAAAACGAGCACAGTTCACCTTCACCACAATAGGACCAAGGATCGGTAAGTATAAGTACAATTTACCAAACGCTCGCCTACCGAGGGCTGTCTTTGCAAACCAGCGTATTCCAAAGACCAGCGCCACTACTAGCGTAATGGCTAAAAACCAGTGTCGGATCAAAAAATCACTCACTGCCATAATAAACAGCGTTGTAGCCGGTAGTGTTACATTCATTTCCTTAAACACTCCTGTAATCTTTGGAAGGATATACGTCAGCATAAGTATTCCCACCGCTGTCATAGCAAAAAGAATGACTGCTGGATACACCAAAGCGCCCCGAACTTTACTGAGGAGGTCATGATCTTTCTCTAACTGTGTTGCAAGAATATCGAGAACTTCCTCAAGACTCCCGCTTACCTCACCAACGGCAATCATATTTACAAAAAGCTCGTCAAAAACACCCGTGTGTCCCGCCAGGGATTCCGCCAAGCTCGTCCCTCCCTGCAGGTCTGAGAATACCTCGTTTAAAATTACCTGGAATCGCTTGTTTTTTGTCTGCACCGAAAGGTTCTGAATCGCCCGTGGAATAGGAAGTCCCGAAGAAACCATTACGGCGAGATTCCTAGTAAAAAGCATCTTCTCTTTAAGTGGAATACCTCGAAAAGAGGAGAAAAACTTCCCCCGCACCTTTCTGTGCTCCGTAATCTCTTTTGTGGATACCAAAAGGGCTCCTGCCGTACGGAGTATCTGAGCGAGATCATGTTCATTCTCAGCTATCTGCTCACCCGTAACAGTCTCTCCTGTTTGCGCATTTTTCGCAACGTACAAATACTTTGGCATAGCCTTACTATTTTTATTTTTAGCCTTCTTTAGTATACCACTTTTTTCAGAAGGTGAGGCGCTCATAAAATGTCTGGTAGACCCGAGGGCCTTTTGGTCGTGGAAAAAACACCAATCGTTCATCACTGGCCACGATAAGACTCCCCGGCAGAGCGGTTTTTGGGTTTTTCTGAATCTTCCGTCGCTGCCACGCAGCGAGCCACTGTTCTGTGCGCGAACCGAAAAGGAATTCAAGGCACTGCTCGAGTCTCATTTGTAACCGTTGGTAACGATCTATCTGAGGCAGTGTGAAACGATGCTTCGCTACTGGCAAGGAGGCATTTGGACGAAACATACTTATCCAGCTATTTGCTCGGAAAAATGTATCGGCTCTTGGTAACACAAAGGGCACCATGGATTGGTATTCGTAGGCGGCGTACCAATCAGTTGGTTCCACCTTCAGTCCAGCTTCTGTACAGTAGTAATTCAGGCAGGCCCTATCGGTAATTTTATTGCCGTGACGGCGCTTCCCTAAAAGTTGCGTTACCAAAGTCAAGAGTGTTCGTCCGGTAAAAAGACGGTGATTCTGTAAAACGATGAACATATCCCAATCACTTTTTTTACTCCCATTGCGAAGCGCTAAACTTCCGGTAGCAAACACCATTCGCACAAAAGGAACATACCGCAGTACCGCTACGAGCGAACGCATTCTGCGGAGCTTGGCAGCAGAAATCTTTTCTCGATATATGCGTTGCGCTCGCAAATGCTCGGTTCCCGGCAAACACCACATGCCATATGATTCAGTGATACGGTCTTCACGAAAAAGCTCATGAAGTTTTGTGGTAATCTCTTGTAGGGTTACCTTTTTGTGTGGCTCGTCATCATGCGACAGATAGTCCATATAGTACTTCCACACCTCGAATGTTGTGAGTGGGTACTCCAAGACAGCGTAGTAGGTCAGCGTAGCAATAATATTTTGTTTGACCGAACGAGCCATAGCCTGTGTGTAAAATTAGAGGTACTTTGCCGTGAGACTCTTTTTGTCTTTCTTTAACTTGCTTGGTGGGCCCGCAAAAACAATCTCTCCTCCTCGTGCCCCTCCTTCAAGCCCAAGTTCGATAACCCAGTCGGCACTGGCGATAACATCGGTGTTGTGTTCTACTACCACGACCGTATTCCCCTTCTCTACCAAGGCCTCAAGAACCCCGAGGAGTCGACGTACATCTTCAAAGTGAAGCCCTATCGTTGGCTCATCAAGTACGTAAAGTGTCTTTCCGGTAGACTTACGCGCGAGCTCGGTAGCAAGCTTAATACGCTGTGCCTCACCACCCGAAAGACTCGTAGCGCTCTGACCGAGAATCAAATACCCAAGACCTACTTCTTCAAGAACACGCAGTTTTTCTTCGATAGCTGGCTGATCTAAGAAGAACGATCGGGCATCACGTACGCTCATCTCGAGTACCTCGGAAATATTTACTCCGCGGTACTGAATAGCGAGTGTTTTCTCATTATAACGCGTTCCCTGACACGTTTCGCAGGGCACATACATATCTGGCAGAAGATACATTTCCACCTTCTTTACACCGCCACCCTGACATGTTTCGCAGCGTCCACCACGCATATTGAAACTAAAGTGACTCGCTGGATACTTTGCCTTACTCGCATCAGCCGTCGCTGCAAAAAGGTCACGAATCGGACCAAAGACACCCGTGTACGTAGCGGCATTCGAGCGCGGCGTACGACCAATCGGCTCTTGGTTCACAGAGATAATCTTATCAATGTGCTCGAGTCCGGTAATGCGTTTGTGTGCTCCAGGAGCTTTTTTTGCATGATAAAAGTGCTGCGAGAGTGATCTCACAAGAATATCTCGCACCAAGGATGATTTCCCCGAACCCGACACCCCAGCCACAGCAATAAAAAGTCCCAGTGGAAAAGTTGCGGTCACGTTTTTCAGATTATGCTCTGTTGCATCCTCAATAACCAGAGCCTTTTTACCCGGCTTACGTTCATCCTTCTTTGGAGATACTTTTTGCTTTCCCGAAAGATACCGCCCTGTCAGCAAATCACTCTTCAAGAGCTTTTCTGGAGTCCCCGCATAAATAACCTCGCCGCCAAGACTTCCGGCACCAGGACCCATATCCACAATGTAGTCAGCCGTCTTCATGATGGCCACATCGTGCTCCACAATGATGAGTGAGTTGTTCCCTTCCTGAAGCTCTTTGAGAGCGGCGATAAGACGCTCCGTATCTCGGCTATGGAGTCCTACTGATGGTTCGTCGAGCACGTAAATAATCCCCGAAAGACCCGCCTTCATCTGAACAGCCAAACGAATACGTTGTGCCTCACCACCCGAAAGCGTGTCGGCACTCCGTGAGAGCGATAAATACCCAAGTCCAACTTTTACAACAGCGGTAATCCGCGAGGTCATCTCCGAAAGCAACGGCTGAACTAATGCCATATCTTGTCCTGACTCCCTGAGTGTCACTGCTATATTCTCGAGATCAGTGTTAAGCCCGTCGAGTCCTTGTTCGGTAAGCATATCTAACGATACTCCTGCAACACGAACACTCAGCGCTGCTTTTTGAAGTCGTTTTCCCTGACAGCTCGGACACACGCTTGCCATCATGTACTGCTCAATTTCTTTTCGGAGGTGCTCCGACTTTGTATCCTGATATTTTTTTTGAAGCAGTGGTATAACACCAGGAAACCCTCCTTCGGCCTCACCATACAAAAGCGTTTTCACATCCTTCTGCTTCATTTTCTTCACTGGTGTGGTGAGCGAAATCTTTAAGCGTTTTGCAGCGGCGCGCAACTCAAAAACGGGTCCATGATGAGCACTGCGGTCAGCGTGCATCTTACTCCATGGTCGCACGGCTCCCTCTTCAAATGTCAGGTCTTTGTTCGGGACAACGAGATCTTCCTGGAACTCAAGCGTGCGCCCTAAGCCAGAACAAGTCTCACAGGCACCAGCTGGATTATTAAACGAAAAATGAATTGGCAAAAGCTCCCCCATATGAATCCCACAGGCGTCACAACGGTACTCGTTATTGTATGTACGCTCTTCTTTGCCATCAAGAAGAATCTGGAAAGTTCCGCCACCAACATGAAACGCTGTTTCAATGTTATCCAGGATACGTTCTTTGTCTGGATCCCCTGGCTGATGAGTCAAACGGTCAATTACCACACTAATTGGATCCTTCGATTTTTGTAATTCTGGATTACGGAGGATTTCTTCCACCGTTAAACACTCACTCCCGAGCAAAACTCGAACATAACCCCAAGTTTCAACCAAGCGAACAATCTCACTCGTTTTTTTTCCTACAAACTGAACGCTCGTGGATGCAAATGTTACATACGTATTTTCTGGCAGCGCCATCAGTTCCTCTAAAATAGCTCGGGCACTCTTGCGGTGCAGCTCCTTACCGCAACCCGGGCAGTGTGGCACACCGTACTTAGCGTACAGAACTCGCAAGTAATCATACACTTCTGTCATGGTACCAACAGTTGAACGCGGGCTACGTGAAACAGATTTCTGATCAATAGAAATAGCCGGCGAGAGGTTGTGAATAGCGTCCACATCTGGTTTTTCGAGACCATCTAAAAAGTTTCGGGCATACGACGAAAGTGATTCCATGTACCGACG
>CAZCQJ010000001.1:6665-11202 GCA_964500865.1 uncultured Bdellovibrionales bacterium | reverse complement strand
CTTCGGCATAAAGTGTATCAAAAGCAAGCGACGACTTACCAGAACCAGAGAGGCCCGTTATCACCACAAACGCATTGCGCGGTAATGTAACCGAAACATTCTTCAGATTATTCACTCGCGCACCAAGAATCTCTATTACCTCACCCGTTGGTTTCTTTTTCTCTACTCCTTTCTTTTTTGCTACTGTTTTTTTTGTGGCCATAGGTTTACTCATACTCAAGAGTTACATACGCATCACCCACGGGAGTACCTCTAGAGGAGCTCTCCCAGGGATCAAATTATCTCCCAGTCTAACAGGAAATACGAAAACTGTAAACTCTTCACCTAGCCTACCTAAAAAGGCTTAAAGAAAACAGCGCCAGGACTTTCTCCATGACGCTGTTCCAAGAACTAACCTATGCAAAGCCTATGCACTCCCACTTACTCCTCCGGTTATCTTGTCGAAGCTTTCCTTAAAGAAGAGAGCTACCGCGTCGACAATCGCTAACAGGAGCACTGTCCACCAATACTCATGACATGGGTCAAGGAGGTACCAGAAAACACTGTACCCAATGAGAAGTCCGACGATTGATCCGATCTTATACAACGCGCCCATATACCAAACAGCAAAGCCAATTGTTACTAGTACTACTACTGCAAAAACAATGAGCCACCAAATTGGTGCGAGCAACTGACACTGGGTAGCATCCGCATCTAAATAGTCTTCTTTGCCATCATTATCAAGATCCAAGCGGCCCTCATCGCTATCAGGTTTTCCGTCACCATCCGAGTCAAGGTCGAGGTAATTTGGAACGCCATCTCCGTCAAAATCATCTGTCCCTTCTACGCTGTCCGGGATACCGTCGTTATCTGAATCCGTGTCCAGGTAGTTGGGAATACCGTCACCGTCGGCGTCATCTGTTCCTTCTGTGCTATCAGGAATACCATCGCCATCCGAGTCAGTATCGAGGTAGTTTGGTGTTCCGTCACCATCAGCATCATCTACTCCCTCTACGTTATCGGGTATGCCATCATTATCTGAATCAGTATCAATATAATTCGGAATGCCATCACCATCAGCATCACCTGTTCCTTCAGTACTATCTGGAATACCATCGTTATCTGAGTCAAGGTCAAGGTAGTTTGGTGTTCCGTCACCATCAGTATCCACTACACCTTCTACGATATCCGGGATGCCGTCCCCATCAGAATCCTCATCCTTCATATTTGGAATGCCATCACCATCGGTATCGTCTGTCCCCTCGACAGTATTTGGAATACCATCACCATCAATATCATCTGACGTTGGAGTAGGTGTTGGAGTTGGAGTGGGGGTAGGAGTAGGTGTTGGAGTTGGAGTGGGAGTGGGAGCTTCACTCCGCTTTATCGTCAAGCTACAGGTAAATGCATTATTAGTCGTACTGCTTTCACCGCTCATTGCTACTGTCCAAGGAATCTTTTTTATATCGCCATCAGAACAATCCGAAACGTCAAGCTTTACAGCGATTGATTTTGTACCAGAAGCTGCTATATCGTCATTTGTCTGGCACTGTACCTGCCCACCATTTTGACTACAACTAAAATCCCCGCTAGCCGAAACATACCGTACACAGGCTGGCAGATTCGTTGTAGCTGTAATTGTTTCTGTGGCCGCCCCTGAGCCGCTATTTGTCACCGGTACTGTCAGTGTTACCTGATTTGAGCTCGTGCTCGTAGGCGAGCAAGAACTAAGCGCCAGGTCTACTGGGTGCGGTGTATACGTATATACCACCTTCATAGTAGCACTAGCATCTGAGTCAGAATTACAAGCTGCGTTACCGGCGCCACTACAGGTCCATTCGGTAATAAGCTCGGCCTGAAGTGCTACTGAAGATTTATTCAAAAAAAGACTCGGCGAGGCTGTACCAGAGATCGACTGTGTTTTTGTATACACATCCATGGTCTTTCCAGAGATACCAGCAAAGTCTGTTGTTCCATCGTACGCCCCCGCGCTAAAGGTGGCTCGGGCAAGCTCCAGGTGATCCGCCACTACCTGGGTGCCAGCTACTGAAAGTTTGGTGTCGCCATACAATTTACTATTCAAAGTTGCTGCTGTTTTTTCGCGGTTTTCCAGACTCTGCACCGACCAAGTGGTCTGCGTAATCGTGACAGCTACTCCCGTAAGATCACCCGTCGAGCCCGAAAATCCCGGAACAGAACACTGTATATTCGAAGAGGCTCGCCAGTCAAGATTTGACCGAGCAATAGTACAGGTTTTTTCCACAGTTGCTGCCGAAACATTTACCTGCGGCAAAGCAGCAAATAAAAACGTGAAAAAAAGGAGCGATAAGTATCGTTGCATAAGATTTTTATTTTACCTTCTTATTATACCACTATTTTTCTTTTTTGTTAGCCTTCCTTTTTTTCAACAAGAACTCCTGCGAGCGCTTTTTGGTATGGAGCCTGAGCGAAAACCGATGCGCCTCGCTATTTACCAGAAGTATTTCCTTGGTAAATCGCTCAACTAGCGCGTCATCACCCAAAAAATGGTCTGGTTCGTGCTTACTGTTTTTTACTACTGCAACAATTGGTATCGTCAGCCCTTGCTCAGCAAGCACTGTTTCGGCCTCGCTGCGCTGCGCCTCACCGCCATCAATCACCATAAGCTCTGGCAAAAGCCATTCGGTATGTTTCAGGCGGCGTTCGAGAATTTCTCGCAAAGCAGAAATATCATTCCCCTGATGCCCTCTACGCAAATGGAACGCACGGTATTCCTCTTTACGGACCCGTCCCTTCTGGACCACCGTCATGACCCCAACACTCGCTTGCCCAGCCAGGTGAGCCGTATCGTACCCCTCAATTCTGTGTTGGTCTTCGGTGTTACGGTCCTCGGTCACCAGTGCCATATCACGAATATGCTGCACCCCAAAAAGAAGCTTCTTTACTTCGGCTGCTTCTTCAAAACGAAGCTCTTTGGCAAGTTGCCTCATTTCTTTTTCAAGGCGCTTCACAAGCATCTGTTTCTTTCCCTCAAAAAATAGTTCGATGCGCCGCACTTTCCGTTGGTAATCCCGTGCGGTAACTTCGCCCGTGCACACGCCAGGGCAAAGTCCGACCTGCCGAGAAAAACACGGTTTTCTACTACCAGATTCTGTGTATGGCGTACAGGTATCTCTATACGGAAACAACTTACGAATAATTTTTAAGGCTGCCTTAAGGTCGTTGCCACTCGGAAATGGCCCATACATTTTTTTCACTGACAGTGTAAACTTTTCTTGCGCGAGTTCGCGGTCACGAACCAACAGCACTCGCGGGAAAGCCTCTTTGGTAATAACTACCCGATTATAACTCTTGTCGTCCTTCGCGTCAGTATTATGGGGTGGCTGGTATTGCTTAATGAGTTCGCCTTCTAAAAGGAGCGCCTCCAGCACGGAATCTGTTACGGTGTACCCAATCACTGTAGCCCGCTTCATCAGGAGCTCAATTTTTGGGCCACGTGTCACTACAATTTTCTCGGTAAAATAACTCTTCACCCGGTCACGGAGCGACGTCGCCTTCCCGATATACAAAATCTCCTGTTCGTCGTTCAAAAAAAAGTACACCCCCGGTGTTTCGGGGAGATCATTGTGCTGCAAGAATGCAGCAATCGCTTGAGTTTTCTGCCAGGGGCGTGATTGCATATTTCTTCCTATTCCTCTTTATTATAGCAGCCCTCACTACACTCGTGTGTAGTTTTTTAAAAAAATAAGGGTGGCTCCGGAACAATCTCCAGAGCCACCCGTTTCCGCTATGCCGAACTTAGGCCGGCTGTTGTACCATCGACATCTTCAGCGATTCCGCTGACATACCCCCTCCGTTTTGCATTTTCTTCGGCTGATAATTCAGCGCTCTCAGAGCCGCTAATCGGATCACCTCGTCCGTTTCTTGACAGATCTTAGCCCAATCTTGACCAGGCGCTTGCTGACAAAAAATCTCAAACGGTGGTGGCGATACCATCCTTCTATCGCCATCCCATCTGCAGTGTCGGAGCATCGCATTCAAGGCTTTTGGTGATATCTCCGAGGAGTATGCCGCCCCGTTGCCATCATCTCCAGCCAAGATACCCTTCGCTGAGAGCAATCCTACAATAACGACATCTTGCACCCCGATAATACGAAACTTTACCATTACTAATCCTTCCTTGCTACCTTTCTCCCCTTGAGAAAAGCCTTTATATCCTACTCTATTCTCACTGATTTGTCAATACCCTACTCCTTGGTTATACTATATTTGAAAGGCCTTCAGAATGGCCGGCGATGGCGTCCTTCAGGACACCTAAGTGAAACCCACCTGGATTTTCAGGGAAAAAATATATTTTTTTCCGATATCATATTTTTTGGGATTCAATCCACCGGCCTGCATTGCAGGCCTTTTCGTTTTCTTCTCAAAAAATATGGGGTGCCTGCTGTGCAGGTCACCCCATTTATCATCCCCCTAGCGCCCTGTAAGCTTCTTCGACATGTCTTGTAGCACCGCGTCGATATCCCAGCTTATAGAAGAGACATCTTTTACCATCTGCCTATCACCGGCATTATTCAGA
>CAZCQJ010000001.1:2769-6655 GCA_964500865.1 uncultured Bdellovibrionales bacterium | reverse complement strand
ATTCAATCCACCGGCCTGCATTGCAGGCCTTTTTGTTTTTCTGTCGTTTTCTAGTAAAAAAATATGGGGCGCCTGCTGTGCAGGTCGCCCCATTTACCCCCCCCTCTTTTCTACCGACTTGGTGCCACGTTAATATTCCAGCCAAACGAAGAGACTGTCATTTGCAGCCTTGAAACACCGCTCTGGCCCTTATATACCTGGACATGCAGTGGGTCACCCATAACCTTTAGTGCTTCTGGTAACCACAGATCATCTCCTTCTGGGAGGTCTTCTGGTTTCACCCGTGATACATCCCAAAACCGAAGCGTCTCTGGAAAAAATTCTTCTCCATCAACACACAGCGTTTGCAAGAATTTTCCTGGTTCCTCTAACGGTTTTCCGGTGAGCACAAAAATTCGCTTTGGCATTGCGCTAGTGTAATTATCAAGCACCGCAATCAACCGGCACTCCGTAGAATACGCCTGAAGATTTAGCTCTTCATTAAGCTCGCGCTCGGTGGCTGCTCGGACGGTCTCGCCTGGCTTAATTTTTCCACCAAAGCCAACCAGCTTTCCTTCGCACCACTTACGCTTCTTGCGAGCCATGAGCACTCCCCCCTGGGTATCCATGGGGTACACGACCACAAAATTCTCAAAAGTCATCGCTACTACTCCTCTGTCATAAAAAAGATCGTGGTCCTAGCCTACACTCTTCTCACTAAAAAATCAAATGTTCGAATTGACTCAGGAGCAAAAGCTGCTGGGCCAAGAGCACCGGGAGTCCCATTACAAAATACCATTTACGTGTCTTATGACGGAACAAAAACATGCCTGCATACACCCCTAAAGACCCACCGATAACAGCGAGGAAAAAAAGGATACCCTCTGGGGTACGTTCATCACGGTCACGACGGGCGGCGAATTTATCATTCCCCATCACAAAAAGCGCCACGGCACTTACCAGGACAATGTACAACATTCCGAGCATCCCTAATGAGAATTCCATAGTATAAAAAGAAAAGAAAGAAGACTATCAAAGCCTTCTTTCTTTTTATGTTATTTACTGAGCCCCAGCCGGAAGGCTCTGGCAAGCGATGCCGTCACCATTACCATCTAAACGGTTCACATCATTCTGAGCTCCACCAACTTTGTCAAAAAAACGCTGTGCTTCGGCCTGAGTACTAAAATCACTACAGTTATACTCGTTAGCTGCCTTCCCCATAGCAGTATCAGTTACTACGTTCCCTTCTTTGTCACGTAGGACTTTTGATTCCGAGAGTGACCCGGTTTCCCATGCCTTACCAAGATCATAGTCATTCTGTGCTACCTCGAGCCCCAAGGCCACTGCCAAAAGTGCAATAACACCAAACATCCAAAGGCGTGTCTTCTCGAAGAAGAAGGCAACTGCCGCTGCTGCAAGAATAAGCAAGATGATTACTGCCAAGCGTACCTTGTGACTTTGCCGGAGTGAGACACCATCCCCACCCTTTTTAATTTCGTCATACACATCTTTTTGCGTACGTGCCATAGAAAAATAGATTACCTGTTACTCCTCTAGTATGGTACTACTCAGCTTTTTTTTCAAGTGCTGAGCGCCTGGGATAGCGTGTGAGACTAACTTCCAAAACCGTGGACCATGGTTCATTTCTTTCAGATGACAAAGCTCGTGAACTACCAAATAGTCCTGTAGCTCCTCGGGGAGGTCGATGATACGTGTGTGGAACGACAGATTCCCCCGTGACGAACAACTCCCCCAACGAGTCTTTTGGTTGCGGATCGTCACCCGCTGCCACGAAAACTGGTAGAACTTGTTCCACTGCAACAACTTTTGCTCTACTTGTTTTTGAGCTGCTGGCTTCTTCTTTTTATATACATCTTGCGAAAGCGCAAGACCCTTGAACGGCTTTGTTTCAAAATGCTGCAATTGTTGCGAAACCCAAGCGCTCCGCTCTACAAAAAATTGCTCGAGTGTTCTGTATGATACTCGACGCGGCCCCGTGACTGTTACACTCTCTTTGTTGGTAATTGTAATACGCAAATGCTTAGCTCTTGCTACGGGCCATAAAACCACTGTTATAGTAGCGTCACCAAGCTGCACTCTTTGTATTCGTTTCTTGGTCATACGCTTTCTCGTGCTATACTACGCGTGTTATAACTTTCTTGTCCTATGAAACCCATTTCACAAGAGGCACCGAAGACACTTTCTTCGACCATAGATACCCTGGCCCTCAAAAGCACTGAGTCTCTCGGCAGTGGTGCCTCACTGATCATCCATACCTTCTTTTTTATTGGTATTTTTTCGCTGCTCTTTTTTGGCATTTCGCTCGAAAAGATTCTTCTTATTCTCACCACCGCTGTTTCTCTCGAAGCAATCTACCTTGCGCTCTTTATCCAGATGTCTGTTAACCGTCAAGCGGCCGAGCTACGTGCCGTGAGTGAAGAAGTCGAGGAGATCTCGAACGATATCGATGAGATCCAAGAGGAAGTAGAAGACCTCGCTGAAGAAGTTGAGGAAATTAGTGATGACATCGAGGAGGATGACCGTGAAGATGCTGCCGAACGTGCCGCTGATGTTGCCCGTATCGACAAAATCGAAGTGCTCCTCGCTGAGCTCGTTACCGAGCTCCGTAAAAGCAAGCAATAGTTTTCCTTACGCTAGTTTTTCTTACGCCTTTTTCTTGGCTACTTTCGCTGCTGCCTCCAGTACTTTTTTCAGGTACCGTCCCGTATGTGATTTTTCACTTCGCGCCACGGTCTCTGGTGTCCCCGTCGCTACTACCTTACCACCGCCTGTTCCCCCTTCAGGGCCAATATCAATGATGTAGTCTGATGACTTAATAAGGTCCGTATTGTGTTCGATAACCATCACCGTGTTTCCTTTCGCTACCAGGCTATCAAGGATCTCGATGAGTTTGCGAACGTCTTCGTAGTGGAGCCCTATAGTTGGTTCATCAAGCAAGTAAATTGTTCGCTCAGTATGACGACGGTAGAGTTCCGAGGCAATTTTTACACGCTGCGCCTCACCGCCCGAAAGTGTCGTAGCGCTCTGTCCTAACTTCAGATACCCTAGGCCCACCTCGTTGAGAGTCTTTAGTCTGTCGGCAATAGCGGGAATATCCTGGAAGAAAATATAGGCTTCCTCGATAGTCATTTCGAGTACCTGGTAAATATTTTTGTGCTTGTAACGTACTTCGAGGGTTTCCTTGGTAAAGCGTGTTCCATCACAAACGTCGCAAGGTACATACACCGTCGGCAAGAAGTGCATCTCTACAGCAAGAAATCCGTTTCCCTCACAGGTTTCACAGCGCCCACCCGGACGGTTAAACGAAAAGCGCCCCGCCTTCCAACCGCGTACGCGAGACTCCTCAGCGCTCGCAAATAAATCACGAATATGCCCCCAAGCACCCGTATAGGTAGCCGGGTTGCTGCGCGGCGTACGGCCAATCGGACTCTGGTCAATCAGTACGGCGCGTGACACATATTCGGTGCCTGTTATCGAGTCACAGTTCACTACTTTGTTCGACTTGTAGCGGCGGTCCAAACGGTTCTGCAAGTTCTTGTAAAAAATCTCGTACAAGAAGGTCGACTTCCCCGAACCCGAAACTCCAGTCACCGTCACGAAGCGGCCCAAGGGAATACTCACGTTGAGGTCTTTAATGTTAAAGAGTCGGCCACCCTTAATCACGATCTCTCCCTTCTCTTTCACGCGGCGCTGCTTCGGGAGCGCAATAGCGATCTCGCCACGGAGGTAGGCCAGCGTTAAGGAATCATTCGTATTTTTCTTGGCTGCGAGTAAATCATCGAGGTACCCCGCCGCCACAATTTCTCCGCCATGGACGCCAGCTCCCGGACCAATATCTACCAAGTAATCCGAAGCAAAAATAGTGTCCTCGTCGTGCTCTACGACG
>CAZCQJ010000001.1:0-2759 GCA_964500865.1 uncultured Bdellovibrionales bacterium | reverse complement strand
TTCCTAAATCACGCAGGGCCGTCAGGGTCTGGATTAATCGTTCATTATCACGCTGGTGCAGCCCAATGGTTGGCTCATCCAAAACATACAGAGCACCCACCAGCTTTGAACCGAGCTGACTGGCCAAACTAATACGCTGTGCCTCACCACCAGAGAGTGTGTTGGCACGCCTATCAAGCGTTAAGTACTCGAGTCCTACGTTTAACAAAAACTCGACGCGACTAGTTACTTCGCGCAACACCACCGCGGCAATCTGCGTTTCGCGTTGCGAGAGCTCCAAGTCAATAAAAAAGGCGTAAAAAGTATCTGTCGTCATCGCGGTGAGATCGACAATATTTTTGCCTCCTACCTTAATATGGAGTGCTTCTTCACGTAAACGGGTACCATTACACTTTGGGCAAGGCTCGTCACCAAAGAAGTGTTTTTTACCAAGCCCATTACAGGCGTCACAAGCCCCATAGGGCGAGTTAAAACTAAACAGACGTGGCTCTACCTCTGGGAACGAAAATCCATCGTTCGGACACGAAAATTTACTCGAGAGCGTCTGAATCTCATCGCCGATCTGCACTTTTACTAATCCCTCACTTTCTTCGAGAGCTTTTTCCACTGCCTCCGAAAGACGCTCTGTCGAAGTCTCCGGAAACTGCATAAATTCGGTCACAGCAATTTCGTCTACCACTAGATCAATATCGTGCTTCTTATTTTTCGAAAGGAGAATCTGCTCACGTAAACTGTGGCGCTCGCCATCCAAATAAATTTCCGAGAATCCTTTGTTGAGAGCCGCATACAAAAGCTGATAGTACTCTCCTTTGCGGCCACGTACCACCGGCGCCAAAATACTCACCTGCACCGACTTTTTTTGCTTGCTGCTTTTTTGGTAGCGCTTCACTTTTTCTTGTACGAGTTCCTTCATTTCTTCTGGGGCAAGCTTGTGAATCTCATTGCCACAGAGCAAACAGTGTGGCTTGCCAACGCGCGCAAAAAGTACACGCAGGTAGTCATAAATTTCTGTCACGGTTGCTACCGTAGAACGCGGGTTTCGTCCGGCTGATTTTTGGTCAATAGAAATAGCCGGCGACAACCCTTCGATCTCGTCCACCTCTGGCTTCTGCATGGTGTTCAAAAACTGACGAGCATAAGCAGAGAGTGATTCTACGTAACGGCGCTGCCCTTCGGCAAAAATAGTGTCGAAGGCGAGTGAAGATTTTCCGGACCCCGAAAGACCGGTAAATACTACCATGGCGTTACGTGGCATAGCGACGGTAACATTTTTGAGGTTGTGAGTCCTGGCTCCACGAACAACAATCTGTTCCGAAGGAAGGGCATGTTTTTTAGGCGTTGCCATAAGCAAAAGGTTTGTAATTCAAGCTCTCCCTACTCTAACAGAAAAAAGCCCCTTTGTCAGGGGCTCTCTTGCTACTTTCTTACTTCAAACACGTATCCTTACTCAGCAGCTTCGGTTTCTCCAAAGGCAGCTTTTAGGGTGTCCCCCGCTGTTTTCGTAGTGACAACAAATGTATCCACTGCAGCCTGCACCGCTTTATTGCGTGCGGCAGCCAAAGCAGCTACCTGATCACCTACGGTAGTATCCCCCTTGCGGGTTACCTGCAGAGCCTCTCGCGCAGCCTGCACGGCACTGCGATACTCATTACGCACAGTGGCCTGGTCGGCACCAGCAGCGCAGCTCGCCTCGGCTTTGTCGGCAGCGGTTTTTACAGCGGCCCGAAAGGTTGCTAGTGCCGTAGCGTTACTGGTTTTGCGGTTAGTAATGATCTGATCAACGCCTGATCGGAAATTTTTTATGGCAGCATCCACAGCGGCCTGCCTGGTAGCCACAGCAGTTTCGACTGTTTTTTGAAAAGCAGTCACGGCAGCCTTTTCGGTATCAGTATTCGCCTTGTTCGTTAGGTTCTGGTACATTTGCTCGCGACGCGACTTTGTGGCATCGCGACGCTCGTTCATTTTGGCATCACGGGTTTCACGGTCCCCCTGGCGCTTGGCGGCACGATCGTCAGCTGTGTCAGAAAAATTCATTTTTCGCTCATCGAACTGTTTTGACTGTTCATCGAAACGACTAGTCAGACTATCGCAAAATGTCTGCTGGCGCTCGGCTGATTTTGTCTCCTGTTTTTCCTGACGCTCCTTTTGTCGATCCTGACGCTCATTCATTCTTTCCTGTTGACGCTCTTCTTGTTTTGTTTGGCGATCTTCCATCTCTATCTTCCACATATCTCCCCACGAAGCACTCCCCGCCAACGGAAGACTTACAGCCAAACCAAGTACAGGTACAAAAATATATTTATTCATAGCTTTCAGTAACATTAATAAGCTCTTTTGTTTCTGCGTCAACCGCTGCTTTTTCAGCTGCAACATCTTGCTCCAGTTCACTCATTACATTTGCATCTTCTTTTTGTAATTCATCAACTACTTTCGCAGGGGTAACTGGTGGTAAATTTTGTATCGCTTCTGATTTCATCATCGATGTCTCTGCCTCTATCTGTTGACCCTCAAATTTTTTCAGCCCCTGCGCAAAAACAGCAATGAGAGCTAAAACAATAACGAGTGTCAATGCGCCCACAAAAAATTGTGTCTGTGACCACTTTTTCATATTGTTTATTTTTAGAACTTACCTGTATACTATACCACGAAAATTATTTTTTTCGAGTCCTTTTGGGCGTCAGCTTTTCTTCCAAAAATCGAATTTCATCACGCAAAATAGCAGCGGTCTCAAAGTCGAGTACTCGCACGGCTTCATCCAT